>CBDBVE010000001.1:0-506060 GCA_965212595.1 Flavobacteriaceae bacterium
CTTGTAAAACAACATATTCAGAGCCTGGACGAGGATAAAGATTATGAAGACCTTGGTATACACCTCTTTGATGCCGATGGCGATGAGGACCTGGATATATATATTGTAAGCGGTGGTAACGAATTTCAACCAGATTCCAAGAGACTCCAGGACAGGCTTTATGTCAATGACGGAAAAGGAGCTTTTTCCAGGTCGGAGAGCGCCCTCCCAGAAATGATAACCAGCGGCTCTATAGTAAAAAGTCATGACTATGATAAAGATGGGGACCTTGATCTGTTCGTAGGCGGAAGACTGGTTCCCCGAAATTACCCAGCGCCAGCCGACAGCTATATCCTGGAAAATGTAAGTACTAAGGGTAACCCAAGGTTTCAGGACATTACAAAAACAGTTGCACCCAGCCTTATCAAAGCAGGGATGGTCACGGATGCCGAATGGACTGATTATGACCAGGATGGCTGGACAGATTTAATTCTGGTTGGAGAATGGATGCCAATTACCATCATAAAAAACAATAAAGGGCAATTTGAGATGGCCACAGATCAGCCTGAAATGGCAGATTCTGCAGGCTGGTGGTTTAGCATTGAGCCGGGTGATTTTGACCAGGACGGAGATACGGATTACATTGTCGGGAATCTCGGGTTGAACTACAAGTACAAGGCTAACGAGGACGAAACCTTTGACATCTATTTTGATGATTTTGACAAAACCGGAACCAAGGATATCGTACTCAGCTATTACAATGAAGGTGAAAAATACCCGCTGAGAGGACGAGAATGCTCTTCACAGCAAATGCCCGCCATTAAACAGAAATTTGGGAGTTATAGCGCTTTCTCCACAGCGACACTTGAAGATGTCTATACAGAGGAGTCATTAAAAGAGTCGCTCCACTACCAGGTGAAATCTTTTGAAAGCATCTTTTTAGAAAATAAAGACGGGAAGTTTGTAAGCCACAAACTACCAAAGCTAGCTCAACTATCGGCTATCAATCAAATCCTTGTTGAAGACTTTGATAAAGACACCCATTTAGATGTCCTTATTGTGGGTAACCTACACTGGTCTGAAGTAGAAACGCCCCGGAATGACGCCGGAAATGGCCTTTTTCTAAAAGGTGATGGCAAGGGCGGCTTTTCTGCCGTGGAAGGTAGAAAAAGCGGACTTTACGCCCCGGGAGATGTTAAGGATATGACTACGATAAAGCTAAATGGAGTTCGCCATATCGTGATAGCTAAAAACAACGATTACCTACAATTTGTCAAGATTAACGAGCCTCAAAAAAATGCGGCGATAGTATCCGCTTCTACAAAATAGCAGTCAATTAGTACTCATTTTTGTGCTTGAAATCTCCGTAACGGTACTTCACAGTGCGCTTTAAAGGAATATTCATTCCGTTGGTTTCCTGTAACCAGGCATATATGGCTTCCGACATCGACTTTACAAGTTCCTGCTTACTGGGGTCGGCTATAAGGTTGTACATTTCATCCGGGTCGTTTTCCAGGTCGTAAAGCTCATTTCTATCCCATATCCCATGGTACTTGATGTATTTGTAGCGATCTGTACGCATTCCAAAGACAGTGGGTGTCATTGGAAAATCGTACTCCCAGTAATACTCGTAAAATACTTCCTTCCGAGAAGGTGCTTCCTCTGTTAAAACAGGAATAAAACTAACACCTGGCATATTTTGAGGTTGTGCTACGCCAGCCTCTGCAAGTATGGTAGGGGCAATATCGATATTTTGCACCATCTGTCTAGGCTTCTTACCTCCCTCAAAAAGCTCGGGGCAGCGGACCAGAAGGGGGTACTTTTACAGATTCCTCGTAAAAATGTCGTTTGTCAATTAGCCCGTGTTCGCCCCAGCTAAAGCCATTATCCCCCATATAAATTACCAGGGTAGACTCATCCAATCCTTCTTCTTTCAGATATTGCATTACGGCACCAACACTGTCATCTACTCCAAGGAGTGTTTCGCAATAGTCAACGACTAATTCATGTAAATCGCGGTTACCGTGATACATATAATCTACCCCATGCCAACTTACGCGTTGATCGGCTACCCATTGAGGCCACTTGAGATCTTTGTATTTACCCGTCTTAGTTTGATCGAAAGTTGTGGGCAAAGGAATCTTCTTTCCGTGGTACATCCCTTTATGCCTCCTCGCCGGCTTAAAAGCGGCATGTACTGCTTTGTGCGAGAGATAAAGGAAAAACGGTTTTTTCTCATCTCTTTTATCCAACCATTCCAAAGCATGCGCTGTCAGTAGATCTGTAATATAAGTAGAATCCTTGTAGGCAGTACGCTTCCCATTAATATTTAAAGTAGGGTTATAGTAAACCCCTTGTCCTGGGAAGCTCTCCCAGTGTGTAAAACCCGGTTGCGGATCATCACCATGGTCTCCCATATGCCACTTGCCAAAAAAACCAGTCTGATACCCTGCTTTCTCCAAATATTGAGGGAAATAGGTTAAATTCCCAGGATCAGGAGCCTGATTATCTACAATGGTATGGCTATGCGAAAATTGCCCTGTTAAGATAGAAGCCCTACTGGGCGAACATAAGGAGGTGGTTACAAAGGCATTAGGCAAATAAGCCCCTTCAGCTGCCAGTTTATCCAGGTTAGGAGTCTCCAGCCAGGGTACTTTACCTGTAAACCCCAGATAGTCATACCTATGGTCATCTGTAAGAATAAAAATAATATTTCTGGGTGTCTTCGATTTTTTCTGTACTTCTGTTGATTTTCTAAGATCAGTACTTTCGGTTTTAATACTGCCAATCAAAATGCATCCCAAAAGGAATAATGAAAGTAACTTTAATGTTTTCATTTTTGTCCTGGTTTAATTCGTATCCAAAAAAAATACAGTCCTTACTTCCCTTTAAGCGCCTGCTGCATAAACCATCCGTACAATTCTTCTGTGCCATAGGCTTTCACCCAGGAGTTGTGGCCAACCCCTTCATAGGCGGTGAACTTTACTTCTCTACCCATTTCTTTAAGCTTGTTGACCATTTCCTCCGATTCGGAAAAAGGGATGGATTTGTCCTCCGTTCCATGAAAAACCCAGATAGCCATATCTTTGTTGATCCATGAGGCATAAGGTGCCGGCGTCATGCCGCAGACCACGGCCATTGCGGCAAATTTTTCAGGATACTGTACCGCTAACTCCCAGGCAGCGCTTCCGCCACGACTTAGTCCAGTAAGGTAAACTCTCTTTTTATCTACACGATTGTTTGCCACAACGGAATCTAACAACTGCATTACAGCCCGTGTATTCCACCACTTCTTGGGATATGGATTCTGAGGTGCCAAGATCAAAAATGGAAATTGCTTGCCTTCTGCTATCAGTTTTGGGGGGCCATTAGATTTTAAGGCGCCAAGGCTATCTCCTGATTCTCCCCCACCGTGTAAAAAAAGTAGTATAGGAAACTCTTTGTCATCGCTATCAGCATATTCTTCCGGATAATATAAATAGTACTGAAGGTTTTCAACAACGACCGTTTCTTTTTCATCAGCTATAAGAACAGAGGTGGGTTGAGAAGCGCAACTTTGAATAAGCATTATGCTAAAGAAGGCCACAAAAGGTACTTTCAGAAACAAGGGAATTTCTTTTATTAGGATTCGCACAGGAGGTAATTTCTTTAAAAATAAGGAAATGCTACCACAAGAACTTCATTCGCTTACGAATTACGCCTAAAAATACAATTTTGGGTCAGGCCGCTATGCCTTTCCTATTTTTTATGTACTTTCAAATAGCTTTCATTCTTAACTTAATAATTCTGTTTCATACGGTTAAAATATTCTTTTATGACTAATTTGTTCAGCATTGAAAATCGCATCATACTTGTAAGCGGAAGTACCGGTGTACTAGGGTCGGCCATTTCAAAATACCTTGCCGGCGAAGGAGCTCACATTATTATTCTGGGCAGGAACGAAGCAAAGGTAAAAGATCTTGTAAAAGAGATTGAAGATGAAGGAGGTAAGGCCTTTTATGCCCTGGCTGATGTCACCAAAGAAGAAGAGCTGGAGGCCGCTAAACAACATATTCTTTCCGAATTCAAATCTATAGATGTGCTTATCAATGCAGCTGGCGGGAACATGCCCGGAGCCATCGTTATGCCAGAGCAAAGCATCTTGGAGAGCGACACGGAAGCGCTTCGGCAAGTTATGGAGCTAAATTATCTGGGAACATTTTTACCTGTAAAAGCATTTCTTCCTTTATTCGAAGAAACCAAAAAAGGAAGCATTATTAATATCTCTTCCATGTCTGCTTCCAGGCCGCTTACCCGCGTAATGGGGTATTCTTCGGCAAAAGCTGCGATAGAGAATCTCACCAAATGGCTCTCTATTGAATTTGCTACAAAACAGGGTGAAGGGATGCGTGTAAATGCAGTTGCCCCCGGGTTTTTCCTTACCGATCAAAACAAATCTCTACTGATTGGAAAAAACGGAAATCTCACCGAAAGAGGAAAACAAATCATAGCACACACACCAATGAAACGCCTGGGTAGACCCAGCGAACTTTTTGGTGCCGTGCATTGGTTGAGCAGTGATGCTTCAAAATTTGTTACGGGTACTGTAATCCCGGTTGACGGCGGTTTTGGAGCAAATAGTGGAATCTAACAAACCGATAAATCAGTAGTATTATTTTAGCGAAACAGACATCAGGTAGTCATCTGCAGTCATGAACAACACTTTTTCATTCATGGCTAAGGTACAATTTGCGGTAGCCTGCCCGGTATAAATTCTTGCCAGGGGTTTTCCTTTAGGGTCTAGAATCCAAACGCCACCGGGCCCTGTTGCAAACAAAAAGCCCTTGCTATGCACTTTTAAACCATCTGGGAGTCCTTTCTGACCCTCCATGCCCACAAAGCGGGTAACATCCTGAATTAAAGTTCTATTGTCCACTTTTCCAGGCTCCGGAAGTTGGTAACTATACCATACCGCCTGCTCCGGATCTGAAACAGCAACATATAAAACAGACTCATCCGGAGATAAGGCAACGCCATTAGGCCGGCTAAGGCTATCCAAAAGAACTAAATCTCCAGAATTCAATAGGCAATACACGCCTTGGAAATCCAATTCCTTCTCCGGGTCCTCCATTTGTTCTGGAAGGCCATAGGGAGGATCTGTAAAATAGAGGTTTCCATTGGTGTCATAAGTGGCGTCATTTGGACTATTAAGGCGCTTACCTCTATAGTTGTCTACCACAGTGCTGAAATCGGCTTTAGGTTCGGAAATCGAAGAGTTCATTTTGGCTACTCGCCTATCGCCATGCTGCAAAAGAACAAGCTCTCCTTCCTGGTTTAGGAGCAAACCATTAGACCCTGGTTCTTTACCGGGGAAATTCTCTCCTGTAAAACCAGAAGGATGTAGATAAGTAATAGTATCGTTCCGAGCATCCCAGCGGTAGATTTTGTTATTGGGAATATCAGAAAATAAAAGAAATTCTCCATCTTCTACCCAAAGTGGCCCCTCTGTCCAGGAAAAGCCTTCGGCAAGTATTTTAATTTCGGTAGCAGGATCAATAAGTTCAAGTGCAGCATCGTCAAGAATTTCAATACTAAAGGCTTTATTATCTTCTTCGGTCTTTTCTTTTTTGCTGTCTTTAGTATTCTTACAGGCCGATATAGTTAAAATTAGTACTAAGGCCGTTGTGATCCATTTCTTCATTCTATAAATTTTGGGCTAATATTTACCGTTCTATGTGGTGCTATTGATAACGCGGCAGAATTTAAGGGAAATACTTATGCTTCACAAAAAAAGAGCAACAAATGTGGCTTTAAAATATCGCCTGCTCCGCACTATGAAGTAAGCATATGTTAATTCGACTTCTAAAAAATATAAATTGTTGTATTTTGCCTGCTGATACGAAGGATGAATATGATACGAAACAGCACTTTTGGCTGCATTATTACCTGCCTTTTTTTAATTTCTCTCCTGTCTACTTCCTGTAAAAACAACCCAGGCTCAAAGGATGAGGAACACAAGTTTACGAATGCATTAATTAATGAAACCAGTCCTTATTTGCTGCAGCACGCCCATAATCCAGTTGATTGGAGGCCCTGGAGTGAAGCGGCCTTTGAAGAGGCCGAAAAGGAAGGTAAGTTGGTCATTATAAGTGTTGGCTATTCTTCATGTCATTGGTGCCATGTTATGGAAGAAGAGACTTTTGTTGATGAAGAAGTGGCGAAAATTATGAATGAAAATTTTATCAGTATAAAAGTAGACCGTGAAGAACGACCCGATGTGGACCAGGTGTACATGACTGCGGTACAACTCATGACAGGGAATAGCGGTTGGCCTATGAATGTGGTAGTGCTTCCCAACGGCAAGCCGCTCTACGGCGGCACCTACCATACTAAAGCGCAATGGAATCAAGTATTGACAGAACTCAGCACGCTGTACAAAAAAGACCCTGCAAAAGCCAATGAATATGCCGCTATGGTGGCTAAAGGCATTCAGGATGAAAACCTGATAACACCCGTAGCATCTTCTTCAAGTTTGTCTATTGAGGAGCTAAAGGAAAGTGTTGCACTCTGGAAACAACTGTGGGACCTGGAGTGGGGAGGTACCCTGGCCGAGCAGAAATTTATGATGCCCGCTGGTTTGGATTATCTTTTAGACTACGCCAGTCTCACAAAAGACGCAGAAACCCTGGAGTTCGTAAAAATTACACTGGACAAAATTGCTTTGGGCGGTGTTTATGATCACATTGGAGGCGGGTTTTTCAGATACAGTACGGACCGATTTTGGAAGGTGCCCCATTTTGAAAAAATGCTGTATGACAGTGCGCAACTCCTTGAGCTGTATTCAAAGGCCTTCAAGAAATTCAACGACCCCCTTTATAAGCAGGTTGTTTTAGAAACGGCAGCCTTTTTAGACCGTGAAATGAGACACCCGGAAGGGGCTTATTATTCTTCTCTGGATGCCGACAGTGAGGGCGAAGAAGGCAAATTTTACGTGTGGTCTACAGAAGAACTGCAGAAAATAATGGGTGCAGACTATCTGTCTTTTTCAAACTATTTTAATGTAAAAGAAGGAGAAAGCTGGGAGGGTCATTACATTTTACAACGGCTTAAGAACGATATGGAGTTCGCCAGCGCAAATGGTATCTCCATAGATGAAATTGAGAAAAAAAGACAGAAGTGGAAGCAAAAACTTCTCGAAACAAGACAAAAGCGTGTGGCACCCAATACGGATGACAAAATCATAACTTCCTGGAATGCGCTTTTAATAAAAGGCTATGTCGAAGCCTATGAGGCATTCGATGAAGATAGCTACTTGAGTAAGGCAGAAGGAATCTTTAATTTTTTAAAAGACAAGAGCTATAAAGATGGTAGGCTTTTACACTCTTTTAAAAAGGGTGATAAAGGAGCAAAGAGCTTTTTAGAAGACTATACTTATCTGGTGGATGCCAGTTTGCATTTGTATTCGGCAACCTTAAAGGAAGGCTACCTTACTTTTGCCCAAAACCTTCACAATACCGCTGTTAAGACCTTTGAAGACGAAGCTTCCGGAATGTTCCGCTATAGCACTGAAGAAGACCTTATCGCTACTATAATTAAAATAGATGATGGGGTGCTCCCCTCACCCAATGCCGTCATGGCGCATAACTTGTTCCAGTTCGGGCATATAGAATACAACACCGAATCCCTGGAAAAAGCTGCAGCGATGCTCTCCGCTATAATTCCGGCTCTAAAAGAAAGACCTTATAGTTATGCCTATTGGGGCGGACAATACCTGCGGCAGGCCAATCCATATTACGAGATTGCAGTGGTTGGACCTAAGGCCCCTGCCCTGGTTAAAGAGTTGCATACAAAATACTTGCCTAATACCTTGATCGTGGGTACTTCAGAACAAAGCGACTTGCCCTTATTTGAAGCGCGATATATAGACGGCGAGACCTTTATTTATGTGTGTAAGAATAATGCCTGTAAGCTTCCGGTACAAACCACTGAAGATGCTTTAGAACAAATGAAAAATTTCTAAAAACGGTTAGTTCCTTTCAAATTAGTTATTCCGAGCTGTAGAAAGTGGTCATGAGCTTGTCATAGATGAAGAATTAGTGCCACTAAAGCACAATTCCTTAAACGTCATTTCCCAGTTCCCTACCTTAAAGGATACGTAATTTGTTCAACTTTGGTAGTGATCAAAAGATTTAGGGGCCAAGCAGGGGAACAGGTATCACAACTGTTACTATTACTTCGACCAGAGAATGTGACAAGCACCTCAAACCATGCTTCTCATAAAGGCCTAACCCAATTACTTGAAGATAATAACCTCTATATCTTGGTTGCATACGATCATAAACAAATCATTGGTGTTTTAGTAGCCTACACCCTTGGTATATGCAAGGAGGACGCAGTCAAAATATTTTTATATGAAACCAAAGTGAAATCCACTTTTGGACGAAAAGCCGTGGGCGTTGCATTGCTTCATCGTATGAAATCCGAAGCGGAAAAAGAGCATACGACCAAGGATAAAGCAACGAAATTTTATGAAGTAACCAGTGCTAATGCAAGCATCTATAAGATGTTTTTTGAATACCAGACAAACTCATAGAACTAATTCTCATGCAAAGAATGTGCATAGCTTGCCACGGCCAAAATTTCATCTGTTGTAAGCAGTTGTTCGTAAGATGCCATAACGGTTAGCGGGCTACCGTTGGTAATAATTGCAACTTTTTCGGGTTGTGAAAGCGTAGATTGAGTCAAATCTGCCGCCTGAAACTTTCCAAGCTTACCGTCAACACCATGACATTGTACACAGAGAGAAGAGTAAATAACTTTCCCCTTATCTAGAGGGTCATCTGAGTTCTGGCCTTTTGAGGTCATCTCAAAAACCCCCTTTTTTTGTGGAATTTTGGGAGCATCTAAAAATGAGCTAAAACCAGACAGGATAAGAACAAAGATTGATAAACCCATGGCAGTAATGAATCCCGGTCGCTTGGCCCTAAATAACAACCACCAGATCAGTACCAGGGCAAAAAGTTTTAAAATATGATACAGCTCTACATTGCCTAAAACAATTAGTGGATACAGTCCGGTGATAAATAGTACCGAGAGAAAGCCATAAAAGAGAACACTTAAAAATTTAGAGCGCTTATTTTCACTTTTATTCTTTTTTATAAGGTTGCGGAGCACGCAATACGTCCAGCAGAAAAAAAGCAGCAGTAGAAATAGTACCGCAATACCGGCGTGAATTAGTACTATGTTATTTTCCATACAAAGACATTTTTACTAAAAAGAAGTTCTAATGTATTTGTATTAAGCAAAGGGTTTCACAATGATTTCACCAAACGCACGTGCAATACATATCAGGTAAGCTGGGAGCGCATTAAGGATTTCCTTGATTACTTAAGACATCATACATCACATGAGCCCCTAATAACCAGAAAAGTATCATTGAAACAACCAAAAAGGTATTGGGAGTAAGAAGGTTTTTGACTCTTAAGGTATTTGGAAAGAAATAGCATCTTAGGGCATAAATAAGATAACAACTCGCCAAAAAGTAGATGATACTACCCACAAGCAATCGGAACATGATTATTGTTTCAAAACAATTAACTTGATCTTAGCTGTATTTATATTTCGTCCTTTCACAAAAAGCACCTTTAATGCATGTACTGCAATTGATAGTTAAGCAAACCTAGGGCTGCTCTAGCTGGTGCGAACCTTAAAAAAGTGTTGTTCGTGCATAGAAAATGCTGATTATGTCCAAAATAAGAATAGTTGGCGGGGATTATTTGACATTTAATTGTGAAATTTCAAAAAAATAGCATTCAGGTGTTCTAACCTAAACTATTTCAGTTTATTGTTATCAGAAACAGCCTGTCGGGGTATAGTATTGAGAGAGATACATGAATATTGACAAAAGAAGTTTATACAAAGGGATAAAGATCACGCTCCTGGCCATATTGATGCATAGTTTCCTGGTATTGGCGAACAGGTATATCAAGGAATCTGATTTTGTCCGACCCTCCAAAAGTTTTTACAAAGAAAACTTCAATCAGGATTGGACGGGCCTTAAGGAACATTACAGTGGTGAATATTACGTATTACCCTATCAAAAAGGAGAATTCTGGATTCAAACAAACTTTGATGGAGATCCCAGCTTAAGTGATTCTCATCAAATGAAAGAGTTGGTCATTTGCGGACTAGGTGCCTATGAGGCTTATGTAAATGGGACCCTGGTTGGTGTCAATGGTAAGGTGGGTGATTCAAGATTGAATGAGACCTCAGGACTTCTGGACTACCAAATTGCCTTCCCTGATAGTCTTCTCAATCTAACATCAAACAGAGTAACTCTAAGAGTTTCCAATTTTCAAGACAATCTAAGCAACCTTGATTTCGCGGTGGTTCTACGAGATTATCATCGGGGAGTAGTGATAAAGCCTTTAATTCTTTTTGCCCTCGCCGGCGTTTTTTTAACTGTGGCTATTTACTATTTGTTTTTGTTTGTAGCCAGCCATAGGAAAAGAAGTTTTCTAATATTTGCAGTCTTCAATATTGTATTGTTCGCATTTATAATACAGTCGCATTCAAGGTCATATTGGCCTTACCTGTTTTCGCAATACAATACCTGGAAATGGTTATTCAGTTCCTTATCCTTGATTGCCGCCTTGTTGCTGCCAATTTTCGTACTTGAAAATTTTAACGTCAAGAAAAAAAAGCTTCACATCGCCATTTCTATCATCTTAGTGACGATTTCACATTTTGTGTTTAGCGGTGATGCAATAGCATCTTTATTTATTTCAGCTCTTCTGGCCACAGGATATAATATATGGGCTATTCAGCATAAACGTACAGGCGCCTGGGAATCTTTGGTAGGGCTTGCAGTTTTCCTTGTAGGAGCCATGACATTTAATCCAAGCCTTTTCATTGGTTACGCTGTTCTTGTATTTTCAAACCTTTATTCCTTATCAATTATCCAACAAAAGGTGAAACGGGATCACGAAAAGTCGTTGCTCAGATCATCCAGACTTGAGGCAGAGCTATTGAAAAAACACCTCAAACCGCATTTTCTGATGAACACATTAAGCAATATTATCTCCCTGATTGAACATCAGCCATCTTTGAGTATTTCTTTAATTGAATCTTTAAGTGAGGAATTTCATCAGCTCAATGTCATGACCAGTAAAAACCTTGTCCCGATTGAGGAGGAGATAAAGCTTTGTCAATCTCATCTAAAAGTGATGCGTATACGTAACGATATCGACTACCAGTTTGAATACCATTGCGAGCCAGAGGAGCTGCTCGTGCCTCCCGCTCTAATCCACACTCTTATGGAAAACGGGATATCGCATAGCGAACCTATAGACAGATGTGTACTATTCAAGCTTGAAATTGTAGAGCAAGGAAACGAGATCAAAATAGCTTTTAACTCCTTTGGGACTTATGAAGCTAAAAGCTGTAAAAATGATGGAACGGGATTCATGTATATTAAATCTCGACTAGAAGAAAACTATCCCGGGCGATGGCATTTAGATTCATCCGCGGTCGGTGACATGCAATGGCGAACTCTAATTAAGTATGCTCCATGAAAATACTGATTGTAGAAGATGAAATACATATTGCAAGGTATCTTTCTAAGATGGTAAAAGATATTTTAAATCTGACCGATTCAGACGTAGATATTTGCGTTTCCCGAAAAGATGCCATAAGTCATATCTCACAAAATAAAATTGATCTATTACTTCTTGACCTTAACCTAAGGGGAAAGGATGGATTTGAAATACTAAAATCTGTCTTATCAGAACCCTTCCGGGTAATCGTGGTGTCTGCCCATTCTGAAAAGGCCATTGAAGCTTTTGAATACGGCGTATTGGATTTTGTGCCTAAACCATTCACCAAAGTACGAATGCAAACAGCCCTTAATCGCATGAAAGGAAGGGCTACGGCCCCACAAATTGCCATTAAGTATTTTATGGTAAAAAAAAGACACCGCCTGCTGCGTATTCTCGAAAAGGACGTGCTATACTTTGAGGCATACGGACACTACTCCAAAATGCACCTTAAGGATGGAAGAGTAGAACTTTACGACAAAGCACTGATCACCCTGGAACCTCTCCTAGATAAATCCTATGCAAGGGTCCACAAATCTTATATCGTTAAAATGCCGGCCTTTAAGTCCATTTCTGTCTATCCGGGAGGGAAATACGAGTTAACGATGATCAATGAAGACACCATTCCGGTTGGTAGAACCCATTATAAATCACTTAAAGGCATTTGGTTTTCCAGGTAAAGTAAATAGTAGCTATCCCAATATTGATGTAGCTAATAACAGATCTATAGCACTTCATGAAGCCTTAATGCTGCTCATGAAAAGATAGCTAATAGCTTGAGGCCACCAAATTATTTTAACGGTACAATTATAAGGTGCTTTTGTAAGTACTCTTTGGGCAGTTTATCTAATCATTATTAAAACAAATAAAGACAATATGAATTTAGGTGCATTCTCTGTTAGCCTCAACGTAAAGGATTTAAAGGCATCTAGATCATTTTACCAAATATTGGGTTTTAAAGTAGTGGGCGGCGATATAACTCAAAACTACCTTATAATGAGAAATGGGGAGATAAATATTGGCTTATTTCAAGGGATGTTTGACAAGAATATTTTGACCTTCAATCCGGGTTGGGATCAGGAGTGCAAATTGTTGGAGGGCTTTGATGATGTAAGGAATATTCAAAAAAGATTGAAGGAGAACGGTATTTCACTACTAAACGAGGCAGAGGAAAATACCGAAGGGCCCGCTAGCTGTATGTTGGCCGACCCAGATGGGAATCTAATTCTTATTGATCAACACGTTTAATTCGTTGAATTTCATAGGTTTGTGATCAAGTCAGTATTTATAAATGAGTTAATTAAAAAGCAAATGTTTACAAAAAAATGGGGTAACTATTTGATCTTTTTTGGTGTCATATTCAGCACCTTAGCGTCGGTGGAATGCCAACCGAGGCATGATTTAAATCTCCCTAAGGCCACAAAACCCAGTGATTACAAGGTGATAAGAAATGTACAGCTCATAACCATGCTAGATTCTGTCATCCAAAAGAATATGTCGGTTGTTTTGCTTAATGACAAGATAAATTGGGTTGGAAAAACATCGAAGCTGGCAGCATACCCGGGCGGTGTTATGATAGAGGGGAATAATAACTTTCTCCTTCCCGGTTTATCTGATATGCACGTCCATATCAGGTCGGAAATCGAACTGCTTTCCTATCTCTACTACGGAGTTACCACGGTACTTCAACTCAGCGGTCCAAATGGAGGTATCGACTTGTTTAAGTTGAAAGAGGCCATCAGAAGCGGAGAAACCAAGGGACCAACTATTTATATGACCGGGCCCATGTTAGATGGAGACCCATCTATTTGGTCAGAACCGGTGAGTTTGGCCATTAAAGATGCTCAAATGGCCAAAGAAATTGTAGAAAAACAAGCTGAGGAAGGTTATGATTTCATAAAGATCTATAATAGGCTTTCAAAAGATGCCTTTAATGCCGTGATGCAGACTTCAAATGAAAAAGGAATGGCCGTAGTGGGGCATATACCACGTAAACCCGGAGCACTTTATGCCCTTAGTAGAGGAATGGATATGATAGCGCATATGGAGGAATTTTTCTTTTCCTACTTTGATTGTGTAGAATGCGGAAAAGAGAAGGGTCCTGACCAAGGCAAAATTCCCGCCCTGGTACAAAAAATAAAGGAAAGTGGCGCCTGGGTAACACCAAATTTGTCGTTTGTTGCAGCTACGCGCTTTCAGTTAGATGATCTGGCAAAAGTAATCGCCGACCCGGAATTTCAGTTTCTGACCAGTAGGCAGAGGCGCGGCTGGATGCGAAATAATCCCACCACGAGAAGCAATTTGGAATTTTTTGATGCCAGAGAAGTGGTAAAATTTGAGTTTTGCAGAGTGCTTACCAGAGAATTTCATCGTGCCGGAATTCCTTTATTGGCAGGTACAGATGCCTCGGTATCAGGAGTATATCCTGGCAAATCCATGTATCTGGAGTTATCGGAGATGACAAAATCTGGTTTGAGCAATTATGAAGCTCTCAAAACAGCCACGACTAATGCCGGCAGATTCATTGAATTGCACAGTAAGAATAAAGGTCTGGAATTTGGTAAAATTGCAATTGGGAAACGAGCAGATTTGTTATTAGTATCAATAAATCCGCTGGAAGAAATCAATTTTGCGCATGGTATCCAGAAAATTATTTATGGTGGAGTCCTAATGGAACGGGAAGCTATAAATCGTATGAGAACAGATTTGATTGAGGAATAAGGTTTATTTGAAACGAATGAAAAATGAATGCCGAGAAAAGTAATAAGCGGAGAAAATTTATCAAACATTGCGGAATGATTTCGTTTGCAAGCCTGATAAACGGGCATCAGCTTTTAGCAAGTGCATGCAGCAATCCGGGCCCTGATGAACTCATTAAGGAAATTCAGCTTTTTACTGGCATTGAGCTATTCGAGCTTATTCAGTTTTATCATCACAAATTAGGTTTTGAGATTCTGAAGCAGAGCGACACAGAATGTTCTTTTAGAACAGGGAGTTCTTTGTTAACCTTTAGAAAGACAAATGAATCAAACGCTCCATTTTACCATTTTGCCTTTAATATTCCTGAAAACAAAATTAAGCAAGCGGAACAATGGCAAAAATCAAAAGCAGCGTTTATAAGCCCTCCCCCGCACTTGCTTGATGAAGCCTACCAGAGCGCCAATATTGTTCATTTCAGACATTGGGACGCACATTCTTTGTTTTTCTATGACCCGGCCGGGAATGTCGTAGAGTATATAGCCCGCCATACCCTGAACAACCCAGCAGAAGGAGGTTTTACAGTAAATGATGTACTGTATATCAGTGAAATTGGATTGGTGGTTGACGATGTATACTCCTCTTCCGACAGTATCGCCGGGCCCGCAAGTTTAAAGCAATATCAAAGGGCTTCAGAAAACTTTTTGGCACTGGGAGATGAAAAAGGCCTAATCATCTTCTTCAAAGAACATACAAGAGCGGCCTTTAACAAAGGAAAGCCCAGGCAGACATATGGTGCCGAAATCGCGATCAACAAAGAAATTAAGCACAAAAACCTGCAGGTGGCGAACCACCCCTTTAACATTACCAGTAAAAGTAACAACTAAGAACAAGCTAAAATCACATGAGTTGGTTTGGCTATAACATATACAAAGCCCGAGGCATCTTATGAAAATTGCAGTACTTGGAGCGACAGGGAGAACTGGAAAATTAGTGCTAAATAGGGCACTGGAGCTTGGCTATGAAGTAAAGTGCCTGGCAAGGGAATCTGGACGTATAACAAATAGAGATGGGATCGGCGTAATTGAGGGAAATTGCAACAGCAAAAGAGACTTAGAACAGCTTGTGAATGGTTGTGACGGTATCATTAATGTACTCAATATCTCCAGGAAAACAGATTTTCCCTGGGCAGGTTTAAAAACACCGAAAAACTATCTCTCTGAAGTTATGGCCCATCTAATTCCAATTGCGGAAAACAGCCGTGTAAAACGCATAGTAATATGCTCCGCCTGGGGCGTAGGCGAAACCAAAAAAGACATACCAAAATGGTTCAGGTGGCTCATAGATAACAGTAACATTGGAATGGCCTACAGAGACCATGAAAGACAGGAAGAAATACTGGTAAAATCAAAAATAGATTGGACCATTGTGCGCCCCTCGGGCCTAACAAATTCAAAGAAAACAGAGATCATCAAAGAATCTTTTGATAACAAACCAAAGCCCAGCTTAACAATTAGCAGGCAAAGTGTAGCGCAATATTTATGTGACAGCCTGGATAAAGACAGTCTGGTTCAGAAAAAAGTGGTGATATCGAAAAAATCATGATTGCCTTTCTGTTTCATCCTCAATCAAGGCTATTATTTCTTCAATTTCTGCCTTAAGTGGGAGGTAGTAAGAATGCACCGCGGCCTGCTGAACCAAACTATAAAAGACTATGGTATTTTTAAAGTAGGTGGACCTAAATAGCGGCTTATTGGTTACCAGATCCTTAGGGCTATCATCAACCTCAGAAGAAAGCGCTTCCACACTTCCTTTTTGCCTTAAAAAAACACTCATTTCGGTACGAAGCCTTAAAACTTCATCTTCCTGAACATGCAGCCGCTCTACCTTTTTTTCAAAACTTGCCAGGTGTTGTTTTAGGTTCTCATTATCTAAGATTTTAAGATTTCCAGAACTGATTATTTCAGACAATACACCATTACTGGGCGTATAAACCGCCTCCCTATTTAATTCTCCAAAGGCCCTGCCAATACGTTGCTCAGAAACCGTATCTAAAACTTGAGGATCAAAAAGTGTACGCATATCCTCTGCTCCTTTAGACAACTCTTGGGCAACACTAATTGTACTGTCTAGCAAGGCAAGGTTAAACTCAAATTCCTCATGAAGGGAATTCAAATAGGCCAATGCCGTTTTATTTGTTTTATACTGCTCATTCCAATTGTTAATACTCAGTGCAATTAGGATACCTATAACCACAAGTATTATTTCGCCGATGGCATAGAAAAAATATTTACTAAATTTATTTTCGGATAACATTTGCTGGCGAATTCTTCGAAAGAATTTTATCATTGGTTTGTTGGTTACACCTTCCAAAATAACGATCTATAGGAAGGAAGGTATTTTTTAAATGCAAGTTTACTTTTGAACTAGTCGGTTCCTAAATTTAGCTAAAATTATTCTGATAGGAAGATGAACCATTAGTTAGAGCCCGCAATTTAGCGCTCGGTACAATAGCGTTTGTTCTTTCTAAAATTCATGGCTTAGCTTGAAATCGAAGTCTTCTATTTCATTATATGTGTAAATAGTGCCTTTGGTGATAAACTCAGGGGTAAAAGTCGCCATAATGGTAATTTGCCAAACAATCAAAATAGGTTTTATGAGAAACAAGTTTGGAATTGGAGTATTAAGTTTGTTAATCTTTCTCTGCGGTTGCACCTCTTCAAATAAGAAGAATGAAGAAGCGCTACAACAGTTTTCAGAATATGAAGGCAGATATGCCCTTACCGAAGATTTGATATTGGATATAAAAGAGGAATCAGGCTTGCTAACTCTTTTACCCAGTTTTTGGCATGCTACTCAAATTTTAGATGCTATTGACACGGATAGTTACGAAGCTTTATTACATCCGAGGATGAAATTTGAATTTAAAAGGGATAGCACTGGCCAAATAGTTTCATTGGAGTCCACAGGGAACAATCAAATTGAAGGCACGGCCCACAAGTTACGGCAAGGTGAGTATAAGCCTGTTGAGTTAATTCTTGATGGAAAATTGAAAGAAGGGATCGCCAAATTGAACGCTTCGGCTGAAGAACTTACAGAAGAACGTGTTGCAAGTATTGGATTTAACTTACTGCGTGCCAGGAGATCGCAACCTCAAATCGCATTTGATTTCGTCTCAGAATACCTTCAAAAGTATCCTAGCTCTATTGATTTGTATCAAATAAAGGGGTTAGCTTCTCTTTTGCTCAAGGATCGGGAAAGCGCCCTTCTTGCCTTTCAACAAGCCTTTCAGCTAGACTCCACGGATTCAATGAATGCGGCTGCGCTACGCTTACTCCAAGGCACAGACCCGCCAGCAATTCCTAAGAACTCATGGAAACTGCCTTTCACCATAGAAGCCTTATTTGAAAAACCCACGCAAGACGAAATAGCAGCGGTGAGAAAAGATTGGGAAAACAGGGATTTGAGGAGTAAAAACTACCAGCTTGTACAGGGAGAGGAAATAACTTTAGGCGAATGCACTTATGCACTTCAAATGATAAGTCATGAGGTATACGGCCAAAGGCATTTAGGAGCAGTACTGATCCCGGAAGGGGCAAAATTAAATAGTTCGCCCGTTATTCTGGAGTTGAGAGGTGTTAATCCCAGATATTCAGCATTTCAAATTAGCAAGGCGAAAACACCAAAAATATTGGAAGCCAACCAAGAAAAGGCAATTATCCTTATTCCTTCATTTAGGGGAAATACTCTGATTGTTAAAGATCAGGAATATACCTCCGAAGGCGTACCAAACGATGCCTGGGATGGTGCCGCGGATGATGCTATTGCCTTTCTCAATGTGGTATTGGATGAAGTGCCGCAATGCGATTCTTCACGTATTTCGGTTTTTGGTAAAAGCAGAGGAGGTACTGTAGCAATGCTCGTAGGCATCAGGGACGATAGAATTAATGGTGTAGTCAACTGGGCCGGCCCTTCTGGGTGGTATAGAAACATGGGCACATTTGGTTGGACCATACAAGAACAACTTCAGTGGGCTTTATGGGAACGCTGGGCACCCGGTCAGGGATGGGGAAGTGCGTCCCAATTCATTGACCATTTCTTATTGGAATCTCAGCAATTGCAAAAATCTAATTTAGAGTCGGTTCGCCATAAAATTTTAGCCTCTTCACCGCTCTATTTTCTTGAAAGTTTACCAACATCTCAAATGCACTATGGGGTTGAAGATAGCGCTGTTCCTATAGCTAACGCAGTGGCCATTCAACGTTCCTTAGATGCACTGCAGAGGCAAGATTATAAATTTGAAATATTCCAGCACGCCAATACAGGGCACGACCAGCCCTATCCAAAGGCGTACCAATTGACGTATGCGTTTTTTGCCGAGCGCTTTCAGAAAAATTAGAATGGGTTGCAGCAGTATTTCTTTCAGATCCTTATTGATTTTCTAAAGCAATTATGTCGCTTTTAGAAATATGCAAATAAAGCCATAATCCCATTGTAGGAAATCACACAAGAAAAGAATAGGGCAAGAAGCAGCGCAATATTGATCCATATACTGGTGGTATGCCCTTTCATAAGCTTCTTGCGATTAATTAACAACATGATTCCTATGATCACCACCGGCAAAATGAATACGTTAAAAACCTGCGATAGAATCTGCATTTCTATGGGGTTTGATCCGAATATTGGAACTATTAAGGCGAACAAACAGGCAAACGCAGTGATGATCTTAAATTGCCTGGAACTGGTATCTAGCTCTCCAGACTGATAATCTGCAATTAGAATTGGAGCTATAAGCAAAATGGGGAAAATAGAGGAGAGTCCGGCACTCAACGTGCCGAAGAAGAACAGTGTTAAAGCAAACTTTCCAGCAATCGGCTCTAAGGTATTCACCATGTCTAAAACTTCAGTAACTGGTTTCCCCTGATGAAATAGCGCTCCACTCGCTACAGCCATAACAGCTCCGCTAATAACAAATACCAGTATGGCGGCAGTAATGGCATCTTTTTTTTGATGACCCAGGTGATTCTTGTCCCAGCCTTTGCCTTTTACAAAAAGTGGCCTCGATAAGAAGGTAGCCGCGGCCATAGTGGTTCCTACAAAGGCCGCTACTAGCATTTTACCCCCTTGAACCTTAGGAATAGTGGGCACTAATCCTTTTATTACCTCAATAGGCATTGGGTAAACCAAGAAAAGTGAAATGAGAAAAGACAGTCCCATGATGGATACAAAAATGACGAGAATCTTCTCGAAAAAGGTGTATTTTCCAACCAACAAAAGAGCATACATTATTGCAATTACTACAATAGCTATAATGAGTACGGTTTCGTATTTGCGCGAGGCTAATTCTGGAAAGTAAATATGAAATATTTCGTAGATGATATTTGCAGAAATTCCTAATATTCCCATAAGCGAATTCCATTGCCCAAAGGTGATCCCTACAATGATAAGAATGGCAATGACCTTACCCCATTTAAGGTGCTTTTTAAAGGCGAATAATGCAGTCTCCTCTGTAAGAAGAGTGTAATTGCCATATACATACATTAGCACACCGGAAAAAAAACAACTCAAAAGCAACACCCAAAGTAACTGCATGCCATAAGTGCTTCCGGCAACTATCATAGAGGTGACACTACCAGTACCTATAGTATAACCAATGGCGAAAATTCCCGGACCGAATGCCAATATTGCGGCAAGCAGTTTTTTTAGAAATGGTTTTTTGATGGTTACCTTGTTTTCCACGAAATTAATTTCGGACGTTCTTAATAGTGTTAAGCGTAGTTCGGACTAACTGCTCCAGGCTCTTGAAATCTCTATGTTCCAAGATCTCTTTACTAATTAATTTAGAGCCCATGCCCACGCAACTTACTCCGGCATTAAACCATGCTTTCAGGTTATCTTTCTCCGTACTGACTCCGCCGGTAGGCATCACTTTCGTCCAGGGTTGCGGTCCTCTTATTGCACTTACAAACGAAGGTCCATAGGTAGCACCTGGAAACAATTTTACAATTTCACATCCGAGCTCTTCGGCTTTGTTTATCTCTGTTAGTGTGCCACATCCTGGAGACCAAAGTACTTTTCTTCTGTTGCATACTTTCGCAATATCCTCCCTTAAAGAAGGTGTTACAATGAAGTTGGCACCCATTTGCATAAATAAAGAGGCTGCCGCGGCATCTGTTATAGAACCTACTCCCATAATCATCCCTGGGAGTTCCTTTATCGCGAACTTATTCAGTTCAGAGAATACCTGGAACGCAAAATCTCCTCTTGCCGTAAACTCCATGATCCGGGCACCGCCATCAAAGCAAGCCTTTAAAACATTTTTTCCCAATTCCAGGTCTGAATGATAAAACAGCGGGACCAAACCTGTTTCGTCCATGACGGATACCACTTCAATTCTTGAATACTGCGCCATATGCTTTATTATCTAGCTACCCTTCCGGAGGTATCTCCTCCCATTAACTTTTCAACTTCGGCAACCGTAACCAAATTGGCATCTCCCTTAATGGTGTGTTTAAGACAGGAAGCGGCTACCGCAAAATTCAAAGCATTCTGGTCATCTTCAGGATATTTTAGAAGTCCATATATAAGTCCGCCCATAAACGAATCTCCTCCCCCTACGCGATCTACGATATCGGTGATTTGGTATTCAGGAGATTTATACATCTTCTTTCCATCGTACAAAACACCCGCCCAAGTATTATAAGATGCTGAAATTGAGCCCCTTAAGGTGGTAATAACTTTTTTGGCGTTTGGGAATTTCTGCATCATCTGCTGACAAACAGAGAGAAAGGCTTCCGCCTTTACATGCTCTCCCTGAGTGGTAATATCCAAACCTTTGGGTTTAATACCAAAATGCTTTTCCGCATCTTCTTCATTGCCAAGAACAATATCGCAGTAAGAGGTCAGGGCCGTCATTATAGCCTCTCTATCACCTCCATACTTCCACAATTTAGCGCGATAATTTAAGTCTGTGGAAATGGTCACACCTTTTTGACTGGCAGCCTCAACGGCTTCCAGGCAAACGTCTGCTGCTCCTTGAGAAATTGCCGGAGTAATACCGGTCCAATGAAACCATTCAACTCCATCAAATACGGCATCCCAGTTGATCATTCCCTTTTTTATTTCGGCAATGGCAGAATGCGCCCTGTCGTAGACTACTTTGCTTCCCCTGGATACGGCACCGGTTTCTAAAAAATAGATTCCCAGGCGGTCTCCACCAAATATGATTTTGTCCACACCAACGCCTCTTTTCCGCATCTCCATTAGGGCACATTGCCCTATATCGTTATCGGGTAGGCGTGTTACGAAATCAACGGGTACACCATAATTTGCCAATGACACGGCAACATTAGATTCACCACCGCCGTAGACCACATCAAAACTGTTTGCCTGAGAAAATCGCAAAAATCCGGGAGGAGCCAAACGTAGCATAATCTCTCCGAAGGTTACTACTTTTTTCACTATTTAAATTTTTTCTTCTATATAATTTTTATATCGGTTGGTACTAGCTAAAGGCCAAACCGCCATTGATATCCAAATTAGCACCCGTAATGAACGAAGATTCATCTGAGGCCAAATAGGCCACGAGATCTGCCACTTCTTTTGCGCTGCCTTCTCTTCGTAAAGGTGTTCCTGCAGCAACTTTGGTGCGGACCTCATCTTTGGTAAAATCGTCATGGAATTTTGTGCCGATCAAACCAGGGCAAATGGCATTTACCCGAATTCCTTTGGGGCCAAGTTCTTTTGCCATGGCCCTGGTAAACGTACTCACTGCCCCTTTAGAGGAACTGTACAAGGCAGATCCGCCTCCTCCCCCATCCCGTGCCGCTTGAGACGAAAGATTTATTATAGCGGAATTTTTACCCATTAAGGGCTCAAAGGCCTGGGAAACAAATACTGTAGACTTAAAGTTAACGTCGAGAACAAGATTATAAAAGGTCTCGTCAAACTCTTGCAGCGTTTTTCGAGCGAAAAGACCACCGGCATTGTTAACCAGAATGTCTATTCTATTGCCATAAGCTGCTACAGCTTTAGCCTTTAAATTTGCGATATCATCGAGCTTGGATACATCTGCCTTTACAGCAACCGCTTCCTTGCCCAAAGACCTTATTTCATCTAAGGTTTCCTGGGCTCCAACTTCGGAGTTAAAATAGTTTACAACTACCTTGGCACCTTCTTTAGCCAATTTAATAGATATAGCACGGCCAATATCTCTTGAACCTCCTGTAACAATAGCAATTTTTCCTTCTAGTTTACCCATTTCCTATTTTTAGATTCCTAAAGCTTGTCCCCCTCCAATCTGTATGGTTTCAGCAGTAATAAAGGAGGCATCTTTACTTGCCAGGAATGAGACGACCGCTGCCACCTCTTCAGGTTGGCCGAGTCTCCCCAGCAAAATGTTATTTTTCCAAGAAGCAAAAACTTCCGGTTTAGTAGACTTAATCTGAGCATGGAAAGGTGTATCAATCGTACCTGGGGATACCGCATTTACCCGAATACCATATTCAGCCAGATCTTTTGCCATTGCTCTTGTTATTGCATGTACTCCTGCTTTAGATGTTCCATAGATGCCTGCTCCAGGCCCTCCGGCATTCCATCCGGCATTCGAGGTGTAGTTGATGATTGTGGCATTTTCTCCTTTTTTAAGAAAAGGAATGGCAGCTCTTGAAGCAAAAAACACTGAATCAAGATTTAATGCCATTACGAACCTGTAAAATTCGGTTGTCATCTCTTCAAACCTTGATCTACCTCCCAGGCCTCCGGCATTGTTTACCAAAACATCAATTCTACCATATTTTTTTCCTATTGCGGTAATATTGGAAGTTACAGCCTCTTCATCTGTAACATCAAAGCCATAATATTCGGCTGAGATACCTTCGGCTGTAAGCTCTTCAACTCGCTTTGCTCCATCCTCATCTTCTATTCCATTCAAGACAACAGTATATCCATCCTGTCCGAGTCTTTTTGCAACTTGAAACCCAATACCACCGGTGGCTCCCGTTACAACTGCTACTTTTTCTTTTGATGTCATATGTGATTTTTTAATTTGGTGTTTATCATATCGAATCTAATTCGACAGGTTTTACTTTTTTTATTAAGATATAGATAGACAGTACTGCCAAAGGAGCCAATACTGCAATGATTATAAATGCAGGGGTGTATGAAACCGTGGTTATTTTTGGTATGAGCCAGTTCATAATAATCACGGAAACGGCAGCGATTGTACCAGCAAGGCCCGCTAACGTTCCAACGGAAGGCCCTTTTAGCAAATCACTTGACAGTGTCTGAATATTGCCAATGGCAAATTGAAATCCGAATAGCACAATAGCCACGATGTAGATGAAGGTCATTGGATTATCACCTTTTACAAAGAAGATAATTCCCAACAGTCCCAGGAAAATGAGAATTCCACCAATAAGGATGGAAACTTTTCTTGAATAGTCAACAGAGTGTTTTTCCATTAATTTCCCACAAAACCATCCGCCAGAGATGCTTCCTGCCATGCCGCCCAGATAGGAAATCCATATGGTAGAACCAATCTCTTCAATACTGAACCCAAATTTAGAATTCAGGTACAATGGCATCCAACCTACAAATAACCACCAGATGGGTTCAATAAAAAATCGTGAAACCAGAACGCCCCAGGATTCTCTATAGCTCAAAATCTTCATCAGGGGGAGTCCTTTTTCTTTTTTCGTTTCATCAGTTGGGGCAATGCGGTCTGAAAGTATCAGGGTTCTTTCCTCATCGGAAAGCCAGGGATGTTTTTCGGGTTTTGCCTTGTTGATCAGCATCCATGGTAATATCCATACAAAACCAATAAGACCTAAAATGATAAAAGTGGTACGCCAGCCAAATTGCGCATATAAGAATGCGATTAGCGCTGGAGCAATTACGCTGCCCAAAGATGCCCCTGCATTAAATATACCTTGCGCTATGGCTCTTTCTTTAATTGGGTGCCATTCACCATTGCTCTTTACGGCCCCGGGCCAATTTCCCGCTTCACCGAGGCCAAGCATCGCTCTTACAACAGAAAGTGATAACAAACCCCTGGCAAAAGCATGGAGTATGGCGGCGGCAGACCAAAGCGCAATCGAAAAAACAAAACCCAATCGCGTTCCAATTTTGTCATATAGCTTACCCGACAAGAACTTTCCCAGTGCATAGGTAATCATAAAAACATTCAGCATAACGGCATAATCTGCCTCATCCATGCCCAGGTCCTTACCCATTTCGGGCCACATTACACCGAATGCGGTTCTATCTATATAGTTGATAACAGTCGCTATGCAAATCAACGCGATTATCCACCACCGTAGTCCTTTTATTTTCATATCCTTCAGTTTATGCAAAAAGAGTGCTATAAAGGCCTTTTAGGCAAACCTACAAGGCGCTGATTTTTTACTTAAATCTTACTGGAAAATTCCGGGAGAATTAAACGAGTTGTTTAATACGTCATGATTTCTATAGTAAAATTGATTTAAGTATTATCTCCCTCCTTTTTTAAATCAACAGGATAAAAGCGTGCAATTTTACCCTATCGAGCGAGCTTTATGAGTTTTTATCCCCATAAATGTATTCGTACAGCTTCGTAAAGTGAATTTTCATCTTTAGTTTAGCCTGATCTGGGTTTTGATTTTTGATTGCCAGATAGATCTCATTGTGTTTTCTAATCTCGTCCTGAGCCTCATCTCCTTCACAGACCCGGTCTTTATCATATGCAATTATAATTTCAGGAGTAATTAAAAGCATTAAAGTCAGCATGGTATTATTCTTACTGGCTTTGGCTATCGCCAAGTGAAACAACAAATCTTCCTGCAAATACTCCTGGCCTGTGCTTATCTTCTCGGTATAGGCTTCCAATGCCATTTTAATGGCATCCAAATCCTCTTCAGATCTTCGCAGCGCTGCCAGTCTTACCGTCTTCAGTTCTAACAGAATTCTGGTCTCTACCAAAGACCTAAAATCAGGTGTATCAAGGCTTAAGATGTCCTCGATCATCCCGTTGACGGCAATGGCACCAATATTGGCAACGAAAGTTCCGCTCTGAGGTATTGATTTCAGGATCCCGTAAAACTCCAGTTTTTGAATGGCCTCTCTGACACTGCTTCTGCTAACCTCAAATTTTTCTGACAAGACCCTTTCTGCGGGCAATTTATCCCCGGGTTCCAGATTTTTATGGTTAATCCAATCCCGGATACCAGCAATGATCTTATTCTGAATTTCTCTTTTCTCGTAATTTGTGAGGATTTCTAGTTTCATAGCGTACGATACGTTGATATGCCTTAAAATTGGTTAACCAGATTGCTTTGCACTAAAATTATAAAATTAACTTCAACTAAAAAAAGGATTTCCAAATTATAAATGCTCTAAAAATCCCTTATTTTCAGGGGTTTTGGAAGTTTACTGACCTTTTAACAGGCCAGTAAACCCCATTGGTAAAAAACTAACTCAAAACTAACTAAAACATATTTCTTAATTTCTTCATATCAATACTCAATATCCAATTCTCACTTCTGAAAACCCTGGTGTACACTTACTCATCTCTAGCTTGAAAATGGTATATAGCGCATCATTTTTATACTATGGATATTACGATAAATTAATATCCAGGGTTTTGCGTGACTACACCACCACTCGCAAGAACTTCTGAGTTTGGAATTGGAAACACATAATAATTGGCATTAATTGCCTCTCCCATTTCAGCATCTACGGTACCCGTTCGCACAAGATCAAACCATCTATGTCCCTCAAAGGCTAACTCTAACCTTCTTTCATCTTGAATGGCCTGTCTAACCAACGCTTGCGTATTTAGGACAACAGGGTCTAAAGGATTTAGTCCGGCCCTGGTCCGTATAGGATCTACCAATCCAAGTACTTCCGTGGCCGAAGACCCATTCTCATTCAATGCTTCTGCATACAATAGCACAACATCAGATAATCTCAGTTCTATAAAGTCTTGTTCAAGCGCTTGAGTATTGAACTTCACACCTATGCCTACTCCCTCATCAATAGTTAGCGCTCTTCTAAGATCTCCTCCAACAAGTGTGTCATTCACAACGGCATCAAAAGCAGCTGTTAAGTCGGCATCTAGTGGCGTAAGAGATTTTGTGTCACCTCCGCTAAACCATCCGGGGAACCCGGTAAAGCCATATTCATCCTCTATAGAGGTAGATAATATAGTCGCAAAAAGGACTTCAGAATTCCCGTCAAGTACAACGTTGGCAAAGTCAGTTTCTAAACTTACTCCCGCAGCAGTTGCACCGTTTACTACGGCTGCAAGTTCTGTTGCCGCTGCGCCAAAATTACCCCTATGCATATAAACTTTTCCAAGAAATCCCCGAGCCGCAATTTGAGATGCACGCCCACTGGCGATTCCAGCATTGTCTAAAGCTGATATTGCATTTTGGAAGTCGGGAATGATTATATCATTGTAAACATCCGCAGCCGGTTGCCTGGTTAAAATTGAGGGATCTTCGACGTCTGGTGAAGGAGATAAATTCACAGTAACATCACCAAAAACCATCACCAGTTTGAAGTAAGATAATGCTCTTAAAAACTGAGCCTCAGCTATCTCTGTAGCATTGGTTGAGTTGTCAATTACGTTGTTTGCACTTAGTATTGACTTGTACAGATTGCTATAGAACGGTCGAAAAAATTGCTCCACCAAATCACCACCGGCCAAATCCGAGTTGTATCTGTCAAATGCAGGATAGGGTTCTTCATCCATCAACATATTATCAGCCCTGAAGTCGCCCATCACCGCCAAGGGGGTAGCTGACGCCTGCTGGTAATAGTATGCTGCATTCAAGACGCCCGCATAATCTGTCAAACTACTTGATTCAAGTTGTTTAGGTGGAACTTGATCCAAATCATTATTACAAGCTGTTATCAACAGCAACAATCCTATTAATAAATATATTTTTTTCATTTTTTTTGATTTAGAAATTGACATTTAAACCCAGCGTATAACTTCTTACAATCGGGCTAGCACCTTCTTGATACCCGTATGTGGTTGGGCCTAGATAACCATTATTTGTGGTCTCTACACCTTCAGGGTTAAATGAGGTATAGTCATCTCCGAATAGATACAACAAATTCGTACCAGCGAGATACAATCTCACAGAACTTATTCCTATTTTACTTGTAAGTTCAGGATCAAGGGTATACCCTAAGGTCAGGTTTCTTAGTGCTATATAAGAAGCATCCTGAATTCCTGAACCGTGAGCATTTCTGGTTTGTACATAATGCAGACCATTGGCATCGGCAATACCATCATCATTAGCATCAAAACTATCCCGTACCCTTCCACCAAATTGTGATTTCCAGTAAATTGGATCGATATTGTAAACTTCTGCTCCCTCGGATCCTTGGAATTGGAGAGATAAGTCAAAATCTTTGTATCTCAGTGAAGTATTTAAACCCCAATAGAAATCTGGAGTAGCAGATCCTAGTTTGACATAGTCATCCTCATAGGTAATTTGACCATCGCCATTTTGGTCAACTACATACCATTCTGAGCTGCCAAATCCAATATTTCTTGAGGGATCTGCGATATGAATGGATTCAACCTCTCTAATCACCTCATACCCCCACATTTCACCAATTTCGCCACCTACATAATTTCTAAACTCCGGGCCTCTACCACTTGGTCCGCCATAAACAACCCGTGGCAGTTCGTCTAAATCTCCAAGACTTGTGATTTCTGTATCAACCGTAGACAAGTTGGCTCCAATGCTCCAGGAAAAATCTGGTGTTTGTATGATCCCGGCATTTAGTTCTATCTCCAAACCAGAGCTTGTCACGTCACCTCGATTAAGTACAATTGATGGTGTACCGAGTACCTCTGATACACTTTGATTGATCAACATATTCTCAATATCTGAGGTATAGTAATCAACACTCAACCTAAGACGATTCTTTAGAAAACCTAGATCCACACCATAGTTGGTCTCTGTATTGGTCTGCCAAGTTAAATCTGGGTTTGCTATATTAGTCGGGATAAGAAAACCATTCCCGAAAGCGGTTGGTGCAGTACCCAATAGACTCAATGCATCGTAAGAATCTAAGAAAGAGGTAGTTCCTAAAGAACCTGTACTAAAGCGCGGTTTAAACAAACTCCATGCCTCTGATTTCCAAAAAGCTTCGTTATGAACGTTCCAACCTACAGAAAGTGCCGGGAACGTTTCGAACCTATTATTGGCTCCGAAACGAGAATCGCCATCCCTTCTTAATGATGCGGAGAACAAATAACGATTGTCGTAGGCGTAATTAATTCTTCCAAAAACACTTCGTCTTGTCCTAGTGTCATCTCGCTCTGATGTAACCACATCTGCGGGGTCAAACTGATTATAATTTATAGGCAAACCAATTGGCACATTTGTTCCAACAGATGAAAACCCGCGTAGATAGGTATTTTGAAACTCCATACCCGCCACAGCTGATATATCATGTTTGCCAAATACTTTGGCATAATTTAGTGTAGTCTCACTTAATACGGTAGATACTTTTAAATCTGTTATATCTAAGTCGGATTGACTGCTACGTTCTCGAGAATCGGCCAAAGTTCCCTGATAATAATAGTTTTGTGTATCTCTAATATCTCCTCCAAGAACGGTTTTAATATTTAAGCCATCAAAGATTTGATATTGTAAATAAGTGCTGGCATTAGCGAAATAGGTTCTTTCAAATCTTCGTGCATTGTCAAACTTTGCTGCCGGGCCTGCGTCTCCAGATCCACCAATACCATTCTGACTTCTACCGTAATGCCATTCGTGCGCAATATCACCTGGTACCAAATCAAAAATACTTGAGGTAATATTGCCGGTTCCTCTATAACCAGCATCAAAAGGATCTGCAAATGCTCCGGGCAGACCAACTCCTCCTGTTGCATCAAACAACGCTTGTCTATTGGCATCTAACTGTTGAACAAAGGCGATAGACGCTTCAGTATGGTAAATGGGATGAACACTATATGCTCTCAAGAGATCCCTCATGTCATGAGGTACAATTTCCTGATGGCCAAAAAAACCATTGATGCTCAATCCGGCCCTGAACTTCTCCCCCATCTTTGCATCGAGATTCATACGTGCGTTTATTCTTTCAAAACCTTGTTCTCTTACAATACCCTCGGTGTTCAAATAACCAAGAGATGCAAAGTAATTTACATCTTCGGTGCCTCCACTAACACTGAAGTCATGACTGGTTGAGGTACCGGTTTCGAAAAGCCAATCTTCCATACTTACTACATCGGGTGCATCTCTATAAGCATCCAGCCTGTAATTCAACAATCCCGGATCAACTTCAGAAAGATCATAAGCATCTGTCAATAGATCATTTGCCCATTCGCCCGCCGTCTTAAGCATTTCAATATCATCTACATATTTGCTTGATATGCTCACATAAGAATTGTAACTAAAAGAGGCTTTACCCTGTCTTCCTTTTTTGGTAGTAACCAAGATCACCCCATTAGCTCCTCGAGAACCATAAATAGCCGCAGAGGCAGCATCTTTTAAAACCTCCAAACTTTCAATATCGTTGGGGTTTACCGTCGCCAGACTTCCCCGAAATAGGATACCCATCCACAACAATTAACGGACTAGAATCACCTGAAAGAGATGAAGCTGCCCGTATTTGGATCTTTGGGTCTGCACCTGGTTCTCCACTTTGATTTTGAATCAAAACACCTGGCAACTTACCTGCCAATGCATCATCAACACGATTGGCTTGAATAGCAGCAATCTCTTCTCCCCCTACCTGCGCGACGGCACCGGTTAAGGAAGATCTTTTTCGTGTACCATAACCAATTACAACCACTTCATCAAGTTGTGAAGCATCTTCTAATAGTGAAACGTTAACGGTTGTTTGGTCAGTGATAGCAACGGTTTGTGAGGCATATCCAATTGATGAAAATTGTAGTGATTCTCCACTCGAAACTTCAATAGCGTAGTTGCCATCAAAATCAGCCGATGTACCCCGGTTGGTGTTTAAAACAAGAATTGTGGCTCCAGGTATTGGAACATTGTTCGCATCTGTAATCGTACCCGAAACGGTAAACGTTTGCTGGGCAAATAATTGGATATTAACCAACAGCAAGATTACCAAAGTTAGGTTTACTTTAAAATTCATTTGAGCTGTATTTGTTTAGTAAATATTATTTAGCTGATGTCATTAGCCGACATCCTTCTGCACAGTGAGCTAAAAGTATAATCTCACGAGCAACCTCCTTTACTAGACACAAGTCTCCCTTAAATATCAATTTGATTTTCGTACTTTTACAGAAAGTGTGTTTATAGTAAAGTAAACATGTTTTAGGTATTACTTCCCTCTTAAAGAAGTAATCTGTTTTTAAAAAGGATAGGCGTGCACCTGTCCTTTTTTTCTTTCCAAAGTTTTTCAGTGTTTCATTTTGTCAATCGGTTTTTCTCAGGTGTTTGTTTAGTCATCTATTTTACTGGTTATCCAAACTGGTTTACCAATTTGGTTTACCAAATATATATTATTTTTTCGTTAAAAAAAGTATTTGACTGATTTTAACACTTTTAAGTCATAAAATCCTCCCGAATCGGGCTGAAAACATCAATCAACACTCCAGCCTCAGTACAAACTGCTCCATGCATGGCATGTGGAGGAATATAAAAAGAATCCCCACCCTTCAAGGTCTGTGTTTTACCGTCAATGGTAACATCAAAGCTTCCGCTTTCCACATAGGTCACCTGAGAGTGATAGTGCTCATGCATTTGGCCTATAGCGCCTAGTTCGAAATGAACCTTGACCAACATGATTTTGTCGTCATACCCCATGATCTTTCGTTTTAGGCCTTCGCCTACTATTTCCCAATCAAGGTTTTCTCCTTTTATGAACTCCTTGCTTGCTCCAAATGTTTTCATATAATATTGTTCTTAATTAGTTACAAAATATTGCTCTAGATTGTTTAATACGATTTACTTTGGCGGTGTCCCTGGACCCACAGTTGCTTCTATGAACCAAACCTCTGTATAGCAACCGTTTTCATACTGCTTGGCAATATCGCCCCCATAGGTTTCTGAGCCCGTAGACCAAACCATATTAGTTTCAGGATCTTTCCCATTGTCTTGGTTATAAGCACCTTGTTTGAAATAATTTAACTCTCCTCTATAGGCAGTGGCCTTTTCTGTTCCGTCTCGCCCTATTGGCACAAATAATTTCTTTACCTGGGCCGGTAGGTCCGATCTTTTAACATACTCTGATGAGATCAGGTTTTTAGTAAATGTTTTTGTCTCGTGATTATCGCTTTTGAATGTTAGGTACATTATACCGTCATATACATTAACCTCATAACTGAACTCTTCTCCTAATTCTATTCCATCAGCAGGTTCAGCAGGATAGTCATTTTTACCTTTTCCAACGACGGACATATCGTGTCCCCATACGGCGGTTGAAAAGTCCCACCTTTTTGAATTGCTGCCTTCGGTATTTATTTCGTAATTCCAGAATACGGAACCTTTGTCATGCTCAGGAAACTTTTTATAAAATATTTTTAAGGGTTCATTTTCATGTCCTTCACCACTATGGATCTGCCCCACTACAACCGAATAGGCGGCGGCAACTCTCGCATCACCGCAGGTGGAAACCTGCATAATCTTACAGGTACCTGTTAGCTTACCCCCTTCTTCAGGTGTCCATTCTCTTTTTTCGTGCAGCTCTGTTCTGGTGTTGCTAGAATTTTTTGAAGTGACTCCGGCGTTTGGCGTTTTGTAGACCACCCAACGCCTTGTTCCGTCAATTGCCGTATAGAAAAAATCTTTGTGTTCAAAATCAATCAGATTTTCCACATTGGTTCCATCCCCCATCAACATTTTAAATTTATCCATAAAAGGAATCACCTCACTGGGATAAACCGTTTTCTCACTTAAACCGTCATTGGCCTCAAAGTAGCCCGAATTGGATATGGCCTCATCACTGATAGTGATACTTGCCGTCTTAAACCAAACTTCGGCGTAATTACCATCTGCATACTGTTTTTGAATATCACCGCCATGAGTTTCGGCTCCAGAACACCATACTTTATTTACTTTTGGATCTTTTCCGTTTGTTTGGTTATACGTTCCTAATTTAAAGAAGAGCCCCTCATTGGCATAAGCATTTTCACGCTCCATGCCATCCTGACCTATGGGTACGAATAAGTTTGTAACCTGCTCCGGAATGTTGGAGGGTTCTGTATACGCTGAGGAAACCAGATTTTTTGTAAAGGTTTTGGTTTCATGCCCTTCACTGCTAAATTTAAGATTCATGATGCCATCCTTAACTTCTACCTCATAACTGAACGCTTCGCCCAAAGCAATGCCATCTTCAGGTTCTGAAGGAAAAGCATTTTCATCGGTGCCAACGACAGACATATCATAGCCCCAAATAGGATAGGAATAATCCCATCTTCGTGAATTGTCATCGCCAGCAGTGTTGATTTCATAATTCCAAAAGACAGAACCTTTGGTATGACCAGGAAATTTCTTGTAAAATATTTTAAGGGGTTCGTTCTCATGCCCATCTGCACTATGAATCTGACCAACCACTACAGAGTAAGTGGCAGCAACACGGGCATCGCCCGTGGCAGAGACATTCATTACTTTGAGCGTGGCATTCATTTTATTCTCAGTCATTGGTGACCACTTTTTTAATTGGGCCAGTTCGGTCCTTGTATTGTTAGAAGTACCATGAGTATTCCCTGCATTGGGTGTTTTAAATACTACCCAATCAGCCTGATTATCTCTTGCCGTATAAAAGAAATTCTTGTTTTCATAGTTAATGGCCTCGCCTGCATTAGATCCATCACCTAAGATTAAGTTCCAATGTTGGAAAAATGGTATTACGTCGTTCGCTTTAATTCCTATTTCAGCCTTTACGGATGTATTGTTTTGGTTTTTACAAGCCGAAATCAGCAAAAAAGAGCAGCAAAATAGTTGGAAGAAAAATTTGTTCATTTTAAATTGGTTAACCAGATTGGTTTACCAAAAATACATATATTTGTAACACTAGCAAATTTTTAACATAAAAAGCCTCGCGTAAATCACAGAATTCAAAAATCATGGGAAAAAAAACAACGATAGAACAGCTGAAAAAGGTAAGTACAGCCACTATTGCTACATGCTTATTTAAAAAGGGCTTAAAAAATCAATTTATTCAGGAAGTTAAGCCACTCAAAGCGGGTAAGCCCACTATGGTTGGGCAAGCCTACACCCTTAGGTACATTCCTGCCCGTGAGGATTTGAATCCAATTGAGGTTTTCAAAGACCCAAAGCACCTTCAGCGGGTAGCCGTTGAAGAATGCCCGGAAGGATTTGTACTGGTAATAGATAGTCGCAAAGATGCTAGGGCTGCTTCGGCAGGCTCAATTCTTGTCACCAGATTACTGAAACGCGGTGTAGCCGGAATTGTTACGGATGGCGGTTTTCGAGATTCGGCTGAAATCGCCGGGTTAGATTTTCCTGCCTTTCATAAGTGTCCTTCTGCACCTACCAATTTAACTCTTCATCAGGCCATTGCACTAAGTGAGCCCATTGGCTGTGGTGATGTAGCCGTCTTTCCCGGTGATTATATCGTTGGTGATGATGATGGCGTAATGGTAATTCCTGCCCATGTGGCAGCCGAAGTAGCTGAAGAATGCATACAAATGACCCTTTTTGAAGAGTTTGTAATAGAAAAAGTAAATGAGGGGCATACAATTATTGGACTTTATCCGCCCACAGACCCGGCGACCTTAAAAGATTTTGAAGCTTGGGAAAAGGCCAGAGTAGCAAAATAAAAATTCTAGGTATGTTTGCATGTAAGCATCAATTAGTGCTAGAATATCTGAATGCCAATTGAAACCAGTCAATTATGAACGAATCAAATACCCGCGACTTTTCTCCATTAGAAAAACTGCATAGCGAACAGCTCCCTGTTCCAAAACATAAACTACATGACTGGACACATTTTGCCGGGCTCTATGCCGCTGAGCATGTGGCGGCCACCGAATTCGTAATCGGAGCAACCTTTGTTGCCTTGGGTGCCAAAACAATGGACATTATTCTAGGACTACTTATTGGGAATATTCTGGCGGTGCTGAGTTGGACATTGATTACTTCACCAATTGCGGTTGATACCCGCCTTAGCCTATACACTTATCTGAAAAAGATAGCAGGCGATTCTATGTCTAAACTTTATGACTGGGCAAATGTTCTGATATTTACGGTCATATCAGCTGCCATGGTAACCGTATCGGCTACGGCAGTTAGGTTTGCGTTTGATATCCCCGCCCAACTCCATTGGTATCCCACCAATCTATGGTTTGTACTGATTGTTTTCATCGTCGGATTGGTCGTTGTCTACGTCGCTATTTACGGTTTTAATGCGGTTTCTGACTTCTCAGGTATTTGCGCACCCTGGCTCTTCACCATGTTTACCAGTGGAGCGCTGGTATTGCTACCGGCATTGTCTCTAAGCGTATTGGATAAACCACTCCCAGGAGGATGGTCTGAATTTATTGACATAGGAAGTCAGTCCATTTGGACGGGTGTTAACAGCAACGGAGAACCAGGTATAGGTTTACTCGAGGTAATTGGTTTTGGCTGGGCAGCGAATACTATCACCCATTTTGGCTTAATTGATATGGCCTTGCTTCGATTTGCAAAAAAGAAGTCCTACGGACTGGCAACGAGCACGGGTATGCTGTTTGGGCATTATATTGCATGGATAGCGGCAGGTATTATGGGAGCAGGTGCCGCTGTGATTTTAGGAAAAACGATTGTGGAGCTTGACCCAGGTGACGTGGCCTATTATGCTTTGGGCTGGTCGGGGTTTGTGATTGTCATTGTAGCAGGTTGGACAACCGCTATCACCAATTTGTATCGGGCAGGTTTAGCAGCACAGTCGATATTTACTAGTTTCTCACGTCGAAAGACGACAATAGCGGTGGGAATCACTATGGTTGTCATTGCTTGTTTTCCCTTCGTCTTCTCCCAAATTCTACCGCTTCTTACCTATGCGGGCCTGTTGGTCGTACCTGTAGGAGCAATTGTCTTTGCAGAACATCAGTTGTTTCCCAGAATCGGATACACCCGTTATTGGTCAAAATACCAGGACTACCTTAATAACCTGCCTTCCATAGCCTCCTGGGGATTAGGGTTGGCATTCGGTTTTGGTCTGAACTTTTTGGATGTCATGTCTTTCTACTACCTGTTCATCCCTACCTGGTTCTTCACCATCATTGTCTACACCTTTCTAGCGGGTCGCTATGGCGCGGAAAAGGCTTACCCAGAAGCTGAAACCAAAGAGGAAGAGTACAACCAATTGGTGGACGAGTACCATGAAAAACTGGCCGCTGAGGAGCCGGTGGTACAAAAGGATGGTTCTTTTTTTACCAAATTCTTGAAAATTATCGCGGTAATTGCTTTGGGAATTACATTGGTATTGGCTTCAAATGTATTGTTTGGTAGCGATACGGAAAATGACTATCTGACCAATAGGGAATCTTTTTATTTCCACGGTTTCATCTGTACCATAACATATTTCATTGCAGCTTATTGGGCAATGAAGAGAAGCAAGGCAAAAATTGGCTCTTAGCTTAAATAGCAAGTAAATATGAAATTAAATCAGAAAAATCTTCCCCAGCTAGCAAACCGAATTTCAGGTCCAAATTATGATAGGCAGCTATTGAAAACGGGAATTGTTCATATCGGGATTGGCGGTTTTCACCGTTCGCACCAATCCTACTACATACACCAATTGCTAGAAAATTATGGTGCTAAGGATTGGGCAATTTGCGGGGTGGGCTTACGGGAAGCAGACCGAAATATTTGCAATGTTTTAAAGGAACAAGACGGGCTTTATACCCTGGTGACCCATCATCGCAACGGAAATGTTGAAAATAAAATCATAGGAGCAATTAAGGAATACCTATTGGCGGTAGATACACCTCAATTGGTCATTGATAAAATGGCGCTTCCTGACACAAAAATTGTTTCATTGACCATCACAGAAGGAGGTTATAACTTTAATGCCACAACAGAGGATTTCAATTTTGAAAATCCCGACATACAATATGAGTTAGAACATCCAGACGAACCCAAAACGGTTTATGGTTATCTTACTGCTGCCCTACGAAAAAGACGCGCTAAAGGGTTGACACCATTCACTATTTTATCATGTGACAATATTCAGCGCAATGGTGATGTTATTCGTAAAATGCTATTGGCTTTCGTTAGGAAACAGGATGTAGAACTTAGCAATTGGATAGAAAGAAAAGTTGGTTTTCCAAATACCATGGTAGATAGAATTACTCCGGTAACCACTCCAGAAATCATTGAATATTTGAAAGCCGAACATGATTTGGAAGATAAATGGCCTGTAGTTTGCGAACCTTTTATTCAATGGGTTGTAGAGGACACGTTTTCAAATGGCCGACCGCCTCTTGAAAAATTGAGCGTACAGTTTGTTCCTGATGTCACTCCTTACGAAAAGATGAAAATTCGATTACTTAATGCCGGGCATTCCGTCTTGGGCATTCCGGGGGCAATCCATGGGCATCAAACAATTAATACCGTCATGAAAGACGCGGTTTTTGCAAAGTTTATGCGTCAGTTTATGGACAAGGAAGCGACACCAATTTTGGGCGAGATAGAAGGTATTGATATCGAAAAATACAAAGACAGTTTAGAGGAACGATTTGCCAACCCCCATATTAAAGACAGTGTAAGCCGTATTTGCTCAGAAAGTTCCTCCAAATTGACAAAGTTTTTGATTCCAACGCTAATAGAAAACTTAGAAAAAGGCGGTAGTATCAAATACGCCACATTTATCTTGGCGGCATGGTGTTTCTATAGTGACAAGAGGATCAATGAAAAAGGCAATCTATTGGAGATTATAGATGAACAAAAAGTAGCATTACACAGCGCTGCCAAGGGCACCGGAAATAATTGGACGGCTTTCCTGAATCAATCGGAAATCTTTGGAAACCTTATTGAAAATGAAATTTTTGTAGCCAGGTATACAACAACAGTCAAAATGATTTATAAAGAAAAGAATATCAGGAAATTGATGGAAGAGTTACTGCAATCCTAGCGCTTCGCCTTAGCGAAAAGCCAAGGGTTGCAATAATTAAATTACAGCATATACATAGTAAACTCCCCATAAGGTATTGGTAATCAAAAAATTAAATCTTTTCTAAGACATGGATAATAGCAGACGAAAATTTATCAAGAATGTTGGAGTAGCAGCACTATTTACACCTTTGGCACCTTCGCCTTTACAGTTTTTCAACCTGGAAGAGTTGAGGGAACCACTAAGCGTGCATCTTTTCTCTAAACACTTGCAGTTCTTGGATGTAAAAGAAGCTGCCCAAATCTCCAAAGAACTTGGTTTCGACGGATTGGATTTAACTGTACGCCCAAAAGGACATGTGCTGCCAGAACATGTGGAGACCGATTTACCCAGAGCTATTCAAGCCATCAAAGCCGTTGGTTCTTCCTGCGAACTATTGACTACTGCTATTAGCCATATAGCTAGTGACTATGACTTGAAAATCATTAGGACAGCGGCAAAACATGGTGTAAAGTTCTATCGAAGTGATTGGTTCAATTATCTCGAGGATAAATCAATGCAGGAGTCAATAACTTTTTACCAGCAAAAAGTAAAGGAACTAGGCGAAGTCAACAAACAGTACAACATCGTTGGTTGCTATCAAAACCACGCTGGAACAAAAATTGGTGCCTCCTTTTGGGAAATAGAACAACTCCTCAAAAAGGCAGACCCCTCTTTTTTCGGAACCCAGTATGACATTCGACATGCGATTGCAGAAGCTGGAAAATCATGGCCGAATGGATTAAAACTATTGCATAAATCTATCAAGACCATCGTACTAAAAGACTTTAGGTGGGGTAAAGTTGGTGGCCGGTGGGAAATTGTAAATACACCTATTGGCGAGGGTATGGTAGACTTCAAAAGCTATTTCAAACTTTTGAAGGCTTACGGTCTAAAACCTCCTGCCTCCCTACATCTTGAGTATCCCTTGGGGGGAGCTGAAAAGGGCAGAAAGGATATTACAATAGATAAAAAAGTAGTCTTTAATGCCATGAAAAGAGATTTAACAAGCTTACAGAAATTATGGGAAGAAGCTTAAAAAGTAAATGATATGAAGAACACATTGCTTGCCTTAGCGGCAGTCACAATACTAATTAGTTGCGAAACAAAAAAAACCAGAGAAGAGATGCTGGTTTCAAATGCGGATGAGTTAAATGAAGCTATTTCTAATGCCAGACCCGGTACCGAAATCGTATTGGCCAATGGCACATGGGAAGACATCCAGATTCGTTTTGTCGCCAAAGGAACCAAAGAGCAGCCAATAAGCCTACGTGCTGAAACTCCCGGCAAAGTGGTCATACAGGGGAAATCAGATTTGAAATTGGGTGGTGAATATTTGGTGGTAGATGGACTTTATTTTACCAATGGCGCCTCCCCGTCACAATCGGTCATTCAGTTCTTCATCAACAAAGATACCCTTGCGAACCATTGTCGTGTGACCAATTGTGTTATTGAGAATTTTAACAAACCTCAAAAAAACGAACAGGATCTTTGGGTGCTCTTTAAGGGGCGTCACAACCAGCTAGACCATTGCTACCTGGCTGGAAAATCTAACCGGGGGCCAACTGTCAGAGTTGATATTGCCGGCAATCAAAGTATTAAAAACTACCACAAAATTGTCAATAATCAGTTTGGGCCAAGACCTCCTAAAGGAGGCCCTAGTGCCGAAACGATTCAGTTGGGCAACAGTAGTACCTCAATGTCGCCCAGCAACACTTTGGTAGCCCATAATCTATTCGATAGGTGTAATGGCGAAGTGGAAGTTATTTCCAGCAAAACGAATTTCAATGAATTTAGAAACAATGTGTTCTACAAAAGTGAGGGATCTTTGGTAACCCGTCACGGAAATTATTGTATTGTGGACGGCAATTACTTCATTGGGGATGAGAAATCACCACATATAGGTGGGGTACGGCTCATAGGTACGGGGCATTGGGTGACCAATAACTATTTCTACAATTTACATGGTGAAATTTTCAGAGCCCCACTGGCCGTTATGAATGGTATTCGAAGGTCTGCCATAAACCGATATATACAAGTCACCGATGTAGTGGTGGCGCATAACACCTGGATTGATTGCAAATCGCCCTGGCAGTTCGGTGTAGGGTCTAATGTAGATCAGAAAAATGTGCTCCCTCCTTCGGAGATTCGGTCCGAAACACCCATTAGAACCCTTGTTGCCAACAATGTTATTTATAATTCTGAAGGAGATGAAATGCCCATTGTACGTTACGATTCTATACATGGTATTGATTTTAAAAGTAATGTCATCAACAATAGAGGGGTGAGCTTTAAAGGTGTTAATGGTCTTGAAGTAACTAATTTTTCGATGATTGAGTTAGCAGAGAATATTTGGGTTCCCTCCCCGGATGTTTCAAATGTCGAGGTCCATCAAGGTTTTGATTTCGATAAAATTACCAAAGATTTATTCGGCAACCCTCGCGCAGATTACAATTTTCTTGGTGCCATAAATGGTAGTAATTTAATGCCACCTAATATCATGGACTTGTCTTTGTACGGTCCCGATTGGTTTGACCCCATACCTCAAGAACCGGAACCTAATACTCATTCTGCAAACACTTCTGAAGAACTGGTCTCGGCAGTAGTCAACGCTAATGAGGGAGATATTATCGAATTATCAGCAATCCAATATGAAATAAATTCATCACTAAAAATCAACAAAAAGCTAACCATAAAATCGGCAGACAGCTTACAAAAATCATCAATTGTCTTTATTGGTGCTGCCGGTACTCCAGCCTTTGAAATGAATCCGAAAGCTGAGCTTACCTTAAAGGCGGTCAAGCTTCAAGGGTCTGGTGAGAATTACGCTTTTGCCAGTCTTAAGGAAAACATGAGCAGTCTTTACAATTTGAACGTTATCAGTTCAGAAATAACCGACTTTGAATTTGTACTCAAAGCCTACAAGCACTCCTTTTCAGAGTTTGTTACCTTTAAATTAACCACCATAAAGAACTGTAAGAACGGACTGGAGCTTTCTGCTGAAGATGATGACCGCGGTGAGTATAATGCCGAAAACCTTTTTGTAATAAATTGTCACTTTGAAAATATAAACCAAAACGTAATCGATTATTACCGTGGTGGGTATGATGAATCTACGGTTGGTGGAAACCTGGTTATATTGGGTTCTAAGTTCGAAAATTGCGGTGCTGGCGAAAAGAATGGTGTTTTAATCAATACCTACGGAATTATCAATGTTGATATCTCAGCTAATAAATTTACCAACAACAAGATAAAACTAGTTGCTCGTTTATGGGGTGCAAAAAACAATTCTGAATCTAATAATACCGTAGTAAATTCAGGACGAATCATAGTCGAACAAAATCTGCCATTAAAATTGATGTATTAATAATGGTGCCATTTTCGGTCAAAAGTTTCAAAATGACATATTTCCCAATTGCTAGCTACAGGATCGGCTCACCACGCTTTTGATCCTGATGGCAAGTCTCTTTACACACCTGCCTGCTGGCAGGCAGAGGCAGGTGAAAACCGCAAAACAAATAAGAAAATGTTCAAGGTCTATTCGGTCTTAACATCCCTATAGAAGATCTTACTCACAATTTTCCATTCTCCATCTATTTTTAGCAGATGCATATAATCTATAAAGGAGAAATCCGGGTAGTTAATTACTAACCTGGCGCTAGCCGCGTTACCCATAATATCAATATTGGTAATCTCGGTAGTTCTGTTTTGCTTTGGACCCGGCTTCATGCGTTCTCCAAAAAATTCGAGCGCATTGGTCTCTACGTATTCCTGCCCGATAAACTTCATCGTGGCATTCTTGTGAAATGCCTTCTTAAGGGTTTCAAAATCGTTGTTTGTTCCGCCTTCCAAATAGTAATTCAAAGTTTGTTCTACAAGAGATTTGTCTGATTGTGCTAAGGTGGTTGAAGCTGCAAATAGCAGTACTACCGAAGAAAAAAGGGTTTTTTTCATGATTGTTCGTTTTTTGTTTCCTCAATATTAGCACGAAAAAAAGCATTCTTATTACTAAGGAAGGTTTAAAAAGTACAGATTTATAAAAGTGAACAAATACCCTAGGCAACAGCTCGTTTAAAAGCCGCAGGAGTAACACCATTCTCCTTTTTAAAGGCTTTATAAAAGGTGGTTTTAGATCTAAACCCACATTCCCTGCCAATTGCCTCAAGCGTAAGATGCTCCTCACTTCTAATCATCTCTTCTGCGGCTTTAATCCTATAAGCGTTGATAAAGTTTGGAAAGCTCACCCCTAAGTTATCGTTGAGTGATTGTGAAAGATAGTGAGGCGAGATATTTAAGGCCTCGGCCAATTGTCCGATCTTGAAATCAACATTTTTAAACAGCAATTCTTCGTTAAAAATCTGGTCTATTCTACGGATGAGATGCTCTGCCTCCGTATTATCAATTTTTCTGTTTTCGTATTTAACAGGCCGCTCCAAAAAATTAAGTCCGTTTTTCCTTTTAAGTATCAATAGAAGAATTACCAGATAGATCACAAAGGAAAAAGACAAGGCCCCTACAATATAGGAGGTGTAATTTGTGGTAAAATATGCCAGCCAAATTATTGCTACCCCTCCCACTACGCTGAATAACCAGAAATCCAAGTCGCGCGCCTTTCTGCTTCTATACACTATATTTTTTATGGAATCCCTGATCAAATAGGCCGCAAGAGCAATATAAATGAACCATTGAACAAACAAGGCCCAGCCAAAATAACCTTCATCTCTGCGCTTCCACCAATGGCCGTATTCCGCGTAGGGGTAATTGTAATGAATATATATCATGGCGCTAATGACCGGAAGAATATGAAGCAGCCACCAGGGTTTTTTTTTGGTGCCTGGGCGGTTTACCTCCCTAATATACAGGTATAAAAAAGGACCTATCAACAAACAAGCAGTTAAACCAATATGTAAAAAGGTATCTGTTATAGAGGGGCTGAACGTAAAGAAAACAGATTTCGCTACTCTGACGCTAAGAACAAAAAACAAAGCAGCCAGAAAGTAAATGGCTCTATCCCGTTCCTTGAAAAAGAAGGCAAAATAAACACTAAGTATAAAGCCGTTAAATGCTCCTAAAGCGCTAAAAAAGAAAAGAAGTTGTTGCGGTAAATCCATGATAGCCCTACAAAGCTATCAAAGTGTTTTTATAATTCTAAATTATTTGAGAAAGCTGCTTAAAATCAAACAAAAAAAGACCAGAATAAACTGGTCTTTTTGTATGTACTATTTATTACGATTTATTGGTAAACCCTGATATAGTCAACTTCCATTGTATCTTCCGTGAAAGCAGGATCTATAGTTCCTCCAAGCGTACCACCCATGGCAATATTCATGATAAAGAAGAAATCGCTATTGAAAGGTGTACTACCGTCATTCGTAAATTCCAGATGTACCACGTCTTCATCTACCACAAATTTGATACTGTCAGGAGTCCACTCCATCGTATAGTTATGAAACTCCGAGGTTGCGGTGCCTAAAGGTCTGGAATCCGTGATTGCGTTACCCGCAAAATTTTCAGGGTAATGTATGGCGCTAGAAACCACATTCGCATTATTACCAACATGTTCCATAATATCTAATTCCCCGCAATCAGGCCATCCTACCTCTGCAAAATTACCACCTAATAGCCACAATGCCGGCCAGGTACCCCCAGCTGAAGGTAATTTCGCCCTAATTTCCACACGACCGTAAGTGAATTCAAATAAGTCTTCTGTCTTGATACGAGCCGAAGTATAGGCTGCATCGCCTGTTGGGCTCACACCAAAATCGAAGAACAGCACTACCCTATCGTAGGTACCGGTAGGAGATAACGAACTGAAATCAAAAGTCAGGGTCTCCCATTCTTCGGCAACAGTTGTATTCACATCAACTTCAACAGATTCATTTGGATCTGCCTGATTTTCCAATTTAAGTTTAACAACAACTCCCGCTGCTGGCGACCAGGTCTTCACACTAATACGGGGATAGGTCACCATATCTAGCGGGGCAGCAACATCAAAGTACGAACCTGCCCATACCTCAGCGCCAAAGTTTTTCAATGACTCCCCTACTTTCATAGAAGTATTTTCTCCTGAGGCATCAGGATTGTCAACAACCATGGAATTAGCACCTCCGAAACCTGTAAATGCCGGGGGAGTTCCCTCGAAATCCTCAATTGCCATAGTTCCACTACCCATATCGAGCAAAGTGATGTCGTCATAATAGTGGATGACACCAGTGGCTCCTCCTCCAGACCCCTTGGCTGTAATCTTCAACAGACCATCTTCAACTCTTACATTTTCTAGATCATCAGTATAGGTCTGTGACTCACCATTACCCCAGCCGCCGCCGCCGAGATCATAAGTCCAGTTAGCAGGGTTGGGTGCACCATCGACATCAAATTCATCGGACCACACTAGAGTGGTATATATCGTTTCCAATGGGTCACCACCCATTTCTAATGTACCATCTCCTTTGACCATTTTGTACTGCCAGAAGATCCCTGAACCAGATTCTATATATACATCCATAGAATTACCGTCTTCCGAAATGGTAACTTGATAGGTAATGGAACCAGGTACGTCTACATTTGGAAGTTCACCTTCATTTACGGCTTTGGGCAACCCTAAATATGCCCCGGCACCTGTCAAAGTGAGTGTACCCTCAGTTGGGTCAAACTCATAAGTAGCAGATGCTGATCCATCGTGCGGAGCTACTGGAGCGCCACAAGCATCATCGGCACCACTTTGCCATCCTTCAAGCCAGGTATCATCACCCAAATTATTCGTAAAAGAACCGTCTTCCTCAAAAACATAGGTATCGTTGAAGTAACACGATCTTTGAATGAGCCCTGTTCCATCAATGGCAAACCAGCTGATGTCTCCGGGTGCCGGTCCAACGCCTAAAGAACCTGATTCATTGGCCATGACCCAAGACCCAATTAAGAGTTCGTTGGGGTCTTCTTCTATTACAACATTTACAGACTGTGTAATTGTAGTTTTACCAAGACCCTGGCCGTATGCCGTAATAGTAATATCGTAGGTTCCACCCACTGCGTAGGTATGGGTAACACTTCCACCTGGTTTTACAGCTAAAGCCACCCCTTCTGCAAATACTACAATAAAATTATGTGCATCTTCACCTTCAGGAGTAACTGTTACCTCACCAGAGCCATCACTAAGTGCATCTATTACTGCACTAACATTGGAGGGAACAATAATCCTTTGGACTATATCGTCTTCCTCACAAGAACTAAGAATAAAAATTAGGCTTAAAGTCAAAAGCCCAAAAAGAGAGAGTTTTTTTCCCATTACAAATAGTTTTTCAAGTTTGATTAGTAAAAAGGGACCAATATTCGGTTTCGAAATAAGTTGGTCAATTTTGCTCTCCAAAATATGTAGTATGGTTGACAAATCCTTATTCTGTGCCACTACAAAAAACATACATGCTAAAAAAATGATTGTTTTTTTGCCAATTACTCACTTAAGCTCAATAAACATTAATTATTTGGTAAGCGTAACCATTCAATTATTTTATACTGGGATAACAGAAAATTACCAGATGTATGGGTAATGTTGTAGTCAAATCACCGAATGTTGTAGCGCTTAAATAGAAAGGATATGGTCTGTGAGATTTGTTTCACGTTCCAAATCCATTTTTTTTCGAAGTCTATACCTTTTTACCTCCACACTGCGTACCGAAATATTCATTAATGGGGCTATTTCCTTTGATGACAAATTTAAGCGCAAATAGGCGCACAATCGCAAATCCTGGGATGTCAAATCCGGATGTAAGGTCCTTACCTTTTTAAGGAAATCCTTATCAGCATTGTTAAAAGCTTCCTCAAAGAAGCGCCAGTCGTCCTCACTATTTATATTTCTGTCTATAATGCGTATAACTGATTTGATATCCTTATTATCCTTTGCACCAACCAGTTCCTTTTTGATTTGGTTCAAAAACTCATTTCGCTTAATAAGACTCATGGTGGACACGGCCAGTTCCCGGTTTTTGCTTTCTATTTCCTGACTTAGTTTTTCATTTCTAATTTGTACTATTTTCTTTTCGGCCTTAAGCTTCTTCCGTTTTAGTTTTTTTCGGTTTTCCCTCAAAAGCTGCTCCCGCTGTTTTCTGTAATACCCTCTATACTGCCTATGGATACCATATATAATGAAACCCAATAGTAGACAATAACCAATGATGGCTGTCACCGACCAGTACCACGGTCTGTTTATGGTAAATGAATACGATGCCGTATTCTCTGTCATTGAATTGCCCACCAGAGCCCTTACTTGAAAGCTATAGTCGCCAAAAGGCAGGTTTTTGAAAGACACTCTGGAATCACTAGACCAATTACTCCATTCATCGTAGATTCCCTGCAATCTGTACTGGTACGATACTTCTTCATACTTATTGTATTCGGGCACACTATAGGAAAAGAGCAAATTGTTCTCCGCATACGCATAGTTCGTATTTGCTTCCAATGAGACCTTTTGGGATGTAGCATCGTAAAACTCCTTTGCAATAGATGTAATTTTTAACTGATGTTTCCGGGCTTGGATTTTTTCTAAGTCAAGGGTAACAAACCCATTCGAAACTCCAATCAAATAGTGTTTATCATCCAATGGAGTAATAGATTCGAACCCCAGGACCCCTAAACTGCGTCTAAAAAAGGAGGGGGTGGAGATTCTTTCTATATGCGGCTCATCGCCAAACTTACTGGGAGTGACACGCATGATACTCTTTTCTCCAAAACCCCATATTCCCTTGCCATCAGTATCGGGCACCAAAATACCCACTGGCCTTTCGCCTTCCAAAAAAAGCTTTCTATGCAATAAGGTATCCAGAGCAAATCCCTGCTTCTCGCCATCAAACTTAAACACCCCGCTACTATTAGTATAAATGATATTCCCATTATAATTTACCAAACTGGCCCCATACCCTCTTGGTTGGTGGTTGGTTTGCTCAACGACCTCTGTAAAGTCATCATCCAAATCCAATATGAAAATTCCTTTTAGTTCATGGTTTACCAGGATACTAAGTTCTCCTATAAATTCAAAGAATCTACTGGAAATGTCAAAGCCCTCTACTTTATTCCTAAATGACCACTGTCCATTTTCTTTTTGAAGTACACTCAGGCCTCTAAAATTTCCTTGTAACAATAGATCAGGACTCCCAGCTAGCGGTTTTATCTCCCAGGTTCCCGGAAAGCTGGATACTAGAGAAGCCTTGTCTGCTTCAACGACAAAAGTTCCATTATTGTGACCGCAAAATAGGGTATCATCAATTTTGCGGAGACACCATACCTGCCCGGTGGTATTCTCAACGAATGCAAAGTCACCTGGCTCATTGACCGGTTTGTGGAACAATCCCTGGTTGGTTCCCAGGTACAAATAACCGTTGTGCACGATGGAGGTATAGACCACCCCCAATTCTCCAAAATAATCGTTATACTCATTGAAAGGGGACCGTAGATTGATAGTGCTCAATCCAATGTTCAGGCCTAACCACAGATTATGGTCAATATCCTCAAAAAGGGAAAGTACTGTATTGTTATTCAAGCCTTGTTCTTTGTTCATCGCCAATACAATGTTGCCCATGGTATCCAATAGATATACTCCATTGGAAATACTACCCAGGGCAATACCACCATCTCCCAATTGCAGACTACTATATACATTGATATCAGTAAGATGTTTATCCGCTTCGATCTGCCAGCGGACCAAGGTATCGTCAATCAAAAAATAAAATCTTGCCCTCTCCGTAAGAAATAAGAGCTTTTTGTCCACCCTAAAGAGGCCCACCACTACACTTTCCCTAACTACAACATCGTCTGTAACCAGAACAGGCTTCCCTTCATGAATCTTAAAAACACCCTGCCCTTCTTTCTGAAAATAAATACCATCTTCCAAATCAAACATTTGGGCCCTTTTAGACTCGGCTTCCACCATTTCCAGAGACCCGCCTATCGTATCATAAATGTAAATTCGGTTGAGGGATTGAAAGAGCACCCAATTATCTACCGCCTCGATATTCCAGAATTGCTCATCCTCTACAAGGGGTACTTTTAGCTGTTGGGACAACGAATGGTAGGTTAGGTCACCAAAGGGGTTCCTTTCCCAATAACCAAACTCCATAGAACACCCTGTGTATACTTTACGGCCTACCGCCTTGACGGACCTTATTTCAGAACCATTGGGAGATAGGTGTAATTTCCATTGAACCCCATCAAACTCTAACAGCCCACGATTATTGGCTAAAAAGATATGCCTGTTTTGTGTTTGACTGATACCCCAGTTCTGGTTGCCCGCCCCATATTCAAGCGGAGTATGATTTTCAATGGGAGGTAACTCCTGAGCGCTAATACATGCACCCCAAAAACACATAAAAAGAATGTTCAAAAATCTCAAAACCCTGTTACTTATGAAAACCAAATTTTCTAAGATAAGAAATACCATAGAATCCGCCCCATGGCTGGATTACCTTATACCTTCGCTTAAGCTTCGGTGTACAAGTCGGTGATCCTTTGCAATCCCCTTTGCAAACTTGCCTGCCAGTAGGTAGGTACAAAGCTGCAATGCTTTCTCATTGCTCTTCTTTATTACAATCCAAAAGTTGAGGATTAACTCACTTAGCACATGACCTTGGTGGCAAGTCCCTTTGCAAAGATAAATTGCATACTAAAAGTAGTTACGCATATATTTAACAGCATCTTTATCTCCCTTATCAGCTGCCTTTTTCATGTATTTCCTTGCATTTATTTTGTCAATTTCAAAACCATATTTGCCCAAAAGCATAGCCTGTGCCAACATTACTTCTGCATTGGTATTCCCACTATCTGCACTCCTTATCAAATATTTTTGTCCCTGCTCAATGTCTTGAGGAACTCCAAAGTTACCACTCAACAGTGCTAATCCCAATTCGAGCTGCACTCTTGATGCAGCCTTTTGGTTGGAATCCGCAGCTTTTTTCATCCAAGACATTCCTTCCTGGATGTTCTTATCCCCGCCCCACCCATTGATTAAATATTTACCATACAAACCTTGTGAAGCTATATCTCCCAATCGTCCTGCAATGCCATACCACTTTCTTGCCTCAATCTTATTGTTTGATTCTGAATAAATACCCCCAATTAAAGAGGCAATAGTTTTGTTTTCCTTTCTTTCGAATCCAATTAAAAACCATTTTAAAGCCTTATTACTATTCCTGAATTCTCTAAACTCTTCTGTATATCCATAATAAACGCTTCCTATAAGCCCTGCTGCCGAAGTACTTCCGTTGGTATGGGCAGTTTTAAGAAATTCCAGGCCGAGTTTTTTATCTATTTTAAAACCGTGTTCTCCCCGCAACAATCCGCGGCCAATGGCTTCTAATTGATTGGCAGAGCTTTCGAGTTTGAACCAAGCCACTTTTAAGTCTTTACTTGCCCGTAATTCATCAAGCCAATTTTGCACAATTGCCATTTTGAAAACTGGCTGATACTTGGATTCCATCTCTTCACAGAAAGCCATTATGCCCCTAAAGGATTTTATATCATTAAATACAAAGGCATCTGCCTTAATTTCATCTTGAATTAATTCATCCCTTACCAGTTCATCTAAACGCAGGTCAATTTTGTTTAACAACGCTACTTTTTCTCCTTCTTCTAAGACGTTCAACAACTTAGAATTCCTATCTCTGAACGATTTTAAAAACCTAATGTCTTTCAAAAAAGAAGACTTCGTAAAGGATAATAAATCCTTTTCTAAGAAATTCATAAAAATGGGTCTTCTTTTCAAATTTAATAGATTGATTATTTCATTCAGACTGTTCTTATCCAGTTCCTTAAACAGCTTACGATTATTCAATTCAAATTCTGCAAGTGCATTAATATCAAGCTTATTACTAGTTTGATTTGGAAATTCATTAATCCTAGATCTCAAAGCTAGCAAGGCGCTCTTAGATTTGGAGTTTTGGATATTGATTTTGAGCTGCTTTATTGCGGAGGGAAATAGGACAGCAAAATCTGTATTCAACCTGTTTTCTAATCGCTCCAATTCTTCAAAACTTAAGGTACCCGCTATAAGTGACTTATTCAGTTGTTTTATTTCATTCTTTAAAATGCGTATTTCCTCTACCTTCTTTTCCATTTCATGTGTAGAATAGGCACCTTTATTCCTTACCTTTTGGTAAGTTGAATGACCATTTGCCAGGGGGTCAAGTAAAGTAGACACTTTCCATAATTTTCCGTCATATGTTTTCTTCGATTTGCACGACCTCAATTGCTTCCAATAGAAAGACCTTTTTGAGTTAGACATTTCGTCATAGGGTTTTTTAAAATGCGGAACGAAATATTCATCTGAATATAAATTGAACACTATTTGTTGGAACAGTTTACTATTTGTTCTTAAGCGGTTAAAATCTTGATTTGGAAATTCTTGCTTTACTACATCTGTCCAATTGACAAGTTTTTTACAGTTAACGAGTTGGGAAGAAAGGTTATAAGACCATAGCAAAGTCAATAAGACGATAAACTTAAAGTAGTTTTTACCCATCGGAAGTGTTTTTGTAATTCTAAAATAGTCTATATGGTATTAAGAAAGAAGGTTAAACACCAAAAGGTAAAAGTCATTGGGATAAATAGTACGTGCAATTTGATAATTTTTGCTCGGAAACAAGAGAAACTGATCGGGTTCTTTGATATGATTGGATACGAAAATCCGGTTATTCATTAAAAAAAATCAAAGACGAATTTGCTAAGATCTTGATTGTAGCTAAATTCTAGGATTACCTCACACCTTCGCTTAAGCTTCGGTGTGCAAGTCGGTGATCCTTTGCAATCCCCTTTGCAAATGCAGGATTACCTGCGGTGATCCTTTGCAATCCCCTTTGCAAATAGAAAGCTGCAATGCCTTCGCATTGCTCTTTGCAAATGCAGGATTACCTGCGGTGATCCTTTGCAATCCCCTTTGCAAATAGAAAGCTGCAATGCCTTCGCATTGCTCTTCTTTATTTACCAGAAGAAATTAAGTAAACTCATTTCTTCTGGTAAATAAAGAAGCCTGCATTAAAAATGCAGGCTTTGTGCTTGTAGTGATCGCGACAGGATTCGAACCTGTGACCGTCTGCTTAGAAGGCAGATGCTCTATCCAGCTGAGCTACGCGACCTAATTCCTCTAATTGGGCTGCAAATATACAACTAACATTCAAAAAGAGGCAACAAGAAATGCGACTTTATTCTATCTGAAATGGAATATTTGCTGTAGCAGAATGGTTATAACCGTCGCTAACGTAGACAAATAAACGATAGAAGCCTTTTTCAGGAGCTTTAAACGTTACTTCATTATCTTGTTGTGAAACTATCAGTCCCTCAATAGTTTCTGGGCGCTCTTCTTCATCTCCTCCATCTTTCAAATCTGTGCTTTCGGGCATAACTTCCCAGAAATAGTTCACGGGATCATCTTCGTAATCCATAATTTCTATAGCAGCCTTGTATTGATTTCCTGAAACTAATGAAATGTTATCTGCGGCTTCCTTTCCTTCCAATTGAAAGCCCTTAATTACAGGAGTCCGGTTCTCGGGCCATTCTCCATTCCAGATGTAGTGCATAACATCAACAGACTCTGTTTCCTGGCCATCTTCAAGAAAAATACCATACCAGGTAGGCGTACGTTCTTGCTTATTTCCCCATAAAAACACATATGAACCAATGCACTGGGTAGCATCTGAAGCAATTCCCGCCTCATGCCTTTTCATGTAATTTGCAGCCTTTACTGAGCTATTATCTTCAATAGGAGCATCCCAAGCGGTCGTTGGTACCTCCCAATGCCCTGTTGCCCCCCACTCTGTAATCATATATGGGCCATCCCAGCCGTATTCCTTAATTAGCTTAGGAACCTGCGGTAGATCGCCATACATCTGGACCGACAGGATATCAAGGTCAGGGCAGCGTTCTTTGATGTAAGTAATCTCTTGCTGTGCCAGCCCTGCAAGGCTGGTGGTAGTAAGATGGTTGGGATCTACCTCATGGATCATTTCAGAGACCTCGTTGACAGCATCCCAAACTTTCGGATTGGAATAATGCAGGTTTAGCTCGTTGCCAATTCCCCAAATTAACAAGGCGGGGTGGTCTTTAAGTGCCATCACCTCCTCTTTTATTCGCTCAAGTTGTTCCGCAACTTGGGCGGGATCGTCATAATCAAAGCCATGCCGTTCTCTACCTACTTCTATCCCCATGGTAACCATCAGGCCGTGTTCATGGGCCTCATCCAGAACTTCCTGAGCACTCTTTTGGCCATTTTCGGTTCTCCAGGTTCTAAAGGAATTGGCCTTGTGACTTGCCAGAGCCGCTACATCTCCAAATTCTAAACCTGCTCCCTTGATATAGAAGGGTTCTCCGTTTACCATTAAGCTATACTTGCCGTCTTTCTGACTCATGCTTACCTTGGCGGGAGTAGTTGTATTTTCGCTTGGGGTCATAGTTTCCTTTTCCTCTTGCTTACCCCTACAGGCCAAAAAGAGAAGGATGAGTGCGTAAATCCCTAGTTTTTTCATAACTAATTTATTTTCTGATTAATAAGGCTTCAACCTCTTCCAGGCTTCTGCCTTTAGTCTCTATAACAAATTTATACACAAAAAGAATGGCGCAGAAAGACAAGGCCGCGTAAATAGCAAAGGTCGTAGTTGGGCCCAGACTTGATAACTCCCAGGGAAATACCTGTGTTACCGTATAACTTATAAGCGAATTAAAGAAGCCCACTACCGAAATTGCAATCGCTTTTATCTTACTAGGGAATACTTCTGAGATCAATGTCCACATTACCGGCCCCAGCGATATGGCAAAGGCCGCAACGTATAGCAAGATAGCCACCAAAACCAGGGTAGCATTGATACTGATAAAATTCTTGAGTTCCTCTCGCTCAAACTCACCAAATAAATCGCCATCTAATTGATTCTGTACCACGGCGAAAAGTGCAGACTGGCTATCGAAAGATTGTCCTTCTAGTGTTGATAAAACGGTTTTTATCTCAGTGTTTTGAACCTTCCCTAAATTTTCTGTGTTAAAATCATAGGTAGCATTTTTAAATGCAAAAGTTGTCATTAGCAGCGCCACGGTCATAGCAACAGTGCCTATAAGTAAAAGCGGTTTTCTACCTAACTTATCAATCAACCAAATAGCTACCAGTGTAAAAGCTAAGTTGGTTAATCCCACCACAATAGCCTGCAAGAAAGAAGAATCTGTACTTCCCCCGGCCTGTTCAAAAATTGTCGGCGCATAATAAAATACGGCATTAATACCGGTAATCTGCTGAAAAAAAGCAATGCCTAGTGCAATGGTCATGATGGTGGCGTACTTGCTTTTAAAAATATCTGAAAGCTTTCCTTTCGATTCTTTTTTTGCGAGTCCCTGTTGTATTTCTTCTATAGTATATTCTGCATAGGCTTCACCTCCTATCTTGGTCAGTATTTTCCTAGCCCCTTCTATTTGATTCAATTTTCGGATGAGCCATCTCGGACTTCTGGGAACTGTGAAGAGTCCGAAAAAGTAAATCACCGCAGGAATGGCCTCCACCCCTAGCATCCAGCGCCAGCTATCTCCTTCAATATTGACCAGAAAATAATTCGAAAAATAAGCCACGGAAATACCCAGTACAATATTTAATTGATTAAAAGAAACCAGGCTACCGCGAAGTTTTGGTGGGGCTATTTCGGCAATATAGATAGGTGCAATTAGAATGGCTCCACCCACACCTATTCCTCCTATGATCCGAGCTATAACAAACTCTACATATCCCGTGGCCAAAGCAGACCAACTGGCTGAAATGGCAAATAAAGCAGCGACAAAAATCAACACTTTTTTTCTTCCAAACTTGTCTGCCATAGGTCCCGCCATGAGGTTTCCGGCCATTGCCCCAAAAATTACGCAACCCACAGAAAAGCCAACCATGGCTTTGGTCATTTCAAAATATACAGTGATTCCCTTTACCGCACCGGAGATCACTGCACTGTCAAATCCTAACAAGAACCCCCCTAAGGCTACAATAAGGCTTATTAAAATAGTATAGGACTTGTTCATTTTGATAACACTATCGGCTTGAGTCATGATTAGTTCTTTTGGTTGGAAATAGTTTTAGTAAATATTACAATATGATAGGTACTTTAAATATACATATCCCTAATCTCAGTTTTGAATTTTTCTCGAATTACCCGCCGTTTTAACTTAAGGGTAGGAGTTAATTCTGCTTCCGAACCATTTTCATGAATAGGTAGCCATGGAGCAGCGATCAGGCGAAATTCCTTGATTTGCTCAATATGACTGAATTCAGGATTGTATTTGTTTAAGATCTTTTGGTAGCGCTTAAGCACTTTTTTATGTTTTACAATTTCGGCCAAACCAGTCCATGGAATGTCTTTGTGACTACACCAGCTCTTCAAAGCCTCCTCTGCCGGCACAATAAGAGCAGAAACAAACTTCTGCTTATCGCCTATTACCATCATTTGTTCTACTAAAAAATCTTCTTTAATGCGATTCTCAATCGGTGCCGGAGCGACGTACTTACCCCCAGAAGTTTTTAGAAGTTCTTTCTTACGATCTGTAATCTTTAAAAATACCCTGCCCGTAGGGCCCTCAACCAACTTTCCGATATCTCCTGTACAAAACCATTTTTTACCGTTAATCTCACGGAATACCTGAGTATTGACATCAGGCTTTTTATAGTAGCCCAGCATAACATTTGGGCCAGCTGCTAATATCTCTCCTTCATCTTCACTGTAATCCCCAGTTTTATCTACATACAGTTCAACACCCTCAATAATTGGTCCTACAGTACCCAACATGGCACCATCTGGTTCCATAGTATTGATGCTCAAAGTAGGTGAAGTTTCGGTTAGACCATAACCTTCTCTTATAGGGATCCCGGCAGCGCAAAACACCCTCATTACTTTTACCGGGCATGGTGCAGCCCCCGTAACAATAGCCCTTACCTGGCCACCCAAAGCGGCTCTCCACTTGCTAAAAATAAGCTTATCTGCCAGCCTCCATTTTAGCTTATCAACAAAGGAAAGGTCCTGATTCAATTCATAGGTATCGGCTAATTGAAGCGCCCAAAAGAAGAGTTTCTTTTTGGTGCCTTCCAATGCCAATCCCTTGTTATAAATGGCTTCATACACCTTTTCAAGTAGCCTTGGAACTGTACAAAAAGTCACTGGTTGAACGGCGGCCAAATCCCCATCTGGCCCGCTCAAATTATCTGTGCCCGTAAAATATATTCTGGAACTTCCATAGTAGTATACAAAAGAAACGGCTCTTTCAAAAATGTGACATAAAGGCAAGAAACTCAATACACTATCCTCTGCGTCCGCGGTTAAATGTACTGCCGTTTTTTGTACGACATGCATGATGTTATTATGAGTCAACATTACACCTTTGGGGTTTCCTGTAGTCCCGGAAGTGTAGATAATGGTCGCTAAATCCTCTCCATTAATCCCCTCTCTATTACGTTCAATTTCAGCTTTATGGTCTTCACAAAAAACTGTTTCCCAAAAAGGGCCTTTGCTTTCCTTGTCGAAAGTATAAATATGTTTTAAAGTAGGAACACTTTCCTGAGTTTTTGAGAGCTTATCATAAAGATCTAATCCGCCACAAAATGCGGCTTTTACCTCAGCCTCGTTCAGAATATATTTATACTCACTAACACTAATTGTGGGATAAAGGGGAATGCTTATAAGTCCGGCCATTTGTATGGCGAAATCCATAACCAGCCATTCCGGCCTGTTTTTATAAATGACAAGAGCTACTTTATCACCTGGTTTCAGTCCGAGTTCTATAAGACCAGATGCAGCCTTTTCTGCCACATCTACCATTTCTTGCGAACTATAAGATTGCCATTGGCCGGAAGCGTCTCGCCCATTTACCGAGGCTTCAAGGGGATGATTATCAAGTTGGTAATAGAGAAGGTCGAAAAGTCTGGTCATCCGCTGGTTTTTGGCAAACAGAGCTATAAGGTAAAAAAATTATCTTCACTTCTACCTTTTCAGGGCGATTACCTCATTCAAACATCAAACTAACAAATTCTGCAACACAGGCCGGCTTATCCGATCCTTCTATTTCCACGACACAATGCCAGGTGACTTTTAGGCCTGTTTCTGTATAATCTTCGATAAGCTCAACCTTGCCAGTTAAACGGAGTCGGCTATCCACTAAGACCGGGTGCGGGAAGCGTACTTTGTTTAAGCCATAGTTTACACCCATCTTTGTAGATTTCACTTTTACTGCATCTCCTAACAATTTGGAGAGCAGCGATAGCGACATAAAACCATGGGCTACCGGTTTCTTAAAGGGCGAAAACTTTGTAGCTTTTTCTACATCAACGTGAATCCATTGAAAGTCCTTAGTGGCTTTTGCAAAATCATTAATCATCTCCTGTGTAACTGTTAGCCAGTCTCCCACAGGTAATTCTTTACCTTCTAAATCCCGGAAGGCTTCAAAATTCTCAAGTACTAGTTTTCCCATTTTCAAAAATTTATCGTGAAGTTCCGCCGTCTATAGTGAGACAAATTCCAGAAACAAACCGAGCCTCATCAGACGCCAGGTACAAATATCCATAAGCAATATCGATAGGTTGTGCCACTGTTTTGAGTGGAATGCTGGCTTTTATAGCTTCAAAGTGCTCTGGAGGGATCTTCTCCACCATTTCCGTCATCGTAAAGCCTGGTGCAATTGCATTAGCCGTGATGCCGTGTTTCCCTAACTCTACCGTCCAGGTCTTAGACATGGCAATAACACCTGCCTTGGTAGCTGCATAATTGGTTTGCCCAAAATTACCGCGTAATCCTACATTTGAAGCTGCACTCACAATTCTGCCATATTTGTTGGCCTTCATATAAGGTACCACGGACTGCGTACAAATAAATACGCCTTTGAGGTTTACTTCTATGACGGCGTCCCATTCTTCTTCGCTCATTTTTTCAAGTGTTCTGTCACGCGTAATTCCGGCATTATTGATCAAGACATCAATACGCCCATATTTCGCATTTAACTGGGCAAAAAGAGCTTCGATCGCCGATTTATCAGTTACAGAAACCTGGTGATAATCTGCTTTTCCTCCCGCTTTACTAATACTATCGGCCACAGACTGACCCTGGGGTAGTACATCCAGGATGATTACGGTAGCGCCCTCTTTTGCAAAGAGTTCAGATACCGCCCTTCCTATGCCTCTTGAGCCTCCTGTTACAATGGCAATTTTGTCTTTAAGTCTCATTTGTTCTAAATTCTTAATTCTTAATTCTAACAACCATTTTTCCCATGGCTTTTCTATTCATCATTTCTTCCAGGGCAATTGCCGTTTCTTGCAGTTCATAAATTTTATGGATATGTGGTTTTAGTTTTCCTTCTTTATGCCAGTTCATCAAAGTCATGGCGTTCTGCATATTTGCCTTAGGATTTTTCATCGCGAAAGCTCCCCAAAACACCCCAACAATTGATACCCCTTTTAAAAGTGGTAGGTTCAATGGTATTTTAGGAATATCGCCGGCCGCAAAACCCACAACCAAAAACCGGCCGTTCCAGGCCGTACCGCGCAAGGCAGCCTCTGAATAGTTACCTCCCACGGGGTCATAAACCACATCTACTCCCCGGTTTTGGGTTATTGCCTTTAGTTGGGATTTTAAATCTTGCTTTATATAATTGATGGTTTCATCAGCTCCATGGGTCTTACACAATGCCAGTTTTTCATCTGAAGAGGCCGCAGCGATTACCTTTGCGCCCATCAGCTTCCCTAGTTCAACAGCCGCGAGGCCTACACCTCCCGAAGCTCCCAGCACTAACAGTGTTTCGCCTTCCTTGAGTCTTCCTCGATCTTTTAGGGCATGATACGAAGTGCCATAGGCCATCATAAAGGAAGCCGCCATGGGGAAGTCCATTTCTTTGGGTTTTTGAAAGCAGGCAGTTGCGGGCACGACCACTTCCTCTGCCAGCCCACCATAGGGCACAAAACCAAATACCTCATCGCCCGGTTTCAAATGTCTTACATCCTCTCCCACTTCTTTTACAATTCCTGCCACATCGCTACCCGGCGTAAAGGGCAGTTCGGGTTTAAATTGATACAAGCCCTGAATGATCAGCGTATCCGGAAAATTGAGTCCGCAAGCCTTTACGTCAACCAGCACTTCATTAGTACTGGCCTTTAAGGAAGAGATCTCTTCTAAAACAAGGGAGGACGGTGGCCCGTATGCTTTACAACGTATTGCTTTCATGCCTTATTCAATCTTCAGAGACTTTCAACACCAACTTTCCAAGCTTCTCCCCGGAAAAAAGTCGGTTAAAGGTCTCAGGGAAATTCTCTATTCCTTCATAGATATCTTCCCGGCTTTTAAGTTTACCTTCGGCCATCCAGGTGCCCATGGTTTTGGCAGCTTCTCCGTACCGCTTTGCATAGTCGAAGACCACCATCCCCTGCATTCTTGCGCGGTTAACCAGTAAGGACATGTAATTACTTGGTCCTTTTATTCGTGTTTTGTTATTGTACTGTGATATAGCCCCACAAATCACAATACGGGCATGCATTCTCAACCTGCTTAGGGCCATGTCTAAAATTTCTCCACCTACATTGTCAAAATACACATCCAGGCCTTTTGGGAGCTCTTCTTTTAAGCGATCTTTTAGACTTTCATTCTTGTAATCTATACAGCCATCAAAGCCAAGTTCCTCAACAACATATTTACATTTGTCTGGCCCTCCGGCAATCCCAACAACCTTACAGCCCTTTATTTTTGCTATTTGCCCAACTACACTGCCAACTGCGCCTGCAGCTCCAGACACTAAGACGATATCTCCTTCTTTTAAAGCGCCTACCTCCAAAATACCGAAATAGGCTGTCATTCCGGGCATTCCCAAAGTTCCAATATAAGTGGGCAGTGGTGCAAGCCTGGGGTCTACCTGATAATATCCTATACCATCTGTAGCCACATACTGTTGTACACCTCCAATACCGGATACAAAATCGCCTACTTTAAAATTGGGATTGTTTTTTACTTCGATAACCTCGCCAACAGCGCCTGCACGCATCACCGAACCCAGAGCCATTGGTTCTATATAGGATTTGCCTTCATTCATCCATCCGCGCATGGCGGGATCAAGGGAAACGTAATGTTGCTTAATGAGTATTTCGCCTTCCTGTAATTCGGGAATTGGGTTCGATTCTAAGGACCAAGTAGAGGCATCTGCTTCTCCAAAAGGTCTTTTTACAAATTTCAATTGTTTGTTCATGAATTCTATTTAAGAGTTCTACGCTTTCTTTTTGTTTGAAAAACTTTCAATATAGGCTTTCATTTTAGCCCTGATTTCGGGGTTTCCACCATAAGATAGTTGCCTCCTTAAGGGAATCTTTGGGATTAGTATCAAGTTTGTTTAGCAGCTGCTTTCTAAGCTTCTGCTTGGTATTCACCCATATTTGCTCATTTGCTTTCATGTAGTGTTTCATTTTGGCTTCCGCCCGCTCTAATACTTGATCTAGAGGAACTAACTCGTCAACCAAACCAGCAGCAACGGCCTCCTTTCCACTAAGTAGCTTGCCTTCCAGAATATAGCGGCTTGCCAAGCCTTCACCCATCCAAAAGGCATAGGCCTCGGTAAGGTTTTGGGAAATTTGAATATCAACGGCCACTTCATTCAAGCCTATTCGGTATTTTTCGCCTTCGGCCATAAAGCGATTATCGCTGGTTACTGCCAGAACACAGCCTCCTGCCGGAGAATGACCCGTAATAGCAGATATAAAGGGCTTAGTAAAACGCATCAGTTGAGCAAAAAGCATCCCAAAGGCCTGGAAGAAGTCTTGTATTTCTTCCTCGTTATAGCTGTAAAGTTCGATGAGATCCAGGCCCGCAGAAAAAAAATGTGGCTGCCCGGTTAAAATGACTCCTTTTAACGCAGAATCATTTTCAATATCTTCAAATGCCCGGCTAAGCTCCTCTACCATTTCACGGTTAATCGCATTGACTTTTCCTCGGTTCATTTGAACGATGACATAGTCTTGTTTCCTTATCAGTTCTAGTGTTCTCATAATACTACTATTAATCGGGGACATTTTTACAAAGAAGTTCCCCCATCTAGTGTGATTGTCTGCCCGGTAATAAATTTAGAATGATCTGAAGCCAACCAAACAATGGCTTCGGCGATTTCCTCGGCCTCGCCAAACCTTCCCATGGGAATATATCTCTTTAACAAGCCTTCCATGTCTTCACGACTTGCCAATAATTTATCTAAAAGTGCAGAATTGGTATACCCCGGGCATACAGCATTTATCCTAATATTCTTGTGACCATATTCCAGAGCTGCAGACTTGGTCATACCTACCACGGCAAATTTGCTTGCACTATAAGAGAGGTTATTGCCCGAGGCTTTTAAGCCAGCCAGGGATGCCACATTTACAATATTTCCGTAACCCTGTTCCATCATTTTCTGCAAGGCAACCTTCATACAGTAAAATACCCCGGTTTGGTTCACCGCTATCACATTATGCCAATCTTCCAATGTATGCTGAGCTGTTTTATTCTGGGATTCCGCTCCAATACCGGCGTTATTAACTATTATATCCAACCGGCCGTAGGCTTCAACCGTTTTAGAAATAAGCTGTTCAACATCTTCATACTTGCTAACATCTGCACCTATAATCATTGGGGTCTTAGCACTTTTTTCCATACCGGCAACTATTTCCTGTGCCCTTTCTGAATTGATATCAGATACCACCACCTGGGCTTGGTGTGCTGCGAATAATTTAGCGGTTTCTGCCCCTATTCCGCTTGCCGCCCCAGTGATAATGACTACTTTGTTCGCTACCTTCATGTTTTATATATCTCTTGTTCTGTTCGGTTTTGCAATCATAGCCTGCAAACCGGATATTAATATAGATCGTCTATTTTGTTTTTTTGAATTGCTTGCCATGCTATGTTGCAACACAAGGCCGAAGCCCTGTCTAATTGTGCAAAGCGGGAATCTGTGGTATGGCCATGTTTGTATCGGTAATAGATCTGCTGCGCAATTACGGCAATCTTAAAAAGTCCGTAGGCAAAATAAAATGTCAGATGATCAATATTCCTACCACTTTTAAGCGCATACTGCTGTACAATCTCTGTGCGCGATGGATTACCGGGCATTACTGTTGGCGATGGAAGCCCTTGTTTCATCATTTCGGCATCCGATGCTGTAGTCCAATAGCCCAAAGAAGTTCCCAGGTCCATTAAAGGATCTCCCAGGGTACACATTTCCCAATCTAAAATAGCGGTTATTTGAGTCCAGGAATCATCTGTAAAAACTACATTATCATACTTATAATCATTGTGAATCAGGCTGTATTGGTAATTTTCTGGTTGGTGATCATCCATCCATGCCATGACTTTTTTAGCGGCCGGGACTTCCTCGGTTGCGGCGGCCAGATACTGCTTGCCCCAATTGGTAACCTGGCGGGCCACATAACCTTCAGGTCTCCCTAAATTTTCCAGGCCGGCTTTTCTATAGTCCACCTGGTGAAGTTCTACGAAGGTATCTACCCAGGTGGTTGCAATTTTTTTGAAAGCATCGGGCTGTATATTTCTTTTCCTGGCTTCTCTGGCAGTTAATATTTCGCCTTCTACCCTACTCATAATGTAAAAAGGAGCGCCTAATACATCAAGGTCATCGGTAAATGCATAAGCTTCCGGGGTCTTGGTAAAAACTTTATTTAAATGATCAAGCACTTTGAACTCTCTAGACATATCATGCCCTCTTTTGGGAGCGGCAAAAGGAGGGCGGCGAAGTACGTATTCTTTATTCTCTATCTTTAGAAGGTATGTAAGGTTTGAATAGCCATTTGAGAACTGACTCACAACCAACTCACTCTTGTCGTCATTGATCAGGCCCTGTTCTGCCAAGAACTTTTTAAGGCTTTTTTCATTGAGTTCTTCGCCCCTGGCAACTGGTCTTGTAAGTTCTTTTTCGGGCATGTTAGTGCTGTGTATATTTCTTTATCGTATGCTTTCCTAATTGACTTTGATGTACCTCGTCGGGCCCGTCGGCTAACCTTAGCATACGTGCTGCCGCATAGAAATGGGCCAAAGGCGTATCGCTACCAACTCCTCTTCCACCCATAACCTGAATGGCTCTGTCTATAACCCGGAGTGCCATATTAGGAGCAACAATTTTTATCATTGCAATCAAGTCTTTTGCTTCCTTATTCCCTACTTTGTCCATTTTATCTGCCGCTGACAATACCAATAGACGTGCCTGTTCAATCTCACAGACAGAATTAGCAATATGTTGTCGTATACTGCTGTAGGTATCCAGGGTTCTTCCAAAGGGCTTGCGTTCTACCGTACGTTCGGCCATCAGTTCAAGAGAGCGTTGTGCCATACCTACTAGTCTCATACAATGGTGAATACGGCCTGGGCCTAGGCGGCCCTGGGCAATTTCGAAACCTTTTCCTTCGCCCAGAAGCAGATTTTCTTTGGGTACACGAACCTTATCTAAAACAATTTCTGCATGGCCTTCGGGAGAATCGGTAAACCCAAAAACGCTTAAGGGCCTTACAACGGTTAATCCTGCTGTGTCTATAGGTACCAATATCATGCTTTGTTGAAGGTGTCTTGGGGCATTGAAATCTGTCTTCCCCATCACAATGGTTATCTGGCAGTTTGGATCCATAGCGCCCGAAGACCACCACTTTCTTCCAGAAATTACGTAGTCATCGCCATCTGAAACGATAGAGGTTTCAATATTGGTGGCATCGGATGAAGCCACATCGGGCTCGGTCATTAAGAATGCCGATCTAATCTTTCCTTCCAAAAGAGGATTTAACCATTGGGCTTGTTGTTGTGGGGTGCCATATTTTGCCAATACTTCCATGTTGCCGGTATCAGGGGCGCTACAATTGAACACCTCAGAGGACCACAGTATTCTACCCATAATTTCAGCCAGCGGTGCATATTCCAAATTAGTCAGTCCTGGGCTAAGATCACCGTAACTTTTGGGTAAGAACAAGTTCCAAAGCCCAGAATTTCTTGCCTTTTCTTTCAAGGTTTCAAGGCCAGGCCATTTCTTCCAGAGATTGGCCGGGTTGTTGTGAAAGGCCACAACTTCTTCCTCAACGGGTTTTAAATTTTCGGCTATAAAGCCTTTTAATTTTTCCTGAAGGGCAATCGATTTTTCGCTGTACTCAAAATTCATTCTACCTCTTTTTTCATCCAGAGATTAAATATCCACCATCGGCTGTATATACACCTCCTGTCATATAGGAGCCTGCATCTGAAGCTAATAGCATTACAACTCCTGCCATCTCATCGGGCTCGGCTACTCTTCCCAGAGGTAACACATCATTATAGCCTTTGACAAGGGTTTCGTTTGACCAAAGGCTTTCGCTAAATTTTGTTTTTATAAGGCCCGGACAAACGACATTAGAACGGATACCATAACGCCCCCACTCTTTAGCCTGATTTTTGGTTAACATAATCAGGGCCGATTTTGTGACACTATACAAACCAAGGCGAAATCCAGGATGAACTCCTTCTACCGAAGATATATTGATAATACTACCTCCGCCAATGCTTTTCATATGTGGCTGCACTAAATTTGAAAGTAACCAGGGTGCCTTGACATTTACATTCATTATTTTGTCGAAAACGGCCTCATCCGAGCCTTCTAAAGGTCCGTAATAGGGGTTAATTGCCGCATTATTCACTAAGACATCTATTCGCCCGTAGCGTTCCATTGTCCTGGCAATAAGCGCCTGGCGTTGTTCCTGATCACCTATATGACATTGAACGCCGATAGCATCGAGACCCTTTGCAACAAACTCCCCGGCCACAATATCAACAGCTTCCTGTTTTCTGCTGCTGATCACTACACTTGCGCCACACTCGGCAAGACCCTGGGCAATTGATTTGCCAATTCCCTTGCTGGATCCTGTGACAATGGCGACCTTCCCCTTCAGCTCAAACTTTGATTTTATACTACTCATATTTTGCTAATTAAGGTATTTGGAAATACCCCTTTTGGTTTAACTAAAAATCTTTTTCCCGCTATTTAAAGTCAATGCATGGGAATCCATCAAAACTTCGGCCAGGGCAGTTGTTTTTGGCAATTCATATTTAAAATAAAATTGCATGGCATGGATCTTAGACTCGTAGAATTCGTCGCTATAGTTTTTGTTAGCTGTAACAAGGGCGTTTTGTGCTACTGAGGCGATATCAAGCCACAGCCATCCAATAAGGATATTGCCAAAAAACTCCATAAAAGGAGTGGCATCGGCCAAAAAACGTTCGTAATCCCCTTGCATCGCAAATGCCATAAGTGATTGCAATACTTTTTGGGTTAATTCGAGTTTCGTTCCAAGTTTTTGCGCATACGGAGCCAAAGATTCATGAGCTATTGCGGCTTTAATTGAAGCCTGTATTTCTTCCGAAAGAAGTTGAAGCGCCTTGCCATTATCCATCGTAATTTTTCTACCCAAAAGGTCGAGAGACTGAATACCAGTTGTGCCTTCATATATTGCCGCGATCCTAATATCACGCAAATATTGCTGAAGGATATAGTCTGAGCAAAAACCATAACCGCCTAGTACCTGAACACCATTATTTACAGACGTAATGCCCATTTCGGAGGGATAGGTTTTGGCTACGGGGGTAACGATCTCTAGCAGCAACCTGTATTTCTCCCTTTCCTCAGCATCAGGAAGCGATTGTGATAGGTCGTGATATCTTGAAGCCAGGAAAATAAGACTCAAAGAACCCTCTGTGATCACCTTTTGCAACAACAGCATCCTGCGAACGTCTGGGTGATTGATGATCAAAGTTTGCTCTTCGGTTGCATCTTTTTTACCTCCCCGAGTTAACTTTCTACCCTGCGGTCTTTCTTTGGCATAGTTTAAGGAGGCGTGATAGGCTGCAGTGGCAATCGCAGCGGCACCACGGCCAACTGCAATTCTGGCGCCGTTCATCATTAAAAACATATATTTCAAACCTTGATTGGCCTCTCCAACCAACCAAGCTGTACAATCATCTTTATCTCCAAAAAAGAGGTGGGTAGTACAATAGCCTTTTTGCCCCATCTTTTGAAAATCAGCAACCGTCGTTACATCATTGGAGATCAATGAACCATCCTCGCCTGGCCTGTTTTTGGGCACTACAAATAATGATATCCCCTTCGTACCTGCGGGTGCTCCCTTAATACGAGCCAAGACCAGATGAACAATATTTTCTGCCCCCTGGTAGTCTCCTGCCGATATAAAGATCTTCTGCCCATGAATTTTATACGCCTTTCCTGCTGGCTCGGCAGATGTCACAATATCTGATAAGGAGCTGCCTGCCTGAGGTTCTGTAAGGCACATAGTGCCTCCCCAATCTCCGCTTAGCATTTTAGGTACATAAGTATCATTGAGTTTTTTATTGCCAAAATGAACTATGAGCTCGGCAGCGCCCACTGTCAGCCCAATATAACCGGGCAAATGATTGTTGGCTGCTTCCTGAATAAAAGCTGAGGCATTTATAAGCATTGTGGGCATCTGCATACCACCAGCCTCGTAGCTAAAGGGGCCCGAAAGGAAACCCATTTCGCCGCCGGCTTTCATATATTTTTTTACCTGCGGATGAACTACGATTTCCCCGTCTTTAAAATGGGCCGGAGATTCATCCATTTCCTTAAAAAATGGAAACATCTCCTTATCCGCAAAATCCTTAACGGCGTTCAACATCAACTCAACCGAGTCATGATCATAGTCGGCATATCTTTCCAGATCTAAAATATCATTTAGTCCATGCGTATCGTAAAGTAAAAATTTTAGTGTTTCTAAATCTACATATTGGCTTGCCATAGTACAATTTAATCTTTAGAATTTAATGTTTTTCAAGGTAGTACTATTTAGCCCGAAAATCATTAAACTGGTTTAATAAAGCAGTATTAAAGAAGAAAGTTGATCAGGCTCTGCCCAATCTCCGTCGAATTTTGGAAAGCCCTACTGGCGTGAGTCCCAAATATGAAGCAATAAGGTATTGAGGCGCTCTTTGTAAAATATCCGGTCTTTTTTCCAGCAATCGCAAGTATCGCTCTTCGTTGCTACGGCTACTCAGGCGTTCTATACGGGTAAAAGACTTCATAAAAGCCTCCTGCATAGATAATCTCCCAAATCTTTCCAATTGATGCGACCTTTCAAAGGAGCTTTCGGCATCGGCTTTCTTTATGGCGTATACCGTAGAATCTTCCAAGGCCTTTAAATAATACTTTGATGGTGTACCCCTTACATAGGCAAGTAAATCGGTAAAAAAGATGTTTTCCGTATAAAACTCCAGTACTTTTATTTCACCCTCTTCCATCTTGTAGTAATAGATACACCCTGCATCTAAATAATAGAAGTGGTTGACATACTGATCCGGAACGCATAATGTTTCACCTTTTTTAAGCTGAATTTGCTCATAGAACTTTAACTCATTATTTAAAAGCCCCTCATCTACATGGGTATATGAAAGGATTTTACTTTTGAGCTTTTTTAGATGTTCCACCCGGCCTATATTGATTTGAGATAAAATGGTATATATCGCTAGATCTTTAAATATATACATTTTACAAAAATTCTAGGCTGTACTACCTAGGCAATACTGTGAATCGAAATTTAAGAAGTCAAAACCGAGTCCTGTCCCTATAACATTGATTTTTATTTTATTTTCTCGAACCAGAGGTTGCGGATCGCGTAATTTTTAACAAAGAACCCGTTAATTTTTCCTTTTTCATCGGTACTAAAATCTATACTTCGCATAACCCTGCCGCTGGCGGAAAATAGTGTTTGCCTTATTGGTATAAAACTGATATCACCAGTTTTAATATTGCTCAATATTAAGCTGTTTTTATCTGGTCTGGCCTCAAAAACAGTATTGTATTCTTTATTAAGATAGGTGCCGCTGAAGTTATTGGCCAATTCCTCTTCGGTAAATTTTATAGGTTTATACTTTTCAAAAATTATCGGCTCTGCACCATAATACTGGTATTCCATGGTGGCTGCTCCCTCTTCTGGAAATACGATGTAAATCTTGTCATCGAACTCCACTTTCATTTGAAATGTATTTTCGGATAATGGAATCAAAGGAGATTCAAAGCCATTGGTTCTTACATAGCGAAGCGTGTCATTTTTTACCTTTATTTCCCGGCTTAACTCGCCTAGCTGATCCCAATATTGTCCTTCAAAACCTTGAAGTTTTTTAAGGGATAAGGATTTTGTCTTAATTGTATTGAAATCTACCGTCTCAGGTTCGGTAAAATGCGCTGCAAGAATGTTATGTGCGGCTATGACCCCTAAATAGCCGTTATAACCATCGCCAGTATTGCTCAGTGCTATCGCTGTATAGTTCTGACCTGGAAATTTAAAGATTGAACTGTCATGTCCACCCAGGCTTCCGGTACTATAGGTTGAGAAAAGGCCTCGTTCTTTATGCCCGTATAGTTGGCCTAGCGTAAGCTCTCCATAGGCTGTGTTGTTTTTTCTACCATTGGAAAGTGCGACTGGGGTGTCCATTAAATGATTTATATTCTTGGTAGTTTCATTGGACTTGCTAAGGTGATTTTCCCAAAGGATTAGGTCATCGATACACGAATAAATGTTGTTCATTCCCAAAACCGTGTTTCCCGAGTTATTTAGTACGGTTTGCTCATTGCGATTTGCATAGGACCTGGCAATATCTTTTATTAAAATGTTCAGATCTTCAACTACAATTGTATTTGTCATCCCTATGGGGGCAAAAACCTCCTCTTCCATGTATGCCTTAAATGATTTCCCGCTAACATTACCTATCAATGTTGCTAGCAAGGCGAAATTGGTGTTTGCCGCGGCATAGTCCGTACCTGGGGTAAACGCCAGTTTTTCTTGAAGCGATACTAATTTTAAAACATCTTGTTGGGTAAATGCATCGGTGTCTTGCCATCCGCAAAGAGACCTTAGAAGTTGATAGTCATAGAGTCCGCTTGAATGGCTTATCAGATCCTTTACGCTAACCACCTCGGGCAGGTTGCTGAGCTCTTTTATGTATTTACCAGCATTGTCTTCTAGTGATAGTTTTCCTTCTACGACAAGCTTTAACAAACCATAGGAAGTAAAGTGCATAGACAACTGCGCTAAATTGAACCGGGTTTGCGATGTAATGGGTTTTTCATTTTCAATATCTGCCGCTCCGCAATTTTTCCTGTAAATCACCTTTCCATCTTTAACTATGGCAAATGCTACGCCCGGCGTATTGGGGTGTTGCCACTCCTCAAACAATTGCTCTATCCGCTGTTCCAGGTCTTTATCGAGCAATATTACCTCCTGTGAGTTTCCTTTGAATGTTAATAAGAAACAGATAACAAGGAGGCTGAACCTTAATTTTTTCATAGTACGAATTTGAATACAAGGGTATCCTATTTGTGTTTCAAAAAGATGTCGGGTAATAAATCAGGAGTCCTGAATTACACTTCAGGAATTATGCGCTTCTATCTATTATGGATTTTCGGAACTGTGCCGGAGTTGTACCGGCATGCTTCCTAAAGGCTGCATAAAAGGCCGATTTAGAATTAAAACCACAATCGTATCCTATGGTTTCAAAGGAAAGATTAAGGTTTTCTCTGATGGAGTTTTGCGCGGCAAGAATGCGTTTTTCATTCAGGTAATTAGAAAAACTAACATTCATATTATCATTCAGGAGCAAAGACAATTTGTTGGGTAAGATTTTTAGGCTATTGGCCACCTTAGGCATAGTGAGGTTGGCATCTCTAAACAATTCGTCTTCTCCCATTAACTTATCAAGCTTTTTAATTAGTAAAAGGGCGTTCTGGCTGCTAATGCGTTTCTCCCGCTTCCTTGGAACATTAAGAAATAAAAGCTCGTTGCGTTTTTTGGCAAACAAGAGAAGTAACCCAAGCAGGTAAAAAAGAAAGGAAAAGGACAACGCGCCAACAATATAGGAAGTGTAGTAACCGGTATTAAAGGCAATACAAATTATAAGGTTACCAAAGTAGATGCTTAAAAGCCATAACTTAAATGAGGGCATGCCTTTTTTGGCATTCCGTATTTTGTAATAGTTCTTCCAAATAATATAGCCAGCGGCTATCAGGTAAACAATCCATTGAACGTAAATAAATTGAATGAACCAACTGCCCCACAAGTCCTCGTAGGTGCTTCTTGGAAATGCCAGAAACAAAACTAACGCAATAGGTATTAAAAATGCGAAATGGATCTTTAACTCTTTGTTTATTTTATGGTCTACTTCCAGAGCAGACTTTATGTAGAAATAGCAAAGCGGACCAATAAACCAACAGGCAAAAAGGCCTAGCTGGATATAGACATCAGCCAGGTTATAAACAAAATAGTAGAAAACAGATTTACCCACCCTAACACTCAAAGCAAGCAGTAACAACCCAAGAAATCTATGGCTTTTATGCCTTGGTTTGGCGTAGAAAAGAAAATACATCCCAATTAATAGTCCGTTAAATGCCCCCAGGGCACTGAAGAAAAAAAGCAATTGAGATTGTATGTCCATGAGTGGGTGAATACTTATAGTATTCAAAAATAAAAATTCTCAGAATTAAGCAATGGCGCAATAGCAAATCTTAAAAACTATAAATCAGTAAAATATATTCGAGCTTCTGTAAAATATATACGTGCTCCAGATATCATGAGTCTAATTTTGCCATGTAATTAATTGACAATAGAAATTTAAAATCATGAAAAACGTAGCATTAATAACAGGGGCACTTAGTGCCATAGGCAACGATCTTGTGCGAATTGATGCCGAAAACGGCAGTGACTCAGTCCTCGTTGCGGGGCGACTAAAAAAACCCCAATTGAAACAAATAAGGAAAATGCAAGCAGTTAATGATTAATTTTAACAAAACCGAAGCGCTAAGCTTATGAATGATATTCTAAACATAAAATCTATAGCAGAGGCGAATAAGCTCTTTGGGATGCCGCTACCTCAACATCCATTGGTTTCGGTTATGTGGGCAAAAGACCTGCCAGATTTTAGTCTGTACGAAGGGGTAAGGATCAACACCAATTTGTTTGCTGTTTCTTTTAAAGACGGGATTATCGGTTCTATGGGCTATGGTCGTAACTCTTATGATTTCACTGAGGGTACTATGGTATTTTCAAAGCCCGGGCAAGTCTTGACAATGGAGGAAAAAAAGGTGGAAGACGGTGCTAAAGGCTGGATGTTGGTTTTTCATCCTGATCTGATCAGAAAATCAGAGTTAGGAAAAGCCATTGATAACTATTCGTTTTTTGATTACGAGGTTCATGAAGCACTACACCTATCTGATGATGAAAAAGTCATACTTACAGAATTGGTGCAAAAAATTGAAGTTGAGATCAATCAAAACATTGACAAACACAGCCAAAAACTCATCATCACCAATATCGAACTTATCTTAGACTATTGCCATCGTTATTATGACCGTCAGTTCTATGTTCGCACAAATTTACACCAGGATCACATCAGTGACTTCGAGCAGCTTTTAAAAGGATATTTCTCCTCAGAAAAGCCTTTAGAATTGGGATTGCCTACGGTCAAATACTGTGGAGAGGCATTGCATATGTCTCCGAATTATTTGAGTGATTTACTTAGAAAAGAAACGGGAAAATCTGCCAAAGACCATATCAATACATTTATCGTAAACAGAGCTAAAAACGAACTTCTCGGAAGCACCAGCGCCATAAGTGAAATCGCTTACCATCTCGGATTTGAATACCCGCAACACTTTAGCAAACTATTTAAGTCCAAGACCGGTATGAGTCCGGCTAAATACAGAGGATTAAACTAAGATGAAAAAAGTAATTATTACAGGCGCCACAGGTATGGTTGGCAAAGGCGTTTTATTAGAGTGCTTAGACCATAAGGATATCATAGAGGTACTTGTTATAGGTAGAAGTCATTTAGGTTTTGATCATCCTAAATTAAAGGAGGTTTTATTGAAAGATTTCTCCCAACTTGAAAGGGAGGAAGACCATTTAAGGGGTTACGATGCCTGCTATTACTGCATGGGTGTTTCTGTTCTTGGCTTAAACAAAGAAAAATATACGCGTTTAACCTACCACTTTGCTAAGATATTTGCCGATGTGCTTCACAGTTTGAATCCGGATATGGTTTTTAATTATGTATCAGGCGCAGGAACAGACAGTTCTGAGCAGGGAAAGACAATGTGGGCAAGGGTAAAAGGTAAAACAGAAAACTATATCCTCTCTAAAGGATTTAAAGATGCATATTGTTTCAGGCCAGGAATGATCATCCCAGAAAGAGGTATTAAATCAAAAACAGGCTGGTACAATGCCATTTATGTATTGATGAGACCATTTTTTCCACTTTTTAAAAAATCAAAAAACATCACAACCACCACTAATGTCGGACTTGCGATGATCCATACTTTGCTTCATCCTTCAGAACTAAAACACCTGGAAAACAAAAATATCAATGCCTTGGCACAAAATTAACCCTACACTGTTTTGAAAAAATTTCTAAAAATATTAAAACGAATGCTACTATATATTGGATTGCTTGTTGTTATATTAATTCTGGCCTACCTGGCCTTCGTAAATTTTTACCCTTCCTTTGGCGGGGAAGTTTCAGAGGAACGTAAAGCAAAATACAACAGTTCAGAACAGTTTAAAGAGGGTGCATTTGCAAATACTAAAGATGTTCCTGAAGAACTCAGTTTTTTGGAAATGCTGAGCTTAAGCCGAAAATTTTTCTTCACAAAGGTTGAAAATGGCACACCTTCCAAGAACATTGAAGTACAAGCTATAGATTCTTTAGAACTGGCCGATGATGTGACTCAAACAAGATTAATATGGTTTGGGCATTCTGCTTTTTTATTGCAGATAGAACAAAAAAATATACTTATAGATCCCATGTTTGGGAAAGTTCCGGCGCCTCATCCCTGGCTTGGAAGCAATAGGTTTAGTAAGAACCTGCCTATTGAAATTGAAAAGTTGCCGGGCATCGACGCCATATTGATTTCCCACGACCACTATGACCATCTTGACTATGGGTCTATCAGCAGGCTCAAAGCAAAGGTTGAGATGTTCTATGTGCCTCTGGGAGTAGGCGTTCATTTAGAAGCCTGGGGAGTACAAAAGTCTAAGATTATAGAACTAGATTGGTGGGAAGAGACCAGCTTTAAAGGCTTGCAGTTTGTATGTACTCCTGCCCAGCATTTTTCAGGGAGGAAATTCAACAACCGCCAAAGCACCTTATGGAGTTCCTGGGTTATTAAGTCTGGGAACGAAAGCATATTCTTTAGTGGTGATAGTGGTTATGCGGATCATTTTAAAGCCATTGGAAGCAAATACGGCCCTTTTGATTTTGCCATGCTCGAATGCGGGCAATACAACAAGCTTTGGCCAGACATTCATATGTTCCCGGAAGAAACCGCCCAGGCTGGCCTGGATCTGGAAGCCAAGGTGATTATGCCTATTCATTGGGGCGCGTTTAAGCTGGCATTGCACTCCTGGACAGACCCGGTAGAACGGGCAAGTAAAAAGGCGAGAGAACTGGAAATACCAATGATTACCCCAAAGATAGGAGAGCCTATTGTATTGGATGCATTAAGAGAAGCCACTTCAAATTGGTGGGAGAATTAAGGACGCATATAAGCTCGCTGAAATTAAAAAACTGCTCGATATCACTAAAGCAATTATCACTACTAAATATTAGTTAGGGTGTAACTCGCTATTCCGGGGGTGAAAGGGAACTTTAGGTATTTTGAATTACCAATGAAACATTTGAAAAATCTCCTTTGCTTAGGTCTTCTTTCAAAATTCCAAAGTAGGCAATAGCATCACCTCCGAATTCCGAAAAGTTGGTCTTTTCATCAGAAAAGTCTAATTGTAACAAAAGCTCATACCTCTTTTCCTCTGTATGCAATAGATTTTTTAAGCTTTGATCTAATTCCGAATCTTTTAACCCGAGAGATTTATGAGCCCACCAGTAGGTTACGGTTCCCTGAAGCGCCTGAGGATTTCCTAAAATTTGATGCCTGGTTTCTATCTCGCTCGCAGAATCCGTAAGCAACGATATTTCATCTTTTAGATTTTCAATAATATATTCAAGCTCTTCAGTTTCATTGCGCCTTAAATAACTTTGGTACGAAGGGAAAGTGAAGTGCTTATAAAAATCTAAAGCGACTTCCTTAAATACCTTTCCCCTGGGAGCCTCATTTTCCCGCACAGAAAGGTTAGCGCCCGGCTCAACAAAACGTACCACGTACTCACCTTTTTCTACGGGGAATCTATTCTCAACTCCCTCAGTCAGAATAAAAAAATAAAGAATACCACCAGGGGGAAGATCTTCTGAAAAAAGATGAGCTGGTAGCTCTGATAGATTTAATTGACAGATAAAAGATAAAGGCTTTCCTGCAAAAGTCGGCCATTCAAAATGCTTTGGCAGATCTGGTATCCCTCCATACTTGGAAATACGATCTGATTGCATTACACGTTCTTTGGTCTTTATTCCAAGGCTAGGACGCAAAAGATCAGATAACTTATTGTAATGCATTGGGCTTTCATCAATGATGAGTTTATGTATATCTTTTTCCAAACTGCTCATATTTTGCTAAAATACAATATCATTCAAATGCTTGGTAGGATTATTTTGAACTGCATTCCTAACAGTATTCAGGGCGCTTAGCACCTGGTTGTAGGTTTGCTCAGGAGACAAATTAGCTGGGATTTGATCCAATAGTTGCTGCACCCTATTATCATAAAGGTTATGGTTTGGTTGGTTTCGCCAAGATGCAACTGCAATTCCATTTAAGGCCTCATTCATATGAAAGGCATTTTTCGATTTTGCCGCCTTTTGAATGGCCTGATGATTGCGCTTGCTCCAAGATATCAGATGATGTGCCTGTTTGGGGTCTCCTACATCTAATTTAAGTACTCTTCTCAATTGACTCCTATCTCCGAAAGCAATTAAATCATTTGCCTTAACGATCCATTTTAAACTTGTTTTCGAATTATTGGATAATTGAATCGTACGTTTTGCAAATTTGGCCCCCTGTGGCAAACCAACCTGCTACAGGAATAGCTGCTGAAAAGCTAAGAGTAGCATTAACCCCATCGCCCTCTATTGTATATATTAAACCATTGGTTAAATCGCATACTTCTCCAATAACCGGAACAAGACCACCAATATCCAAGACAAGATGAACCATTTCTTTGGAGGCCTCCCAGAAAACTCTCATATCAGACCATTGCGGATGCTCCAACTTCAAAATGGCACATTGCATCGAAAAATGCGCCGCCCATCGCGCTTGTGTGACAGGATCCGTTAAATTGGCACTGACATGAGAATTTATGGTGCTGTAATATTGAGAGTTATAAGGTCCGTTGAGCTTGCCATACCTTAAGGCATCAATTGTAATCTTTGTGGCGGCTCTGGCTTCATTAGAGTTGCCATTTATATACAAATAGCTCATAAATTCATCCAGGTTGGTACTATGCGACTTTAAATAATACTCCTGAGCATAGTTAAGGTTCATTAAATTATCCAGATAATCTACACTACTATTGAGATAAATCTCCCAAAGCGAGTTCCCGTCATCGTCTATTATTGGAGAAGTTCCGTCACCAAAGCCTCCGCCTCCTGTTCCGGTGCCGCCACCTCCACCACCGCCTGTCCCCTCAATAGGAGCACATTGAAGTGCAGTACATTCTCTTGGCATAATTATAGAGGCCTGACCGGGGCTTCCCGGAAGGCATACTTGCATGTTCACCCAAATATAACCAGGTCGTTGGTCCGCACTACAACTATCACCAGGGTAATGGTCCGCGGGTTGCCCATTACCAAGCACACCGTTGCAGGGAAATGGAAAGCCGATATTTGTATAATAGCAGTTCCCATTAGACGCAAGACCGCTTTTTATCTGATCTTTACTTAGTTGTTCGACCTCAACCTCGCCAAACTCAATGCCCTTGTCGTCGATTTCGATTCCGTTGTTAAAATGATAGGTATACAATTTGATGTCTAATCTCTCACCTTTTTGTGTTACCACTACATTTTGGGTGTCCTTGCTATTCTTTACTCTGAAGGTATAGGAGATATTATCGCCAGATTCAACCTTGTTTATATAATTTGTATCAAGGATGTATGTTTTCTTCCCTCCATTGGACTTGCCTGATTCGCTTTTCGAATAAACATCAAATTGATTGGCTAACTCCTGATAATTGGAAGTGTTTTCAATAGCTCTGGTCAATTCATCAAAACTGATTGAACCTACTTTAAAGTCAGAACTGTCTGATATTTCTTGGTCCTCCCTACTTGCTTCTACTGTAATAGTATTGATGGGATCTTCAGGGGTACAGGAGAAAAAAGCAACAAGTAAAAAATAGAAATAAACCTTGATTGCAGATCGGAACTTGGTATGTAAAAAAAAGGCCATAGTAAATATGATTTAGAATTGGGTTTATAAATGCCAAAACCTGATCAATGAGGTTGATCTATGATGACTGGATAACTCATTTCAAAAATAGAAAACAATGATTATGATGCAATAAAATATTCTAAAAAATGAAGGAAAAAGATTACTTTGAAAATTAATAAACCTTTAGTCATAAATCCAAGACATGATTTAATTTCAGCGCAGATAGGACTTAGCAGTGTTTTCGTGGTATTTAAGCACCTGTTTGCTGAGGACGCACTTTCATGCAGTCCTGGTACTGGCATAATTTAATGAGGTATAAACATTTCAGGCGAGGGTCACTTTCCTCTCTTTGCTAAAAACTGTACTTCTCACGGAGATACCCTACCAATTTACCAACACTCAGGCCCTGAACTAATATGGAGAATACAACCACCACATAGGTTATTACCAAAAACATATCGCGATACATTTCTTTTGAGAGTCCAAGAGCGAGTGCAATAGATATTCCGCCGCGTAGACCTCCCCAGGTCATAATCAAATTGGTTTTTGGCACAAAATCTAATTTTTTTCTGAACAGGTTTACTGGCAGTAATAGAGACAGGTAACGGCAAAGCAATATTATCGGAATTGCCAAAAGGCCGGCAACAAGATAGTTTCCATCATAAACCAGGACAAGCATTTCCATCCCTATCAGTACAAACAAAACAGCATTGAGAAGAATATCTACCAGTTCCCAGAACTTGTCTACATAAAGTTCTGTAGTATCAGACATCGCACTGTGGCGCATGGTGTCATTCCCTACTACCAATCCGGCTGTTACCATGGCCAAAGGCGCTGAAAAATGCAGTTTTTGAGCTACAATGGTGCCCATCATAACCAGGGCCAGCGTGATAATGACTTCGATATCAAAATCGTCTATAGATTTCATCAACCTATAGGCAATCCACCCTAATAGCAACCCTAATGCCACTCCTCCCAGAACTTCCTCCACAAAAAGCATGGCAATCTCGCCAAAATTCACCTCACCATTGCCTGACGATGCAATATTGAAAATGGTTAAAAAAACCACTACCCCTACCCCATCATTAAAAAGTGATTCGCCAACAATCTTTGTCTCCAGTTTCTTAGGAACTCCTGCTTTTTTAAGTATTCCTAAAACGGCAATAGGGTCTGTAGGCGAAATTAGAGCCCCAAAAAGGAGGCAATAAATAAATGCTACTTCCAGACCGAGTAGCTGTAAGAGAAAATATAAGGCGCCTCCAACCAGAAAAGTAGATACCAGTACACCTAAGGTGGCAAACAAGAAGATTGGCCAGCGTTGTACCCGCAACTGCTGAAAATTGGTATGCATAGCCCCGGCAAACAAGAGAAAACTAAGCATATGATCCATCAGTAGCTCCTTAAAATCAATTTGCCTGATGAGCTCCAGTTCTGCCTGAAGCAAGGTATCGTCAAAATAACTCAAGGCAAATACCGCAAGCGTGTAAATTATGGTGATGAGCATCAAGCCAATGGTGTTTGGGAGTTTTAAGAAGCGTACGTTGATATAGCCAAACACTGCGGAGAGGGTCACCAATATTGTGGCGATCAGGTAGTAATCCATTTGTCTGAGTTAAATGTTTAAAGTGGTTTACGAATCAATTCCAGGATCATAGGAAAATAATGCTGGAAAAATACATAAAGTGAAGGGTTTATCACAACTTTGAAAGCCATGATTTTACTAAAGGTGTACTTGCCTGGTCTTTAGTGATTTTCATGCCTTATACAACCAAAAAATCCGACACTTTCGTATCAGATTTTTGTATTACCAAGCCTGGTGAGTTTGCTTTAGTTTCTCCGTACAAGAGAGTTTGAAATAAAACAATTTACAACCACTTTAGAAAAAAGTCCATAATGGCTTCCTTAAATTCATAGTGCAAATTCACATAGTGCTTCAGGTCATCGTAAAGCGATCGCTTCTCGTATTGTAGCTTTCCGTCCACATTTTTATAGTGGTCTAAGCTATGGATATTCCTTAATTTCTGCCGACAGCGGTGAAGCAATTTACCCATCGCATGCCTTTCTATCATCAACCTATTTTGCAGGTATTCTAATTCAAATGAAGATTTTTGAAAATCCTCTCTACTAGCTATTTCCTCCAGTTTTTTCTGAAAAAAATCCAATTCCGACATGTGAAACTTTAGTTCTCTTTTCCATACTTCCAAATTAAAGGCAAGATCACTTGAATAGACCGCTTCTGTTTGCATACTTTTTTGGTTTTACATTTATACTTGATTAGTTTTTTTGAATGATTTTTTGTTTAACATCAACAAAAATATTAGCGTAATGAGGTAATTCATCTAACATCCGTGGGCAACAATCAGAGGATTGTCTGTAGGTTCTTGGTTTGGTTGTGACCTAAATATAACTATTTTCTGCGAAGGTGTAAAAAGAAAAGTTCTTATACTCAGATAATTGCCCAGCTACCAATGGGCAGAGAAAAGCGGATAGTAGATTATCGTAAAAGTCTGGTTTAGGTCTTCAAAAATAAGCTCTTATCTATCGGTAAGACCTTTGGAGTAGGTTCTATCAGAAAATTGTTTGATCCTATTTAGGGCCGGGAAGCGTAATTTAGCCTATTAAGTTCTTTCGAAAATCCCCCGGAATTCATACAGTATGCGTTCAAGCAAACTCAGTTCTTCTATCACAATTTCTGCAGTACCCTGCATTTCTTGCCTAAATTCAATCTTATGGCCGTAGGAAGTTTTTAAACTGTCTATTTCAAGATAAGCTGTATATGTTTTTTCTTTTTGCTTTGGGACTTTTGAAATGTTGGCAATCCTCCCTTCAAGGCTACCCCATTCTCGAAAAGGGTAATTGCTTAACTTAATAATTGCTTTTTGTCCGTTTTTTACCTTGCCGGAATTATGCAGGGGAATACTCACCCTTCCGATTATTTCTTTGGCTTCCTGTGGGATTACGGTGAATAACACCATGTCTTGGGTGACATTCTGATTTTTGTTCCATATATCGAATAGCGTTACCCTGCCATTTGACGGACTTTTTAATAGATAAAGATATTCCCATTGCAGGATTGAATTGCTTAAGTTCTGACCAGCATTTTCTAGTTGTTGTACACCATCATTGTTTTGTTCGTTCTCTTCGGCAGTCATCTGCATTAAAAGGCGATTAAAATTGGCAATTGCAATATGGGTATTTGAAATATTCACTTTGAAATTCTCATAATTTTGCTCATCCGCCAGTAAGGCTCTGGAGGCCGTTTCATACTCCGAACGGGATATTACTCCCTTGTCAAATAGTTTTTTTTGCCTTATATGCGCTTTTTTAGAAAGCTCTAAATCTTCTCTGACCAACCGAAGTTGGCTTTTTTGTTTTTGTAAAAGCAATTCTTGTTCTCTTAATTGTCTTTCAACAATCTCATGCTCTTTGCTCTTAAGTGCCAAAAAATTAAATAATATTAAATTTTGATAGCGATGCAGAAATTCTGAATAACTGCTTTGAATGGGGCCTAAATTCAGGTTTGGAGGAAAAGACTCCCGCATAGAATCTAAAGAAATGGCTTCGGGCTTAAATTTCTCCATTCTTTCTTTTAAATAAAGGACATCATCAATATTAGCGGTACTTTCAATCTCAGCTAAGATCTGGTCTTTTTTAACATGTTGATTTGGTTTGATGAAGACCGATGCCAACTTGCCATGGGTACGGGTTTTTAAGTAGACAGGTGGAGTCTTTGTTGTTATAACTACCCGGGTAGAAACAATGTCGTTATACTCAATGAGCATTGAACCAAGAAATAACAACAGAACTATGATCAAAATAACTGTAGTGCCCAATTGAACAATCCAGTTGGGTTTTTTGCCAAGAATTTCACTGACTATTTCAGACCTTTCCTCTGTGGCATATGTACCTTTAATTTTTTTCTTCGCCATAATACTTTTTAATTGCCCAGCTCTAATTGGTTTTTAACCAAAGAATAGTATATACCCTTATTCCTGGTGAGCTCCTCATGCTTACCCTGTTCTACAATCCTACCACCTTCCAGTACTATAATTTGATCTGCTTTTTTTACGGTACTCAACCTATGAGCCACCACCACAACTGTTCTACCTTTATAGAACTCTTGTAGCTTTTGCATGATCACTTTTTCGTTATTTGCATCTAACGCACTGGTCGCCTCGTCAAAAAAGATAAAAGTTGGATTCTTGTAAATTGCCCTTGCAATTAGTATACGCTGCTTTTGCCCACCACTGATATTGATACCGGCATTCCCAATTTTTGTCCTGTAGTTGTTGGGTAGGCCTTCAATGAATTCGGTGATGTTCGCCATTTCAGCGGCATCTGAAAGCCTTTGAATGTCTACTTTTCCCTCTGAATCAGATTCTGTGATGTTCCTTGCTATGGTATCTCCAAATAGAAATCCATCCTGCATAACACAGCCGCAGTTTTTTCTCCAAAAAGCGGTGCTCAAATTTCTAAGGTCGCTATTGCCCACCTGAATGTTTCCTTTGTTAGGTTCATAAAACTTGAGTAAAAGTTTTAGAAGGGTCGTCTTTCCACTGCCACTAGCGCCGACTATCGCGGTTACCTTTCCTTCGGGAATTTCAAGGTTTATGTTTTTCAGTACTTTCGGAGACCTTTTGCCCCCGTACCGAAAGTTGAGGTTTTTGATTTTTATTGACCTATTTGCGGGTAACTCTTTGAGTAATTCTGTGTTTCCTTCTTCATTTTCTTTTTCATGAATTTCGGCCAATCTCTCCAGGCTTATCTTGGCGTCTTGTCCCGTTTGTATGAAATGGATGAAATTGTTTATAGGAAGGTTGAGTTGGCCAATGATGTATTGTACCGATAGCATCATCCCCAGAGTAAGGCTACCATCTATAACCGATTTGGCGGCGACAAAAGTGATCAGAATATTTTTAAATTCATTAAAGAATTGCCCCCGGTTGTTTGGGTCTGTGAGAGCGATAAGTTCTTGATAGATATCTTGAACAATCTCACCTGAATAGCCTCCCACTCCCATCTGCGCCTTCTTTCAGAGCCATTGAGTTTTATTTCCTGCATTCCGGTTATAAGTTGATAGATGCTACTTTGGTTTTCCGCTGCCTGATCAAAACGTTTGTAGTCTAAAGCTGCTCGTTTCTTTAAGAATAACAAAGTCCATATGATATAAATAAGAGAGCCTATAAAAAAAATAGAAAAAATAGCAATGCTGAAGTAGGCAAGTATCAAACCAAAAATTATGACATTGAAAACCGAAAAGAGTGTGTTCAATGTTGTACTGGATAAAAAATCTTGTATACGGTCATGATCATAAATACGTTGAATAATATCTCCGGCATTCCTTGAATCAAAGAATGCGATGGGTAAGCGCATAAGTTTAATGAGGAAGTCTGATATTAGATTAATATTTATACGGCTGGTTACATGAAGAAGGATCCAACCCCTTATCAAATCCACAGAGGTCTGCGAAATAAAAAGCGTGATTTGCGCAATAAGTATGAGGTAAATGAAATTAATATTCTGATAATTTATTCCATAGTCTACAACGGACTGTGTTAAAAAAGGAAAAATTAGCTGAAGCAAGCTTCCTGCAAAAAGGCCCAAAAAAAGTTGTAGAATGTATTTCTTATGTGGTCTGAAATACCCAGACAAAAATTTAAAACCGTATTCTTTTTTCTCTGTAGTTTCATTATCATAGAACAACGGAGTAGGTTCCAGCGTAAGTAAGATACCTTCTGGGGCCTGTTGCGAGGTATGTTTACCCAACCATCCCTCTAAGAATTGTTCTTTATTGTATGTCAATGGACCATGGGCAGGATCCATAACATAATAGGTATCTCCCTTTATATTATGAACAACAACAAAGTGCTTTTCTCTCCAAAAAGCAATACAGGGCAAGGGCACTTCTTTTTTTAAAGTATCTAGATCTATTTGTACTGGTAACGTATGAAAGCCTATAGACTCCGCTGCTTCGGCAATGCCGCCCAAAGAAACTCCTTCTCTCGTAATATGGGTTTTGTTTCTTAAATAGTCTATAGAATATGATCTGCCGTAGTGCTTAGCAATCATGCGCAAACAGCTAGGGCCGCAATCCATCTGGTCTAATTGCCTGTAAAACGGGAATGCACTGGTGCTGGCACGAAACATCTTCAATCAAAATTTTAATTACTTAAAAAGGATAAACCGTGAGGTCTATCCTTTCCATAACAAAGCAATGTTGGGCATTACTTTTAATTTGCTGCGATACTACCTAAGGATTACAATATCTTGTTAGAATATGGCATGGGTAATCAGTAGGTTGACAAAGACAGGTAACATCCGTTTGACAGGTGATTGTGCCTTTACCCTTAATAGCATCTGATTGTAAATTGGAAATTACCTTTTTTGACAATTTCAATTTGGTACTTAACCTTTGTTTTTTCATGATAGATATATTTATATTATACCTTTTCAAGTTACGTTTCTAACAAGGCTTATGATAGAGGAAACATCTAAGCGTAGTTGTTTTTTTTGTAAGCGTAGTCTTATAAAGTGTAGTCTAATTCTATATGAAATCCATAGGAATTGTCAGATTAACCTTAGAACCAGGAAACCTTGTATCTTCAGGCTTAAGTACTGTAATCTGTATTGAGGAAGGTGTCTTTCTTTTTTTACTGATAATGGACATACGCTCTCGTACGATCTTCTCCGACAAGGAGGTATGTTGCTTGTTGGAAATAGTCGAAGCTTGATGCCCCTGCCCATATCCTATGCCATTGTCTTGAATTGAGCATACTAGGGCTTTCTTGCCTTTTGGATATACCGAAATATTAATATTTCCTTCGGTTTTCCTCGGCGCTATCCCATGTAGTATTGCATTTTCTACAAAGGGTTGTATCAACATTGGAGGTAAGAGTATGTTTTCAGCCTGGATTGCTGAATCAATATGAATAGCGAAAGAGAATTTTTTTGAGAAGTTTGATTGCAACTCCAGATACTGAGTAAGGGCTTCAATTTCCCTGGAAAGGGGTACAAATTCTTCGCGTGAATTCTCCAAGGTGAGGCGTACTAATTTAGATAGCTTAACTACGTATTTCTCCACCTTATTTGGATTATCTTTTTGCAGGGCGTTTATAGTATTCAAGGCATTAAAGAAAAAATGAGGATTCATTTGGGTTCTCAGCAATTGTTGTTCTAAAACCACTTGCTTGTAGCTGTTATTTAAGTTGCGCTGTCTAAAATATAACCAAAGACCGATCATTATGGCCAAAAACAAGATAGCCACACCAGAAAATATCAAGATTTGCTGTCGCTGAATTACCTCCTGACTTGTGTTAAGTGCTTCTAATTTCTTTATTTCCGATTCTTTTTCGCGCGTTTCAAACTGTATTTGCAATTTTTCGAGCTCCTGTTTTAGTTGGTCTCTGTGAAACTCTGCCAAAAACGCTTCTTTCCCGGCCAAAGCTTTATTCATGTTATCATAGTCGCCCTTGCTTTGATATGCGAGAATGAGATTATCATAGGTGGCTATAAAAAGACCTTTGTCATTTTTATCATAGTGTGCATAGTTATTCAAACTGTCTAATACCCCATTCAAATCACTTATAGCCTCATTCAACCGTCCTTCGTTAATTTTGACAAAACTGAAATTGGAAATATTGTAAAGCGATATCTTAATTGCACCTTCTTTAGTTAAAGGCTTATGAACCTTAAGACTATCATTTGCGCGGCTATAGTAATAAAGTGTAGAATCTAAACGCCCTTCTGCCTTATGAACGTCTCCTAAATTGCTCAAGGTTGCTACCAAGTTGTTCTTCTTTCCGGTTTCTATAGCGCTAGACAAAGCTTTATGAAGATATATCTTTGAAGAGTCAGGCCTATTCAGGTGATACGGGCCATAGAGCACCCCTATTCTCATTAAGGCTGTGGTTCTGCTTCGACCATTACTCGAGTATAAGGAATCATTCAAGGCTCTCGAAAAATAATCTATAGCAAGGCTATCATTGCCAAGGGCCAAATGATTGTTGGCAATGCTTGAAATAATGTACCCTCTGGATCTAACAGGATATTTTTTTTCCAGATCTAAACACCGAAGCAAGCTCTTAAGAGACTTGGGATATTCCTTCTTGGCATAATATGCCCTGCCGATAGCAAAGTGCGCATTCACCAGGATTGCTTCATCTGCATCACGCTTAAAAGTGCTATTTTCAAAGTAGTTGATAGCTTTATTTCCATATATGACTGCAGAATCAAATTGCTTATAATATTGCTTAAAATAGCTGTTCATCGCATAATATTTGACCCAGCCATCAACTTTAGGGTTCGTCTCCAGAACATTCTTGTAGAGTGCCAAATTCTCCTGGGTTAATGGCACTATCTTATAATCATCTATCTCTTGCTGCGAATAGGATTTTTCCTGAGCATACAGCAAACAGCAGAATGAAACTAAAAAGCTTAAAAAATAAGCTAAGCTTTTTCGGAGTATTTTTGATAATATTACCCACAAAATCATATCGTAAAATAACTACTTATTGATGATAAAAAAAACTACTCTTCATATAATCGAAGACGATCATGATGCAAAAATTTATCTCAAGAACATCGTTAGCGAAAATTTCAATAACATCGAGATAGTAGGAATTTCAGACAGTGTGGAGGCCTCAATAGAAAGCATTAAAAAAACTAGTCCTGAAATTGTCTTAATGGATATTATTCTGCCTGATGGAGACGCTTTTGCAATTTTAGATGCTTTTTCTGAACCCGCCTTTGAGGTCATTTTTATTTCTGCTCATGGCGAATATTTGGAAAAGGCCCTTGAATACTATGCTTTGAATTTCCTGACCAAACCTATAGATTCAAGAAGGTTGATAAGATTATTAGATAGGTATACCCGGTTCAAGAAAAGAATGTTTGAGATGCAGAGATACGAAATGCTTAAGGAGATAGTACAGGAAAACGGCAAGAAGTTCTTATTACATGCCGGAAGTAAACATATCGCCATTAAGTTTTCAGATATCATCCGTTGCGAGGCAGAGGGAAATTATACACTATTTTACTTAACGGGAAAAAAGAAACATCTGGTTTCTAAACCTTTGGGATATTATTGCGATCTATTGGAAGGCAAGGATTTTTTTAGAATTAGCAGATTTAACCTTATTAACCTCAGGCATATTAATCACATTTATAAAAAGGAGACCATTATTCTTAGCAATAATGACAAGGTAAATGTATCTAAGCGAAATAGGTCTAAATTAATTGCGCTAATTACTGATTTATCGCTTTAGGCAGACTATAAAACTCTTGTTTTTTTTCTTTGTTATTTTTGGCAATTTTGGATCTTATATAACGATACAAGAAATCATAGCAAACCAATTCGTGCAAGCGGTTTTTAGCCGGAAACAGGCGGTTCATCAACATATGCAGATGGCTTGCAAGAAAATTGTTTATTGCAACCTTAAGATTGTCTTCTTCCTTTAACCTAATAGTAGCTTGGACCAGGTGCAAAATATTCTTTTCTTTGATTTTAAGCAGGTTTAGCAAAGAGGAATAATCACCGGCCTGATCTCTTTTCATTCCCATGAAGGCCTCTATTTCCCCCCTGTGATTTCTGTATTTTTCATCCAATTGTTTTTTTAGCGGCCTGGACATCCCGAACTCCTGTCCGAAGCTCGTTTTTAAAGTTTCCATTAAACGAAGTTTCTTGTCATCCGTATATTCAAAAGAATCCAGAAATGAATACATCGCTCTTAATGCAAATAGCCAGCGTAATTTTTCGCCCTCCTCTCCTTCAATTAGACCTAGGAAATTGACTATCATTTGGCTGTCATGAAAAAATAGCTTTTCAGACAATTCTATGGTGTTAGATCCGTAGCGCTCCAGTTCTCTTTGATAGGTATCTAGCTGGATACTCCAAATAAATCCCTCATCTATCAATTCTTGCACTGTAAAGAATACCGTGTTAATGATTTTTCCTATAAGGGTAATATCTGTGCACCGAAACCGTATTCTTAAATGATGTTTGGGATCCTCATATCTAATAAAAAACCATTGGTCAATCATGCCATTTACCAGTAGCTCTGCTGCCATTGGAGCAAGACATTCGGACAATAGCACATCAGATGTTTTCTGTCCGGTATAAATCTTGAAAAACAACCATTTTTCTCCTGGAAAAAATGTTCGTTTTATTGTGGTATTCATAAATCAATTTAATTTTGAGTTCGCAACTTTTCTACTGTTATAAAATGATACGATTAGCTGATTTGTATAAAACCCCTTTTCGTTTTTCACAATACAGTCATTGTCAAATAAGAATTCAACCAATACAAAAGCTTCTTTAGTTTTAACTGTGTTCAACAACATTTTGACAGATGTGAGGTTTTCCAAATTTATCAGCAGTTTGTTATCCCCTTCAGACAAGGTAACGTATTGCGGCATCTGAAATTCTTTCCTTAAACGCTTTAGCTCATACTCCAGTTCAAAGTCATCGATATTCGGTTTCAACAATTTTTCAATATGTCCTTTTTTTAGGTTCCATGTGGCATTGTGAAGAATTAAGTTCCCAAATTCTACTCTGGGAAGAAATTCAAACTTTTGGGCTAATGGCCCATAATCAAATAAAAAACTGCTGCGCTTTCCACTACTTTGCATATCACCTAAAAAATTATATAAGGGAAGCGAATTGGTGGCATAATTGTGTGCGTTTGTCAAACGGGGAACAACCTCCTTATTATAGTTCTTTGAGGTCAGTACTAACTTGCCCGAGCTGTTTATGGAGACACTAAGGTCGTCTAATGAAAGTTGTTTGTCCTTACTTTTAACGGATTTGGCTAAATACGGTATCTCAAACTTTCTGATAGCAGGTCGCATAAGGATGTTTCCCACCCTGGATTCAGGTAGGTGTACAATTTCCGCTAGAATTTTATCATGATTGATATCCCTTTCAATCTCCACAATTTCTTTTAAATAGTCGGCTAATTCAGCATCAGAATGGCAGAAACGGCCAATCAAGTTTCCTGCACTCGAACCACCAAAACCGCTAAATTTGATCTTGGTTTCTCCATCAATTTTTAAGAGTTGTACCATACAGGAAATAGTATCAGGGAGATCATCCCACATTATTGGCAAATTATCCAGATCAGCTTCTTCAAAGCTAAATTTATAGGCCCGTTTCCGTGTTGCGTCGATCAACTTTTTATGTACAAGCTCATTCGTCAAATTCCAGCTAGGTAGACCGTTTTCGTTGCTTTTTTTACCAATGGGAAGAACAATGTCATCCACTAGTGGGTTGGTCCCTCCAGAGTCGCGATTTTGGCCATAGCCAATACCCAGTTCTACATCTAAAGCAGTAGATAAGGGAACTTCCGCCATATCAAATCGGTCGCTAAAAGCGTTTTTAAATTCCGTTAAGGCACCTTGTTCCCTTGAAGGGTTGATATTGTTAAGGAACCACAATCCCTTTTTGAGCTCATTTAGAAGTTCACTGTCTAGCACACAGTCTGTGGTATCAATTAACATATCGGTTTGAAACATGTACTTATCTTCAAAGTCTGTTCCCAGATTTTTAAGTTCATCAGTAATTTCTGCATAGCTGGCAACAGGGTTTCCCATGGTTTCATCCAATTTTCTCATTGCTGCCTGTGTGCTTTGAAGGGTTTGGACTATATTATTTACACCCTGTAGCCTTTTTAGAACCTCTATGATCTGCTCCATAAACTCAGGTCCGGAAACTGCAGGTTCCAGTTCGCTTACCAGCAATTGGTTAGCAACTAAATCACTAATAAACTCTCTAGCTTCTTTTATTGTTATTTCTTCGGAAGTTAATGAAGATGCCAGGTCTTCCAGTAAAGCTCCTTTTTCCGACTTTGCAAGAACAATATCGATGTACTCATTGGATGTCACCTCAACAATTTTGTGCTTTCTGGTGGCGTTGAAATAATAATACTCTATATAACGAATTTGTTTACCTACATTATAGATACTACTGTTCGGAAAAAAAAGAAGTTGTTGCTTGATTTCCGCTTTTTGTGCCAGATCTTGTGAAAGTGCTACCAAATAGTTCATATCTAGCCGGGTATGCCGCTTATTATGCCGGGCTTCTTTGATATTAATGCAGCTAGAAGTACCAAACCGCCCCAGACGGCAACCAGCGAATAACCCAAAAGGCGTACATCTCGAGGACATTCGGGAGATGTATTTTAACAATGAGATTTTAAGCCTTTCGCTCTTGGCTGGGTCTTTATATCCAAGCTGTAACCATTTCTCCATCTCTGTATGGAGTGTTGGAGAAGCAAGAAATAGCGCTTCTTTAAAAATAGCTTCATTACAAAGCACTTTCAACTTGAGGTCGTCAACCCGTTTCTCTGAAGTCAGGTTTTTGAACAAGGAAAGTGGAAAAAGTGATGTTCGCAAGACAAATTTTGAAAAGGCTTGATACGGAGTTTTCTCTTTCATTTTTTTAGCTAATCATTAGACATTCATCCCAGTTCGTTTCAAAATCGGCTAAATGGTCAATTATAGTAAGTCCGATTCCAGCAACGCCCTCAAGCAAGGAAATCTCAGTCTTCCAGGTATTATTGAGGGTATCCCATTCCTTAAATCCGGCATAACCATCCTTATGGACAGACTTATCTAAACCTTGTTGAATCCAATACCCTGCCGCCTCCTTGAAAATGTCAAGTTTTGTCTCTTTGAACATTCGATTAAAGATTTGAGCGTTGCCGAAGGCACCATGGCACAAACAGGTATCAATTACGTAGCTCTCCTCAGGCGATTTCCGCTTTATTGCGTGTTTGAAAATCTCTAAAGCCCTATGGCTTAATTGAGCATCACCTAAAGCCTTTGAGGCTTTCCAGATGCTGAGTCCTACCCCAAGATCTCCATAGCACCAGGCAAGTCTGCTGTCGTACTCCAAGCCACCACTTTTTGGTACCCATTTAGGGAAAAGACAAAAAGCATCAGCTTCACTATTCTGGAAAGACACCAGGTAACCAATAGCTCCTTTTAGCATTTTCTCAACTTCCTTTCCAAAATCATCAGTGATATGCAACTTGGTGAGAATTCCAATAGCAGAAGCCATTCCATGAGATAAGCTCAAATTATAGCCAATTTCGCCGGTGTCACGCTTTACTACTGAGCTCCATTTAAGATGGCCGTTCCCAGAGCTTGAAAGTTCTTTCAGTAAGCTCACAAACTCACTAAGCATGTTTTTATAAGATTCTTTGAGCTTAGTTACTTTTGTAAGTTTGTACCTGCCAAGAAAGTAATGTGCTAGCCCAATACCTCCATGCAAGAAATCATAGTTACCTTTTTCCATATAAGACACCATCATTTTGAACAAATAGGAGTCCAAGTCGGCTAAGGGGTTCTCGTTTTTAATTTCTATAAAATCGGCATTCTGAAGATGATCCAGTACCCAACCCATTCCAGCAATTCCTGTGCAGAAGGTTGGAAAAGTATAGCCGGCATTTATTTTCTTTGAAGCTAATTCAATGATATCCATACCGATTTTTGCATTTGCATCGGTATCGCAATATTTAGAATAGTAAAATTGAAAAATTGAAAGTCCGGAAAGTCCGGTTAAAACACCAACGTCTGAAACGTGTTTATACTGAGATCTGATAATGTGATCAATTTCATGTAGTTTTTCGTTCAGTAAAATCTCTTCCATAAATTAATTGGGCATTAAATGAATCGATGTCTTTGAGGTATGGTGTTCCTCCTTGACAATTAAATTCAAGTAATGCCCAATTGCTCTGCAAAGTACAAAAAATTCCATGCCCGAGCTAAGATCCTGCCCGAAAACGAGCTGATGTTCTCTGAAAATTATAATTCCTTTAACACATAAAACACACTAATATCCGCTAGATTTGTAAACGTGTGAAAAGTATCTTAAAATATCTGGGGGTTGTTCTTTTCATCAGTCTTATACTGACAAAGGCTTCTGCTTTTCACATATACGAACACCACGATACCCTCAACGGACAGGATAACCAATGCGAACTTTGCGTATTAACTATTGATAGTCAACATACGGAGACCTTGGCGCCCTCCTTCAATGGCTTAGATGAAAATCCCGTCCTGGTATCGCACCAGCCAAAAATTGTTACTTTCAACTTTCAGGTCGTTCTTAGCTTATCGAAAACAGAATTGTTTTCCAGGCCCCCGCCCACTCTTCTTTAGTCCTAGAACACGGAACTCTTTGTTATCCAAAAGTTTAAGGTCTTCTCTCTGAGGACTACTCCTTAATTAACATCGCTCTGAATGGAGCAGTTATCAATCAATACGCTTGATTGAACGATGCTTAGCATTAATACCATCATTTCAAATTCATTCTCATGATAATAACTAACAACCTTACAAAAACATACGGTGACCAAACAGCTCTTGATCATTTGAACCTCAACGTGAAAGAAGGAGAAATATATTGCCTTCTTGGTGCAAACGGCGCCGGAAAAACAACAGCTATCAACCTTTTACTTGGCTTTATTACACCCAGCTCGGGAAGCGCTTTTATAAACCAGCTAGACGTACATGAAAACATTAAAACCACAAAACGGTTCCTGGCCTATATCCCTGAAAACCTGATGTTGTACCCAAGCCTCACCGCTGTAGAAAACCTGGACTACTTTTCGGGCATCGCTGGTAAAAAGTTGTCCGGATCAGACCTAAAGGGATTTCTGGAAGAAGCAGGCTTGCAAGCCGAAGCTTTTGAAAAAAGAATAGCAACCTTCTCTAAGGGGATGCGCCAAAAGGTGGGCATTGCCATCGCTCTGGCGAAAGATGCCAGGGTACTACTACTAGATGAGCCTACCTCAGGGCTAGACCCCCAGGCGAGTAATGAGTTTGGGTCCTTGCTTCAAAAAATGCGAACAAAAGGAGTGGCCACCTTGATGGCGACTCACGACCTTTTTAGGGCCAAAGAAGTGGCCACTCATATCGGTATCATGAAGGACGGCCAATTGAAACAGGAGTTAGTAGCCAATGACATCAGCCTCCCTCAGTTAGAGCAGGCCTATCTCAATACTATGGAATATAAAGAGCTAGCCATATGATCTCGAAAACTTTTTTGAAGGAAACCAAAGAGCTGCTGCGTGATGGCCGTGTACGCATTGCATTCTTAATCGTCATCTTACTGTTGGGAGTAGCAGTATGGATCAGTGCCAAACAATATAAAAACGTGAATGAGCAGCACGAGGCTGCAAAAACGGCCGAGAGAGCTATATGGGATAATCAGGGTGAAAAGAACCCGCACTCTGCGGCACACTATGGCACCTATGCCTTTAAACCCAAATACCCATTATCTTTAGTGGACCAGGGAGTTGACAAATACGCTGGAACTTCAATTTTTCTTGAAGCACACAAGCGCCACGAAGCCCAATTCAGTGCGGCAACAGACCAAACCGGTTTGGCACGCTTTGGGGATTTAACTCCAGATTTTATCTTGCTTTTTATCATCCCTTTGCTCATCATTCTTTTGGGGTACAACAGCTTTACTAAAGAACGGGAAATGGGAACTCTTACCCTCTTAAAAAGTCAGGGAATTTCAAGTTGGAAATGGATGCTAGGCAAGTGGGCGGCACTTTTCTTACCTATTTTTATAACTACGGCCTTGTTGTTCCTTGTAGCAGGCATAATGTTGACTAATTTAAAGGACTTTGGGGTGTTTAGCTGGAGTTCGTTGTTGATACTATTCTTGGTCTACATTGGGTATTACATCATTTTTATCAATGTGGTCTTACTAATCTCCTCAAAAACAAAAAAATCGGGTATTTCGCTGGTTGTTTCCCTTTGTGTATGGATTATCGCCTGTTTAGCTGCACCCAAGGCAGCAAGCAATATAGCAGAAAGCAAACATCCTTACCCCTCGAGGCAAGACTTCGCAGCTAATGTGTTAGAAGATAAAAAAGAAGGGCTTGACGGCCATAATCCCTGGAGCAAGGAAGCCAAATTATTGGAAGAAGAGGTACTCCGAGAACATGGGGTAGATAGCTTGCATAAGTTGCCTTTCAATTTTGATGCCTACCGCATGCAAAAAGGCGAAGAACACGAAGCGGAAATCTATTTTAAGCATTACAATCATCTAAAAGATCAGTATACCAGGCAAGCCGGGGTCTACAGAAGCCTGGCCGCTATTTCGCCCTATTTGCCAACACGCTTTTTGAGCATGTCTATTGCGCATACCGACTATGCCACGCATTGGGACTTCGCCGATGCCGCCGAAGAATACCGTATTGCCACTCAAAAGTTTTTGAACGACAATTTTGCGGAAAATTCCGAATACGGGAATTGGGCCTATCAGGCCGATGCAGCTTTCTGGAGAGAATTGCCCTCCTTTGAATACAACCCACCAGAATTGGATTCCATTCTTAATCGGAACAGCTCCAATCTCGCAATTTTGGGCCTCTGGCTTGTGGCTTCTTTTGGCCTTTTACTTTTCACAACCAAAACCATTTGACCATGTTATCATACAATTTTAAATACGAATTGAAACTGCTATTTCGCAGTCGTTGGATTCAATTGTTGAGTATTACCTTATTGCTACTCTTCGGGTTTTCTGTCTTCAATGGCCTGCAAAAGGTTGAGAAACGCAAAAATGATATTGCTGCCGCTCATCAGGAAGTCAGGGAAAATGATGATATGATGTTAAAACTTCTTGACTCTGTAGAACGAGGAATGGAGGTAAGTGCCTCAAGATGGACTATTCCTACCAGCCCAATGGCCGTTGGGAACTACCACCCCCGGGTTGCTGCCATGGCTCCTCATTCTATGGCATTTATCGCAACAGGACAGGCAGACCTGTTTACGCACTACGTGAAACCCACCGTAACGGGAGACGATTTCGCTTTGAATTTTGCCGAAATGACCAGTCCGGTACAACTGCTTTTTGGGAGTTTCGACCTGGCGTTTGTTATCGTTTTCTTACTGCCCTTATTAATTATTGCTTTCTCTTATGACGTGCTATCAGCAGAGAAAGAAAGTGGCTCGCTGAGGCTTTTGGCAGCGCAACCCATTGGTATTCAAAAGTGGGTGCTTCAAAAAATGGGACTTCGATTTTTTTGGTTGTCAATACTGGTAATTGGCTCATTGCTTGTCGTGTTTTTTGGGCTTGGTCTCAGCCCCATCCTCCAGGCTAAAACCTTTTTTGGTCTATTGGGTTTAATTCTGGCCTATATGCTCTTTTGGTTTGCTCTGGCTTTCTTGATCAATTTGTGGGTGGGCAGTTCTGCGAAAAATGCTGTTGCTCTACTAGGGTTGTGGGTAGTATTTGTGCTTTTGGTTCCTTCAATATTAAATCAGTTGGGCAATACACTCTATCCGATGCCCTCGCGTACCTTGATGATCAATGAAATGCGCAGTTTAAAGACAGAGGTCACCAAGAAGCAAGATGAAATCCTGGACAATTTTTTAAGAGATCATCCGGAATACGCAATAAACGATACCACTCAATATCGGGGGTTTTATCATCGTTATATGGCCTCTCAAAAGCTGATCAAGGAAGAATTATCTCCGGTACTTAGTGAGTATGAAACCCAACTGCAAAAACAACAGCAATGGGTAGGTCGTCTCAGATGGATCTCGCCTGCTATTATTGTGCAAGAATCCTTAAATCAAATGGCAGGTACTTCCACCCAGGATTATGAAAATTTTAGAAACCAAGTGGTGGCTTTCGCCGGAACCTGGAGAGCTCATTTTATGCCGTTTTTATATAACAACCGTAATTTTTCTCAGAAAGATCAACCTAATCTCCCGGAGTTTGGTTACACGCAGAAATCGCACAATTCTCAGGCCGTAGTGCCAATGCTGCTGCTGGTTTCAATTGCCTTGTTTGGTCTGGGTATCGTTGTTTCTAATCGTTATATAAAAGAAGGTATCCTAAGTGCCAATTAATATGAAGAGAATTATTTTATTTGTACTGATCTGTCCCTGGTGTTTGCTAAGCCAGGATGACGATAGTGCTAATTTTCAACCTCCCGAGCAGCCATTTGAAATTGCAGTTTCAAAAGCGGACGGAGATATCAAATTGGATGGATCTCTGGATGAAACGGATTGGGAACGTGCATTGATCACGGACGACTTTTTTAGAACAGAACCCAGACAAGGAGGCGATGTAAGGTATAAGACTGAAGTTCGCTTTTTATACGACGATAAAAACCTTTATGTCGGTGCTTTTTGCAAAGATTCAGTGGGAATTGAGGGTATTCGCATTCAAGACCTTCGCCGGGATTTCAGCTGGGGGGAAAACGATATTTTTGGTATTGCACTAGATCCTCAGAACTTAAAACAATATGCCCAGGGTTTTCAAACCACCCCTTATGGCAATCAGAGAGATTTCCAGAATTTCAACGGGAACAATTTCGATACCGGATGGAACACGCTTTGGCGGGTAAGGACCAAAAGAACTAAAGCCGGATATACGGTCGAAATGGCCATCCCTTTTAAGTCGTTACGTTACAATCTTCCGGAAAGCGGAAACGCAATAGAACTGGGCTTTACCTTGGTGCGTTATGCAAGACGCGATATTGAGGTATCTACTTTTCCTGCCATCCCGCAGTCTTTTACTCCTTATCGAATGACATATGCGGCAAAACTAACAGGTATTCAAGCGCCACCTCCCTCCACAAATATAAGGGTTGAGCCCTATGCACTCTATCAATACGACGAAAATAAGGAGGGTGATGTGCTGGTCGACAAATTGAATGAGCCAAAAATTGGTTTTGATGCCAAATGGGCCGTAAACCCAAAAACCGTGCTCGATCTTACGGTTAACACAGACTTTGCCCAGGCCGATGTAGACCGGGCCGTAAACAACCTGGAGCGCTTCAATATCTTTTTCCCTGAGAGGCGACAGTTCTTTTTAGAAAATTCCGGAATATGGGTGGGAGGCCTCCAACGATCAATACGCCCATTCTTTAGCCGTAGAATTGGATTACAGGGAGAGTTTAACGCTATTCCTGCTCCAATTGATGTGGGTGCCAGGTTTACCCAGCGAACCGAGGGGAATGCTTTGGCGGGCCTTTTTGTTCGTCAGCGTGAGACAGATAACTCGGCAGGAGCCAATTTTGGGGTTTTAAGGTATTTAAAAAATTATGGGAGGGAGAACAATATTGGCCTAATGGTTACCCATAGATTAGACGATAGTTATACCGAATTAGGGTTGGAAAGCAACAACAATACCACCATAACTCTAGACGGGCAAATACGCCCTACCAGTCAATGGGACATTCAATACCTGCTTTCGAGCTCTATTGATGAGCTTAGCGGAGAAACAGGCTATGCGGGAAGGATTTTTGTAGGAAACGATTCTAACAAGTACTACTACGGCTGGGTGACAGAATATACGGATGCCAACTACAACCCAAGAATGGGTTTTGTAAGGCAGAACGATGTAATTAGGCACAACCCTGGAGGATACTACATCTGGCGGCCAAAAAAAATAGATTGGATTAGAAGATGGGATCCAGGAGTGTTTGCAAACTACAATCACGACGCTACAGACCCAAGTAGCTTTCAACAGGCCAGTCTCTATATTTTTCCTGTATTTACATGGTTTAAGGACAATAGCTTTTTAGAAGTCTCCACAACCCCTACCTGGCAAAACATCAATTTCGACTTTGCTCCTTTGGGTCTGGAAATTGCTCAGGATAATTATTTTTATACCCGCTATCTGTTACAATACAACACCGACCAGTCTAAAAAATGGTCTGGAGATGTTGGGGTAGATTTTGGGGATTTTTACAACGGAAACAGGCTAACGATCAACGCTGCAGCCCGTTTTGCCCCCCTACCCCACACAACGCTTTCTTTGAATTACGAACACAATAATATTGAGGGAGTTGGTGTTTTAGAAGAAGACCTGGAAACCAACCTATATACGGCCAATTTGAGGTTAGCACTAAATCCCAGGGTACAGCTTTCTACTTTCTACCAATACAACAGTTTTAATGAGCAAGGACGCTGGAACGTACGCTTTAGTTGGGAGTATATGCCCTTATCTTTCATCTATTTGGTGTTTAACGATACTCAAACCGATGTTTTTGATCCTGTACAACAGAGCACACAATTTATTAGTAAGATTACCTTTTTAAAGCAGTTCTAAACATGAAAATGCGGTACTAAGATCTATATTGGATGTATTGGTTTATTTCAATTCGTAAGCTACAAGTTTACCGTCCAGCATCTGAGGTACCAACAAGAGGTTTTTGTCCGCCATAAATTCAATATCCGCACTTCCGGCATTTAAATCGATCAAATCCTGGGCTTCTCCGTTTTGATTTATAAACATGAGTTTTCCGGCAATCCAATCTGAGGTAATAAAACCTTCTTTAAAATTGACGAGGCCGTCAAGATTACCAATGTTTTTGCTAATTGTTGAAACAGACTTCTCGGTAAGATCCATAACCAAAAGGCTGCCCGGGATCTCGGTTTCAAAAGTTTCAGAATTGGTTACCACTCCCCATGATGCAATATATAGCTTGTTACCCTTAAGCTTCAATCCATTGGGATAGTCTAAACGGGCATCTTTAAACAAAATGCTTAGGGTATCATTCTTCAAAATATAGATAGCATTACCTCCGAAAGTGTCTGTTACATAAACCGTTCCGTCGGTACTAATTTCCACGTCATTGAGAAAAGTAGCTCCCTCGGCATGGTACCATTTATCAATACTGCCAGAATCTAGATTAACAACAGCAAGGCTGTCAATATCTGCCACGTATAACTTGTTTTTGTATATCCCAAGGCCTTTTGGAGCATTAAAGCCAGAAAGCCATTTTAGTGTTATCAGCTTTCCCTGCTCATCAATTTTAGAGATAAAACCCTGCTTATTTTTTTCTGCTGGCTGGCCTGAAACATTGGAAACATAATAATGTCCTTTGTAATGCACTACAGATTCTGGAGCTTCAAGATTTTCAATTTCCCATAATTTGTTGATTTTTTGAGCATTACTATTTAAAAAAAGGGCTAAAAGCACTGTTGTGAGAACAATTTTCTTCATTTTTAGATGTCTTTTTAATATTCTGATTATAGAGACAAAATTAAATGGCCCGCTTAGGAAGAAAATTGATCTATGGTAATAAATGAGGCAGAAGACAAGCCCTTGAGAGCAATTATGATCTTTGCTTTCTTATTCTGCTCAGGCTTTCGGCTGTAATACCTAAATAGGAAGCAATCTGATAGTTCTTTACACGTTGTTCGATATTCGGGTAGGTTTTTGTAAACATTATGTAGCGTTCTTCCGCAGACATATTAAGGTTAGAGAGAATTCTGGTTTGGAAGGCAACAAAGGCATTTTCCAGTTGTTTTCTGAAATAGGTTTCCAAGCCCGAAGATTTTGGAAATAAGGACAGTAAACGGGACTTAGAAATTTTGAGTAATCGGCAGTTTTCAATGCATTCAACCTCAAAAATAGAGGGTACTTCTTTATAATAAGAGATATAGTCACTTACCCACCAGTTCTCTATGGCAAACTGTATGGTGTGCTCTTTTCCGAAAGTATCTATTAAGAAGGTTCTTAGACAACCTTCAATTACGAAGTACTGATGTAGTATGCGATCCCCGGCCTCCACCAGCTTGTGCTTTTTTTCAAGTTCAATCAGCTCAAAGTGGAGGATTAGGTCTTGAAATTCTGATTTGGGAAAGACCACCTGTTTGTTGATATGTTCAAAAAGTTCCTGCAATTGCTTATAAAATTGAAATCTGCAATTTTTTATGATGCCATCCAAATTATTGCAATTTTATATTCCTGATAACGTTTAATAGAGTGAGTTAAAATTTTAATTATCAAGGAACTGTATACCTTTATATCGAGCAATAACCCCTTTCCGTTTAGTAGCAAGTATTTAACCTTGTTTATGGTTTTAAACTTGTTCGCATCAAACGGTTTTGGGCAAGATAGATTGGGATCAGACTCTTTGAACATTAGATACACGGCTGAAAGACAAGCACTTCTTGCTAAGCAATTGTTCATACCAGCTGCGCTAGTAGGTTCAGCACTTTTAATGACTAACAGCGACTTTGAAATTGACCTGCAACCTAGAGTAAACAAGGAGCTTTCAACCAATATTGATGACTACACCCGCTTTGCGCCTATAGCCATTATGTATGCCGCCGACGGTTTAGGTGTTCGTGCCGAGAATCATTGGTTTGACCAAACGAAGAATGCTGGCCTGTCTTTACTCCTTACCCAGGCAATCACCACAGGCTTAAAGATAAATATCAATAAGGAACGGCCTAATGGTGCAAACATGGAAGCGTTTCCTTCCGGACATACCTCTTTGGCTTTCGCCAGCGCCACCGTGCTCTATGAGGAGTTTAAAAATACCGAACCTATATTGGCCTATTCTGGCTATGCATTTGCTACGACCACGGCCTACTTACGTATGGCCAAGAACAAGCACTGGCTCTCTGATGTGATACTGGGCTCAGCTATAGGAATTGCTGTAACTAAATTGGTCTACCATTTTGATCATCTCTTTGCCTGGAACCCTTTTAAGGGATCAGAAAGATTGGTCATTGCTCCTACGGTAAATTTGGAGGGGACTGGTGTGTATTTGGCGCTTAGGTTCTAGGTGCTTTTTACGAGTAATTCCTGACTGTTTGGATAACAGGAAATTCTAAAATGAAAGTTTTCTCTCGGCATAACCTAACACGTACATATGTAGCATCAAAAAAAGTAAAAGCCGCACAATTGTACGGCTTTTCCAAATCTACTCATCATTCAACAACCTAATTATTCATTACAAAGGTTTAAGGCTATTTCGCCAACTGCCGGACTCGGACCCAAGTTCGCGACCAGATTTCCACTGGGAGCGAATATCTGAAAGGTGACTTCGCTATCAAAGGCTCCGGAAACGAACTCCCATGATAGCGTTTCGGTGCCATCAGGTATGCTTACAACAAAAGAAGCCGTAGAGCCGGTTTCGAAAGTATAGTCTGTTGCTGTACCATCAGCGGTAACACGTATAGCCGCATTATTCCAACCATCGCCAAAAGAATCTTGCATATCTATGCTCCAATCTCCGGTAATCGGAGCGGGTGGAATGCAAATAAAGGTTAGCGGATAGGAAAATGGTGAATTAAAAAAAGCTCCAGTGACATTTCCTTCAAGGTTCCCGCTTGAAAATACGGTACCGTCACTGAGGTTTAGGGCCAGTCTAAAACGCATTACGTCTCCCCCATCAAGGTCTGCTTGAGGATCCAAGCCGAGAGATGCGACCACTTCGCTGGCCAAAACATTGATTACGGTCCTAGGCAAGCCAGAATCTCCATTGGGTGAAAATGCAGAGGCAGAAATCGTGCTTATCAGGGTTTCGGGCGTACTGCTGTCACCATTGCCCGATGAATTATCCTGTAGGCGGGCAAAAACTTCTACAGATTCAAGCAATCCGCCATCTTCATTATCCCAGGCTTCTACCTCGACCTGAAAGCTGGAATTTTCCAAATCTGAAAGATTGAGACTGGAGGAAAACAGATTTATGGTTCTAAGCCCTCCGGCCGTTCCAAGATTATTTGTAATTCGATCGAATGGCGACTTGTCTTCGTCTTCGCACGAAACGAAGAGCATAGCAAAGGCCAAAAGAATATGTATAAAATAGTTTCTCATAGTAAAGTCGTTTTTAGTTTAATCGATAAAACCAGCAGGGTTGTTATCCCAGAATACCTGTACATCCTGATCTGCCTTTTGGTCTACTTGTGAGTTAGCATCCACAAATACCTGCGGATAGAAAAAGGAACGAATAAAGGGTCCTGGATCGGCTATCCTCGTGGGCTGCAAGTTGGGCTGGCCTGTTCTTCTGTAGGTATTGTATGGCTCAACGCCATTTCCCCAGCTTGCAAGAAAATACTCTTTGGCAATAACTTCCAGCCGGTCCTCCTGGGTAGCGGCAGCATCATAGAGACCTAAAACTTCGGCTACGTAGGCATCAACATCGACCGAAGTGGCTGCAAGGGCAGCATCAACATTGGCCGTACTAAAATTGATAACCTTATCCATAGATTTTCGGATACCACTTTCCAAATAAGTCCTGGCATCTCCTGTAATGCCTGTGGTCAATGCAGCCTCGGCCAATAGGAAATCTACATACGAGGCCAATAAAAGCGGGGAGATTCCAGCGCCCTGAAGGCCAATGTTTCTTCCGGTAATGGTGTTAGCCGAATTGTCATCAAAGAGTCCCCCTACCGGATAAAGACCAAAAGTTGTTCTTAAACCGCCATCCGGTGGAATGCCATCACCATTTCCATGGATTCTGCCCCAGAAGCCTTCATTTGAGAAATTGCAAAAAATATCCTCCGGGCCAAAGTGGGCCGGTGGAAATTGAGTGACACAAGACTGTTCGTTAGGATCTGTAGTATTTACGTTGGCTTGGCGATAGAAATAGTATCTCCACCTGGGGTCTTCAATACTTTTCTCCTCAATCATCCAATACATATAGGTAGTATTCATGTATTCGCCCGTGCCATTGTCAAAATTGGGACCGAATTCTGGATGCCTACTGTCAGGATTAGTATCAGTGGAGGACCAGCGCATTTGAAAATCATCCCCAGAGCTAGCAATGTAATTGCCAGCAGTGACAATTGCATTTATTTTTCCGGCTATAGAGGAATCTACCAAACGTGTTTGCACATACATCTTTAATTTCAAGGTATTGGCCAGTCTAATCCACTTCGCCTCGTCTCCGTCATAGAAAAGGTCGTTAGAAGGTAATGTCTTTTCGGTCTTGCCAAAATCTGTAATCGCTTCGTTCAAAAGTGTTTCCATAGCTAAATAGATATCCGCTCCGGGATCTAAACTAGGGTTTGGGAACTCTGATGCATTTAGCGCTTCGGAATACGGAATATCACCAAAGAAATCCACCATGGTCACCATCATATAGGCTTCCAGGACTTTAGCAATCCCAACATGGGTAAAAAGCTCCTGCTCCTCAGCCAGGGGTACCATCGTTCTTATGTCTGGCAAAGCGGAAGAATATACAGCCCTCCAGGCGCCATTAAGGGTTGTGGTAGTATATGCATTTCGATAGGTTGGTCCGGCCATATGGGTCATTCTACTTACTTCCATTCCTACCTCATTGAGCTCTTGATTATCCAAAGGCGACCCGTCTAGCATGGTGATTGCGGCCACCTGAATACTGTTTAAGAAAAAATCGATATCAGATTGAGCCGGAGCAACCGCGTTGGGGTTATCCAGAATCTCGAGCTCTGTGACTTCACAGGCATTTCCAAAGCAAATGGCCAAGAAAAGTAGCACTTTGAGCATTTTATTAATTGTTCTTTTCATAATGATCATATCTTTTTATTCTGTATTACTTAAAAGCTGGCTTTAACGGTTATTCCATATCTCCTGGAGCTGGGCCCTGTGATAAAATCAATTCCCTGCCCATTCCCAACACCAGTACTGACGTTGTTCGTGTCGTAGCGTACATTTGAAGGAAAGTTGACTGCTTTATACCAAAGGTTAGAGCCAGATAGGGTAAAAGAAAGCGCTCCGAAAGGGGTCTTGTCTAAAAACTTCTTAGGTAAACTGTAACCCAAACTTGCTTCGGCAAGGCGGATTGTAGTCCCGTCAAAAACACTGAATTCATTGGCCCCACCAAAAAGATTATTAAAATATACTCTTGTGGTAGTAAGTTGTACGTCGTTAGGGGTACCATCAGATTGCTTTACTCCCGGGAGTACATAGGTGCGCTCACCACTAGGTTGGCCATCCGCTTTTACCGTCCCACGACCAATCAAGGTTGCTGCGGTTAGGGAATAAATATCTCCCCCATGACGGTATTGCCAACTCATATTAAAGTTGAAACCTTTATAGCTAATTCCATTATTTAGGGTGGCTGTCCAATCCGGGTTTGGATCTCCAATAATTTCGGTAGTACTTGCTCCGATAAGGTAATCTCCATTACTGTCAACGGTAAGCTCTCCATTGGTTCTAACTACCCTGTTCCCGAGTAATACACCATAGGGTTGCCCTTCTACGGCAAAATTTGCTGCTTCCCCATTAATTGAAGGGGTTAAGGCAATTTGCTCGGTTCCTTCCGGAAGTTCAGTAACCGTACTCTCATCGGCATAATAGTTGCCGCTGATATTCCATCTAAAATTTTCACCTCTAATGGGTGTAATATCGAAATCTACTTCAATCCCCTTAGTCTCGAGTTTTCCGGCATTAATTCGGGTTACTGTAAAACCTGTTGAGGGGTCTAGATTCTGGTCTGTAATTAAGTCGTCAGTTTCTCTTTTAAAGACGCTGACATTAAGTCCCAGGATATTGTTAAAGAACTTACTATCAATACCTGCCTCGATCTCTGAAACAGTTTCGGGTTTTAAATTCGGATTTCCCAAACGGTTTGATACGGCATTTCCTGATAGTACACTACCTCCATTATCTACAATTAAACGAGCATTTAAGGCCAAAGTATTTCTGGTGCTGTATGCAGGAGGGAAACCTGCTGAAGTACCGTAACCCAAACGCATTTTTAGGTAATTAAGCCCTTTATCAGAGGCCAAACCTTCAATGGCCGAGGTAGGTACAAAAGAAATACTGGCGCCCGGATAGACAATATTCAGATTATCGCGTTCAAGCGTAGAAGTCCAGTCACTACGCACGGCTCCATTTAAATACAGGAAATCTTTATATCCGAGTGTGGCATCTGCATAGACTCCAAGAGTATTCACTTCAGATTGGAAGCCGAAATTGGCAGCACTACTGAAAAAACTACCCGCAGTTGCACTATTTACAAAATTAAAGTGCTCTAAAATCCCAAAAACCAATTGTCCTGTACTCTCTACACCTTCCTGACGGTAAAGATCCCGCCTTGCGGTTGCTCCCAGAATTACTTTTAGGTTGAGATCTTCGGAGAGATTTTTATCTGCGTTAAAGATCAAACTGTGATCCCAAATCGTGTTCCTGGCCGTAATAGTTCTGTAAATTCCGGTGACATCCCCGTCTACCCCACCTTTGTTTTGGCCATAGGAATTGAATTCCGTGTAGGTATCCAGCCCCAGCCTATACGTCAGGTTGAGCCAATCCGTCAATCCGTAAGACAGGTTAAAGTTTCCGAAAACGCGATCTGTATTCTGCGTTACCTTGGCATTAGCTACCGTCCATCTAGGGTTTTGGATATCGTTCCCCGATCTGTAATAGACGCTTCTTCCATCCAGGGCTTGAAAAGGAAGTCCAAAGAGATCCACACTTCTTGGTGTATATAAGACGTCTCCAAAAACAGAACTACCACTACTTGTTGAACCACTTCCGGTTGAAGCAGAAATAGGCGGAGTGCTGTAATCTGTTCTCGATAAATTTAAAGCCGCATTGACTGTAATTTTATTGGATAAGGTAGCACGCCCTCCTACCCCAAATGTATTTCTTCTAAGTCGGTTTCCCGGAGTAAATCCTTGATCTTCCAGATACCCATAGTTGGCCGAAAAACTAACGTTCTCATTGCCTCCCTGTAATCCTATAGAGGTTGATGTTACCAGGCCGGTTTTAAAGAACTGGTCTACACTATTATATGGAATGTAAGGGTATTCCGAATTCGCAATATCTTCAAAACCAGCTACCAAAGACTGGTCGTTAAGTCTGGAAAGTGGGTTTTGAATAAAAACCGCGCCTCCTTCTCTTCTGATGAACAGGCTATTTTGTTCCAGGCGTTGATTACTCAGGTCTCCTGAATTGAAAGATGCCCCCCAGTTGCTAAAGAAGAAACCAAAGTTTTGGTGAAACCCGCCACCGTACTCATTTTGATACTTGGGAAGGACGGGATCGTTAAAAAAGACCGATTGTGAAATACTTACTTCTGCCTTCCCTCTAGCGGCCTGGGCACTGCCATTTTTGGTGGTGATTAAGATCACCCCGTTTCTTCCGCGTTCCCCGTAAAGTACCGAGGCACTTAGCCCTTTAAGGACATTAACACTTTCTATGGTGTTGGGATCCAGGTCTAAAAATCGGCTAGATTCGGTTACCGCGTCAAAAAAAGAGTCTTGCTCATTGGAAGAACCGTCGAAGGGTACACCATTGATCACAAAAAGGGGTTGGTTACTACCGGTAATAGAGGTAAACCCACGAATGATAATGTTGGTCCCCGAACCAGATACTCCGTTGGTAGCGGTAATATTGATCCCGGCTGCTTTGCCTCGTAAGACCCTTCCCAAATCACCTTCGGGGCGGTTTTCGATAGCCTCGTTGTCAATCTTACTTACCGCATAGCCCAGAGAGCGCTGCTCTCTTCTGATTCCCTGTGCGGTGACGACCACCTCTTCCAGGGCCTGGGCATCTTCTACCATTTGTAGATTCACGGTATCTGATGCGCCAACGGCACGTTCTTCTGTTTTCTGGCCCAGATAGGAGAAGACCAGGGTTTGCCCTGTATCGGCAGCAATGGCGTAGTTGCCATCAAAATCGGTCTGAGTCCCTGTAGTGGTCCCCTTAACCAAGACATTCACCCCGGGTAGGGGAAGCCCTGCCTGGTCGGTTACCGTACCTGTAATTGTTCGTTGTGCCAGTGCCTGGGTGATCCCCATAAAAAACAACACCAACACCATCCAGTAATTGTTTACCTTCATAGATGTAAAGTTTTCGTTAGAAATTTGCTTGAGTTATTAAGCAATTGAGAAAGGCAGGCAGGAAGGACGAAAGGTGCTAATTCAAAAATCACTTCAAAAAATGAGAACAAAATCTAAATGGAATCTATTTTGTTCTGTTAGAAGTAAGACGCCTCACTGCCTTACCTTTACAATTGCAGCGTAAAACAAGTGAAAGAGGGTGCCAAAAATGCAAAGACTTATAAACCTTCAGATCTTTGCCGACACTAGTTAGCATTTTCAACACCTTCCATAAGGCGCTTGCGGTATTGAGAGGGTGTGAGGGTCGTATTCTTTTTAAAAGCCCTATTGAAAGAAACAGTATTATTAAAACCAGCCAGATAACTTACCTCAGCCAGATTAATCTCTTTCCTTTTAGTTTCTAAAAGCTTAATAGATTCTTTTACACGGTAAGTGTTGATAAAGTCGAAAAAATTAGAACTAAAATGTTCATTTATTATTTGCGAAGCATGATGCCGGCTTATACCCAAAAGCTCGGATAAATCATCCAGTCTAAGTTCACTGTTCAGGTAGGGTTTTTGACCGATCATAAGTTCTTCTAATTTTTGCTTTAACTCCGAAGAGTAAGCTGTTGTAAGTCCGGTCTTTTTATATTTTATAAAGGGCAGTACTTCTTCAATGGGAATTCCGTTAAATACGGCCGCGTAATTAAAGGCGAAGTATGAGATGATAAGGACAAAAATTGAAAGAAGAAAAATCACTACATAATCCTGATCCTGGGTTAATATCCCTGCATAGTACAGAGAGTAGTAAATCGCAAAACTTGCGACGCACCCCAGGAAAGAAAGAATTATGGCCCGTATCCAAATTTTCAGATCCCTATTTCCCCTGTAAATCTTCCAAAAAGAAGAGATGATAACTGTGGCATATACGATCATAAATATGACTAAAATAAGGTCGTAACCCCTAAAAAGAAGGCCAATGTAGTTACGCGCTTCGCCCGCCAGGAGCAAGTCCATTTTTTCTGAGGCCGAGAGTATATGAAAAGGCATTGTTGCAACTAAAGCAAAGGCCATGGGAAGAAAGTGAAAAAAATCGCGCTTAATGCTGATACTTTTTCCTATTGTGATCTTTCTCAAATAGAAATAAAACAAGGGTGCAAACAAAGCCAGGGGCGCATAATGGGTGTATAAAAGATGTATATAAGGCGGTGCAAACAAAAGCCTGGACCAAAAGAGCGCTGTAATAATCATTAGTGATGCACTCACAAGTAAGAACAATGCCAGAAGTATGTTCGCGTAGCGGGTGTTCGACTTCCTGAATACAAAGAAAATTGAAATCAACAGCGCCTGGAAGGCCAGAACCAAAATAACGAACTCGGGAAGTTTCATGACTTTTTCTATAAAAATACAGCTTGCTTAAGTTAATTCGTAAAAAGCCTATAAGAATTAGTATTTCTTTTCGGGCCTTTAACCTCCAATCTACCTGAGGATTGCTTAATCCCAATCGCCTACTAAAAAATAAAAGCCCTCCTTCGCTCGTGGTAAACCTCGAGCTTCGGAGGGCAAAACCTACTATCGGATTTATTGTGCTAATTATTCCTATTTTGAATTGACTTCAATATCTAGGACTCAACAAAATTAGGCGAACATTTCCTTGTGTTCCGCGACATAATCCTTAAAGGAGCGTGCCCGGTGACCCGTAATGGTTTCAATGGTATCTGTAACGCGATTAAATCTGCCATCTCCAACTTCTGCACTAAACTCTTTTAAGTGCTTTGCCAAAAAGGGGTTAATCGTGGGATGATCCTTTATAGTATCGATCCAGGCTTCCACAGAGATGGGAACATAGTCGACCTGCCTGCCAATTGTAACGCCTATGTCCTCAGCGACTTTCTGTCCGGAATGAACGCTTGGTCCGGTTAGTTCATAGCGTTTACCCAGATGCTTTCCCGGATCCGGATCTGAGAGGATCTCGGCAACCACTTCACCCACGTCCTCTGGGTGTACAATACTGTATCCTGCATCTGGCAAGGGGTAATAGAATTTCTGATGATCTGCAACCGTGGGTGCCGCAAAACCCAGATAGTTCCATGCAAAAAGCGCCGGTCTGATATGTACGGCTCCAATCTTTGCCCAATCAAAAATATTCTCGGTAATGAAATGATTTTGGGTGGCAGGGCTTGGAGATGTGGCACTTACACCCATTTGTGACATAGCCACTACCATCTCCAGGTCATTGTTTTTGGCGGCAATGGCAAAGTATGACGCTGCCTTTGGTAAATAATCCATAAAAGGATACAGAAAATAGGCTCTTTTTATACCATTTAAGGCTTTTTCCAGACTTTTAATATCTAAAAAGTCTCCTTGTACCACTTCTACCCCAAATGACTCAAGTTCCTCACTTCTCTGGTCTTTGGTCCTAACCATAGCCCTTACTTTCTTTCCTTTTGCCAATAAATTTTTGATCGTATACTGGCCTGTTGTTCCGGTAGCTCCGGTAATTAAAATTTCTGTTTTCATGATCTTACTATTTTTGTTGTATATACAACTTTTGACTAAAATTTTAAGTTCTAATTGACAAGTGATTTATTCTTATGCTCCGCTTCCTCAAGAAAACTTCTTGAAAGCTCTAACAGCTTTACAGGCTTATCCATATGCACAAAATGACCGGAGTCTTCAATTATTTCAAGGCGTGAATTGACCAGTTTTTTATCTAACAATTCTCCAAGTTTAAAATTGATAAAACGGTCATGCCTTCCCCAAACAACCAAAACGGGTTGATATATCTCATGAATTCTGCTCTCCAAATAGGCCTGTCCGGGCGCATTGTTTTGAAAATAGGACAGAAAGGCATTCTGGGTAGTTTTATCGTAGCCATCTCTTAAGAACTCTTCCAGGATTTCCCCTGGAATATTGCTCCCTCTATAAAACCCTTTATTATAAGCGATCTTCGCAGAAATTTTCGGAAACCATTTGATCAGTGCCTTGGCCCGAAGGGAATTCTTTCTCGCAAAACTCTTTAGCTCCCAGGAAGAATAGGCACTGGTGGGGAATGGAATACCATCCATAACGATGATATTTTCAATTCTATTGGGGTTTTCCACCCCCATGATCAAGGCCGGAGAAAGCCCGATGTCTGTAGCCATGATATGTGCCTGCTCAATTTGTAGGGTATTCAGAAAATCAATACCTACGGCAGCAAAAGATCTCGGGTTGTGATTTTTCATATCAATAAATGCCTCGCTACCTCCAAAACCCGGCCAGTCCATGGCAAGTACATGATAATTTTCGGCTAAAGTAGGTGCGGTATCATACCAGGTTTGTAGATTCTCCGGGACTCCGTGTAAGAGAAGAATTGTTGGGTTCTCAGAATTACCTAGTTCTGCATAACGGATGTTTAGTCCAAATTTTTGGATTCGCACGCTCTTGGTGCTCAAAAGTCGTGATTGTTGTTGCTTTGTTTTCATTGTTTTATTTATTTTAAGATGATTGTTTTTTATAAAGCCAGGGGCCTAAAATTTTAGTTAATAATGGCATCACCAGGAACACCATGGTAGTTGCTATCAGCAAGACTACGATCAGCAAGTTTATTCGGCGATCCATATGTTGAACGGGCAAGATCTGTTTCACTAGCCATTCGTATAACAATAAGAGTGGATAAACTCCAACTGCCGTTACAAGTGCTTGTTTCCAAGGGACCATAAGGTTCTTTTTACTTTTTGAATCTGTAGTTTTCATGCTTTTTGATTTATAGTTGTTTTTATATATGTTGCATATACAACATTCTAAGTAAATTTTTTAGTGCATTCTTGCCTCTAAATTTTGAAGGCTTTGCAACCCCTCCTCCTGCAATTGTTTAACCAGAATATCCATGGCCTTTTCCCATTGCGGTATTAGAATTTTAACCAAATCCATCCCTTGAGGACTCAATTCAACTTCAGGCCTATATGCTCCCGTACGTCGTAGCAGGTTTTGTTTTTCGAGCAGTTTCATATTTCTACTCACGGTAGAGCGTTCAAGGCATAGCACTTCTCCTACCCTACCCTGTTCTACCTTGCCAAGCTCATGCAATGTAAACAAGATTGTCATTTGGTTTTCTGTGATCTTATGGTCCCCTAGAAACTTTCTTATTTGTCCGTCGGCGATACGTGATAATCTCCTAAGTCTGGAGCCAATACAGTGTTCCAATTGATATTTCATAAGGCAAAGATAGTTTTTAAAGTTGTATATACAACATATTTAGTTTATTTTTAACAAAAACCTTGTTTATGGCCAGCGGCAGCGGATCATAATTTTATGAATTCGAAGTTCTGCTCGCCTTGAGTTTTCATAAATATTGTCATACCTTCCTTTTGTTAGAAGGTCATAAACAATCTGAAATGTTACAAGCATGTTGAAACCACTACTCTCTTCACTCTTTTTTTTCTGTTGTTTTCATGGATTTGGGCAACATCTTTCCCCACAGGAGCTTCAAAATAGTGTAGACTCTATTGTTACCCATGTCATGAATGAAGCTGAAATACCAGGTCTGGCGGTAGGAATTGTTCAAAGCGATTCAATCTTAATTGCCAAAGGATATGGCTTAAAAGATATCAATGAAAACGAAGCCGTTACAGAACACAGCGTTTTCCATACCGCTTCTATCAGCAAATTGTTTACGGCAATGGCCATAATGCAGTTGGTCAATGAAGAAAAGCTGGCTCTGGAAGCAAAACTCCTTGAGATTCTGCCGGAACTCAATTGTACCCAAGCTGACTGCGAAAAGATCACTGTAAAAAGTCTGCTGAATCACACTTCAGGGCTGCCAGATATCAACAATTATAATTGGAAGAACAACAACCAATCCGAGGAAAGCCTAAAGAACTACCTAAGCAGTTTAAAGCTCAAATTGCAGCACCCTCCTTTTACAACGTATTACTACAGCAATCTTGGATATGATATTTTGGGAGGCGTTATCGAAAGAATAAACGGGCAGCCCTTTGAAGAATACGTGAAACTAAAGCTACTGCTACCAGCAGGGATCTCAGCTAGCGATTTCAGGTACTTTAAAATTGCCGACTCTCTACGTACTACGCCGCATACTAAAAACAGGCTTTCTAGTGCCATCAAAGTCAGAAAAACATATCCTTACACCAGAGAACACGCTCCCAGCAGTACTTTAAATGCTTCTGCCTATGAGCTTAGCAAGTGGATGATCTCCTTTTTACAGGGTTTGGACGATGATAGTGGTAGCTATGATGAGATGCTTCAACCTTCTGTCCCCGGAAATCCATATATAGGATTAGGCTTCCAATTAGGTGAAATCCATGGATTTAAAAAAGTTGGACATTATGGAGGTGATAGAGGCTTTAGGTCTTATCTTTTTCTGATCCCTGAGAGAAAAGCGGGCTTCGTACTTTTAGCAAACTGCGATTACAACGAGGACTTTAGGCAAGATATATTACACCGTATTGCTGGTCTACTGCTGAAATAGAAGTCCTTAAAGCCTTAGTTCTATTGTCAAGAAGAACTTGGGTATGAATTTAGATTCCAAATTACCTGACCTCGCTTTTTAAGACAATTTTCAATCTGGCTCAAACAAATTCAGTTGTTTGCTGTCTGGGGGTTTGGCAAAACCAAAAACGCTCCGGCCACCGTATTTGTAAGACTCCTCGTTTTCCTTTCTTACCAAAGCATGGAAATTAGCATTAGGGGTAAAGCCTTTTTCAGCCTTTTGGGCCAGAATACTCAACTTTTTTATGGCCTTAAGTTTATCTGTACGGCCAATTTTGGCTCTTTGTACCGCATCTTGCAAGGTGTTTATAGTTTTATCATAAACCTTTGTAGGTACGGGAAACGGAGTAGCATCTTTTCCTCCGTGGGCAAAAGCAAAACGTGCAGGATCTTCAAAACGAGAGGGAGTGCCATGAATGATTTCACTTACTAAGGTCAGCGATTGCAGGGTTCTTGGGCCCAGGCCTTTTAGCAATAACAAATCCCTAAAATTTCCGGTCTCATTTTCCTGGGCTAGCCATAGAATGCTACCAAGCCGTTTCATGTCAACGTCTTTGGGCTTAATGTGATGATAAACAGGTACCAAAAGGTGGGGGACTTCTTTTAAAATGCTATCGGGATTCTCCTTTACAATGTCTAAAATGCCCTTTTGGGTGGGTTGTGCCTTTCTATGTACCAAGTTTAGGATTGCACCCTGGTTGTTGCCACAAACTGCTGTGTGCGGCTCTTGCACAAAGGATTTTAGGTTTTCGGAATGCCAGTGATAACGCCTGGCCATCCCATTAGAATGGTGCATCCCTTGTTGCACCACAGACCATTTTCCGGTAACAGACACTATAAAGTTGTGTATGTAAAGATTATAACCATCTTGCAGGGCTGTATTATCTACTTTAGCGCTTAACTTACTGCATTGGGCCAGGTGATTGCCATCTAAGCCCGTCGTCTCAGCAACGCCCAGGAGTTCTCTTGGGGTTTGTAGCGATTGTTTGCCTTTGCCTCCACAGACATAAATCCCCAAACGTCTTGAAACCGGATTTAGGGATTGTTTCAAGACTTTCAGCACGGTAGTGGTGACTCCAGAGGAGTTCCAGTCCATGCCGATAACCGTCCCAAAACTCTGGAACCAAAAAGGGTTGGATAGGCGTTCTAAAAAATCGTCTCTACCATTGTTTTCTATTATCGCCTCAACGATGGGTAAAGCCAATTGCTTCATTCTGTTGAAGAGCCAGGGTGGTACGGCCCCGCCATGGAGTAATAGATCTGCTGTTCCGGAGCGTTGCATATATTGGAATTTTTCCAAAAATATGGAATTTTTCCAATAACGATGCTATTTAGGTATAAAACAATACGCTTCTGGTTTGGCTGTCGGGCTCACTGAACTCCCATTTTTTTATTATTCTCTTTTAAGAAGAACTAGACATCCGGTGGCTACAAAAACTACGATGACCACGTAGGCGACATTGTCTGCCGAAATATTCCTCAATTCCGGAATCAAGCTATTTCTGAAGAAAATAAAGTAATTAACGGAGGTATGCAGCAATACGGCTATCCATGGAATTTTACTAAATCTTAAATACACGAAAGTAAATATAACCGCTATGCCCAAAATGGAAACAAGGTATTTTACCACAAAATCAAAATTGAGTTCTGGACCATCAGCAGCAAATAGGAGCATGTGCCAAAAAAACATGACCAGACCAATAATCATACTGGAAATGAATGGGCTGAACTTCGATAATAAGGTAGGCAAGAAATACCCTCTCCAACCCAACTCTTCCCCTAAAGGACCATCAAGAAAAATAAAGATGAGGTAGATTGCTAAAAACTTCGGGATATTCAATTCGGCAAAACTCCATTGTATGTCCGTAATCAATAGTGTTATCACTACCACAAGTAAATTAATGAGTAATGGGATCAGGAAAACAACCGAATAAGCCAGCGCGGAGGCCTTGAACCTAAAGATGCTTCGCCAATATTTTTTAAGACCCTTCTGTTTGGTTGTGCATATTATGGTAAGAATAGCTGCAAATGTGGGAGTGTATCCCCGTAAGGCACCAGCTAAATCTTTGGCAAGATTTCCTCCTTTCGAAACAATCAAAGGAAATAAAGCCCAGTATAAAAATGCAAGCAATAATACAATTACCGTAAACAGAACTAATTTTCGCATACGCACTATTTATGGCAAATAAAATCAAAGAAAAGGCCTTTTGAGAATTGCTTAATTAATCAATACGTATTTGTTTTTTGAATTGTCCAGGTGTTTTTCCGGTGGCCTTTTTGAAGTGAAAGTAAAAAGCGGCTTTAGTATTAAACCCAGACTCATACCCCAGAGCTTCCAATGTGATTCTAAGGTTTTGATGTTCCGTGATTTTTCGTTTTGCATACGCTACTCGTTTCGAATTTACCAAATCGTAAAACGTCGTTTTCATTTTTTTGTTTATTACCTGCGAAAGATGATGTTTGGGAACATTTAAGTTTTTGGAAAGTTGTGAAATGGAAAAGTTTGGATTGAGATACATATCAGTATCAGAAAAAAAGACAATTATTTCTTGAGCAATCTTTTCAATTTTGTCAGTATCCAACGGACTATGTTTGTAACTTTTTTGTGCCTTGATACCGGTATCTGTCTTGATAAGCGAAGAATTAGAAACGACAATAAGCTTAAGGCCATAATAACCCATTATTGTAATCATCAATACATAAAAAACGATATCGAGATTATTGTCAAGGTTCCAATGAAAAAATTGATTTGCAAGAACGAAAAGAATACTTGAAAGAAATGAGAAAAAAAGCAAGTATGCCAGAGTTCTTATCCAATTTATTTCTAATACAACATTATTGGAGCTTTGATTTCTCAATTCATTATTTTTTCTTGACAACCATGCTACTATAAGTATTGGATAGGATAAAATTGAGGTCATCTTGACAATCAAATTTAGGTCCTCCCAGAGTATACGCGCTTTTGAATACAATATGAAACCCAATAGGGTCATTAGCAAAAAGGGTATGAAGTGAAACAGATAGTGTAACCTTGTTTCAAGATGAAAAATGCTGGCCGTGTAAAGAAATAAAAAAGGGCCGTGAAGAAGCACTATGGTTTTTGCTATCACTTCTATTTCTTGGGTTTGAATACCAAAACTTCCAACTAAGAGAATGAAAAGATGAGTGGCAAAGGTCAGTAACCAAACGAGTAAAATTTTGTCCGCTATAGTCTTGGTTTGTTTTTGCCAATGCAACAAAAGAAATATGATGCATTGTATAAGACCAATAATTAAAATGCTTCTCTCCATTGATTTTATAAGGTAATAATACAAATCCTATGTTATGATCAATAGAACTTATACCATTTTTTGTATCCATCAAAGACCGACAAACTCAGAATTGTACATATTTTATGTTCGGAATGACAGGATTTAGAGAATCCTAATTACATGTTCCGCTGGAAATAGAAAGCCTAAATGGCTTTGTCATTTTTGGTAATTTTTCATTTCATTACTTATGCCAATAAATTGGCAACGCTCTAAAATGAAAAAGCCCGAAAATCTTACGATTTTCAGACTTTCTGCTTGTCGGGATGACAGGATTTGAACCTGCGACCACACGGCCCCCAGCCGTGTACGCTAACCGGACTGCGCCACATCCCGAAATTCTAATTTTCAATTAAGTATCTCTCAATACCTCTTTTCTTAATTTGCCGTTCCAATCGTATCGCCTCCGTTCTGGAGTTGCAAACATATGTCTTTACTAATTTCCAAGGAATACCCCTAGAAGTATACTTCTTACCTCCATCATTATGTGTAGCCAATCTCTTTTCAATATTACTAGTCTGACCCGCATAGTATTTGCCAAGCCTTTCACTTAATAATATATAAACTACAAAATTCATTATTTCAGGCGACCATCACGCCATAGGCGTGATACGCTAACCGGACTGCGCCACATCCCGAAATCGGACTGCAAATATAAAACAAACCTGCCAAAAAAAACATGCTGAAAAACATAGAATTTGCATGGATTTGTAAACTACAGGAACTGAATGCCGTACCTACTGTAAGAACTGTAACAAATTTTTCTAAAAAGCCTCTTTAAAATAAAACCAACCAAAAATGTTTACATCAAGCTCTCCAAGGCCCATTTTAGTGTTATTCGCAATAATATTGTCTGTAACCGCATGCAACAGTAAAAAAGAGCAAAACATTTCTAAGGTGGAAACTTCAGCGATGGCCTGTACAGAAAATGGTTATGTATTCTGCTATACAGACATTGAAAATTTTAGAAAGACCTTTGCAGTTATGCAACAAGGAGGGGATACCATAGCTGCTTTTGAAGACTACTTTGCAAAAGCTTCACCTGGGATGAAGGGTTGGATTTCCAGATACAACTGGACCCCAAAGAAACTGGCAGAGCGAGTTGCCAAACAACCTAAGTATTACGAGTCTTTACAGAATATTGATACGGAACTTCGGAAATTTGAAAAAGATATTTCAAGGCATTACGACAGTATGAAGAAATTATATCCATTTGAATTTGTAACCATCCCGCCTACCTACTACTTCATTATGTGGGGTGGTGGCGGAAGCATAGAACTCACGGGGAATATGATAAGTATGGATTATTTTGGGTACAAAGAAGGACTGGATCAAACAGAATTTGAGGAATACGGCGGACTCTTTCCCGAAGGCAGATTCCCAATTGTCAGTGCAACTGATGTGCCACAAGTTGCTGTTCATGAAGTTAGCCACCTTTTTCAGACCTATCTGCAGGGTGAAATAGACTATGTTTCCATGTATATTGAGGAATCTAAAACTACGATGCTGGCCTATGCCGTTAGGGAGGGTACGGCCGATTTTATAGCGTACCTGGCTTCCGGGCTCACAGATACCAAAAGGCATGTCTATGGAGATGCCAACGAAAAAGAACTGTGGGAACTGTTTAAACCGCATTTAAGTGAGCACCCAGATAATCACAAAGGCTGGTTTTCTGGCAAGTCTGAAACGCATTCAGATTGGCCCTGGCAGGTAGGGTACTATGTCGGCTTTAAAATGATTCAGAACTATTACGACCTGGCAGAGGATAAAGAACTGGTAATCGTTGATATCCTGTCTGCAAAGGACGAAACTACCTATAGGCAAATGGCGGCACTTTACGATAAGAAATTTCATGACAAGTAGGAAGCCGTTACTAGTATTAAAATAAAAAGCCCCTCGAGGGAGAGGCTTTTATTTTAGAAGTATTGATTAGAAAGAATATTGCACGCCGGCTACAAGAGTTTCTTTGGTCTTCAGTTGAATTCCATTGACATCCTGTAATCCCGGAAATGCAAATTCAAAACCAAAACGGAGGTTCTTAAGCGCCCCTGAAGGCACATAGGTATTGAATCCAAAACCAAAATTGACGAAAGTACCTCCAGAGTTTTGAGTATCTGCCGTGATTACCATCATTGGGTTGAGATTGGGATCGGTTCCTTCAATTTCGGATACGATCAAGCCTTCTACTCGAGCAGAAAAACTCAACCAAGGAGCGGCTTTTAGTGCGAGCCAATTGTTCAGGCTATACCTGTTCCCATAGCGGAATTCCCTATCATTTTCTCCTAAACGGAACACTCCTCGGACTTGCGAACCCCACGAAACCACACTTGCCTGGCCCAAATAGGTCAAGGCCAGATTTGTGTCGAAAGTTCCACTTCCCAGTTGCATTGGGTATGGCAATTCAACTTCATTAGGCGCAGAAGCTGGAGTCACGTCAGACTCCGTAATAGAACCGCTTGGTATTGAAAAACCTAATTGCCCATGAAGCGTTTGCCGGTTCTTATTCAAAAACTGATAAAGCACAGAGATTTGAATATCGCCAAAACCAGAGGCTTCGGTTGTAAAAGTCCCTCCCATGCGGGTTAAATGATCCATTTCCATGGAAAGGTAATTTAACATCAGCATTACTGTAAGCTTATCGCTTGGGGCATACATGCCGCCAAGCATATGCATATTCATTGGCATATTTGTAGGGGTGACCATATAGTCGTCTAATGCTTCCTGGGCCGTGACATCATCAGATCCCTGGCGTAGTTCGTCCATATTCATGTACATGTATCGGTAAGAGAACATCCATTCTCCCTTACCATGCATATGATCTCCCATTACAGAGATAGGAGCGTGTCCATCTGGTCTGCCTGCAGACCATTTGTTATTATCGTTTTGATTTTCCTGGGCAAAAAGCCCCAAGCTTGCCATTAAGAAAATGGCAGTAAAAATTTTCTTCATTTTAAAAAATTGAAAGTGAATAATGGAGGCATTACAAATATTGGCCTTTCCAGGGCCAGATTGTAAACCGCTAATAATTAATAGATAAAGGTTTACTCACTAAGGGTAGGCGGGTGAAAATCTTCAAAGCTGTAAAGGAAACTATATGAATTGCTGTAGTAGGATAACACAATTGTATCTGGTCCGAGCTTCGCATTATTGTCAAGACCGTACAATTCAACAAAGCCAATTGGGTACTCTTCTAAAGCTATAGCGGGAAGCTTGTTCTTCTTCTCTTCATTCTGTTCCTGAAGCATTTGCATCAAGTAGCATTTGCCGTCACATGCTAATTCTGGCCTATCTTGATTAATGCATAGAAACTCAGCGATATAATCCTGATTGATTACATATTCAAATACCGGAAATACTGGCCGAATCATCGCTAGCAAGTACAAGAAAGTGAAAAAAAAGGGAGCAATTGCTTTCACATTGCAAAGGTAAGTTCAACAGTTTTTAGATTCAATTAATTAACAATAATAATTCAGATAGTTAGGTTAATATCGTATATTAGCAATAAACGATATATGAATTTTGAAAACGACCTTAAGATCGTATCTCAAGCCTTAAGAACTTTTTATGATGAATCTGTTTTGGCTAAAAGGCCGGTGATTAATCAACAAAACCTATTTGAGGTAATTGAGCAGCTCCAATTGGCCAAATATGCCCGTAATGGAGGGCTTGAAGGCGATGCACTAAACTTGTTTTTGGAAGATTATCTCCCCGCGAATACCAGGCTTCATCATCCTGGATACCTTGGGCACCAGTGTGCAGCGCCACATTACTCGGCCGCACTTGGCACTTTCATCAATGGCTTTACCAATAATGTAGCTTCGGTATACGAAATGGGTCCGGCCTCCGCCGCGATTGAATACTTTATAATCAACTGGATGTTAGAAAAAGTTGGATGGGAAAGAGCCCCAACTAGAGCTTCAAACAACCTAGGCAACAAGGTTTATGGCGGCGGAGTTTTACTAGACGGTGGCTCTATTGCCAATCTTACAGCATTGGTCATTGCGCGGAGCAAATCGGTTCCTGAAGTCTGGACCGAAGGAAACCCTTCGGGACTTTCTATCTTACTGCCGTCTGAAAGCCACTATTCCCTTACTAAGGCGGCGGGCGTTTTAGGTTTGGGCAGCAAGCAGCTTTGCTTTGTAGATGTAGACGACAGAGGAGCCATAATCCCGGATCGCTTGCCTAAGTCGTTTCAAAAAGCAAAAGAGCTCGGATTTGGGCCAATAGCCCTTGTTGCGAATGCCTGTAGTACGGCGGTAGGTATCTACGACCCTTTAGATGAAATAGCAGATTTCTGTCAGGACAACAATCTGTGGTTTCACGTAGACGGGGCGCATGGCGCAAGCGCATTGCTTTCTGACGAACACTGCCATTTACTAAGAGGCGTAGAAAGAGCAGATTCTTTAGTCTGGGACGCCCATAAATTGCTGCAAACTCCTTCGCTTTGCGCAGCTCTGTTGGTAAAAGACCATAAATATTTAGACCAGGGGATGAAAGCAGGTAACAATGCAAGTTATTTGTTTCATGAAAAAGATCAGCCCGGAGTCGATTTTATTCATCGTACTCTGGAGACTACAAAATCTGGCTTAGGCGAAAAATTGTTTTTTGTATTGGGTGCTTTAGGTGAAAAGGGCTTGTCTGATTTTATTGACCGGCAATACGAACTTACCCAACGGGTTTATGAATACATTGATGGGCTTCCAGATTTTGAATGCCCCCTTGTTCCTCAAAGTAATATCCTCTGTTTTAGATATATCAAAGACGGCTGCAATCAATTGCGATTACGGAACAGCATAATAGAGCGTGGTAATTTTTACCTTACCTCTACACTATTCCATGGGGTACGGTATCTAAGGCTTGTTTTTATGAACGGGCAAACCACCTTGGAAGACATCAAAAAATTAATAGTGAGTATAAGAGCTATATGTCAAAGATAAACCACGTAGAACTATGGGAACCAGCTTATTAATTGCAGTTGTTTTTTTAGCAGGGAGCTTGCCGCTCTATGCCCAGGAAGACGAAGTTTTACGGCTTTTTGAAGATCAGATAGCTGCTTTCAATGCCAAAGACCCAGTGCAACTGGCCGCCAATGTTACCGAAGACTTCGAATATTTGTACATAGACGGCAACAAAATTATTGCCGAAGCTCAGGGCCGTGAAAATTTTAAAAAGGGGATGGCCGGTTATTTTTCAAATATTAAAACTGTGAGCACAGAAATAACAGCATATTTCCTGGTAACTAACAAAATTAGCTTTAAGGAAGTGATAAGCTATGTAAACAGTAAGGGAGATGCCCTACAGTCATCGGCCCTGGGAATTTATGAGATCAGAGATGGTAAAATAGCTAAGGCCTGGCACTTTATAAACTGAGCGGGGTTTATTCATCAATCATCTACATCATCTGTCTCTGTCTCTGAATTCCAGGGCCCTTTTTTAAGCTGACCTCCCTCTATTGCGACATAATGAAAATTAGATACGGGATTCTCATACATACTTTTCTGCCCGGAGGGCCAATTAATGATCAAGGAATCTATTTTTGTGTCTGTACCAAGACCAAAATGCAGTTCATAACTATTTTGGCTACCATACCCGCTTACGGGATACATCCAGCGGTATTGTACCTTTGAATTTGCGTACAAGGCAACTTTAGCCCCAATCCCAAAGCTATTGCTCTGTGTTCCACGAAGCCCAATTGAAATCCAGTTCCTGCCCGAAGTGGTGTTTTCGTAAAATCTGTTGACCTGGTCCGCGCTTCCCCAGTTGGCCACAAATATATCCAGGTCGCCATCCCTGTCAAAATCGGCATGAGCCATACCAGCCGAGGTATCGGCGTGCTTTTTCAAGTGGCCCGAAAGGTCCTGGTCAAATTCTCCATTTCCCCTGTTCAGATAGAAAAAATTAAACATATCAGGACGATAAGTACCATTGGCCACATAGAGGTCCAGGTCGCCATCATTATCGTAATCACCCCAGGCATGACCTTTAGAGGCTCCACCGCTTTGTTCAACAATTGCCCCTTTTTTTACCGGACTAAGCATACCCTGGCCGTCGTTCCTATACAGAAAGTTCTTTTTGTCAAAATTGGCCAGGAACAGATCCAAATCGCCGTCATCGTCAAAATCTGCCCAGGAGACTCCATAAGAATACCCTATGTCTTCAACCAGATGGCCCTTTTCTACCTTTTGAAACTCCCAGTTTCCCAGGTTTACAAAATAATCATTGGGAGCCTGTGCTTTGGCTACATAGAATTCAGGTAGTCCATCGCCGTTTGCATCGCCACATGCGCAGGCTCTACCCCTACCTCTGCCACTGCTGAGTATACTTTCCTGCATCAATTCAAAGCCGGTTTCGCCATTATTTTTGAAAAGGCGATTTGTCCCGCTACCGCTGGCTACTATAAAAACATCCAGATCACCATCACCTTCAACATCGGCCCAGCAAGCCATAGAGGCCGCTATATCGTCTGCGGTAAGCGCGCTATTTGTAATTTGGGTAAAGCCCAGATTATCGTAATTGTTAAATAAGAAATTCGCTTCATTTCCTCTACTTACCACATAGAGGTCCAGATCACCGTCGTTGTCGTAGTCTACCCAATTTACACCTTGCGAATTGCCTCCATGCCGTACGGTTTCTGAAATCACTCTTATGTCCCCTCCATCGGAGGTCATTTTTTTAAAAGTGCCGTTTCCATTATTTCGATACAATGCATTCCACTGACCGTTAGAGTTGGCAACATATAGGTCTGGGTCGCCATCAGCATCGTAATCGCCCCAGGCTACTCCTCTGGATAGCCCGCCATCTGTCGCGATTCTTCCTTCTGTTATTTCCTGAAATATGGATTTCTCATTTGTTAGTTCATTGCTATTCTCAGGTTTCACCTCCGAGCAGGCTGTCGCTATAAATACTACCAACAATGGTGGGATGCCCCTTAATCCAAGTATCTTTAAAATCATAGTTTCTTGTATTTATTTAGATCGGTTGAGCTCCTATTTATTTCCATTCCGCCTTTGCTTTGGCGAAATCTTCTTTGAAAGCTGTGTTTTTAGACATAGCTACCAGCATACTATGGGCCAGTACACGTGCGGCTTCCTCATCGCTAGGGTAATGGATACCCATAATTTCTCTGGATTCGCCTACTTCATAGGCCAGAGCTAAGAACTCTGCTCTCTTTGCAGGTACAAGTTCACTCCAGGTAAAGGCATGGATATAAGCCCATAAGGTATGTCCGCTGGCAAAAGAAGGAGATGAAATTCTGGCCAGCGGCTCCAGGCGGGGTTCTAATTGATAAGGTCTGGCTCTTCGAAGGTGATACTTTACGGCAAACTCCATGATACGCATATCCTTGGTTATACCTTCTAAAAGTTTCGTAGTATGAGGATAGTTTTCAGGAGTGCAATGATTGCCTATTGCGGTTCTCCCTTCATAGAACAGATTTGCCAGATTTTGCTCATAGCGTTCATGATCTTTTAAAACACTAATATGCGGCCAATAGCCGATAGGGGCCAAGAAATTTACAGACCTACTTTCTTCTTCAGCAGTCCTTTTTTCTTGCCATTCTAACAAAAAATCGAGTTCTGCCCTGGTCTGGTCCGAACTGTTTGCCGGAAACTGAATACTATTCTTAAGTTGTTCTACCTGGCCATGGGTTAGATAAGCCGGTGCCACCATGGTATAAATTAAACTACCGCTGCTAGAGGATGAAGCCGGAAAATTGATCTCATCTAAATTTGCTCTTGTAGTATTGGGTAAGGCGCTGATCTCCTGCAATGATTGGTAATAACCTTTGACTGGTTCGAGTGGCGCAATGTCTTGAGCTAAAAAGTTTGTACAGTAAAAAAGGCTGAGCGCAATCAGTGTTTTTAGTTTCATTTTGGAAAGGAATTAAGTTATTAATCGTTTATTAGCGATAAACGAATTTAATCAAAAGAAAATATGACCAATGCTTTTTAACATCAAATTAGCAGTCTGTAAAAAGAATGGGTTTTAAGGCTGAAAGAAGTCACTGAACTTACGTAGCAGCTCTTTATTTGGGTAGTAGTAAGTGAATTTATCTTTGCTCTCTGTAATGAACACACCTGCCTCTTTTAAGATCTTTACATGTTGTGACATTGTAGATTGTGAATAGTCGAACATCTTCACCAGATCCTTATTACAAGCTACATTGTCTACGCCTTTTCCGTAGTTCTTGGTGCTCAGATACCTGACTAAAGCCACCCTCAAAGGATGGGCAAGGGCATTGGCAATTTCTGCCATTTGATGATCTTCATCATTGATGTATTTGCTGGTAATTGAGGCCCTGATTCTCATAGTCGTATCCTTTATTACAAATATACGATATTAAGGCTTGCCGAAAAGCTGGTACTCGAGGATCGTAAAAAAGGCCAGATTTAATCCGGCCTTCTGAAATATCAAAATCTATTGGTCCTGGAAACTGTCAAACTCCTTCTAAAAGTGATTTCAACGAACTTAGTTTTTTCTCTAACTGTTGCTCAAAATCTGATCCATAATACTTTTGAAAGGTTTTTCTTGAAATGCCCTTATACCAAACTTCTTCGGTGATTTTGGAACCAGATGCTGTGCTTTCTACCGTGCGTTTTACAAATAGCACTCCAGAGGAGACTTTATGATTGAAAGTATAGCTTTTACCTTTTTCCAAGGCCACAACCTTAAACTCGTTTATCTTACCACCAGGAGCAATTAAAGTTCCCTTGCCTTTTTCTTCCAGAGGCCCCTGAAACCTGGAATCTACCACCGTTTTATCCCAGCTTTTCCACTGAGAAGTATCGCTGATCAATTCCCAAGCTGTTTCGGCCTTTTTTGAAGATTCTACGCTTGCCAGAAACTTCTTTGAATTGCTTTGTGCAGTAGCCATTTGGAATAGCAAAAGAAAGATGATTGTAACTGAAGTTTTCATAATAGTGGTTTTTTGTTTCCCACTAATTTCAATACATGTCAATAGAAAATCTGTGTCAGATGACACACTAACAAAATTTTAAGATTTACTGATTTTGAAGCGCGTAGCCCCTGCGAATACGATGCAGCGTCTCTCTTGAAGTACCAAGATAGGAAGCGATAATCTGTAGCGGAACTACTTGCAGGATCCTGGGTCTTTTTAGCTGTAGATCAAAATAGCGTTCTTTTACAGATTTGTTAGCAATCTCGCGAATCTCACCTAAAGCTTTTACCAGACTACGTTCGGTAATTTTCTTAACGAAATTGCTCCATCGCAGATTTGTGTTGACCAAGGCTTCGTAATTCGACTTTGTAAGTTCATGTATAGTGCAGTCTGTCATTGCCATACAAGATTCCTCGGAACGCTTTGTAGTCGAAAAGCTCTCCAGATCTGTACAAAAACAGGGCGCTTCGTGTAAACTCAAGGTTTTCTGCTCCCCGTCGGCAGCGTAATTGAAGTGGTGTAAAATTCCTTTCTCAAGGAAAAAAATGGAACGTACTAAATCTCCAGCTTCGAAAAGTTGTGTTCCTTTTTTTACCTCCGTAGTTTCTAAATGTGAGAGCAAAAAATTCATCTCATCTGTACTGAGATTCTCAATAGAGTAGAAAAAGTCTTTAAGCACTTTCATAGTTACTCAAAGTTAGTGCATACCGGAACAAAATTCATATGGATTATGTTAAAGAGGAAAAGAAAAATCTGAACTGTGCATTAAGCCCTTCAATTGGTTCAAAGGATACTTCAATTGTCATTTTCATCTCCCTATAAAATAAACAAGCGCCAAAACCAATTTTGACGCCCGTTCAACCATACTCCAAAAATTATTCTGTTATCTGTACAAGGTAAAATGACCTACATATTGTTGCTTTTCGGCATCGTTCGCATTTACCACGTACCAGTAGTCTCCTGAGGGAAGTTCGCTTCCTTCGTAGGTACCGTCCCAATTGGAAACCTGGTCGAGGATAGCAACCACCCGTCCGTAGCGGTCATAGATCTTCACTTCGATATTCGGGAAGAAGTCACGGTTTCTAGGAAACCAAACATCGTTGTTGTTGTCTCCGTCTGGGGTAAAGAAATTTGGTATTTCTATCATCCCCGTAAAATCAAATGGAATGGCAATAGTAGCTTCACAACCATTAATATCTCTAACCATAATGTTCACCATGGCATCTTCATTGGTCGTATAGACGTTTACATCGCCAAAGGATACCCCCTGGAAGAAATATTCATACCCTCCATAACCTCCTGTAGCCGTGGCCGTGATTTCGTTAGGACCCGTTTTAACCGCATCTAAGGTTAATGGATCATAGAAATCTGTTGTGAAATCTATAAAAGTTGTACAACCGTTAGAGTGATATATATATACGGTGTGGTCTCCAGCCGGGAGATCTCCCCAGGTTCTGTCTGTCGTCGCAACAGCCGTAATGGCGTCAGTAGGATCTACCGGATTCAATGCAAAAAGCAGATCTGAATACTGACTTGTGTCGAGCATGTTTATCGTAACCGTACTATTTGGGAAGATACCATCGCAACCGTATTCTATAACTGCCTCTGGCTGCAGGTCTACTCCAATCCCCACTGGCACAATAACATTGGTTTCACAACCTCTAGAGTCTCTGACGAAAATGACATAAGTATCTCCTCCTATGAGGTTGTCCCAGAATTGGGTGGGGTTAGGCGCAAAATCGGTATCAGCATTTGAATTCACAGCAAATTCATATGGAGGTGTACCTCCATTAACCTGTAAAGTAACTGTTCCATCTGCATCGCCAAGGCAAGTCTCTGGAGTAGCATCGGCTATCCCGGCTACCAGTTCCATGGGTTCTGTAATCGTTATGGTTTGGGTAATAGTACATCCAAGATCATCTTGAATTATCACCTCATAGCTTCTAGGCTCAAGATCTGTAAAGGTCTTTCTGTTCGGGAACATTGGGTCGTCTCCTTCAAAGAACTCACTCAACTGATCTGCAATAGAGTATCTGATCACGCCAGTACCTCCACTTGCTTCAATAATTAATTCTCCATCTGTATCCCCGAAACAACTTACGGGTACGGCTTCAATGTAGTCTAACACCAGTGGTGGTGGATCAACAATAGTAATAGGCGTTGAAATTGCCGTACAACCGCCACTTTGAGCGTATACCCAGTAGGTACCAGGGCCAAGATCTCTAAAAATACCTGAGGCCTGAGCACTACGTTCTACATTAGCTCCCGAAGGAAATGGTGGGGTATCCGAATTCAATAAAGTGTATACGTAATTACCGATACCTCCAAAGGCCTCCGAGCGGATAATTCCTGTAGCATCGCCTGCACAATTGATGGTTGCATTGGTAAGATCCAATGAAATAACCAGGGGAGCTGCCGGATCCAGTGAAATTTGATTTGATAACTCAAACGGACAGCCGTTAGAGTTCTGTACATCGTACTGGAAAGGTCCTGGATCTATGGTAATATTTTCACTTATCTGTACAGTTGTTGCCAACGGATCTGTTCCGTCTAAGGGCAAGAACGGATCTGCTGTACCGGATCGTCTAAAGAAATAGCTCACTCCAGGTTCAGGGTTGGTCACCGTTAATTGCATAATTCCAACATCGCCACATCCCGGAGGCTGCAACTCTACCAATTCCGCGATCACTACTGGAGGGTCAATTATTGTAATTGGTACTGTGGTATAACTACAATCCCATCCGTCAAAAACGGTAATCGTGTAATCTCCAGCAGAAAGGTTAGCAAAGTTAGTAGTAGTTTGAAGTCCACTACTTGTACCATCCGAAAGACGATTCAATTGGAAAAGGTAATTGCCTGGGCCCTGACCTCCGCTGACGTTAAAGGCTTCAATTTCGCCATTGTTGTCATTATTACATTGCAATGGGTTTACTACCTGAATATCTGCGTAAATAGGTGCTGGTAAGGCAAGGCTGATGGTATTGGTCGCAATACAACCTTCAATATCTCTTACATTTATCGTATAGGTGCCATCTGAAAGTCCGGTAATATTATCATTGGTACTTGGGAAATCCTGAATTATGGTAATACCGTCAGGAGCAATAACCTGGTATTCATAAGTACCCCAACCCCCATCTCCTGCGACAAAGATCTCACCTAAGCCAGGAATGGCGCAGGTAACCTCAGCGGTTTGCGTAGGAGCTACCGTGAGAGCTCTGTCAGGCTGTCTTACGGTGGCTACATTACTTACTACATCACAAAATGGAGTATCCTGAGCCTCTACATGAACCACTAAGTTTCCGGCCGGAAGACCAGTAATAGTCCCCGGATTCTGACCAATGACATTGGTATCTAAGGTACCGGTAACCCCAGTTGTGGTTTCCACACCGAAGTTATCTCTCGAAAATACTTCGTAATTGTAAACTCCAGAATAGTTATTTATCTGAATACTCATTTCGCCATCAGAACCGCCAAAACAAGTCACCGGTTCGGTCTCTGCTATTACAGCCTCAATGGTATTATACTCAGGTACATTTACAATACCGGTTAGGTAGGTACAACCTGCATTTCCAACATCGGTAACTGCAAAAATGTAATCTCCTGGAGTGCTGATAGCCCAGTTCACACGGTCTGTACCTCCGGAATTCTGTACGGGTTCTGAGCCCAGGGGTAGAATTTCTACATCGTAATTGCCTGGCCCTTCGTTAATAATTATATCTATTGATCCAGGGTTTACACTTATACCATCGGCTGCACAAGTTATACCATTCACGTTAAATGAAAAGGTAAGGTCTGTTGGGGCGTTTATGGTTACATTCGTTTGAATTTCACAACCGTTCTGATCTCTTGCTGTAAGAGTCAGGGTTTGATTGGTTCCATTGTCTACAACTTCAAACACATTGTTGGTACCATTAGATATCGTGGTAACACCATCAAACATGAAATAGGTATAGGGAGCCGTTCCTGTGTCTGTTCCAGTGCCATCACCGTTGGTATCTGTGTATACCGTGATGGTTGCGGTATTAAACCTGTTATTATTAGGATCACAGGTAAATTCTGTATTGGTAGTATTGATCTGCAAGGGAGTAGGCTCAAGAATATCAATATCTCCTGAACGGTCTGTACATCCTCTACTGGAAACAACCTCAACCTGATAAGTTCCAGGTGTCAGATTATCGAAAATTGATGTGGGCTGAGGCCCTGCTAAAATAGTTGCGGTTCCTCCATCGTACAGCACATAGGTAAACGGAGTATCAGTATCTGTTCCAGGCTGCAATTCTACGGAAATAGTTCCGTCATTAGCGCCATTACAGGTAATGTCGTTTTTAGGTGTCGCAGAAATAACCGGGTTCGTGACGATAGTTACATCTACTATAGCATTGTCTTCACAGAGCGGAATAGTATTTGAATCTAAATCTGTAACTAAAATGTTATAGCTACCCGGGAAAACTCCGGTAAAGACATTCGAACTCTGTGGAGGCCCTATAGGGTTTAAGAGGTTGTCTCTTAACTGGAACTCGAAGTTACCACTACCTCCTGTTGTATTTACAGTAATCACACCATCTCCGGCATTACAGGTAGGTTCTGTAGTTGCGCTGGCAGTAATGGCAAAGAAGTCGAACACCCTTGCCAGTACCGTATTTGTACAACCATTTCCATCTCGCACAACAATCGTGTAGTCTCCGGGATTTGGAACGATGAAATTCGGACTGGTTTGAAAACCACCTCCTATATCGTATTCAAAGGTTTCATGTGGTAAACCTGAGCCAGTGCTCAACGGGGCGGTTACATTAATGGTATAATTGGCAACAGCGGTACATTGGTTCACTACATCCACCGTAGGTGTTGGTACCCCGGCAGATTCAGTCACCGTTACTGTGGTAAAACTGATACAGCCGTTGGCATCTTCTACATAAAAATCGTAATCAGCAGGATATGGCCCGCCTATTTCGTAAGTTGTCTGACTCGTAAAGGTGGTAGGTGCAGGATCGCCTGTGGGTACAAATGCAAATCCGTACGGACCAGTTCCACCGGTTCCCCTAACGGTAACAAGCGCTCCTACATTACAATTTGCAGGTTCGTTATTGTCAACTACCAATGAAGGAATATCGGTTACAATATTTACCAGCGCGCTGGCATCACAATTGGTGTTGTCATCGTTTACCAATACCTGATAATTTCCAGGAGGTAAGCCTCCAATAGTATCTGTATAAGGCATTGGCTCGTTTGTAAATGAAGTAGGTCCTGAAATAATCGCACCTGTATCTGTATTTTGAACCTGGATGGTAAAGTCTGCCGGACTCGGAAGTATACCGTCTACTGTAAATGTTATTTCACCATTGGTTCCTGTACATGAGGCTATCGAAGCCGAAGCCGTTACCGTAAACGGTGTTGGCGGATCTATTGGATCTATTTGTTCGATATACCTACAGCCGAGGGCATCTACTACCTCAACGAAATAGGTAGTACCGTAACCAACCTGACCGGTAAAATCGTGTGTATCTGCATCAACATTAGGTGATACTAATGGATTTCCCACCAGACCGATAAGATAAGGAGGGGTTCCTCCAACAATATCAACAATATAGGTAAAGGTAGTGTTACAGTCTGTGGTGGGCGGTGGCGATACCGGAATCAGATCCAGCTGATTTTGTGAAATAATCACAATATCTCTGTCCTCACAACCAGAAGCATCAGTAGTAACCACGGTATAGGTACCGGGAACCACATTAGGGAAATTGGCAGTTGTAGCGGCTGTTGGCCCTACTGTAGCTACGGTAGCTCCACCAATATCTAATAGCGTATAGGTATAGTTCGCTGTACCATTGGCAACAGCGGTAACGTCAATAGACCCTTCTACAGTTCCTGCCGAACAAATGGCGTCTGTAGGCACTACAGTAGCATCTATAGGGGTACTGGCAGCAACAGTGGCCGAAAGCAAAGCAGTTGTACAGCCCCTGCTATCTCGAATCATAAAAGTGCTATAGGTTCCAGGTGCAAAGCCAGAATATATATTCTGAGTGGTAAAAGTGGCTCCACTATTGTCGCTATATTCATAAGGTGGTACGCCAAAATTGGTATCAGGAACCAGGGTAATTATACCATTATTTTGCCCACAGCTTGTATCTGTTGGTACCGCAGAACCTACGATAGTTTCAGGTGGTGAAATAGTTACCACATTGGTTTCTGCCCTACACCCCTCACTGTCATAAACTTCGAACTGAAAAGTGGTATCAGCGATTATAGATCCATTGTTAGGTATGCTATATACAAAGGAGTTACCAGTAATATTCGTCATAGTAGAGGAATATCCACCTCCGTTTATGTTTACCTCATAGAAGTCGTAATCTCCTCCTGAAGGATATCCGTCATTTATAGTTACTTGTATCTGTGCCGGTGGTCCGCCGCAATCCAGTTCCTGAATGGTAGTTGCTACTGCGTTAATTTCAGGTTCTATAGTGATGGTAACATCATCTCTACAGTCGTTGGCGTCAACTACTTCAATAGTATAAGTGTTAGGCGTAAGCCCACTAAAAACAGGACTAGCTCCTAAAGGCCCACCATTAATTCTATATTGATAGGGCGCTAATCCGCCACCTGCAGTTACAGCCACAGTCGCGGCATCTACATTATCGTAACAAAGATCGTAAGCCGGATTTCCAGTATCAAAAGTTAAGGTAGGCGATGATAATGGCGTAAGTGTAAACGAATCGGTAACAATACAGCCGTTAGCGTCCTCAACACTTACCTGATATAAACCACCCTGAGTAAGGTTTGAAAATGTTCTTCCGTTTTTTGGTCCTCTGGTAGACAGATCGGGTTGAATTAAAGTATAGCGGTTTCCACCCCAACCTCCAACGGTATTGATGGTAACTGCCCCAACATTTCCGTTTTGGCAGCTCATATCTGTAATGCTCAAACTAGTTATAGCCAGAGCTACAGCAGGCTCCTGAATGACCAGGGTAGCAGTATCTGTACAGTTGGTATCTTCATCGGTTACAAGGATGTTATAGCTTCCTGCCGTTAATCCTGTAAGATCTATTATTCCTGCATTTTGATTGGTGAATACAGGACCGGCGTCTATTTGATAGCTATAGGTAGTGGCAAAGCCATCTACAAGGAATCGGCCGGCGCCATCGCTGTCTCCAACACAGGTAACCACATCAAGGGCCTGCGCCTGTACGCCTATTGAACTGATATCGGTAATAGCATAGGTTTCGTCATAGCTACAACCCTCATTATCTGTCACTCTAAAGGTATAGGTACCCAAGCCCAGTCCTGTAAAGACCGGATTATTACCATTGTTAATAGCACTTCCTGCGGGAGCGATAATTTCGTAGGTATAAGGTGCTGTTCCTCCTGTTTCTGTTACCGTAACAGAAGCCGTACTGGTAAGACAATCTAAACTGGAAATTGCAAAATCTAGATCGGTAGGTTTATCGAGCGCATTAAAGACGATAGGGGCCAAACTCTCTACACACCCATTGGCGTCTCTGATCTGAGGTGTATACGTACCCACTCCAAGATTCGTAAACACTGTCGTAGGGCCAAAACCGGCACCAATACTGTAATCGTAAGGGGCGGTTCCTCCGGAAACCCCAGAAATCGTAATCTGTCCACCGTTTTCATTCAAACAGGTTGGAACGGCATCCGGTGTTGCGGTACCATTAATATTAGAAGGTGTTCCTACAGTTTCTGTACTAGCAGGTGTGGTACAGACAAAGCTACCTTGCTGGTAGCGGATCATTACGTCATAACTGCCGGGGGCAAGTCCGTTAAAAACATTACTACCCTGGTAGTTAGTACCGTTGTCAATGCTAAACTCAAGATTATATCCAAATCCGTTGGTGACATTGACCGTTATACGGCCATCATTGACACCCCCGCAATTTGCGTCCTGAGTTACTACATTGAAGACTGGCGGTGGCAGATCTTCCACATCCACACTAGCCGTCCGCTGGCAACCGTTGGCATCTTCAACCAAAATGTTATATGTTCCTGAAGATGTAACACTAAACATCGCAGTTGTTGTGTACGGAGCACTAAAGTTAACTCCTCCATCCAGGCTATAGCGATATGGCGATGTACCTCCCGAAGTGGTTATGGTGACGTCTACAGAAGTGGCGCCACAACCAAAACTGTCTGATGCTGTGGCGGATACATCTAACGGACTAATTCCGTTTCCGATCTCAATAGGATCACTATTTACGTCTAGCGTTACAAGTTCGTTACACTTGTTAGTTTCAACCCTAACAGTGTAGGTTCCTGGGCTGACATTAGCAAAGGTATAATTGTCTGCAGCATCTGGCCCAAAGGTATCTACGGTTACCCCGTTCTTAATTAGTCGGTATGTAAAAAAACCCGGTACACCAAATACCTGTACATCTACACTTCCAAGTTCACCACTACAAAGAATATCGTTGGCCGTTACATCAACGGTAATATCTAAATCCTGTACATTGACCGTATTTGATGGAAACAAACATGCGCTTCCAGAAACATTTTGGAGTCTCACCCAAACCTGGTAGTTACCAGGAGTAGTCACATCGAAGAAAGGATCGGTCTGAAAAGGACCGGTTGAGCTGTTTAAGCTGTATTCATAACCTGCAGGTACATTGGTTACCTCTACCCTACCCGGATTCCCACAAATAATATCCTCTTTGATCAGTTGCGGATCGAGCGGATTCAGTGTTGCTTTAAAATAGAAATATTGGCCGCTGTCTACCCGAACTCTAAATTCGCCGGCCTGGTCTAGATCATAAGTGGCTCCTGTACCTACTTGTACATAGCAAGAACCTGTGTTATTCGGACAGTCTTCAAGTACCGAAGGGGCGCAGACGTTTGTATCTAACATTTCCCAGCTGTATGAGCTTCCGCTCTGGCTAAGTGTTAATGTTCTTACGTCACTAGTACCACAAAGAAAGAACTTGGCATAGGTACTACCGTCAACAGAACAGATAACCTCTTCATTGGCGCCCTGGATAATAGTCATAAACATAAGAGGGCTGGCTAAGCCTGCCTCAAATGCTTCTGAAGGATCAGGGATTGGTGCCTCTGACAGGTTTTCAATAGATATCGCTTCTGAATCTTCAGCAGAACCTGCCCAGGTTTCTGCTGTAATTTCAGAGATGAGCTCGTAAACTTTGGTGTTAGCTAAGGCCGAAGTCCCTACGATAGATACCACAATCAACAGTAGGGCATACAAAAAATGCCTTGATTTTTTTGGGAGCATAGGTTAATTCGTGTTATGGCAAGAATACACTTGATTTGGGATCAGGATATTCTACAGCGTAATTGTTTATACTTATAGATTTCTCTTTATCTTTAGCCTATTAGGCCTACATTATTATTATTACATTTTAACGTTGGATTATGAAAAATAGTGTTCTAACCCTTTGTTTTTTCGTTGTAATGCTTAATTCATCTTGCGCACAAAGGGCGGATAATGGCATAAACACCCCCTCAGAGGTCACTTTTTCAGCTGATTTAGTGGTTGACAGACTGGATATTCCCTGGGGAATGGTGTTTTTACCAGACGGAAGCCTCTTAATCACCGAAAAACGGGGAGAAATCATACATTTCAAGGAGGGTGAAAAAACGATACTACAGAATGTTCCGGAGGTTTATCAGCGGGGCCAGGGTGGGCTGTTGGATATTGAATTGCATCCTGATTATTCGAACAACGGTTGGATCTACCTTTCGTACTCCTCAAAGGAAGGCACTGAGAACGGTGGAAATACCGCTATTCTTCGCGCCAAACTTGATGGTAATTCACTGACAAACAAAGAGTTAATATTCAAAGCTTCACCCAATACCACAAGAGGACACCACTTTGGATCAAGATTGGAATTTGATAACCAGGGCTATCTCTATTTTTCAATTGGTGATAGGGGCGCCAGAGACGAAAATCCGCAGGATATCACTCGAAATGGTGGTAAGATCTATAGGATTCATGACGACGGTAGAATCCCCTCGGACAATCCTTTCGTTGGGCAACAAAATGCAGTTGAAGCTACTTTTACTTATGGAAACAGAAACCCGCAGGGAATGACTAAAAACCCTGAGACCGGTGAAATTTGGATCCATGAACACGGACCCCGTGGTGGTGATGAGATTAATATTGTTCAAAAAGGGGTAAACTATGGCTGGCCGGTCATTACCTATGGCATCAATTACAGCGGAACCCCTATTACGGACGTTACTGAAAAAGAGGGTATGGCGCAGCCTGTCTACTATTGGGTTCCTTCTATAGGGCCCAGTGGCATGACCTTCGTTGACTCTGATAAATACCCTAGCTGGAAAGGGAATTTGCTTGTTGGTTCTCTGGCTTTTCAATACCTGGAAAGACTAGAACTTCAGGATAACAAAGTAGTTTACCGCGAAAAGCTAATGGAAAATGTGGGGCGGGTAAGAAATGTGCGCCAGGCTCCTGATGGGTTTATTTATGTAGCGGTAGAAGGGAAAGGAATTTACAGACTTACCCCCAATAGCAATTAAAAAGCTCCAAAAAGTATTTAAATCAGATGAAGACTTTTGCTTTTATCGGCTGTTACCTGCTACTTTTGGTTATTCTCGCATCGAGCTTATTTCAAGATAAGGCCTTAGCGGAAAGCATAGAAAGAGGGAAATTGGTATACGAAGACTTTTGTATTACGTGTCATTTGGCCGCTGGCGAAGGTGTTGAAGGTACATTTCCACCCTTGGCAAAATCAGATTATCTGATGAACAATCGATTGCAAAGTATCCGGGGTGTAAAATTTGGGCAAAGAGGGGAGATCACTGTAAACGGAATAGTCTATAACAACACCATGATGCCTATGGGTTTAGAGGATGAGGAAATTGCCGATGTGATGAACTATGTAATGAATTCCTGGGGTAATAAGGACGAAAAAATGGTGACAACGGAAGAAGTAGCCGCCATCTCGGTGAAATAAGGAATCAATTGATTATTGCTTATTGCCTAAACATCTCGCTTTTTTAGCGCATCTAAAGCCTTTTTTACCGAACCGTATTCCTTTAGCACTGCCTGGGCTTCTTCGTAGTTCATTTCAAGGCCCTCCATGAGATAACGGGTTCCGCGATCCACCAACTTATTGTTACTCAGCTGCATATTTACCATCTTATTGCCCTTTACCCTACCAATTCTGATCATTAAGGCCGTGGAGATCATATTAAGTGCCAGTTTTTGCGAAGTTCCGCTTTTCATTCTGGTACTCCCGGTTACGAATTCCGGGCCTACGTTAATTTCAATGGGTATTTCTACCGCTTTGGCCAAAGGAGAGCCTGGATTATTTGTAATTCCGGCAGTGAGGAGGCCCTGCTTCCTGGCATCACGTATTCCACCAAGCACATAAGGTGTTGTCCCGGAAGCGGCAATGCCCACCAGAGTATCGTTTTTACCAATCCCATAGGCTTCAAGATCTTTCCATGCCTGCTCTGTGTCATCTTCTGCAAATTCTACGGCCTTCCTTATCGCAGAATCTCCCCCGGCTATCAATCCGATTACCTTATCATGGGGCATACCGTAAGTAGGAGGAATCTCAGATGCGTCTAAAATACCTAAGCGCCCGCTGGTACCCGCCCCTATATAAAATAGCCGGCCCCCTTCATAAAATCTTTTTTCTACGGCCTCTACCAACTTGGTAATCGGAGGAATTGCCGCCGCCACGGCCTCTGCCACTTTTTGGTCCTCTTTGTTCATATTTTCAAGGATGGAAAGGGTGTCCATCTGCTCCAAACTGTCATAATTAGAGGGAGTCTCAGTGATTTTAGTGTAGTCTGCCATTACTAAAGGAGGTGAATATCGTGGTTTCTAAAAAGATTCAACAAGTTGTTTTTGGGCTCTAATTCTGTGATCATCGTATTAATTGCGCTAATATCAGCCGTTTTATAGCGATGTTGCGAATTTAATTTTTCTGATATGCACAAAAGTACCGCTTTTTTAGAAGCCTGAATCACTGCTTTTTTCACCTGAACAATGTCCCAATCGAACTCTGTTAAACCATGGATACTGTCAACATAACCAGTACCTATAAAACCGTAGTCCACACGTATGTTGGCAAGCTCATGAATTGTGCTGGCCCCACTGGAGATCTGGGCTTCTTTAGAGATACGGCCTCCGATAAAGATTACCTCAACATTTGGCTTGGTTAATAATTGTAACGCCACCGGAAGACTTAGAGTAAAACAGGTAAGCTGCAACTGCTCCGGAATTAGCCGGGCTAATTCGAGGCAAGTTGTTCCTCCATCGATAAAAATCACACTTCCGTCTTTTAAGAGCGAAACCGCCTTACGAGCAATGGTGATTTTTTCCTGAAGTGCATAAATATTGCTATTGGATGCGGCCGGACTAGTAAAGCCCAGAGATATAGCGCCTCCATGTACTTTGCGAAGCTTGTTTTCTACATCTAGCTCTTTTACATCCCGTCTTGCAGTATCAATAGACACATCTAACAATTCTGCCAGGTCTGTAAGCAAGACCCTGTTGTGTAATTCTACCTCGTTAAGAATCGCTTTTTGCCGTTCTTCTTTTAGCATGTTACAATGATTATTCGACAAATATAGAGAATTCTACTAAATGCTGTTTTTTGTTGCTTTAAGATTAATTAATTGTTAAAAAAGCATAAAACAGCATTAAATATTGCAAAAAACAGCAAATATTAGATTTTTTAGTTATCTTTGCAGTTCACAAAAGCTAAAAAAGCATCATCAAAAATGGCTGAAACAATTTCAAAACCCAATCTTAAAGGCTTTCCTAAGGATGAGGAATCCCGAAAATTCGAGAAGATCAACACCTATGTTCACGACAGCTCGGAAGAGGCTTCTTTTTATGTGGCTAACGAGATCGCAGACCTGATCAGGCAGCGTCAGAAACAAGGCAAAATTGCTGTGCTGGGCCTGGCCACCGGGTCTACGCCAACAAAAGTCTACGACTTCCTGGTAAAGTTTCACAAAGAGGAGGGACTGAGTTTTAAAAACGTCATCACCTTCAACCTGGATGAGTACTTTCCTATGCAACCAGATTCTATTCATAGCTATGTGCGTTTTATGAATGAGCATCTTTTTGACCATATTGATATCAAAAAAGAGAACATCAATATCCCTGACGGAACGCTTGATAAAGAAGATGTACGAGAGTTCTGCGAAACCTACGAACGAAAAATTGCCGAGGCGGGTGGAATCGATATTCAGGTACTTGGTATTGGAAGAACCGGGCACATTGGTTTTAACGAACCAGGATCGACCTTAGGCAGCAAAACCCGTTTGGTGCGTTTAGATAGGGTTACCCTTTTAGATGCGGCAAGTGACTTCTTCGGACTCGAGAATGTTCCGGCTCGGGCCATAACTATGGGAGTGGGCACTATAATGGCTGCAAAACGAATTATATTGATGGCCTGGGGTGAAGGTAAAGCGAATATCATTAAAGAGGCCGTTGAAGGAGGTATACGAGAATCTGTACCGGCCACTTTCCTGCAAAATCACGACAATTGTGATTTCATTATTGATCATGCCGCAGCTTCCGAACTGACAAGGATGAGCAACCCATGGTTGGTTTGCGAATGCAATTGGGACGACCAACTTATTAAAAAAGCTACCCTCTGGCTTTCCGAAAAATTAAACAAGGCCATCTTAAAGCTAACCAATGAGGATTACAATGAATACGGTATGGGAAATCTCATTGCCGAGGTAGGTTCTGCGGAACATATCAACCTTATCGTATTTAATCAATTACAGCGTACCATAACCGGATGGCCCGGCGGTAAACCAAACGCTGATGATAGCAATAGGCCAGAACGCAAGGATCCCTACCCAAAGACCTCCCTGATTTTTAGCCCTCACCCTGATGACGATGTCATTTCAATGGGAGGAACACTTTTAAGATTAGTGGACCAGGGGCACGAGGTGCATATAGCCTACCAGACCTCTGGAAACATCGCTGTTTTCGATGATGAAGTGGTCCGTTTTCTGGATTTTGCAACAGATGTACAGCAGAACGAGGAGCTACAGGAGCAGTTTAGAAAAGTACGGGCTTTCTTAAAGGCAAAAACTCCCGGGCAAGTAGACAGTCCGGAGATTCAAAAATTCAAAGGCCTGATACGTAAAGGTGAAGCCTTAGCTGCTTGCCGCTATTGTGGTGTAGAAGAGAAAAACGCTCATTTTCAAAACCTCCCGTTCTATGAGACGGGAACGGTAAAAAAGAGACCTTTTTCGGAGGAAGATGTACAAATAACTTACGATCTGCTCCAAAAGGTAAGGCCACATCAGATCTTTGCTGCCGGCGATCTATCGGATCCTCACGGCACGCACAGAGTATGCCTTCAAATTATATACGCCTCCATAGACAGGCTGGTAAGAGAAGGTGCAGACTGGATAAAAGACTGCTATGTATGGCTCTATAGAGGGGCATGGCAGGAATGGGACATTGCAGATATGGAAATGACCATTCCAATTGGGCCAAAAGATATGGAGCGGAAGAAAAACGCCATATTTAAGCACCAGTCACAGAAAGACAGCGCTATGTTCCCTGGGAATGATAAACGCGAATTCTGGCAAAGAGCAGAGCAGAGAAATACGGAAACAGCCAAAAAATATAATGCACTGGGAATGGCTGAGTATGAGGCCATGGAAGGCTTTGTAAGATATAAGTTTAGTTAATCAAGTTCTCAGATGCAGTAAAAAAGGCCTATTTTAGATTAAAATGGGCCTTTTGCGCTTACTAACTTCATGCTTCGAAAAATCTGTTTTCTTTGTTTTTTTGCGTTGAGCTCCTGCGCAATTTTTCAGACCAAGCTACCAGAACCTAAAGTGGAATTCAGGGGGGTATGGATTGCTACCGTCGTCAATATAGATTGGCCCGTAAATGGTACGGATAACTGGGAAAAACAAAAAACCGATTTCTTAAGAATACTCAATTTTTACCAGCAGCTACATTTCAATGCTGTAATTGTCCAGATCAGAACGGCCGGAGATGCTTTCTACCCTTCAGATTTTGCACCCTGGTCACGATTCTTGACAGGGGCAGAGGGTACAGCGCCAAAAACAAACGAAGATCCCTTGCATTGGATGATAAAGCAGGCCCATGAGCATGGTTTTGAATTCCATGCCTGGTTAAACCCCTATAGAGCTACTTTCGATCTCAATACCGAAATTCTTGCTGAAACCCACGATTACCATCAACATCCTGATTGGATGCTGAAATATGGAAAAAAATATTACTATAATCCTGGTTTACCTGAGGTCAGGAAACACCTCCTTAAAATAATGGACGAAGTGGTCACGGGCTACGATATCGATGCCATTCACTTTGACGACTATTTTTATCCGTACAAAATCAAAAATGAAGTTTTTAGGGATTCACTTGCATACGACACCTATCGCCTGCCCAACCAATCGCTTTCAGATTGGCGCAGAAGCAACGTTGATTCGCTGATAAAAAATGTACAGATTACCATCAAGGAAAAAAAACCATGGGTACAATTTGGTGTCAGTCCGTTTGGCGTCTGGAAAAACAAAAGTACTGATCCCCGCGGTTCAGATACTCAGGCCGGGCAAACTACCTTTGAAGACCTGTATGCAGATCCGCTCTTATGGATGCAGCATAAGTGGATAGATTACCTCATCCCTCAGGTGTACTGGAGTATGGACTTTCCTGTAGCCTCTCACCGAAAAATTGTGGATTGGTGGGTGTCAGAAAACCTAAACTCAAACCTCTATATTGGCAATGGCGCATATAAAATCCGAAATAATAAGGATAAGGCCTGGAACAGAAGAAAGGAAATTTTGAAACAATTAAGCCTGGCCAGGCGAAGTGACGAGGTGAAAGGAAACGCTTTTTTTAGTGCCAAATCGCTATTAAGCAAGAACCAGGACATCAGCCAAATGCTGAAAAGGAAGGTATACGCTACAGAAGCGATACCCCCTGGCTTGGCTGATGCTACAAATAAACCTGACAAAATCCCGGAACTACTTGACCTTGTTAGGGAGCAGAACTTCTATCAATTGTCCTTTAATCTTAACAGCGAAGATCCACCATCCTATGCCCTTATTTACGCCGCGCGAAAATCGGATAAATTAAAAGATCCCCAAATGGGGCAACTCGTGGCCAAGATCTTCCTAAATGGGCGTACTAATTTCAATCTTGGAAAAAACCTGGTCGGTAAAAAAAAGTACCTGGCAGTCACTTTTCTCAATAGCTATCGAAGAGAAACCAAGCCAATTGTCATAAATTTAAACCAAACAGAACCATATGATACAGAAAAATAAAAGGGCTTGGGCATGGATACCTGTACTCTATTTTACTCAGGGAATACCCTTTGTAATGGTTGTGACCGTTTCCGTAATTATGTATAAGAAGCTAGGCATAAGTAATGCGGATATTGGCCTCTACACAAGTTGGTTGTACCTACCCTGGGTGATAAAACCTTTATGGAGTCCATATGTAGATCTCATAAGCACAAAACGCAATTGGTTTTTAATTATGCAGCTCCTGGTATCACTGGCGTTTCTTGGGATCGGTCTTTTGCTTCCAACAAATATTTTTTTCGTCACAACCCTTGCCTGTTTCTGGATGGCCGCCTTTGCTTCAGCTACTAATGATGTAGCCTCAGACGGCTACTACATGATAGGCTTGACCAGGGATAAGCAATCTTTTTTCGTTGGCATTAGAAGCACCTTTTATAAACTGGCAAATGTCACCGGGCAAGGCCTGTTAGTAATCCTTGCTGGTTTTTTGGAAACACACTATGGGGATAATACCAGAGCCTGGTCTATCACAATGATCTGTGCAGCGCTACTAATGTTTGGCTTAACGGTAGCCAACTTTTTTGTTACTCCAAAGTACGAATCTTCAGAGGCTATAGAAAAAGAAAAGCCCACAGGCTTCTTTGAGGTATTTTCCTCCTTCTTTAGAAAAAAGGGTATGGGGATTGCCCTAGCCTTTGTATTATTTTTTCGCCTTGGTGAATCACAATTGGTAAAAATGGCAGCACCATTTTTTTTAGACCCAACCGAAAAGGGCGGGCTCGGATATACCACTGCCGAGGTGGGCACCATATATGGAACTGTTGGTGTTATTATGCTAACAGTTGGTGGTATTTTAGGTGGAATTCTTATTTCTAGAGATGGCCTAAAAAAGTGGATGCTACCGATGGTGCTTTCCATAAATGTCCCTAATGTTTTCTATGCGCTTCTCGCCATTACAAATACCACAAACATAGTTGCTGTGGTTAGCACGGTTGTTTTAGAACAATTTGGCTATGGTTTTGGTATTGCCGGGTTTATGGTATATCTGATATACATTGCCGAAGGAGTATCAAAAACCTCACATTATGCCCTTGCAACCGGCTTTATGGCTCTGGGGATGATGCTACCCGGATTGATCAGTGGCTACGTCCAGGAATGGCTGGGCTACGACGGGTTTTTTATATGGGTGGTAATTGGAGCCTTGCCCGCAATCTTAATTTTAAAATATCTTAAATACCCTCCGGAGTACGGAAAAAAAGGAGCTAATATCGATGTCTGAGATTCTACCCTACCAAATCGCTTCTGAAACGCTAAGCTTAAAGGAAAAAATTGGGCAATTTTTCATACCTGCCGCCTTTATTAACGATAGCGAAGAAGAAATTCAAAAACTTGAACGCCTGATCAAAGAGCACGCCATTGGTGGTATATGCTTTTTTCATAGTAGAGCGAGCGCAGCTACCAACTATGAAGGTAAGAAAGAAGTCATATACAACGCCGAAAGCCTCACAGTTTTAAAACAGTTGATTACCCGCTTTCAAAAAGCGGCTAAATTTCCGTTGTTGATCGCCATAGACGCCGAGTGGGGCCTAGCTATGCGTGTGGAAAATACTCCGCAGTTTCCCTATGCAATTACTTTAGGAGCTATTCAAGCTAAGGAAGATCTTATTTTTGAAGTGGGTAAGCAGATCGCCCTGGACTGCAAAGATGCAGGTATTCATTGGAATTTTGCGCCAGCTGTGGACATTAATAATAACCCTGAGAACCCCGTCATAGGATATCGGTCTTTTGGGGAAAACAAAGAACAGGTAAGTAAAAAATCGATCGCTTTTGCCAATGGCATGCGTAGCGTTGGAATTCTCAATAGTGCGAAGCACTTTCCCGGACACGGAGACACGGCTACCGACTCGCATTTAGGTCTTCCCCTGATTGAAAAGACCAAGGAGGATCTTTTAAAAAATGAGCTGTATCCTTTTAAGAAGCTGATCGAAAATGATGTAGATTCGGTGATGGTAGGTCATTTATCCGTTCCGGCACTCACAGGAGACGGCCAGCTTCCAACCTCCATCTCACAAAAGACCCTCAAGGAAGTGCTGCGTCATGAACTTGGCTTTGAAGGGATTGTCGTATCCGATGCCCTAAATATGCATGCGGTATCGAAGCGTTATCCCGTAAAAGGCTGGTTAGAATGGTTGGCATTTGATGCGGGGAACGATGTATTGTGTTTTGCAGAACATCCGTATGAGGGAATCAGGCTTATTGAAGGACATGCAACTTCCGAAGTTATTGAAGCCAGTTTTAAGCGTGTTTGGAAACTTAAGGAAAGGGCATTTTTAAATGCAAAAAATGCAACACAAGATAAACGGGATATTAGCCCGGAGCAACTCAATCTTAAACTTGCAAAGGCCAGCCTGAGTTTTTATAAAGGCGATACCAATGCTATTGAAAAGTTCAGAACAGCCGGGTTCACAGCCATAGCCCTGTCAAAGCAAGGTGGTTCTGTTTTTTTTGATGGCATAAAAAACGTGCTTTCTTTTGATGAATTGTACACTGCTACAACCGCTATTAAGGAGATTGAGGCTAGTGTTGAAAAGGAACAACGTCTTCTTTTGGCCCTGGTTCCACCTAAAGTAAAGCCGCAAAACAATTTTGACATTCCTCAAACTGAGCTTGAATTCATCAACCAGGTAGCCAAACAAAAGCAGGTAATATTATACCTCTTTGGAAACCCCTATGTACTCAACAAAATTGATGTGCAAAATCTTGCCGGAATTGTTATTGTGTATCAAGATTTCAAGGTATTTCAGGATAACGCTGCAATGCATTTCTTAGGTAAAGTGAGTGCTGAGGGTAAGGTACCGGTAACGATTAAAAAACAGAAATAATGAAAAAGTACAAGGTTTTGGGACTGATGTCGGGTACCTCCCTAGACGGACTAGATCTGGCCTATTGCACGATCTGGGAAAATGAAGAAGGCTGGCAATTTCAAATTCTGGAAGGCAAATCTGTTGCCTACGAGGCAAGCATGCGCAGCCAGTTAAAGGATAGCATTTTCTTGCCTGCAGATGCACTATTGATTTTGCACAACAGCTATGGAAGCTGGCTAGGAAAGCAAGTCTCTGAGTTTATCAGGGAAAAAAATCTCGAAATCGATTTTATCGCCAGCCATGGCCATACTACGCATCACCAGCCAGAAAACGGACTTACTTTTCAAATTGGTAGTGGGCAGCATTTAGCGAACACCTCAGGATACAAAACCATTTGTGATTTCAGGTCAAATGATCTTGCCTTAGGCGGTGAAGGCGCTCCCCTGGTTCCTATTGGGGATCAGTTGTTTTTCAGAAAATATGATTTCTGCCTCAACCTTGGTGGGATTAGTAACGTCTCTTTTGAGAAAAATGACCAGCGCATAGCTTATGACATTGGGTTAGCGAATATGATTCTTAACCATATTACCCAAAAGATAAATCTGGCTTACGATTCTGGAGGCGAATTGGCAGCCAAGGGAAGCTTGAATACAGAAATGCTTGAACGCCTGAATGGTTTGGAATATTACCAACTTCCATTTCCTAAATCTACCGGATATGAATGGTTTGTAGAAAAAGTAGTGCCTATTGTAGACAGTACAGAAGACAGCACTGAAAATCTACTATTTACGGCCATACATCACATTTGTGAGCAGGTGGCTATTCAGGTCAAACTCAATACCGTAAAAGATTCCAGTACCCTTTTCGTAACCGGAGGAGGTGCCTTAAACGACTTTATGATGAAGGTATTGCAAGACAAACTGGGTGAGGCTGTACAACTGGTTATTCCGCCTAAAGACCTTATAGAGTTCAAGGAAGCTGTTGTCTTCTCCCTCATGGGCGTCTTGCGCCTGGAGGGCAAAACCAATATCCTGAGTTCCGTAACAGGTGCTAAAAAAGATTCCAGTAGCGGGGTCATCTATTTACCTTCCTAAGCCGCATGATTATTTCAAACTTGTATCCTAAATTTAGTGTTACTTGGGGTCTCGACTGCGCTCGACCTGACAAAACTTCAACATGACAAAACCTCCAGCGTATTGGACCTGATTAAACCATTCGGATTCAACAAAAAAGTCGATTCGAAATGCTACTGGCAATACCCATTACAGCGGAATATTCCCATGCTTCTTTTTTGGTGTTACTACCTCCTTATTTTCCAGCATAGCATAGGTTTTAATAAGCTTTCGTCTCGTATTCTTTGGAAGTATAACCTCATCAATAAAACCCCTGCGGGCAGCCCTATACGGATTGGCAAATTTTTCTGCATACTCGGCTTCTTTTTCTGCCAGCTTCTTTTCAGGGTCTTTCGAGGCCGTGATTTCCTTTCTAAAAATAATCTCACTAGCCCCCTTAGCCCCCATTACCGCAATTTCCGCGGTAGGCCAGGCAAAGTTGAAATCGGCTCCAATGTGCTTAGAGTTCATTACATCATAGGCACCTCCGTATGCCTTTCTGGTAATTACGGTAACCCTGGGAACGGTAGCCTCACTTAACGCATACAACAGTTTAGCCCCGTGAACTATGATCCCATTCCATTCCTGGTCTGTACCGGGTAAAAATCCGGGTACATCTACCAGGACCAATAAGGGAATATTGAAACTATCACAAAAGCGGGTAAATCTTGCGGCCTTTATAGAACTGTTTACATCCAGCACTCCGGCAAGGAAGAGGGGTTGGTTTGCTATGATTCCAATGCTTCTTCCGGCCAGACGCGCAAAGCCAACAATAATGTTTTCTGCAAAGTCCTTGTGGATCTCAAAGAAGGAATCTTCATCGATAATGCCCTCTATTACCTCGTGCATATCATAGGGTTTATTGGCATTATCTGGGATCACAGCGCTTAATGAGTCTCTGATTTCATCCTGAAGTGAATAGTTAAGCGAATTGGGTTTTTCCTTATTGCTTTGAGGTAGATAGCCCAAAAGTTTTTTCAGATCCTCCATACAGGCCACATCATTAGCCGAAGTTCTGTGAGCAACCCCAGATTTGGTGCTATGTGTGCTTGCCCCGCCTAGCTCTTCAGATGTGACTTCTTCATTCGTGACTGTTTTAACCACATTAGGGCCCGTTACAAACATATAACTGGTTTGTTCTACCATAAGGGTGAAATCTGTCATTGCGGGGGAGTAAACCGCTCCTCCTGCACATGGGCCCATAATAGCTGAGAGTTGAGGAATAACCCCGGAGGCCTGCACATTGCGATAAAAAATATCTGCATAACCTCCCAGTGACCTTACGCCTTCCTGAATACGAGCTCCTCCTGAATCGTTTAGTCCTATAATAGGGGCACCAACCTTCATTGCAAGATCCATCACCTTACAGATCTTTTCGGCATGTGTTTCGGAAAGTGCGCCACCAAATACGGTAAAGTCTTGCGCATATATGTACACTAATCTTCCTTCTATACTCCCGTATCCGGTTACAACACCATCTCCAAAATAGAGCTCTTTTTCCATTCCAAAGTCGGTCGTCCTATGCGTCACCAAAATGCCCATCTCTTCAAAGGAGCCTTCATCCAGAAGGTATTCTATGCGCTCGCGAGCAGTGAGTTTCTTTTTTTCGTGCTGCCGGTCTATTCTTTTTTCCCCGCCTCCCAAATGCGCCTGTGCAATCTTCTCGTTTAGCTTTTCTATATGTTGATCCATTTTTTAAGTTTTTGGAACTTGTAATAGTTTTTGTTCTTCTCTATAGCGCCGCAAGGCAATCAAAGCTGCAATTTTGGCTTCTCTATGCATTTCGTCTTGCAAGAGTTCAGGAGAATAATACTGTTTTACAAAATGTGTATCAAAGTTACCCGACCGAAAAGCCTCGTGTTCACAGACAAACTTGCCAAAGGGCAGCGTGGTTTGTACACCCTCAATTTCGTAGTCATTTATGGCCTTTAACATAAGCTCTATAGCCTCTTCCCTACTCTTCCCATAAGTGATTAACTTAGACAACATAGGGTCATAGTAAATGGGTACCTCCATCCCCTCTTCAAAACCGTTATCCACTCTAACACCTTCACCTTCCGGTAAGCGATAGGTATCTAAAACTCCTACGCTGGGTAAGAAATCATTCATAGGATCTTCTGCATAAACTCTTAGTTCTAAGGCATGGCCATTTAACTGAAGAGCCTCCTGAGTTTGGGGTAGTGTTTCACCTCTGGCCACTCTAATTTGCCATTCCACCAGGTCTACACCGCAAACTAGCTCGGTTACCGGGTGTTCAACCTGTAAGCGGGTATTCATCTCAAGGAAATAAAAATTGTGATCCGCGTCTAAGAGAAATTCTACCGTCCCGGCTCCCACATAGTCGCATGCCCTGGCAACCATTACGGCTGCAGTACCCATTCTGCTTCTAAGTTCGGCACTTAATACAGAAGAAGGAGCTTCTTCCACGACTTTCTGGTGCCGCCTTTGAATACTGCATTCTCTTTCAAAAAGATGAACTATGTTCCCATGGGTATCTGCCATTACCTGAATTTCAATATGCCTGGGCGAACTGACATATTTCTCAATAAAGACAGAACCGTCTCCAAAGGCCGAAACCGCCTCACTTATAGCCCGTTCCATTTGCGATTCCAGTTCGTCCTCGGCCTCTACAATTCGCATCCCCTTTCCTCCGCCACCTGCAGAAGCCTTAATTAAAATAGGAAAACCAATTTCGCGGGCTATCTCCTTCGCCTTTTCCGGATTGTTAACGGCCTCATCTATGCCTGGAACCATAGGAATATCATAATCTTTGACCGCTTCCTTGGCAGCGAGTTTGCTTCCCATGATTTTAATAGCCTTAGATTTGGGTCCGATGAATACCAGGCCGTTCTTTTCTACGGACTCCGCAAAACCCGCATTTTCACTTAAAAACCCATAGCCCGGGTGAATGGCATCTACATCCAGCTCTTTGGCTACCGATATAATTTTGTCTCCAAGCAGATATGATTCAGCCGAAGTAGCCTCCCCTATGCAAACAGCTTCATCCGCCATTTTAACATGTGGAGCGTTCCTGTCTATTTTAGAATAAATCGCGACAGTCTTGATGCCCATCTTCTTAGCTGTACTCATTACCCTTACCGCAATTTCACCTCTGTTGGCTATCAATATTTTTTTCATCCCGAACAATTATTCAAATTCAATTAGTATATCTTTTTTATCGACAGTATTGCCCTTGGCCATCGTAACCTTCTTTATTACGCCGTCTCTTGGAGATGTAATCACATTTTCCATCTTCATGGCTTCAAGGATTAGTAAGGGGTCACCTTCACTAACTTCCTGACCATTTTTTACTTGAATTTCTAATATCAATCCAGGCATGGGGGCTTCTACGAAAGCTACCAATTGCGATGAAGAAACCGCAAATCCCATCTCGTTGATAAGCTGGTCCAGAGCATCTGAAATCTCAATCCTATACGTGGCCTTATTAACTTTTACCACATATTCTTTTGACTGAAAATTGCTTTTCAAAATCTCTACCAGGTAGGGTTTGCCTTCTTTTAGAATATGAAGCTCATCCCTGGAGGTTTGCAAAATGTCTAATTGGGAAATATCTTCCGAAGTTAGGTCAAAGGTTAAATGATCGTTTACCTTTGCTTTAAAGTTAGTATCCATATTATGCGGTTTGCTATACTTTTGAGTATTGGATCAAAAAGATTCATAAGTTATGTAAATTTTGAATTTCCGCTAAATTGTTTGAAAAGTCACAAAGCTCTTATCGGCAAGTAAAACTTGTCTTTTTAAGGCTTTAATTATTTCATTTTCAAATGTTTAGGCGGAATTATTGTCAAGTAAAAAATTTGATATTAAATTCTTACTTTTGAACAAAAATAGTTAAGTATGTTAATTAATTATAGTTAAGTATGTTAATTATTGGGATAGCGGGAGGCACTGGATGCGGTAAAACAACGGTGGTCAATCAGATCATAAATGAACTTCCCGAGGGAGAAGTAGGTGTAATTTCTCAGGATTCTTACTATAACGATCTTTCACATCTCTCTTATAAGGAAAGAGTAGCTATCAATTTTGATCATCCACAGGCTATTGATTTTAAACTTTTAGGAGAGCATTTAATGCAATTAAAGTCGGGCAATGCTATTCAGCAACCCGTTTATTCGTTTTCAGAACACAACAGGACCAAAGACACACTCCTAACACATCCAAGAAAGGTCATGATCGTGGAAGGGATTCTTATTATGACCAACCCGAAAATACGTGAGATGTTCGATATTAAGATCTTTGTGCATGCCGATTCGGATGAACGTTTGATCAGAAGGCTTAAGAGAGATATCAATGAACGTGGGCGAGATCTGGACGAAGTTCTTAACCGCTATCAAGTCACACTAAAACCCATGCACGACCAGTTCATTGAACCTACAAAAGAATATGCGGATATCATTATCCCGAACAACAAATACAATACCGTGGCAGTTGATATCGTAAGAACAATAATTACCGAAAAGTTGAGCTGAATCTTATGGGTTTCAAAAGTTTGATAAAAAAGAGATGGTTCGTGGTTACACTGGCAATTGTCAGTAATGTTTATGTTCTGGTGCTTACCATTTTTGTAATATGGATGGTTTTTTTTGATACCAATTCGCTTCTCATCCACAGTGAACTTCGCAATGAAATTAAAAAACTGGAGAAGCAGCAGGAGTTCTTGAGGGAGGAAATTGCCAAGGACAAAAAAATCATTGAAAAACTGTCAGATCCTGAAGAACTCGAAAAGTTTGCCAGGGAACAGTATTACCTGAAAAAGAAAAATGAAGAGATCTATATTATTGAATACGAAGACAGTCTAAAACAAAAAAAAGATGACTAAGACCTCTCTTTTTGATGGATTCGAAGAGGTTTCTGCAAAGGCCTGGAAGCAAAAGATTCAGTTCGACCTAAAAGGGGCAGACTACAATGACTCGCTTTTATGGGAATCTCCCGAAGGTATTGTGGTAAAACCGTTTTACAATGCTGAAGATTTAGAAGAAGCTGCTCATATTCCTGCCAAAGAAAGTGACAATTGGCGCATTGGTCAAAACATCTATTGCGGAGATTCAGAAAAGGCCAATTTGAAAGCCCGGGATGTACTTACCAGAGGTGCCGAAAGTTTAATTTTAAGAATCCCTTCAACAGCATGCGACCTGGAGGAGCTCCTTAAAAATGTAGATTTAAAGAAGACCCCACTGCATTTTAATTTTGACTTTTTCTCACTAGATTTTATAAATAGTGTCATTAAAACTATTTCTAATTCTGCTTCCGAAGTATATCTGCATTTAGACCCTATAGGGCAACTCAGCCGTACGGGGAACTGGTTTGTCAATGAAAAACAAGATTTTATGATCTTGATGCGGGCCATTGATCAGAGCGCTTTGTTAGAAAATGTGAACCCCATTTCGGTTGATGTATCGCTTTATCAAAACGCTGGCGCCAATATGGTGCAACAACTGGCTTACGCAATGGCGCATGCCAACGAATATTTAAACATCCTGGATTCGGGCCCAAAGAAACCTAAGGCCTTGCCGAAATTTAGCTTTAAAATGGCCATAGGAAGTAACTACTTCTTCGAAATTGCAAAACTCAGGGCCTTAAGGATTTTGTGGAATTCCCTTTCTGCTAGCTACGGAGGCGATGGAAATTGCCATATCCTGGCGGTACCCACTAAGCGAAACAAAACCTTGTACGACTACAATACCAATATGCTCAGAACTACCACAGAATGCATGTCGGCCGTCCTCGGAGGGGCAGATACGGTTTGTAATCTTGCCTATGATAGCTTATATCATAAAGACAACGAGTTTGGCGAAAGGTTAGCCAGAAATCAATTATTGATCCTTAAAGAGGAAAGCTATTTTGACAAGGTAAACAACCCAGCGGATGGTGCCTACTATATAGAAACAATAAGCTCACAGCTGGCCGGAAAAGCCCTGGAAATTTTGAAGTCTATAGAGAAATCGGGAGGCTTATTAAAACAACTTAGAGACCATACGCTGCAGAGGAAAATTAAAGAAAGTGCAACCAAGGAACAAGCCCTATTCGATTCGCAGACCGAAGTGCTTATAGGAACAAATAAGTATCAAAATTCAGCAGACAGGATGAAAGCGGATTTAGAATTGCACCCCTTTCTTAAAACAAACCCTACCAAAACACGTATAGAGCCCGTCTTAGAAAAGCGGCTTTCGGAAGAGGTAGAACAAAACAGGTTGGAGGATGAGTAGAAAGAATTTACAGGATCTCAGTTTGATTTCAGCTAAGAAAGACGATCTGGAATCTAAAGAAGAAGGTACAACCCAACTGTTTAAAACGGCCGAAGATATTGAATTGAAATCGGTATACAACCCGGAAGATTTGGAAACTTTAAATCATTTAAACTTTGCCGCCGGGATAGCGCCCTATTTACGCGGACCCTATGCGAGCATGTATGTGCGCAGGCCATGGACTATTAGGCAATACGCCGGATTTTCTACCGCAGAAGAAAGCAATGCTTTTTACAAAAGGAATTTAAAAGCGGGGCAAAAAGGCCTTTCTGTGGCTTTCGACCTACCAACACATCGGGGTTATGACAGCGACCATCACCGCGTTGTGGGAGATGTAGGAAAGGCGGGTGTGGCAATTGACTCTGTCGAAGATATGAAGATCCTGTTTAAAGACATCCCCCTGGATAAAATGTCGGTTTCAATGACCATGAATGGGGCTGTTCTTCCTATTATGGCCTTTTATATTGTAGCTGCGGAAGAACAGGGCGTTGCATCTGAACAGCTGGCCGGAACCATCCAAAACGATATTCTAAAGGAGTTTATGGTACGTAACACCTATATCTACCCTCCTAGCCCTTCCATGCAGTTGGTGGCAGATATCTTTGAATATACCAGCAAAAAAATGCCAAAATTTAACAGTATAAGTATCTCTGGCTATCATATGCACGAAGCCGGTGCTCCGGCGCATATAGAACTTGCATATACACTTGCTGATGGACTGGAATACATTAAAACAGGACTGAAGGCTGGTTTGGCTATTGATAATTTTGCGCCGCGATTGTCATTTTTTTGGGGCATTGGAATGAATCATTTTATGGAAATTGCAAAACTTAGGGCGGGCCGCATGCTCTGGGCCAAATTAGTGAAGCAATTCAATCCTGAAAATCAAAAATCACTTGCTCTGCGCACCCACTGCCAAACCAGTGGCTGGAGTCTTACAGAACAAGACCCCTTCAACAATGTGGCCAGAACGACTATTGAAGCGGCCGCAGCGGTTTTTGGCGGAACGCAGAGTTTACATACAAACGCCCTTGACGAAGCCATTGCATTACCCACAGATTTTTCGGCCAGGATAGCCAGAAACACACAACTTTATCTGCAGGAAGAAACGAAGCTTACCAAAACAGTTGATCCCTGGGCCGGAAGCTATTTTCTTGAGTCGCTTACTGATGAGTTGGCAACCAAAGCCTGGGAGCTTATTGAAGAAGTTGAAGAGTTAGGAGGAATGACAAAAGCGATAGAAGCCGGAATCCCAAAAATGCGAATTGAGGAAGCCGCTGCCAGAAAACAAGCCAGAATTGACCGGGAAGAGGATGTAATTGTGGGTGTAAACAAGTACCAACTGCCTGAAGAGGACTTGCTCCATATTCTTGAAGTGGACAATCAGGAAGTTAGAAGGCAACAAATCTACCGCCTGAACGAGATCAAAAAGAAAAGAGATAAGGCGAAAGTTGAAAATGCCCTGGCGCAGCTTACTTATATTGCCAAAGCCAAGGATAAACAAAGCGGGGGTACTGCCGAAAATTTGCTAGCTTTAGCTGTTGAAGCAGCAAGATTAAGAGCAACATTAGGAGAGATAAGTGCGGCACTTGAAGCAGCCTATGGCCGACACAAAGCTGAAATAAAATCATTTACTGGGGTGTATTCCAAGGAAATCAGAGACGACAAGAGTTTTAAGAAAGCCCGGCAGCTGGCCGATGAATTTGCCACGCAAGACGGCCGAAGGCCTAGAATAATGATTGCTAAAATGGGGCAAGACGGCCATGACAGAGGCGCTAAAGTAGTGGCTACCGGATATGCAGACCTCGGGTTTGATGTAGATATTGGCCCGCTATTTCAAACTCCCTCAGAAGCCGCGAAACAGGCTGTAGAGAACGATGTTCACATACTTGGGGTTTCATCTCTGGCAGCAGGGCATAAGACCCTTGTACCTCAGGTTATTGAAGAGCTCAAAAAACACGGGCGAGAAGACATTATGGTGATTGTTGGTGGTGTAATACCCAAACAAGACTATCAATTTTTATTTGATGCCGGAGCTGTTGCGGTCTTTGGGCCTGGAACCAAAATACCTGAAGCGGCCATTCAAATGCTTGAGCTCTTATTGGAAGAATGATCAGACCTTGATCCGAAACCTATAACCGCCAGCCGTAAATCAAGATATTTACCCAAACAGACAACTTTAACGCAGTTTAACAGTGCTGACCAAAGTTATTCACTTTGTGTTAACAAAATACATTTTTTGGTAGGTGAAATAATTGTATTTTTAACCTCTAACTTACTACTATAATGGGCAAGATCATTGCTATTGCAAATCAGAAAGGCGGGGTGGGAAAAACCACCACTACCGTTAACCTGGCTGCCTCGCTGGGTGTATTAGAAAAAAGGGTATTGCTTATTGATGCAGACCCCCAGGCCAATGCTACTTCCGGATTAGGTATAGAAGTAGACGAAGTAGAACTTGGCACCTATCAGTTGCTGGAACACACCCGGAATGCCTCGGAAACTATTTTGCAAACCAGTTCGCCCAATGTAGATTTGATTCCTGCGCATATAGATCTTGTAGCCATAGAAATAGAATTGGTAGACAAGGATGACAGAGAATATATGCTTAAAAAGGCCATTGCGGAAATCAAGGATGCATATGACTATATTTTGGTTGATTGCGCGCCTTCACTTGGGCTACTTACCCTAAACGCCCTTACCGCCGCAGATTCTGTCATCATTCCCATACAGTGCGAGTATTTCGCTTTAGAAGGATTGGGCAAACTGCTAAACACCATAAAGAGCGTACAACGTATTCATAATCCTGATTTGGATATTGAAGGTATGTTATTAACGATGTACGATTCTAGATTAAGACTTTCTAATCAGGTCGTGGAGGAAGTTAAAAAGCACTTTGCCGATATGGTTTTTGATACGATTATTCAGCGCAATGTAAGGCTGAGCGAAGCTCCTAGTTATGGAGAAAGCATAATAAAATACGATGCGAGCAGCAAAGGGGCCAGTAATTATCTGAACATGGCCAATGAACTCCTGAAAAAAAATAGAGAGAAAGTATAATGGCGAAAGCAACCAGGAAACAGGCATTAGGAAGAGGATTATCTGCACTATTGAAAGACCCTGAAAACGATATAAACTCGGTTTCAGATAAAAATGCGGATAAGGTTGTCGGTAGTATCGTTGAATTAGAGACCGATGCCATTGAGGTAAATCCGTTTCAACCCCGTTCAAATTTCAACGATGAAGCACTACAGGAATTAGCCAGTTCTATAAAGGAGCTGGGTGTGATTCAGCCCATCACTGTGAGAAAACTTGATTATAACAAGTACCAGTTGGTTTCCGGTGAGCGAAGGTATCGTGCCTCTAAAATGATCGGTTTAAAAACCATCCCAACCTATATTCGAATCGCTAATGATCAGGAGTCCTTAGAAATGGCGCTGGTCGAAAACATTCAAAGACAGGATCTTGACCCAATTGAAATTGCCTTGTCTTACCAGCGATTAATAGATGAGATAGAACTCACTCAGGAGAAATTGAGTGACAGGGTAGGCAAAAAAAGAACCACCATAACCAATTACCTCCGCCTTCTAAGGTTAGATCCTATAATCCAAACCGGGATGCGCGATGGTTTTATTTCTATGGGACATGGTCGCACCCTGGTGAATATAGCCAAAAGGGAAGATCAAATTTCCATTTATGAAAAAATTGTGGGACAAAACCTTTCGGTAAGGCAAACAGAACAGCTGGTAAAAGCGTATCATAGTGGTTCAGTTAAAAATAATACCAAAAAAAGCACTCCAGCCCTACCTGAATTTGCTAAAACCGGCATGTACCAGTTCGGCCAAAGCCTTTCGGCTAAAGTCGATATCAAAGCCTCTGAAAATGGTAAAGGAAAGATAACCATACCCTTTAACTCCAAGGAGGAATTCTTTCGTTTGAAAAAATTAATCACTGGTGAGTAAAAACCTTTTTTGTCAACTGCTTCTTCTGTTCTTCGTCTGTCTTGGCTGGTCTCAGGAAAATCAAGAGGACGCAAAGGAATTGGATTCTTTGCAAACCGATCTTCAAAAAAAAGGAGTGGTTGTGGATGCCGAGATCACTAAAAGGAAGGTGAATCCGCTTGCTCCGAGCAAAGCCGCCTTCTACTCGGCGGTGCTACCCGGTTTAGGTCAGATTTACAATAAGCGATACTGGAAAGTACCTATCGTATACGCCGCAATTGGAACGGGGATATATGCCTATACTTTTAACAATAGTGAATACAACCGTTTTAGAGATGCATTTAAACGAAGGAGGGCAGGTTTCATAGATGACGAATTCTACGGCGAGGATAGCCCTATAGGTAGTCCGCTCTTGTCTGATGAAGTGCTTCAAAACCAGCAGGAACGTTTTCAGCGAGATAGAGATCTAGCTCTTTTAATTACAATAGGGCTTTATGTTTTGAATATTTTAGACGCTAACGTAGACTCTCATCTAAAACAGTTTAACGTAGACGAGGACCTTAGCCTGGATATTAGACCTTATCTTGAATATAATCCGATTACCTCAGATCCCAATTATGGCGTGACCATGATTATCAAATTCTAAGCCTTTTTATAAGTGAGAGTTTTTGCTTTTATTCTACACGTGAAACAACCCACAATCATGGACAAATACGTTTTCTGGATGCCAATTCTTGGTCGTTTTTATCGTATTATTGCAAATTGAATAAAAGATACAATAGTTCTAACACCTTTTCACCTTGAAAATAGCTTTATTCGGATACGGTAAAATGGGAAAAATGATAGAGAAAGTAGCTTTAGAGCGAAAGCACTCTATTGTGGCAAAAATTGATGTCGATTCTATAGAGGCCAATTTTTCTGATGCGGATGTAGCCATAGATTTCAGTACCCCTGACTCAGCTTTTGCAAACATTACCAACTGCTTTGCGGCAGGTATCCCTGTTATCTCGGGTACGACTGGCTGGTTAGATAGATATGACGAAGCCATCGCTCGCTGTGAAGAGGAAAAAGGAGCGTTTATCTATGCCTCCAATTTTAGTCTGGGCGTAAATGTTTTTTTCGCCTTGAATTCGCACTTAGCTTCCATGATGAAGCACCTGAAAGAATATGATGTGACCCTGGAAGAAATTCATCATACACAGAAATTAGATGCTCCCAGCGGTACTGCGATTACGTTAGCTGAAGGTATTGTAGCCGAAACAAATTATGATGGATGGTTACTCGAGGAGGAAGGGGCAGAAAAGATTACCATCAACTCCAAGCGCGAAGGGCAGGTTCCGGGAACACATACCGTGGCCTATACAAGCGCTGTGGATACTATTTCGCTAAAACACACAGCCCATAACAGAGAAGGTTTTGCCCTGGGTGCAGTGGTTGCGGCAGAATGGATCTTAGAGAAAAAAGGGGTTTTTAGCATGAAAGACGTGTTAAACCTGGGTTAAAAAAAGTAACAAAAATAGATTTTAAGCGTATTGTAATTGTGCGTATTGCCTGATGAGAACGAAGAATAGTTGGCAGTAAGCAGTAAGCAGTAAGCAGTAAGCAAAATTCAATAAGTAATAATTAATTAATCTCCTTCCCGGAATGGACAGCACACAGTGGATCATTTTTATTCTAATCGTTCAGGTCATTCATTTCTTAGGCACCTGGAAATTATACAAAAAGGCAGGTAGAAAGGCCTGGGAAGCGGCTGTTCCTGTATACAACGCCATTGTATTGATGCAAATCATAAGGCGACCCAAATGGTGGGTTATCTTACTCTTTATCCCCATAATTAATTTGCTGATGTTTCCTGTGATATGGGTTGAGACTATTCGCAGCTTTGGTAGAAATAGTCTTGCAGAAACCTGGCTTGTAATTCTTACGCTAGGATTTTACATCTACTATGTCAATTACGCTTTAGACGTTGACTATATTGAAGATCGCAGCCTCCATCCCAAAAGCAGTTGGGGAGAATGGGTAAGTTCTATTGTTTTTGCAATAGTAGCAGCGACGCTGGTACACACTTATTTTATGCAGCCTTATGTAATTCCAACCCCTTCGCTCGAACGTACACTTAGAGTAGGCGATTTGCTTTTTGTAAGTAAATTTCATTACGGAGCAAGGGCCCCTATGACTACGGTTGCCGCTCCTATGGTGCATGATACCCTCCCACTTTTAGGGGTTCGTTCTTATTTGAACAATCCTCAGCTCCCCTATTTCAGGCTTCCCGGCTTTCAAAAAATAAAGAAAAATGATATCGTTGTTTTTAGCTGGCCCGCAGATACGGTTAGGATCTTTTTTAAAAAGGAGGCCGGTGTAAAGAAACCTATTGATAAAAAATCTAATTACGTAAAGCGTTGTGTTGGTATTCCCGGAGATTCTTTGAAGGTAATTGACGGCTTTGTCCATGTTAATGGGAAACAACTCAAACTTTCAGATCGGGCCAAACCCCAATATGATTACATCGTTTATGGCCAAAAAGGGGTTTCTTCTAGACTACTAATTGATTTAGGAGTAGAGGAATTCCTTCGAAAATATTTAACCGCCAATATTAACGAAAGACAAGCCGAAATAATAAGCAAATACGTCCAGGGGTATAATAGAAATGCTAAGGGGGAGGTAGAGATATATACCAAAGCTTCCGGCCTGCCCGTCGAGCTTATCAGACAAGCCCGGCTGGCGCTCCGCGAAGAGACTGGTAGGCAGCGCCAGGTTACTATTACTGATGAAATGTTAGCAAAGCTCAATAACAGTACCGCTATAGATTCTGTAGTAAAAATTATTGAGCCTCAGGGTCAAAGAGGAGGGAATATTTTCCCACAGGACCCAAAGTATAGTTGGAATAACGATAATTTCGGGCCAATTTACATTCCCGGTGAGGGAGATCAGGTTCCCCTAAATCTTGAGACCTTGCCGCTCTACAAGAAGATCATCAAAGATTACGAAGGAAAAAGCATAAGTGTTTCAGGGAATCAAATTAGTATTGATGGCAAAGTGTCTGACACCTATACTTTTGAGCAAGACTATTATTGGATGATGGGAGATAACAGAGATCACTCTGAAGACAGCCGAACCTGGGGCTATGTCCCCGCGAACCATGTAGTAGGCAAGCCTGTTTTCATTTGGTTGAGCTTTGACAACTTCAACGATGGCATAAGCAAATGGCGCCCAAGATGGGACCGTATTTTCACTACTGTGGGTGGCGATGGCGAACCCAGATCTTATTTTCGGTATTTTTTAATGGCTTTGGCGGCTTACTTTATTTTTGATTATTTCTGGAAACGAAGGAAAGCCAAAAGAAGTGAGCAGTAGGCAGTTGCAGTTGGCAGTAGTGCGATGGCCATATAAAATAAAGAGAAATGAATCGCTTCTAAAATACAGGAGTTGAAGCCTAGGGAGCATTGTTAAATATGGGATGCGTTATTTTGGCATGCCAGGTTTCAAAATAATTTAGCACGTACAAATAGAACCAGATAAAATTGCCTTCCCTTCTCCACCCTTCCTATTTTCCCAATATCATCACGATGGCAGCAGTAGTGCAACATCAGGTGATATGGGAAGTGCAAGATAATTATCAAAAACAGACCTATAGAAATCGCTGCTATGTTTGTACAGACCAGGGAAAACATACGCTGACCATTCCTATTAAGCATGTAGGAGGAGCTAATGGCCGGCAATACTTTAGGGATGTTCAAATAGACAACTCTTATCCCTGGCAGCGACAGCACTGGCGCACGCTGCAAACGGCCTATCGAACTTCTCCCTTTTTCGAGTTTTATGAAGATGACCTGGCTCCGCTCTATGAAAAGAAGTTCAACAGGCTACTCGACTTTAACTTTAGTACCATTACAGCTTTATGTGAATGCCTGGGCCTTGCTATGCCGGAAGAAAAAACGGAGCAATATGAAAAGACAGTCACAACTGCTCTTGATTGCAGATCTTTGGTAAACGCAAAGAAATCAGTGGCGGTAGAACAACCAACTTATATCCAGGTCTTTGGGGATAGGCATGGCTTTATTGAAAATTTGAGTACGTTAGACCTTTTATTTAATGAAGGAACAGCGGCATTAGATTACCTCAAGCAACTAAACTTAAAGCTTCTAGATGCTTAGAGCCTGTATTCATTATGGGTTTCATTTTATTGCGCCTTTGGCCGTAGGTTATTTTTTATTTCCCAAAAACCGCTTGTGGTCTATCCTGATCCTAATGGCTGGAATTCTAATTGATATTGACCATCTATTGGCTTCACCTGTTTTCGACCCGCTTCGCTGTAGCATTAACTTTCATCCGCTTCATTCTTATGAGGCTATCTTTATCTATACCGTCTTGCTCTTGTTCAAAAAGTCTAGAATTTTTGGGATTGCGTTATTGCTTCATATCCTGGCAGACCTCCTGGATTGTGGTATGCTTCACCTGGGGCTGGGTTAAGCATTTAGCTGATACTACTCGTCTTTCCCTGCTTTGAATAAAAAGTCCTTTTCGGCTTTTGAAAGACTTTCGTACCCAGACTTACTTATCTTATCAAGAATAGTATCTATCTTTCTTTGCCTACTTTCCCTGTCATAGTCTACTTTTGAAGAAGCTTTGGAGCTTTTTTTGCGGTAAACTGTTTTCATAGGAGCCTTCCTTTTCCTGGGCTCAAACAGGGCAGCCAGATTATCTAACAACCTTGAAAAACCAGAGCCAATGTCTCTTCCCTTGGTTAGTTGACGGGCATAAAAAAATCCTAAAATTGCACCCCCAAGATGTGCCAAATGGCCACCGGCATTACCTCCGCCGGGAATTTGAATTAGGTCAATAAGGATAAAAAAGGCGCCAATATACCAAAGTTTTAAATTGAAGAAAAAGATCCGGACTTCCTGGTTAGGAATATATGCGCAAATAAATATAAGCACTGCCATAACCCCGGCAGAAGCCCCAATAATTCCAGGTACCGTAGATTTGATCAGGGCTGGAAAAACATTGTAACTAATCAAAAAGAGCAGCCCGCCACAGATGACACCCAGAAAATAAACATTAATGAATTTTCGTGCTCCGTAAAGGTTTAAAAAAATCCGGGCAGAGAAATACAGCATGAACATATTCCAGAAAAGGTGCCAGAAATCAGCATGGAAAAACGAATACGTTATCAGGGACCAGGGTTGAGAAAGAAAACCAAGAATATCCCGGGGTAATTCAAACCAGCCAGATAAAGTATCCTTTGGTAAATCCATCAGGAACCAAAAAAGGCCATCCAGAATAAAAACGGCCAGGTTGATAAGGATTAGCTTTTCGGCTATACTTAAACGCGCCAACTGATATTTTAAACTTCCTGAACTCATTTATTGATCCCAACGGTTTCGTTTGAATTGGTTTTTTCTCCAATACCACATCATGAGAAAACCACAAAGAGCGCCTCCCAAATGCGCGATATAAGCCGTATTGCTCGGACTAAAAATAGAAACTCCGGTAATGGCTGAGAACAAATCTAAGGCTATAATAGCTGGAATAAAATATTTTGCCTTAATAGGTATTGGTAAAAAGATAAGCATAAGCTGAGATTCTGGGAATAACATCGCGAAGGCGACCAGGACACCCATGATAGCGCCTGAGGCTCCAAGCATTGTTTTGAATCCGAAACCACTAGCATTGAGCTCAAAAAGTGTACTGAAGTCAGCATTATCTATAACAATATTTTTTTGCTCTAAAATAGGCCTCAAGCCCTCCATAAAAATATCACCTCGCAAATACCCTTTGCCGTCACCAGCATCAATAGCCAGTATTTCTCTCATAGCCGAACCGTCTATATCAACAGACAATTCTGAGATAAGTGAATAGTAATTTATATAATCCACTCCGAGCGTAATTAAAGCTGCACCCAGCCCTACCGAAATGTAGAAAAACAGAAATTTCCGTTTGCCAAATACCTGTTCAACAGAGCTCCCAAACATCCAAAGCGCAAACATATTGAAAAGGATATGCTGAAAATACACCCCATTGCCCGGTATATATGAGGCATGCATAAACATATGGGTGAAAATCTGCCATGGCTGAAACAATTCATTGGCCGGAAAATGCAAGGCAAACAGATTGGTCATAAAAACGCCATTTGAGCCAATAGTAAGCGTAGCAATCCAAACAATAACATTTATTATAAGCAGGTGCTTTACTGTCTCCGTAATCCTAAACATTTATATAAATTTTTTATCGAGTTCATTTTCTGAAATGGTAATATATATGGGCTGATTAAACGGACTTATTTTAGACTCCTTACAGGCGAAGAGATCATTTACCAATGCCAGTTGTGAATTGGTATCAAGAGGCTCTCCCACCTTTACGGCCAGGGTTTTGCAAAGGGTTTTCGAGAGTATGTCTGATTGTGAAAAACTCTCACCCTCAAATCCTTGCTGGTAATCTGAAATTAACTGGTCTAAAACAATACCAATTTCGCTTTCGGGCACTAAAACGGGTACTCCGGTAATTCTCACTTCTTCCTTTTTCATTTTTTCAAATACAAAACCGAGATGGATCAGGCTCTCTTTAATTTCATTAAGAAGCTTCACCTCGCTTGTAGAAAATGAAAGGACTAAAGGAAATAACAATTGTTGACTTACAGGTTCTTTAACCGTAGCATTTCGTAAGAATCGCTCGTACAGTACGCGTTGATGCGCCCTTCGCTGATCAATTACAAGAAGACCAGACCTTATTGTAGTAATAACATATTTTCGCCTAAGCTGAAGTGTGGTGACTCCGGTTTGTTCATGGTGGGCCTCAGAGCCAAACAAGGATCCGGTGATGGACTCCGATTCGAATTGCAGGTCGCTAAAATTATCTTTATTGCCTAATTGCGATTCCAGGCCTACATACATATTTTCCCATCCCTTAGAGCTTTTCTTTTCATAAGAGCCTCGAAATCCTAAAGTCTTATCTTCCTTTTTGAACGGATTGAAGCCTGAATCTACCGCAATTCCGGGTTGGTCAGCATTTTTATTTTTATAGGCATATGGTGTTTCGAGGTTTTGATCTTTTTCAAAATCCAAAACGGGGGCGATGTTAAATTGACCCAAACTGTGTTTTATGGTGGAACGAAGAATAGCATACAGGGTCTGCTCGTCGTCAAACTTAACTTCCGTTTTTGTTGGATGGATGTTGATGTCTATTGTTGTAGGATCAACCTCCATATATAGAAAATAGCCAGGATAGGTTTCTGGGCGTATTAGCCCTTCAAAGGCCGAAACCACAGCGTGATGCAGATACGGGCTCTTGATAAACCTGTTGTTAACGAAAAAAAACTGCTCTCCCCTGCTCTTTTTGGCATATTCAGGTTTACAAATAAAACCTTTAACATTCAATACCTGTGTGTCTTCATTGACCGGCACCAGTTTTACATCCGTCCGGCTTCCAAAGATGTTCACGATGCGTTTTCTTAGTTGCGCTTTTGGCAAATTAAAGAGCTCGTTCCCATTGTGGTAAAAATGAAATGCCACAGATGGATGAGCTAAGGCCACTCTATGAAATTCATCAGTAATATGACGAAGTTCTACCTTATTGGATTTTAAGAAATTTCTCCTGGCCGGAATATTGAAAAACAGATTTTTCACCGCTACCGAAGTGCCAACAGGAACTGCGGCTAGGTCTTGTTCAACAATCTTGCTGCCTTCAATTTTAATAGAGGTTCCCAGTTCATCTTTCGCGGGTCTGGTATGCATTTCGACATGGGAAATCGCAGCAACAGATGCCAGGGCTTCACCTCTAAAGCCCTTTGTGTTTAAGTGAAATAAATCCTCAGCGCTCTTTATTTTAGAGGTAGCATGGCGCTCAAAACTCAAGCGCGCATCTGTAGTGCTCATACCAATTCCATCATCTACAACCTGAATAAGTGTTTTCCCGCCGTCTTTTGCAATCAATGTTATGGTCGCCGCAGCTGCGTCAATCGCATTTTCCAACAGCTCCTTCACTACAGAAGCGGGACGTTGAACAACTTCCCCGGCTGCAATTTGATTGGCTACATGGTCTGGCAAAAGTTGAATGATGTCTGCCATTAGCCTTTAAAGAATATAGATAAGTCGAAATCGATTATATAGAGGAAGATTAAAATAAGAACAGCCAATATAATAATCATTCTGATCTTAAGATTGCGATCCCCTTGATTTTTGATGTCTGCCATGGCACTATTGAACCTTCCTTTTAGACCACCAGGGGCATCTACAGTACTTCTGTATTTATCAAGTTTATGTTCAATTTTAAATGGATTTCCCTCGCCCTTATCGTCGTAATAGCGTGGAGCGTAACTAAACTTTTTATTCTTACGTAATTTTGTAAATCTTCCCATGGCATTAATCTTCCAAAGTTACTTAAAATCAAAAAAAGTGCCGAAGTATCCTTCCCAAAAATTGTTAACACAAAATGATGTTTAGACAAACACAGGTGGATGACAGATATTTTGAAACTTGGGGGCCTTCCCAGCTAAATTCCGAAAAAATTATGTGCGGCCTGTTGAAAGGGGCTAAAACCCCTCCCCAATAACAATTTAGCAGTATTCCCTGCAAAAGACAAACAGTTATCTAAATAAAGGTTTCTAAACGTTGGCAAAGCACTATGGGAAAAAAACTTTTGGTAGTAAACTATGGATATAGGCCCAACTTATAGCGAAGCCATTTTTATTGCCGCAACGGCAGCTTCAGTACCCTTATTGCCATGTTCACCACCACTTCTGGCCTTGGCCTGCTGGAAAGTATCATCTGTAAGTACACAAAAAATAACCGGAATGCTGAGTTCCACATTCAGATTCATGATTCCCTGTGCAGTGGCACCGCATACATAGTCAAAATGAGCGGTCTCTCCGCGGATCACACTGCCAATTGCAATAACAGCATCAAGGTTTTTTTCGGAAGCCATTTTTTTACATCCAAAAGTGAGCTCAAAGCTTCCGGGAACGTCCCAACGTAAGATATTGCCATCGATAGCCCCACAATCTAAAAGGGCTTCAATGGCACCCTGGTAAAGGCCTTCTGTAATTTCCGAATTCCATTCAGAAACAACAATCCCAAATCGAAGGTCTTTCGCATTTGGGATTGCCGCCTTATCGTAAACCGATAGGTTTTTGTTTGCCGTAGCCATTTAATTCGTGTTTTTCACCATTCCGATAAAGGCATCAATGGTTTGGGCCTCCTCAGAGGAAGAAAACTCATCCTTAATTCTTTGAAAATACGTCAGAGCCCTATCATTTTGCCCCAGATCCATGGCTGTAACACCAGCCTTATAAAGGTATTTTGGAGTGGTATAATCGTTTAGGTCATGAGAGACAGCGCTTTCATAGTACTCTAAAGCATCTTCTGGCTGCCCTAACTGTACAAAAGCATCACCAATAGCCCCTTTGGCCAATGCGCCGAGAATGGCATCGTCAGAATTATAGTTCTCCAAATGCCCGATAGCCTCCTGGTATTGCTGCATGTTCAAATATGCCATTCCTGCCGAATAGCTCGCTAAATTGGCTGCCTTGGTTCCCTTGAACTCATCAATAATGTCTAAGAATCCGTATTTCCCATCTGCTCCGCTTAATGCGAGGTTAAATAAAGAATCTTTTGCTACGGTGCTGGTCAAGGCCTGATCAAAGTATTGCTGTGGATAGAACAACTCATTGGCAGCGCTTGCTTCCTTAGGCCCCTGTATGAATTGGTTGTAACCAAGGTAACCAAGTACACCTATGGCAATAACAACTATTACCCCTAGAATGTAGTTCTGATTTTTAGCAACCCACTGCTCAGACTTTGAAGCGCTCTCGTCTAGAGTGCTAAATACCTCCGCCGTCGTACTGTTTTGTGCATCGAACTCTCTTTCTTCGGCTTTGTTTTTAGGTTTATAGCCCCTCTTTTTATATGTCGCCATCTTTTACTTTATTGGTCGCGCAAAAATAAAGTTTTTATCCAAAACCAAAAGGGTATTTATTTGTTAATTTTGGATATTTTCCATCAGCTTGGCTCTGAACAAAATTCCAGTAGGGATGTTTTTAAAAAAATTGGCACTTATTAATTACAAAAACTTCGATTCTCGTGATTTTGAATTCGATAACAAAATCAACTGTTTCGTAGGCAATAATGGGGTTGGAAAAACAAATACACTGGATGCCATTTACCACTTGGCTTTTGGTAAAAGTTACTTTAATCCGATAACCTCTCAAAATATCAGGCATGGGGAAGATTTTTTTGTGATTGACGGAACTTTTGAGAAAAATGAAAAGGAAGAAAAAATTGTTTGCAGCCTCAAGCGGGGTACAAAAAAGATCATGAAGCGCAACGGAAAGGCTTATGAACGCCTTATTGACCATATAGGGCTGCTGCCACTGGTCATCATTTCTCCCTCGGACCGCGACCTAATTCTGGAAGGAAGTGAAACAAGAAGAAAATTTATGGATGGAGTCATCTCTCAGTCTAATCCTTCCTACTTGCAAACCCTGATCAATTATAATAAAGTGCTATCTCAGCGCAACTCACTCCTAAAGTACTTTGCTGCCAATCAAACCTTTAACGAAACCAATCTCGCGGTTTACAACGAGCAGCTTCATACCTATGGCATGGAGATACATCAGTACCGCAAAACCTTCGCTGAGGCCTTTGTGCCAATTTTTAAGGAACAATACAAACAGATCTCAGGGGGAAATGAGCTAGTAAATCTGCGTTATTTAAGTAAGCTATTCCAATCAGATTTACTTTCCCTTTTAGAAAGTGCACTCGAAAAAGATCGTATTTTGCAGTATACCACCGTCGGTATCCATAAGGACGACCTCGGATTTGAAATTGAGGACCATCCCATAAAAAAGTTCGGAAGTCAGGGACAACAAAAATCTTTCTTAATCGCACTAAAGTTCGCACAATTTCACCTCATCAAAGAACAGGCCCAAACCGTTCCTTTACTCCTGCTTGATGATATTTTCGACAAATTAGACGAAGAAAGGGTATCTCATATAGTCCAACTCGTGGATGACGAGAATTTCGGACAGATCTTTATAAGCGACACCCATGCGGAACGCACAGAAAAAGTGGTTAAGACCATTCATCAATCCTATAAGCTTTTTAAACTCTAAGAATGAGGTTCTTTTTCATAATACTCGTATTGCTCTTCCTTAGTTGTACTTCAAAAATTGCTAAGGAAGATTTAGGCCAACTCAACGGATACTGGGAAATTGAAGAGGTGGTTTTCCCAGACGGCACTACCAAATCGTATTCAATTAATGAGACTATAGATTTTATTCAATTGAAGGAGACTTCAGGCTTCAGAAAAAAAGTAAGACCACAATTTGACGGTAGCTACAAAGTTTCGGCAGATGCAGAACCCTTTACTATTTTAGAAAAACAGGGGGTTTTTAGTTTAAAGTATTCAAATGAGTTAAGCGAGTGGCAGGAGGAACTAACGGCTATTTCAAAAAATAAATTTAGTGTTGTAAATGAGGAAAATATTACCTACCATTACAAAAGGCATCAACCATTACTTGAAAACAAATGATCAGGCGTAAAAAAGACAATTTCTCCCTTAGTGAAGCGCTTAAGGAGTTTATTTCCGAAAGCCATTTGCAATCTGGCATTGACAAGGTTGACGCTCGCCTGGCATGGAAAAAATTGATGGGAAATGGAGTCAATAACTACACCACGGCTGTAGAATTACGAGGAACGACACTTTTTGTTTCTTTATCCTCCTCCGTTTTAAGAGAGGAACTAAGCCTTGGCAAATCTAAGATCATTGCAATGCTCAATGAAGAGTTGGGCAAGGAACTTGTGAAACAACTTGTTTTAAGATGACAAAAGCCGCCCAAAAGGCGGCTTTATGAATATTGTATTGATTTGATTAATAAACTTCTCTCCCCGAAAAATGAAATGATCCTTCAATTGCTGCATTTTCATCGCTATCAGAGCCATGAATAGCATTTTCCCCTATATCTTTAGCAAACAATTTTCTGATGGTCCCTTCAGCAGCTTCTGCAGGGTTAGTTGCACCAATTAAGGCCCTGAAGTCTTCTACCGCGTTTTCTTTTTCAAGAATTGCCGATACTATTGGACCACGGGTCATAAACTCAACCAACTCTCCAAAAAATGGACGTTCTTTGTGAATCGCATAGAATTCTCTAGCGTCTCTTCTGCTCATTTGCGTATATTTCATCGCTATGATTTTGAACCCTGCTGCAGTGATTTTTTCTAAAATTGCACCAATATGCCCGTTCTCAACTGCGTCTGGCTTAATCATTGTAAATGTTCTGTTTCCGGTCATTCTATAAAAAATTTTGCGCAAAAGTACATTTTATTGTCTCAATGCACAACATTAATAAGATTGCTCTAATTCCTGAAGTATTTGCCCCTCATCTCCTACCATTTGCAATCTGACTGCTTTTTTGACAAAATTAATTTTCACGAGCCCAAAACTTTTAGAAGATACTACCCTTCCAATTCTTTGCGGATTGTATTCCTCAGAAAAACCTTCGTAGGCATGGGTTAGTCCACTACTTGTAAAATCAATAAGGGGATAAGAAAGCCCGGAAACATTGATCTTCGAAAATTCAGAAATATGTCGATCCCCCGTGAGTAGCAGCACTCCTTTCGCATTGCTTTGGCCGATTAAGTTTGTAAACCTATCCAATTCATGCGGAAAATTGGCCCAGCATTCAAATCCATGCTTGCCCGATACAAGCTGAATACTGCTCACAACTAAGTTAAAATCGTGTTCAGATTGTCGTAGTTCTTTTTCGAGCCAGGCCCATTGCTCCTCTCCAAGTAGCGTTCCTTCGCCATAGGCATTTGGTTTGTAACGCCTGTCTGAATCCTCATCTTGGGTTAAGCCTGTTCTAAAATAGCGTGTGTCCAATACGATAATTTTCACACTTCCAAAACTGCTAGCCATGGCATGAGATGTATAAATACCTTTTTGTGTTCTCCTGGGGCTATCTTCGGACACTCCCATAAAGTCTAGAAAAGCCTGCTGACTTCCTTTTTTTTGAGCAAATTCAGTACCGCCGTCGTTAATCCCATAGTCATGATCATCCCAGGTACCTACAACGGGAATTTTGCGTGCAAGCTTCCTGTACCCGGGCACTTGAGACTGTAAGGCATACATTTGTCCCATGGCTTCCATATCTGCGGTATCTGCATAAATATTGTCGCCACCCCAAATCCAGATCGCTGGTTCAGCCTCAAGGACATCATCCCACAACAGGTTTTCAGAATCCTGCCTGTTACAAGATCCGAACGCAAGTGTTAACTGAGCTTCAAACTCGGTTTCGTTCTCAGCAATTTCTGTTGTTTTGCAGCTAACGAAAGGGAGCACAAAAAGTAGGAATACACCAATTTTTTTCATGACAATGTGCAATTTAGCATCACAAAAATACCTTTTTATGATATAACCCTATATTATTAAATTGTATCTTTGAGCGCATGAATTTAGAGGATGTTAAGGCCCTGAAGCGCTTACTTGAAAAACCACAGAGAATAGCAATAATACCTCATAAAAACCCTGACGGAGATGCGATAGGATCCTGTCTGGGACTGTATCATTGTCTCTTAAGTACAGGACACCAGCCAAGGGTGATAGCTCCAAACGATTATCCAAAATTTTTAAAGTGGCTACCTGGCAATGATACTATTCTCAATTTTGAGAAAGATCAGGAGGCATCCATGGAACATATCAACAATGCTTCCCTGATTTTTACCTTAGATTTTAACCAGCTAAACAGAGCCGGGCTTTTAGAAAAACACTTAAAAGAAGCCAAAGCCAATTTTATAATGATAGATCATCATCAGGCCCCGGGAGATTATGCCGAGATCACCTATTCTGATGTCACTATGAGTTCTACCTGCGAGATGGTCTTCAATTTTATGGAGGCTATGGGGCATACAGGCCATATCAGTTCAGAAATTGCGAGTTGCCTATATACTGGTATTATGACGGATACAGGGTCTTTTAAATACGCTTCCACTACAGGGAGAACACATGAAGTTGTATCGCAGCTCATAGAAAAGGGTGCAAACGGTACAGAAATACATCATAAAATTTATGACACCTTCACCCCCGATCGGCTTCGCCTTTTGGGATGCTCTTTGCAAAATATGGTGATCCTTCCCGAATTCCGAACTGCCTATATTACGCTTAGTCAGAAGGAACTGGATTTGCATAACTACAAAAAAGGGGATACCGAGGGTTTTGTCAATTATGGCCTAACCCTGGAAGATATATGTTTCGCCGTGATCTTTATTGAAAATAAGGATGAAAAGATCATAAAAATTTCATTTAGGTCCATTGGTGAGTTTTCAGTTAACGAATTTGCACGGACCCATTTTAGCGGTGGCGGTCATACCAATGCCGCGGGAGGAAGAAGTGAAAAAAATATGGCAGAAACCATTTCTTTTTTTAAGGAGCTTTTAGCAGATTATAAAGAAAAATTAGTGCAATGAGATATACCATTTTGTTAGTGATTGCGCTGGTTCTGCACTCCTGCGGGGAGCCCGAACCAAGAAAACCAATAAAAGTAAAGACCGGGAGTTTTATAAAAGAATCTGTAGAACGAAATAGACAGCTGCTTGCAGCCGAGGAAGAGTTAATTCAAAAACTCATAGAAAAAGATAGTCTTCATACCTACCAGGCGAGTGCAAGTGGATCCTGGTTCTACTATGACTTCCAGGTGGAAACCGAAGGATATTTACCGCAACCAGATGATTTGGTAACGCTTACCTACACTATTATGAGTTTTTCCAACGATACGATTTATAGCGGTGAAGAGACTGGCATAATAACCTACAAAGTAGATAAACAAGAGCTTTTCCCTGGGCTTCGGAATAGTGTTAAGCTTTTACAGGAAAGTGAAACTGCCACCTTTTTATTTCCTTCCTCACTGGCCTATGGCTACCACGGAGACAATAAAAAAATTGGCACCAATGTGCCTATAAAGGCCACTATTACCGTATTAAATATAAAGAAACAACAAGACAGCATTCAAAACTAATAGATCAGATGAAAAAAATAACTGTTTTAGCATTAACGTTCATTGCCATTCTTGCAAGCTGCAAGTCCAGTAAATACACAGATTTGGGAGATGGACTTTTCGCAGATATTCAAACGAACAAGGGAGATATCATCGTTAAGTTGGAGCATATGAGGGCTCCGGTCACTGTGGCTAATTTTGTGTCGCTTGCAGAAGGTACCAACCCTTTTGTTAGTGCACAATACAAGGACAAAAAATACTATGATGGCGTGATTTTTCACCGCGTAATCAAAGATTTTATGATTCAGGGAGGAGATCCTACCGGAACAGGGAGTGGAAATCCGGGATACCGTTTTAAGGATGAACTCAGCGACTCGCTAAGGCATTCAAAAAAAGGGATCCTCTCTATGGCCAATTCTGGATTCGCAACAAATGGCAGCCAGTTCTTTATTACACATAAACCAACACCCTTTTTAGATGGTTATGATGAAAACGGTTTTTTAAAACCTTGTAGTAGCAGGGATTCAAGCGGAAGGCCTATTAGTTGCCATGCCGTTTTCGGAGAAGTGGTTATGGGTCTTGATATTTTAGATTCAATAGCGGCAGTAGAAACCGACGATCGCGACAAGCCGTTAAGTGAAATTGTGATGAACAAAATTGAGATCATAAGAAAAGGCAAGGACGCCAAACAATTTGACGCTCCCCAGGTTATGACAGACTACTTTGCCGCTGAGGAGGCCAAAGTTGAGGCGGTAAAGAAAGCCAAAGCAGATTTTGCTACAGAAATACAGCAACAGATGGAAGGAGCCACACAACTGCCCTCAGGTTTGAAAATTCAAATATTGAAGGAAGGTCAGGGAGACAAACCTAAAATTGGCCAAAAAGTATTGGTGAATTATGCCGGATGGCTTACTAACGGAACTTTGTTTGACACTTGTGAAAAGGAAGTAGCCCAACGTTTTGGAAATTTTGAAGTGATCAATCAAATGCACAGAGGCGATTTTTCTCCTTCACCAATGGACTATAGTCAGGAATCAAGACTGATTGCAGGGTTTAAAGAAGGGCTTTTAAGTATGAAGGTTGGTGATAAAGTAAGGCTTTTTATTCCTCCTCACCTTGGTTATGGTGAGCAAGGTGGTGGCCCTATCCCTCCAAGTGCAGATTTGGTTTTTGATCTGGAAATTGTAGGTATAGAATAACAATAAGGTCCCGGTTGTTTACCGGGACTTTTTATTTTAAGGGGATGCTTTCAAGTATTCTCAAAAGAAACTTCCAGAATTTCTGAACAGAACCAATGCTTACCCGTTCATCAGGAGAATGAGCTCCTTTAATGGTGGGGCCAAAACTAATCATATCCACATTAGGATAATGTTGTCCTAAAATGCCACATTCAAGACCGGCATGACAGGCTACCACCCTGGGCAACTCACTAAACAGCTTTTCATATTCAGCGGTGAGTACCTTAAGAATTTCAGAGTCTGGATTAGGCTTCCACCCCGGATAGTCTCCACTAAAAACAACCTCATAAGCTGCGAGATCAAAAACTGATCTAAGCGAGTTTGCCAGGTCCATTTTAGAGGAATTCACTGAGGATCTGGTTAAACAGCCAATATGAATCTTTCCATCCATGACTTGCACTCTGGCAACATTATTAGAAGTCTCTACAAGATCTGAGAAAGCAGGGCTCATACTATAGACTCCATTTTGCAGCGCGTATACAGTTTTCAAAAGTTTGGCCTGAGCCTCCTTATTCATTACGTTTTCAGGAAGTTCAGCCACTTGAAATACGATATGCAAATTAGGTTCAATAAGTTCAAATTCGGTTTTAATTTCATCTGCCCAGCTTGCAAAATCGGTTTCAAAAGCATCTTTTTCGCTTGTTACCGCGATGATGGCAAAACTTTCCCTGGGAATAGCGTTCCGCAGCCCTCCACCATCGATTTGAGAGATCATTATCCCGTGAGATATGGAGGCATTAAACAACATACGATTCATTATTTTATTTGCATTCCCAAGACCGAGGTGGATATCCATTCCACTATGTCCTCCTTTTAGACCTGATACCGATACGTGATATGCCCGGCTTTTCTCAGGAAGCCTGGTCTCCTCGTAATAGCCCAAAGCAGTTACATCGATCCCTCCGGCACAGCCTATATCAATTTCATCGTCTTCTTCGGTATCCAGGTTCAATAAAATTTCACCTTTGAGTACATTTCCTTTCAAGCCCATTGCGCCTGTCATTCCCGTTTCTTCATCAATAGTAAAAAGGGCTTCAAGAGGTGGGTGTTTTATCGTCTTACTCTCTAAAACAGCCATGATAGCTGCAACACCAATACCATTATCTGCCCCCAGGGTAGTCCCAATTGCCTTAACCCAATCGCCCTCAATCTTCATGACGATACCCTGAGTATCAAAATCAAATTTAATATCCTTGTTTTTTTGGTGAACCATATCTAAATGCGACTGAAGGGTAACCGTTTTTGCACCCTCCATTCCCGGACTTGCTGGTTTTCTAATAATTACATTGCCTATCTCGTCTTTAAAAGTGTTTAACTGTAATCTCGTTCCAAAGTCTATCATAAACTGTATGATTCTACCTTCTTTTTTGGAAGCCCTTGGAATGGCATTCAGATTCTCAAAGTTTGTCCAGATTTCTACTGGATCCAGGTCTTTAATCATTGTTTGCATTGATCTGCTTTATTTCTTTCAAAAGTACATAGAGATCACTTACCCTGCCACATAATTGGTTATTTTTGACATAATGAATAGTACGCTTAAAAATGCCATTGCACTTTCGCTAATACCACAAATTATCCTGGTAAAATTGCTGGGGAGTTTTCCTGAATTCATCGAAACCTATTACAGTAAGGGGATATATCCTTTTATTTCCGGAAGTTTTAGAACCTTGCTCGGCTGGATTCCGTTTTCTGTGGGAGATATAATTTACGCCATCCTGATTTTATTAGCAGGTAGATTTCTGATCGTAGACCGGAAGAAGATCAGGGCGCGTCCCAGAACATTTATCAGAGATCTTTTTTTTGTGCTTGCGGTCGGGTATTTTACCTTCCATCTGGCCTGGGGGTTTAATTATTATAGACAGCCCATAGCCAAAGCTTTAGCGGTAAACGAAAAGCACAGCTATGCAGAACTCATAAATTTCACCGAAACGCTCATTGAAGTCTCAAATAAAGTTCATAAAGAAATTACCTCTGACAGGATGAAAATGGTAGAAATTCCTTATTCGCAGAAAGAGATCTTTGAAAAAACAGTAGAGGGCTATAAAATTCTGGAAGGTAAGCTACCTGCTCTGGCATACGAACAACCAAGCATTAAAACATCTGTATTTAGTACTTTACTTAGCTACATGGGATATGGCGGCTATCTAAATCCGTTCACTAATGAAGCACAGGTAAACGGAAAACTACCAAATTTTAGATTTCCTGTGGTCGCGGCTCACGAAATAGGACATCAGATTGGGTATTCAGCAGAAAACGAAACCAATTTTGTGGGCTATTTAGTGACTTTGAGTAACCAGGATCCATATTTTCAGTACAGTGCCCTTACCTATGCCTTGAGCTATTGTCTTGCCGAAATTAATCGCAGAGACAAGCAGACTTTTCAAGTGCTTTATGCAAGGGTCAATGAAGGAATCAAAAAGAACTACAGAGCTATGAACACATTTTGGGAGACCTATGAGAATCCTTTAGAACCGGTCTTCAAAGCTGTTTTTAATTCATTTCTTAAGGCAAATAATCAGGCCCAGGGTATAAAAAGCTATAGCCTTGTGGTTTCCCTACTTGTGAGCTACCACCAGGAGCGCCCTCTATAATGTTAAAAAAACGAAATTGACTTAATAATCACTTTGCAAACCTTATTTTTAGTACGACTAATTAACTAATTCTACTTCAAATGAAAATGAGACTTGTGATCCTCACCATGATGTGGTGCGGCTTTTCTGCATTTGGCCAGGACTACTTTCCAAAAAATGACGGCGTAAAAGCAAAGAATAATAACTACACAGCATTTACAAACGCAAAAATTTATGTTAGCCCTACACAGGTCATTGACCGTGGCACCCTTCTGATTCAAAATGGAAAGGTCGTGCAGGCAGGCAATTCAGTAAGCATTCCAAAAAACAGTGTGGAAATAGATCTGGAGGGAAAATACATTTATCCTTCCTTTATTGATGTTTTTTCAAATTTTGCTGTGGAGCAGCCTAAGCGGGCCAGAAACCAGGGACGGTCTCCGCAATACGATGCTACGAGAGAAGGTTTTTACTGGAATGATCATATCACCCCGGAGAACAATGCGATTTCTAAGTTTAAATATGACGATAAGAAGGCTGGAGAGCTCAGAAAAGCAGGATTCGGAGTTGTAAATTCACATATTCAGGATGGCATTGCCAGAGGAACGGGAGTTTTAATAGCTCTTAATGCAGAAGGAGACGATGCCGATAGAATTCTTGACGATAGATCGGCTCAGTATTTTTCGTTTAATAAAAGCATTGCCAGGAGGCAATCTTACCCTACATCGCTAATGGGATCCATAGCCCTGTTAAGGCAGATGTATAACGATGCCGATTGGTACTCAAAAGGAAATGTTTCTACAAAAGACCGATCTCTTGAGGCATTAATTGCAAATAAGGGCAAATCTCAGATTTTTGCGGCGAAAGATAAGGGTAATGCACTAAGAGCAGATAAAATAGGTGATGCTTTTGGTATTCAATATGCCATTCTTGGGGGTGGAGACGAATATGAAAGCATTTCAGCTATTAAAAAAACCAATGCTACATATATTATTCCACTTAATTTTCCAGATGCCTATGATGTCTCCGATCCTTACCAGGCGGGATATGTTTCTTTAGAAGATATGAGGCATTGGAATCAGGCGCCTTCTAACCCTAAAGCATTGGCCGATAACGGCATTCCTTTCTGCCTTACCCTGCACGACCTGAAATCGCCTTCTAAATTTAAGGGACAATTAATGAAGGCCATTAACTATGGCTTATCAAAAGCTCAGGCCTTGGAGGCTCTCACTCTTGCACCCGCGCGTATTTTAGGAAAGACAAATAGGATTGGATCGCTTCAAGTTGGTAAGGACGCCAATTTTCTTATCACTTCCGGTGATATTTTTGAAAAGAAAACCACCCTTTATGAAAACTGGGTTCAGGGCAAGAGAAATATTATTAATGACAAGGACCAAAAAGATATTCGGGGAGAATATGATCTTTCTGTTGGCGGAATTACCTATAAGCTAAATATTAAAGGAGAAGTGGGTAAACCTAGTGCGGAAGTTAAACAGGACACCAATAAGCTGAAATCTAAAATGGCGTATAAAAACGCTTGGTTGAACCTTTCTTTTTCTACTGATGAAGGAGAGAAAATCTATCGCTTAACAGGACGGGTGACCCATGATTCTGACAATATAGCGGGAAGACTGATCTTACCTAATGGAAACGAATCTACTTTTACGGCAATAAAGACCAATTCGTTTGAAGCTAAAGACATGGCAGAGGCTTTAGAAAAGGCAGCGCCCGAAATGGTCCCCATAACCTATCCCAATGTAGGATACGGCTATCAGAGTAAACCAAAATCTGAGGATTTGCTCTTCAAAAATGCGACAGTTTGGACAGGCGAAGCGTCGGGCATACTTCAAAATACAGATGTCCTTGTAAAAGATGGGAAAATAAGTAAGATAGGAAATAATCTCAATGCAGGAAGAGCGCGGGTAATCGACGCGAGTGGAAAACACCTTACGGCAGGAGTCATTGATGAACACAGCCACATTGCAGCTCTTTCTATTAACGAAGCGGGGCATAATTCTAGCGCAGAGGTAAAAATGACCGATGTAGTAGATGCTGAAGACATTGATATTTACCGAAATCTCGGTGGGGGTGTTACTTCTATACAATTACTACACGGATCGGCAAACCCCATAGGAGGCCGTTCTGCAATACTAAAGCTCAAGTGGGGAGAAAGTGCTGATAACATGATCTATCCCAATGCTCCGAAGTTCATAAAATTTGCCCTTGGTGAAAACGTAAAACAAAGTAATTGGCAGAGTTTTGGGCGTTTCCCTCAAACCAGGATGGGTGTAGAACAAGTGTTTATGAACTATTTTCAAAGAGCCAAAGAGTACGATACCAAAAGGAAAAGCGGATCCCCGTATCGCTATGACGAAGAGTTGGAAGTATTAGCCGAAATTTTAAATAGCGAACGGTTTATTAGCTGTCACTCTTATGTTCAAAGCGAAATTAATATGCTGATGAAAGTCGCAGAGAAGTTCAACTTCACTGTGAACACTTTTACGCATATCCTTGAAGGCTATAAGGTGGCGGATAAGATGGCCGAACACGGCGTGGGAGGTTCCACTTTTAGTGATTGGTGGGCGTATAAATACGAAGTGAATGATGCAATTCCTTACAATGCCGCTATAATGGCTAAACAAGGGGTCACGGTAGCTATTAACAGTGATGACGCCGAAATGTCCAGAAGGTTGAATCAGGAAGCCGCAAAAACTATTAAATATGGTGGGTTAAGCGAGGAAGAGGCCTGGAAAACAGTTACTATTAATCCGGCTAAATTACTTCATATTGATGACAAAGTAGGTAGTATTAAAGAAGGGAAGGACGCGGATCTGGTATTGTGGACAGACCACCCGATGTCTGTTTATGCCAAGGCCGAAAAAACCTTGATTGAAGGGACGGTATATTTCGATCTGGAAAACGATCAGCAGCAGCGACGAGGCCATTAAGAAAGAAAGAAACCAACTTTATCAATATGATGCTTAAGGAAAAGGAAGGTGGCGGTAAAACCCAGAGCTCCTAAAAACAATAAAAAGCAAAAGTTTCACTGCGAAACCCTATAAAAAAAATCAAATGAAAAAAATATATATCTTCTTTATAGTAGCTGTTTTTACACTACCTTTTTCAGGGTTTACACAGCAAACTCCCGCTAAACCACAATCAGAAGCAATTACGATAACAGGCGCTACCGCCCATGTTGGAGATGGGACAGTCATTGAGAATTGCACCATTGTATTTGAAAATGGTAAGATAACAGCCCTTGGTGCTAATGCAGAAGTACAAGGTACCAGCATTGATGCTACAGGAAAACACGTATATCCGGGTTTTATAGCCCCAGGCAAGTCTTTGGGCCTTGTTGAAGTAAACGCTGTACGAGCTTCCAACGACCAGGACGAAATAGGCGCCATGATTCCTCATGTACGAAGCCTTATTGCCTATAACGCAGAATCTAAGGTTGTTGAAAGCATGAGGCCAAACGGTGTTCTTTTGGGACAAATAACCCCGAAAGGCGGAAGAATCTCCGGCACCTCGTCTATCGTACAGTTCGATGCCTGGAATTGGGAAGATGCCGCAGTAAAAGCAGATGATGGTATCCACTTAAATTGGCCTAATTCGTTCAGAAGAGGGCGATGGTGGCTAGGAGAACCCAGAGGTTTTTAGACCTAATAAGGACTACCAAAAACAGCTGGATGAAGTCCGCCTTTTTATTAATAACTCCCAGGCCTATGGCAAAGCTGCGGCTAAAGAGGTTAACCCGGCCATGATGGCTATGCAAGGGCTTTTTGATGGCTCTAAAAGATTATACCTCTATGCTCAGGGAGAAAGAGAGATCATAGATGCCGTGACCACAACAAAAAAACTAGGGATAAAAAATATTGTCCTGGTAGGTGGTTATCACGCACACAAGATTGCCGATTTTCTCAAAAAGAACAATATTCCTGTACTAGTGAATTTTACACATTCATTACCCTTTTTTGATGATGATGACTACGACTATACCTATAAACTCCCTAAACTACTCGTAGAGGCTGGCTTGCTGGTAGGATTGCAGAATGCAAACGCCTCCAATTTTCAAACAAGAAACCTCCCCTTCTATGCCGGACAGGTCGTTGGCCAGGGTTTGGAAAAGGAAAAAGCACTACAACTTATTTCAGGGAATACAGCCAAGATATTAGGCATAGATGACACCTACGGCACCCTAGCGGTTGGCAAGAGTGCAACCTTGTTTATTTCTGAAGGGGATGCGCTTGATATGCGTGGAAATCAGCTCTTACATGCATTCATCGATGGTAGAAAAATTTCTTTGGAAACCCATCAAACCAAATTGTGGAAGCGCTACAGCGATAAATACGGGGGAAACTAAGCGATTAGTTCCTCATTAACACAAGGTGGATTGAATTAACCAAGAGTCAGGTTACGACTACTCCTGGACTTTACCCTTGACCATTTTGGCACCCTCTGGCATATCATAGAAAGCGGTAGGTTTCGCATACTTGTCAAGTTGAATCGACTCAAAAGGCACCTTGCTACGGGCGTCTTTGATTTCCCTTCCTTCATAGTTATACCAGCTGATAGACTGCGGAAGTTTTACGTCCTCAATCTGTGTCCAGTCATCGTATCTTATCCATTTTACATTTTCAGATTTTTCACCGCTCCTATAGGTAACCGTATATCCCAACCAGGCCATTTCATAAGTTTCTGGGTCAAAATGAATAAAGTACTCATCTTTATACGAGGTACCCACACCTGGGCTGTAGCTTATGCCCATACCGGGATAGCTTTTGCCTTCAAATACCAAATCTTCCGTATCGCTGTAAATAATTCCGTCGTCTGCGAGCACAAAAGGCATGGCATAGAAATAGAACATCAGGTTATGATAAAAAACAGGGTCTCCTTCGTAAGCTTCATTTTCATCTTGTAACCAGACCTCTTCGCCGTCAAAACCCATGACGTAGCTCCCGGTTTCAACCTTATCCTTACGATTGTATAAATCTATGGTATGTAGCTCGCTATTCTCGGGTTTCGGCATGGTGTACGCCAAGGTCCGATATGCTTTCCATGCTTCAAGTCCGCCGTGGGCTTCAAAAACTTTTTGAAGGTCCCCGGGGAATTCCACTTTAGGGGACTGCATTTCGGTTTTCGCTTCCTGCATGTCCTCGGTTTCATTCATTTCGGTCTTTTTCTCTTTGCAAGCCAAAAAAACGAAGAGTGTAAGTATTGTTGATATTCTTTTCATGATGTTTAGAGTTATTTTGGGTTTTGTCGGTAAATGTGATCCATATTTACGGATTGCGCTACTTTTGTGTTTATGTTTAAGAGCAAATATAATTGAAAGCCTTCAGAATCCCCTGATAAAAAAATTGCTGTTGCTTAAGGAGAAAAAGAGAGAGGAGGAAAAAAACAGGCCTGTTTGTACTTGAGGGTATCAGAGAGTTTCAGATGGCGTTGAAAGGAAATTAGTCTATTGAGACCGTTTTTTTCTACAAGGATATTCTAGCCGAAGAAAAATTGGCGGTACTTTTGAAGGAGCTTGCCAATTCTGCCGAAATAATTGAAGTTTCAAAGGAAGTCTATCAGCGAATTGCGTACCGCGAAAAAACGGAGGGTCTTCTGGCCCTGGCCTATTCAAAAACGCATGCCTTAGAAGGACTAAGCTTTAAGAGAAAAAATCCACTGGTATTGGTAATGGAATCTCCCGAAAAGCCCGGAAATTTAGGGGCTATGTTACGCACAGCTGACGCGGCAGATGTAGATGCGGTAATTGTCGCAAATCCAAAAGGAGATCTTTATAATCCCAATGTTATTAGATCTAGTGTGGGCTGTCTCTTTACAGTTCCAATAGGAGTTGGAAGCAATTTAGAGGTAATACAATTCCTGAGGAGAAACGATATTGGCATCTATTCAGCAGCGCTTTCGGCAGCAGTCCCCTATCACGACATGGATCTTAGAGGTTCCACGGCCCTGATAGTAGGAACAGAATCTACCGGCTTGTCTTCAGATTGGCTTGAGCATTCTGATGAAAATATCATTATTCCTATGCAGGGCGAAATAGACTCTATGAATGTTTCTGTATCGGCTGCAATACTTATCTTTGAAGCCAAAAGGCAAAGGGCTTTCAAATAACCCGACCAAACGCTAACTGAATCTTCTATCTATGGATAGTTCCTCCCTGTTTTACATTATCATCGGTATTCTAATACTTCAATTCATCCTTGAGACTTTTTTAGATTACCTCAATGCTTCACGCTTCCAAGATCCGGTACCTGGCGAATTACAGGATATCTTTGATGAAACCGAATACAAAAAGGCACAGTCTTACAAAAAAACAAATTACAGGTTTGGATTAGTTTCTTCTGTTTTTTCACTTGTTTTAACCCTTGCTTTCTTAATTTTTGGGGGGGTTTGAATGGGTGGATAGCCTTGCGCGATCACAGACAGAAAACCCCATTCTCATTGCTCTTTTATTCTTTGGGATTATCCTTATTGGCAGTGATATCGTAACTACTCCTTTCTCATATTACCAGACTTTCGTCATTGAGGAACGTTTTGGCTTTAACAAAACGACACCAAAACTTTTTTTCCCTGGATAAACTAAAAGCTTGGATAATGATGGCCGTTTTGGGAGGGGGCATCCTTGCGCTCATCATTTGGTTCTTTCAATGGGCCGGTGCGGATTTTTGGTTATATGCATGGCTAGTTATTGCATTCTTCACCATTTTTATGAACCTCTTTTACAGCAAGCTGATCGTTCCACTTTTTAATCGTCAAACACCGCTTGAGGAAGGAAGCTTAAAGCGCAAAATAGAGCAATACGCCCGTAAAGTAGGTTTTGAGTTACGACATATTTTTGTCATAGACGGTTCTAAACGATCAACCAAGGCAAACGCCTATTTTTCAGGCTTCGGGCGTGAAAAACGTGTTACCTTGTACGATACCCTGATCAATGACCTCAACGAGGAAGAGATCGTCGCTGTTTTGGCGCATGAGGTAGGCCATTACAAGCGCAATCATATCATTTTTAATTTGGTGACCTCTGTTTTGCTAACGGGCTTTACCTTATTTGTTTTATCGCTTTTTATAAACAATCCTGAAGTTTCTCTTGCCGTAGGTGTTAAAACGGCTAGCTTCCATGCAGCCTTGATTGGTTTTGGGATCTTATACAGCCCTATATCACAACTGACCGGACTCGCAATGAACTACTTATCTCGTAAGTTTGAGTATCAGGCAGACGACTATGCCAAAACTACCTTTGCGGCCTTACCTTTGATAAGTTCGCTCAAAAAACTTTCTAAAAATAGCCTTAGTAACCTAACTCCCCATCCGGCTTATGTTTTTATGCATTATTCGCATCCGCCACTGATTTCCAGAATACGGAACCTGCAGGCTTAGGAGGGTGCTGATGCTCGAAGGTTAACTACTATGCCCAATTATATATCCAATGAAGCCCCTTTTACAGACTTGGGGCTAAAACCCCACCCCGTTCTAAGATATGTGCCAAAAATGTAATTTGCATGCAATTCTTATCTTGCTCCGAATCCGTAAGCTAAAGCAAGCTTCTTCCCTTCGCTGATCCACCTTTTTGGATAGACTCCCCGGCTATCCCTAACTGCCTTCTTTGCAAAGTATACTGACAGAATTACCGCTTATCGGCAATAATTCCGGGGGCACGATTTTTGTTGGTTACTACAAAAGATTATGGTAATTTTAATATACAGGTCGCATTTATTGGTCTTAAAGGCCAAAAACACCTGTTTGCCGGATTTCTTTTAAGAAAGCATGGGTTTTGATCCGCATTCCGGCATAAGGCTACAATTATGAGGACGGAAGCTGCCATAGAGGAAGAAAATAAGGAGATTGCCAAGCAATACAAAGAGTTGCTGCGTATTAGCTATCAGACCCTTTCATCGGCTGATAAGAAGCTTATACGTTCTGCTTTTGATGTAGCTGTAGACGCGCACAAAACCCAACGCAGAAAGTCTGGAGAGGCTTATATTTTCCACCCTATTGCGGTAGCCAAAATTGTTGCTTCAGGAATTGGCCTGGATGCAGTATCTATCGCATCTGCCCTTTTACACGATGTTGTTGAAGACACAGAGTATACCCTGGATGATATTGAACGCATGTTCGGTGAAACCGTGGCCCGCATCGTGGACGGACTTACCAAAATAGCGCATTTAAAAAAGGATATGAATATATCCCAGCAAGCAGAAAACTTTAGAAAAATGCTGCTGACCCTCCATGACGATGTAAGGGTAATTATTATCAAAATAGCCGATCGCTACCACAACATGCTTACCATGGATGCCATGCCTGAACACAAACAGGTGAAAATGGCTTCCGAAACGCTATATATTTACGCTCCTTTAGCTCACAGGATTGGGCTATATAATATAAAGACAGAATTAGAAGATCTCAGTTTAAAGTACACAGAACCTGAGGTTTATAATGATATTCTTGAAAAAATAGAAGATACCAAAGAAGAACAACAGAAATATATCGATGATTTTTCCAAGGTTATTCGTGATTCATTAGACAAGGAGGCGCTTAATTATCACATTAAGGGGCGCATGAAGTCTATCTATTCTATCCGTAAAAAAATGATGGCTCAAAATGTCGCTTTCGATGAAATCTACGACAAATTTGCCATCAGGATTATATATGATTCGGACCGTGAAAATGAAAAATTTCTCGCCTGGAAAATCTACTCCATTGTTACCGATCACTTTACGCCTAACCCAATTCGCTTGCGGGATTGGATCTCATCGCCGAAGTCTACCGGTTATGAAGCACTTCATATTACTGTTATGGGGCCTGAGGGAAAATGGGTAGAAGTTCAAATTCGCAGTGAACGGATGCATGAAATCGCAGAAAAAGGATATGCCGCTCACTTTAAGTACAAACACGGCGAACAAAAAAGAACAGGGTATAGAAGTATGGCTCAATAGATTGCAGGAAGCTTTAGAAACTTCTAATGGAAATGCCGTAGATTTTGTTGAGGAGTTTAAACTAAATCTCTACTCCAAGGAGATTTTCGTCTTTACCCCAAAAGGAGAATTAAAGTCGCTCCCCAAAGGAGCAACACCTTTAGACTTTGCATTTCATATTCACACAGAGGTAGGGATGCGCACCCGAGGGGGCCAAAGTAAACAGCAAATTAGTGCCTCTTAACACCACCCTGCAAAGCGGAGATCAGGTAGAAATTATTACCTCGGAGAGTGCAAAACCATCGCAAAACTGGTTAGATTATGCCACCACGGCCAGGGCGCGCTCTAAGATTCGTTCATCTTGCGAGACGAAAAGAAACAAATAGCCCTTGAAGGGAAAGAGGTGCTGCGAAGAAAATTAAAATCTCAAAAAATTAATCTTAATGAAGATGTCATCAATAAAATGGTGGTCTTCTTTAAGTTGCAGACTAGCCTGGACCTTTTTTACAGGGTGGGAATTGGTGCTATTGACAATCAAAAGATCAAGGATTTTGCTTCGTCTTACAACAATGCGTTTATTAGTTTCTTCAAGAACAAAATAAGAAGAAAGCCCATTCCGGAGGATATCGATAAAGAGGAAATTACCTCAAAGTACGATATGCTGGTTTTTGGGAAGGAGGAAGAAAAACTCAGTTACAAACTTTCCAAATGCTGTAACCCAATACCTGGAGATGATGTTTTTGGTTTTATCAGTGTTAACGAAGGTATTAAGGTCCACTCAAAAAACTGCCCTAACGCGATCTCACTTCAGTCGCACTACGCCTACCGTATTATTAGCGCAAAATGGATTGATTCTTCTCAGGAAGAATTTACCTCAGAAATTAAGCTTACTGGAATAGATAACCTGGGCCTAATGAATGAGATCACCGAAATTATTTCGGATAATATGCATGTAAATATGCGAAATCTCAACTTTAGCACAGACAGCGGAACCTTTACCGGAAAGATCACGGTAGTAGTAAAAAACAATGCTATTCTAAAGAAATTAATAGAAAACCTCAAGCGCATAAACGGGATTGAGAAAGTGACCAGAATTTAAATTTTAGCCGTACCTCTTGTACCTTGATGTAGCGCTATTCGCCATGGGGAACAACAAAGACCAGGAAATTGTAAAAAGCGTATTTACAAGCTTTTTAGAGGAAAACGGGCATAGAAAAACACCCGAGAGATACGCCATACTCCAAGAGATTTACGAACGTGAAGATCATTTTGATATAGAGGAGCTCTATATTAATATGAAAAACAAGAATTACAGGGTGAGTAGAGCCACGCTGTACAATACCATAGATCTTTTACTGGAGTGCAAGTTGGTGAGAAAACACCAATTTGGAAAAAACCAGGCGCAGTATGAGAAATCGTATTTTGACCGGCAACACGATCATGTTATCCTTACCGATACCGGAGAAGTTGTTGAATTTTGTGATCCCAGGATTCAATCCATAAAAAAAACCATAGAAGAGGTTTTGATATCAAAATAAATAATCATTCGCTGTATTTCTACGGCACAAGAAATCAAAAAGAAGAAGCAAAAAACTAACCATTACTTTATGGCGGTAGATTTACTACTAGGACTACAGTGGGGAGACGAAGGAAAGGGAAAAATCGTTGATGTACTTACCAAAGATTACGATATAATTGCAAGATTTCAGGGCGGCCCTAATGCCGGACACACCTTAGAATTTGATGGAATCAAGCATGTGCTACACACCATCCCATCAGGCATATTTCATGAAAACGCGGTTAATATCGTAGGAAACGGCGTGGTAATAGACCCCGTAATTTTTAAAAAAGAACTAGACAATCTAAAGAAGTTTGATCTCGATATAAAATCGAAATTACTCATTTCAAGGAAAGCGCATCTTATTCTTCCTACCCACAGACTGCTGGATGCGGCCTCGGAAGCTTCCAAAGGAAAGGCAAAAATTGGCTCAACGCTCAAGGGAATTGGCCCTACCTATATGGATAAAACAGGTAGGAACGGAATGCGCATTGGCGATTTAGAACTCAGCAACTGGGAAAAGAAATATCGCGCGCTGGCCAATAAGCATGAGGCGATGATAGGCTTCTACAATGTAGATATTCAGTACGACCTTAAAGAGCTGGAAAACGAATTTTTCGAAGCTATAGAAACACTAAAGGATTTAAGTTTTATTGATAGTGAAGAATACCTGCATCAGGCCCAGGTCTCAGGAAAGAAGATATTAGCCGAAGGAGCACAGGGATCGTTGTTAGATATTGATTTTGGAACATATCCCTTTGTAACCTCTTCAAATACCACCGCAGCAGGTGCTTGTACCGGATTAGGAGTTGCTCCTGGCAAAATTGGAAGTGTTTTTGGTATTTTTAAGGCTTATGCCACGCGTGTTGGAAGCGGCCCCTTCCCCACAGAGCTTTTTGATGAAGACGGCGCTACCATGGGCAGAGTGGGCAATGAATTTGGAGCTACCACTGGTCGCCCTAGAAGATGTGGGTGGCTAGATCTGGTGGCCCTTAAATACGCTATTCAGATCAATGGTGTTACCCAACTTATGATGATGAAGGCCGATGTGCTAAGCGGTTTTGATAAAATCAAGGTGTGCACCACTTATAAGTACAAAGGCAAGGAAATTTCACACCTTCCCTACTCTATCGAAGAAGAAAACGTAATCCCGGTCTATACAGAGTTAAAAGGCTGGAAAAAAGATCTTACAGGCTTAAGCGATCCTAAAGAATTACCTGAAACACTCAATCAATACATTGCGTTTCTTGAAAAAGAGTTGGAGGTACCGATAAAAATTGTCTCTGTAGGTCCGGATAGAACGCAAACCATTCATCGCTAAGTCGCTGCTAACCATTCCAAAATGGTCAATGTTTTAAAATCCTAAATCATTCATAATCCTAACCCGACTGTAGTAAAAAAGGCTATTTTTGGACAAAATTCAGGTCTTGAAACACTTCTTTATTTTCGTTCTTCTCATATTTGGTCTGAGTATGGCCAAGGCCCAGGAAGCTGCCGAGGAGCGAACTGAAATTAATATTGTGTATGGCGCTAACTTCTCAAAAGACGAAGAAAAGTATCCAGGCGCATCTATCTTTAGTAAAGACACCCGTCAGGTAGAGTTCGAACATCAGGGAGCGCGCCTTTGGTGCGATGCCGCCGCATTTTACCAAAAAGAGAATAGGTTGGTTGCAGTAGGAAATATTCGTCTAAAGCAGGGAGATTCTGTACAAATGACCAGCAAGCGGATTGATTATGACGGAAACACCAAATTGGCCAAGGCCAGAGAGCAGGTGATTCTTAAAAATACAGACATGACCTTGCGTACAGACACGCTTTATTTTGACCGTGAAAGGCAGGAGGCCTACTACAATACTTCGGGCACCGTAGTTGACTCTGCAAATACGCTTACCAGTGAGATCGGGAAATACTTTATGGAAATAAAAAAATACCAGTTTCTGGATAGCGTATTTATCAGAAATCCGGAATACACCATTGAGTCTGAACGCCTGGACTACTATACTACTTCTAAAAATGCCTATATGTACGGGCCATCAACGATTACCGGAGAAGCCTATAAAATATATTGTGAACGCGGTTTTTACGATACTAAAATAGAGAGTGGTTACGGCATTAAGAAAACCAAAATCAACTATAACAACAGAATCATAGAAGGAGATAGCCTTTATTTTGACAAGGCCTCAGAATTTGCCTCTGCTACCAATAATATCAAAGTAACAGATACCATAAACGAAACGGTAATAAAAGCGCATTATGGCGAAGTTTTCAAAGCTAAAGACTCTGTTTTTGCTACCAAAAGAGGCGTTTTTATTGCGCTGGTAGAACAAGACTCCATGTATATTCATGGCGATACGCTTATGGTTACCGGGAAACCTGAAGATCGTAATCTAAAGGCCTTTAGAAATGCAAAATTCTACAAAACCGACCTCAGCGGTAAAGCCGATTCTATTCATTTTGAGCAACGAAGCGGAATTACCCAACTCATTAAGGAGCCCGTTCTGTGGAATATGGAAAATCAGATGACCGGAGATAGTATTCATCTGCTTACCGATACGGAAACCGAAAAATTAGACTCACTGAAGGTGATTAACAATGCCTTTGTTATCTCGCAAGACACTATAGGAAAAAAAGGTTTTAATCAGGCCAAAGGAAAAGACCTCTTCGGGAAATTCATAGAGAACGAACTTAAGATCGTAGATCTGGTTAAAAATACCGAAGTCATTTACTATATGTACAATGACGAAGACGAGCTTATTGGCATTAACAAGACTATCTGCAGTAAGATAAGAATGACCATGGCCGAAAGCGATATTGAAGATATTACCTTCTTTATAGACCCTGCAGGTGACATTTTTCCCGAAAAAGAACTCCCTGAAAACAGTAGGAAATTAAAGGGTTTTATTTGGCGCGGAGATGAAAGAATACTGACCAAGGATGACATTTTTGACGAAGACGATAATAACCTGGTTTTACCAGTAATCCGAGGACTGGATAATCCCATCGATATCGATGCAGAGGAAGAAGAACGAAGAGAAAATGAAGGAGACCCGGTAAATAAGATCCCTCCTTCGGTAAACCAAGCTCCAAAGCCCAAGAAAACTCCTTCTGTAAAAAAGGCAGGTTGATTGCTATGAAGGACGACTTCCTAAAATATCAGGCACAAACCACCCCTCATCCATTGGCTATGGAAGTCTCGCATGCCAGGGGCAGTTATATTTATGATACCGATGGAAAAGCCCATTTAGATTTTGTCGCTGGGGTGTCTGCATGTACTCTCGGACATTGCCATCCAGAAGTGATAGAAGCAATTAAAGCCCAGGCCGAAAAGCACCTCCATGTTATGGTGTATGGAGAATACATACAATCTCCTTCGGTAGCGTACAGCAAACTATTAGCTTCACTCTTACCTGCTCCTTTAGAAACAACTTATTTAGTGAATTCTGGAACTGAGGCCATCGAAGGAGCTATAAAATTAGCTCGCAAAGCTACAGGAAGGTCAGAGATTATTGCTGCACACGAAGCCTACCATGGAAACACCATGGGAAGCCTAAGTTTAATGGACTATGAAGAACGCAAATCGCCCTTCAGGCCCTTAATACCAGATATTTCTTTTATTAGATTCAATGAAGAGGAGGACCTGGACAAAATAACTTCCAGAACGGCCGCGGTGGTTTTGGAAACCATCCAGGGCGGTGCCGGATTTATTCTTCCCCGGCAAGGGTATTTAAAAAAGGTGAAGGCAAAATGTACAAAGTTTGGGGCGCTTTTAATTTTAGACGAGATTCAACCGGGCTTTGGAAGAACGGGAAAATTATTCGCTTTTGAACATTATGAGTGTGTTCCGGATATCCTCGTAATAGGTAAAGGAATGGCCTCAGGCATGCCGGTTGGAGCTTTTACCGCCTCTCATTCTTTGATGCGGCAGTTAAAAGACAATCCTAAACTAGGGCACATTACGACCTTCGGTGGTAATCCGGTAATCGCAGCGGCCAGTTTGGCTACCTTAAAAATACTCACGCAAAGCACCTTGATAGGAGATAGTTTGCAGAAAGAAAAGCAATTTAGAGACCGCCTTAAGCATCCTCATATCGTTGAAATACGAGGAAAAGGCCTTATGCTCGCCCTGATTTTGAAAAGCGAGGAAATAGCAAATTATCTCGTCCTTGAATGCGCTAAAAAGGAACTTATTCTCTTCTGGTTGTTATTCCAAAAAAGGGCGGTGCGTATTACACCTCCACTGACCATATCGCCAGATGAAATTGATAAAGGCTGTGATATAATATTAGAAACTTTAACAAATTTCACGTAATATGCTGTTAACTATTTTGTTAATAATAAAGCCCAAATTAGGAATAAAGCGTAGTCCCAAAAAGATTATTTTTAATTCCATAGTTTAACCAAGCACCTTCCTATGGCGTTAGATCCTAACGAGAAACCAAACCGGCCCATTGCTAAATTTGAATCCATGCTGAAGACTGATGATGTCTATTTCTTCGATGCAGAGGACTTTGAGGATATCATACATCACTACCTGAACAACGGCAAGGTTTCTTTGGCAAAGAAGGCCATAAAGATAGGGCTTCAGCAGCATCCTGATGCCACAGAACTTAAGCTTTTAAACGTTGAAGTTTTGGTCTTTGAAAACAATCTGGAGACAGCAGAGAAGATACTTGATGAGTTACAATTGGTGGTTAGTAATAATGAGGAAATTTATATCCAACGCGCTAACATCTATTCTAAGAAAGATAACCATGAGGCCGCAATAATCTTACTTAAAAAGGCTTTAGAACTATCTGAAGGTAGCGTAGATATCTACTCACTGCTAGGAATGGAATATCTCTTCATGGATGATTTTAGGAGTGCCAAGGACAATTTTATGATCTGTGTGTCCTTTGATGAACACGATTTTTCATCCCTTTATAACGTCATTTATTGTTTTGAGTTTTTGGAAGATTACAAAGGAGCGATTCAATACCTCAACGACTACTTGGAAACAAACCCATATTCCCAGGTAGCCTGGCACCAGTTGGGCAAGCAATATTGCACGGAACAAATGTACCCAGAAGCCCTGGCCGCCTTTGATTTTGCCATTATTTCTGACGACACTTTCATAGGTGCGTATTTCGAAAAGGGAAAAGTACTTGAAAAGTTAGGGAAATATAATGAAGCCATTGAGAACTATGAAACCACAATAAAGATAGAGGACCCTACTTCGCACGCTTACCTTAGATTGGGGCGATGTTACGAAAAGTTGCAGAATGATGATTTGGCCAAATACTATTATTACCAGACTGTACATGAGGACCCTCTTTTAGACAAAGGGTGGTTGGCTATTACTGAATTTTATTTTAGAAAAAAGAACTTTAACAGAGCGCTCTATTACATTAACAAAGCCATAAATATAGATGGTGAAAATCCGCTTTATTGGAAGAACTGTGCTAAAATTCACGCCGCCCTGCAAAACTTCGACGAAGCCGATTTTGCCTATAAGCAAACAGTTGATCTTGGCAATTATGAGCTGGATACCTGGTTGAATTGGGCCGAGGTAGTTACCAGGAATAAAGATTTCGATTCAGCAATTCAAATTCTTACCCAGGGATTGGAGTTCTATCCTGAGGAAGCGGAAATCGAATATAAAATGGCAGGCTTGCACCTTATGTTAAACGAACCAATTAAAGCAAGGAACCTTTTTACGAACGCCCTGCGTTCAGATTTAGACAAACTCTCAATTTTTGAGACTGAATTTCCCCGATTCTATCATTCAGACTGGGCTCAGAACATCATTTCTAACGTAAGATAAGCAGTTTAGAAAGAGGCTTTTTTCAATTCGTTAAATCCGATCAAGCAGATTTAAAACTTTCTTCAAAACCTAAAAGAGACGTTAAATTCACCGAGCGCTTCAGAATAAAAGAGCTACTTTTGTTTTTTCTTTTTATGGAAGACCGGAGCAGATTACAATATATTCTTGTTGCACTTAAAGGAATGGCCATGGGAGCTGCCGATGTGGTCCCTGGGGTTTCCGGAGGGACTATCGCTTTCATCTCTGGTATTTACGAAGAACTTATCACTTCAATAAACAACATTGACCTTAAACTTTTAAAGGTTTGGCGAAAAGAGGGTTTTAAAGTTTTTTGGACCAAACTGAATGGTAATTTCCTGCTGGCGCTGTTTGTAGGAATCTTATTTAGCATTTTCTCGCTTGCAAAGTTTATTAGCTGGTTATTAGAGAACCAGCCAATCTTGTTATGGTCCTTTTTCTTCGGACTAATAGTAGCGAGTATTTTCTTCGTGGGTAAAGCAATTGAAAAATGGAGTGCCCTTACAATAATTACCCTGCTGCTAGGCACTGCAGTGGCTTTTTACATTTCTACACTTCCGGTCTCTGAAAATACAGATAGTCTTCCCTTCCTTTTTTTATCTGGGGCGCTTGCTATTTGTGCAATGATACTCCCCGGAATATCCGGAGCTTTCATCCTGGTTCTATTGGGGTCGTACAAAACGGTCTTAGATGCGGTCCATGAAAGAGATTTTTCTATTGTGATGACAGTCGCGATTGGAGCCGTTTTTGGCCTTCTGAGCTTTGCAAGGCTGCTAAAATGGATGTTCAAGAACTTTAAAAACCCTACTTTGGCTCTATTAACTGGTTTTATTCTGGGCTCCCTTAACAAAATATGGCCTTGGAAAAAGGTCTTGGAAACCAGATCTTTTGGCGAAAAAACCATTGTAGTACAAGAACAAAGTGTCAGTCCTTTTGCCTTCGACGGGGACCCACAACTATTGTATGCTGTACTTCTGGCCTTGCTAGGATTTTCGCTTATTTTTATTCTTGAAAAATCGGCCTCTAAAAAATAATCCCGGTCTTAAAATGCATCAACCCAGAACAATTTTAGACAAGTTTTTTTTGGTCATTAAAGGACTTTGCATGGGGGCCGCTAACAAAGTTCCAGGGGTATCTGGCGGAATTGTGGCATTCGTGGCAGGTTTTTATGAAGAATTTATCTATTCGCTTCAAAAGGTAAACCTCAAGGCCTTTAAACTTCTTTTCAATGGAAGGTTTAGAAGCTTCTATCGCTACACCAACGGGCAGTTTCTCGTACTGCTCATTTTTGGAATGCTGGTAAGTTACTTTAGCATTTCAAAACTGCTCGACTATTTTCTAGAACAAAAGGAACTTTTTGTATGGGCAGCTTTTTTTGGAATGATAATCGGTTCTATATACTATATCGCAAAAGACTTTGAACATTGGAACAATAGAACAATCCCTGCGGGAATAATAGGGCTTGTGGTGGGTATCTCTATTAGTTTTTTGAGTCCGGCAAAAGAAAATGACAACCTGTTCTTCATCTTTCTTTGCGGTATCATAAGCGTATCAGGGATGACACTTCCGGGGCTTTCTGGCTCATTTATATTGATTTTGCTAGGTAATTACGTTTTGCTGTTGGTAGATTCAGTGAATGCGCTTTATGACACATTTTCTGAAATTTTTACAGGCGATTTCAGTTTTACCAAGGATCCAAAACGCCTTAATACACTCAAAATTTTGGCGGTCTTTACGGCCGGTTCAGCAACTGGGCTTGTTACACTCTCTCACATACTTGGATATGTTCTCAAGCGCTTTAAGCACGCCACTACTGCCGTCATCATTGGTTTCATTACAGGTTCTCTTGGGGTGGTATGGCCCTGGAAAAGATCCATATTTATGATGGATGAAGCTGGCAACAATGTCCTGGATTCTAACGGCGATAAAATAATTACCAACTATGAACGCTATCTCCCGGCCGTAGGAGAAGCAGAGACATGGTGGGCTGCGGTATTTGTTATTTTAGGAATTAGTATTTTGCTAGGATTAGATTGGTATGGAAAAGTCAGGAAACAAAGAATATAGATTTGGCCTTATAGGTAAAAATATCTCCTATTCCTTCTCCCGCGGATATTTCACGAAAAAGTTCGAGCAGCTGGGATTAAGTAATTTCACCTACTCTAATTTCGATTTAAAAAGTGAGGAGGAGCTAGCCTCTTTTCTGAAAGAAAATAAGTTTGGGTTAAAGGGCCTTAATGTTACCATTCCCTATAAGGAATCCGTGATTAAATACCTGGATGAAATAGACCCTAAAGCCGAGGCTATTGGAGCCGTAAATACTATTAAATTTACAGATAACGGATTAAAAGGCTACAATACAGATATTTACGGCTTTGAGAATTCATTAACCTCCTTACTTGGCCCCCAACAGTTAAAAGCTTTGATCCTGGGAACAGGCGGGGCTTCAAAGGCCATAGCTTTTGTTTTAGACGCGTTGAATATTAGTTATTTATTCGTATCGCGCAATCCAATCAAGGGCCAGTTAGGTTATGTTGACCTCAATGATATCGTACTTGACACGCATCAGCTCATTATCAATTGTACACCTATTGGCACCTACCCCAGCACAGAGGAATCACCAGACATTCCTTACGATTTTGTCTCTTCAAATCATTTGTTTTTTGATCTGATTTATAATCCAGCCAAAACCAAATTTCTAAGACAAGCAGAGGAAAGAGGGGCTACGATTTCTAATGGGCTTAAAATGTTAGAGCTCCAGGCAGAGAAGTCCTGGGAAATTTGGAATTCGTAATATCAGCTCAAACCCCGCGGATTGCTTAGCTCTCCCTCTTAACCGGGACTTCATCGATTTCTCCAAAAAAGAAGTTTTATAACCTTGGCAGTTAGCATGGTTGTTAGTATCTTACATAAGCTATCAATAGAGGATAGGCAAACATTAAGAAAATGTTGGACGAGAAAGATCACAAACTACAGGAAAATGTAGGGGGGGAAGAAAATTCAGAAACTACTGAGACTGAAAAAGATTCAGAGAAAAGCACTGAAGTAACATCCGAAACCTTAAATGAGCAAGCCCCTACTGAGGCAGAAGCTGCCGAAGAAGATGTTCTGGAGGAAATTGATGAGTCTAATGCAGAAGATGCAGAGGACGAAGATAATCAGCGAAGGCATCATATTCCCATTCAGGACTACCATGCCATGTCTATGGAGAACCTCGTTGGGGAGTTGCAAAAGCTGGTAAGAAATGAAAAGGTTCAGGCAATTAAGAAGCATGTTGATGGTATTAAACATGAGTTCGATCTTAAGTTCCAGGAATTTCTGGAACACAAAAAAGAAGAATTTGTAAGTAAGGGAGGAAACGAAATAGATTTCAGGTATAATTCTGTCACTAAAAGGCAGTTTAACGAAGTTTATTCAGAATACCGTGAAAAGCGCAATCAATACTACAAGAACTTAGAACAAAACCTAAAGACAAATTTGGCGGCAAGGCTTGAGATCATCGAAGAACTCAAAGGTCTTGTAAATGTAGAGGAAGATATTAACACCACTTACAAAAATTTCAAAGAGCTTCAGGAACGTTGGCGCAATGCCGGACCCATCCCAAGAAACAACTATAATGATGTGTGGCGAACCTATCACCACCACATCGAGATCTTCTACGATTTCCTTCATTTGAACCGCGAACTTCGCGATCTGGATTTTAAACACAACCTTGAAGAAAAGCAGAAAATAGTAGAAAGGGCCGAAGCTCTTGCCCAGGAAGAAGACCTTGGCAAGGCTTTTAGAGAGCTACAGACGCTTCACAAGATCTGGAAAGAAGATATTGGCCCTGTTGGCCAAGAGCACCGCGAAGAGATCTGGACTCGCTTTAGCAATGCCACAAAAGTAATGCATCAAAAGCGGCAGGATTACTACAAAGATCTTGATAAGGTTTATGAGCAAAACCTGGTGAAAAAAAATGAGATCATTGAAAAAATCCAGGAGATTGGCGCCAATGTGTCTAACAACCACAGAGCACTGCAACAGCAGATAAGGGAGATTGAGGCGTTAAGAGAAGATTTTTTTAAAGCCGGAAGAGTTCCCCAAAAGGTAAACGAAGCTACTTGGGCGGCATTTAAGGAGGCGGTTAGGGCCTTCAATAGAAACAAAAACGCCTACTACAAAAACCTCAAAAAGGAGCAGCAGGAGAATCTTGATAAAAAAAGAGAGTTACTCAATTTAGCGGTATCCCTCAAAGACAGTGAAGATTGGGATATAGCTACGGCCGAGATGAAGAGAATTCAGCGAGAATGGAAGAATATAGGTCATGTTCCAAGAAAGTATTCCGACAAAATTTGGAACGAATTCAAAAATGCCTGTAATCATTATTTCGACAGGCTTCACGCGCTTAAAAATGAAGCCTTTAAAGAGGAGTCAGAAAATTACAAAAAGAAAAGCGATTGTCTGGAAAGACTGAGAGCCTTTAAGTTGAGCGGAGATAAAGAAAAAGATCTTCCAGTAATTAAAGAATTTATTGAGGAATGGAAGTTGCATGGCAGGGTACCTTTCAACAAGAAAAGTATCAATGGAAAATTCAATAAAATTTTGGATGCCCTGTTTAAAAAACTTGATATAAGCCGTCAGGAGTCAGAACTGTTGCGCTATGGCAATAAGATACAGCAGTTGGCTAAAGCTGATAATGAAAGGGCGATTACCAATGAACGAACCTTCATCAGAAGGAAGATCGATGAAAGCAAGAATGAAATCAGGCAGTTAGAAAATAACCTTCAGTTTTTCTCCCAGGCCTCAGAAGATAATCCTGTAGTACAGGAAGTCATACAAAAAATTGATCGGCATAAGGAAGCCCTCGCCACCTGGAAAGCCAAGCTGAAGAAGCTGAACATCATGGAGAATAACCTCAGCAGGGAGGCTGATAAAATAGCAAACGATGAAACCTCCTCTGAAGAAGAATAAGAATGTCTTTGCCATTGGCAAAGAGGTTCTTGCAATTTTGCTCCTATCTGTACTTAGCTTATCATGCTCCTCCAAAGAAGCAAACTCCCGGGAAAAAAGTGAGAGAACAGTCCTTTTAAATGCTGTAGAGGAGTTTAATGCTGCATTTGCCCAGGGAAACATTGGCAGATTAGAAGAACTCATCACAGCGAACTACCAACATACAAACGGCAGTTCCAGGGCCATTGGAAAGGAAGATTGGCTTGCCTACTTGAGCAAAAGACAAAAAACCCTGAAGGATGGAACTCTTAAGGTACATGCATACAGCATGGATCAGGTTGGAGCGGAAATCTTTGGAGCTACCGCAATAGTTACTGCAAGGGTACAAGTTGACAGAACACAGAACGGGCTCCGCGAACAAAGCAAATTCAGGATTACAACATTGTGGGTAAAAGAATCTGGCACTTGGAAAAGAGCAGGATTCCACGATGGGAGAATCGAATAAAAATCATAGAAAAACGTTCCAATATGATACGAAAACTAGCGCTACTAATCTCATTCTTTTCTTTTCTTGTATTATGGGGTCAAACAGCAAAAAACCCTTCGTTTGAAGAGGTAATCTCATTAAAAAATGTTTCAAATGCCTTTATATCTCCAAATGGCAAAAAATATTGTATTCGAAGCTGAGGTTGCGGATTGGGATAAAAACAGGTATGATAGAGAGTTATGGCTTTCAAAGAACGGGGCGAAGCCTTTTCAGATAACAAATAATGCGAAAAACAGTAGTAACAGGCCTGACTGGTCTCCAAATGGGGAGTGGATCGCTTTTTTGTCGAATCGATCGGGAAAAAATCAGATTCAGCTAATCCGGACCGATGGTGGAGAATCTTTTCAACTGACCGACACCGAAAAGAATATCTCAGGTTTTGAATGGTCACCTGATGGTAAAAAAATTGCTTTTTTGCAATCTGAGGATAAATCTAAAGAAGAAAAAAAACGCAAAGACAAGTACGGCGGTTTCGAGATAGAAGATAAGGAGTATGGCCTAGATCAACTCTGGGTTATAGATTTTAAGCCCGAAAGTTTAAATAAACTTCCCCTGCCCGAACAAGCAAAGGACTCTACCTACCTTGAAAGTCTAAAACCTAAGTTATTAATCGAAGATGCGGGCTTTTCCATCAACGATTACAGATGGTCTCCGGATGGAAAACAGATTGCTATAGAACATCAGCCCAACCCGCTTAGAAACAGCTTTTTTAAGGCAGACATTTCTATCTATGATATTGCCTCCAAAACCCATAAGATTCTCGTCAATAACCTGAGCTACGACGGTTTGATAGACTGGTCTCCCGATGGAAATTCTATTCTATATGCGACGCATCTCAATGATAGCACTTCAAATTATTATTTGAACGGAAAGCTATTCAGGATTGATTTGGATGGTTCAAACAATAAACAGTTGGCCAAAGATATTTGATGAAGACATATTTAGGTTACAGTGGAATAAAAATGGGATCTTCGGAATAGCATGGCGAAAAACCAAAAGAAAAATTATCGAGATCCATCCTGGGAGCGGAAAAGCTACGGTCTTAAACCAGGGCCCTGAAAGGATTTGGGGATTTTCTTTTTCCGATGATGGAAAAAAAATAGCATATACTGGAAGGAATGATAACGATCTGACTGAAGTCTACTATGGAGACTTTCCGTTTAAAGGTTCAAAAAAAATCACGACTTCAAGCGCTCAAATTAAGCAATGGCTGGTGGCCAAAAGCGAAGTAATATCCTGGAAGAGTGAAGACGGCGCAACCATAGAAGGGGTGCTCCATAAACCAGAAAATTATGATCCGCAAAAAAAATATCCCCTACTCATAGTAATTCACGGAGGACCTACCGGAATATCCACACCAAGCCCTACTCCAGCTTATGTCTACCCTATGATTCAATGGCTAAACAAAGGGGCTTTGGTTTTAAGACCAAACTACAGGGGTTCAGCAGGTTATGGAGAGGCTTTTAGGTCACTAAACGTAAAGAATCTCGGGGTGGGAGACGCCTGGGACGTACTCTCAGGTATTAAATCCTTAGAGGATAAAGGCCTAATAGATAGTGATAAAGTAGGGGCCATGGGATGGAGCCAGGGTGGCTATATTTCCGCTTTCTTAACAACAAATTCAGATAAGTTCAAAGCCATTTCGGTGGGTGCAGGTATTTCTAACTGGATGACGTATTACGTAAATACGGACATTCATCCGTTTACCCGACAATATTTAAAGGCTACTCCCTGGTCAGATAAAGCAATTTACGAGAAAACCTCTCCAATGACCAATATTACCAATGCCAGCACTCCAACACTTATTCAGCATGGAGAATTTGATAAAAGGGTTCCAACCGCGAATGCATACGAACTCTTTCAGGGGACTTCAGGACAACGGAGTGGAAACAGAGCTGATTATTTATAAAGGATTTGGTCATGGAATTAGCAAACCCAAGGAGAGGCTCGTGGCTATGTGGCACAATTGGCAATGGTTCGGAAAGTACATTTGGGGAGAAGAAATTATGGTCCCAAAGGAATAATGTCTTAGAAGAGCGAAAAAAGGGGCGTTTTGAAAATCGTATTTATACAAACAGGCGGAACTATAGATAAGGACTACCCTCGTACATCGAAAGGTTGGGCTTTTGAGTTTGGAGATCCGGCTGTGCAACGGATACTTGACAAATTGAACCCTTCATTCGAGTACGAGCTCGTGACTTCCTGCCAAAAGGATAGCCTGGAACTTACAGATGCCGATAGGCAAGAGCTTGTAAAGCATATTGAGCAAAAAACGGGAAATGCCTATATAGTCACTCACGGAACAGACACCATCATAGAAACCGCTGAGTACATAAGCAAGCAAGTTGAAAACAAATTAATAATACTCACAGGAGCTATGCGGCCAGAACGATTCAGTAATTCTGATGCTCCCATAAACCTGGGTTGCGCAATTGCCACCGCCAATCTCGTAAAGACCGGAGTTTATCTTGCAATGCATGGAATCGTCAAACCTTTTAGTGAGTTTAGAAGAGACCCTGATAGCGGCAAATTTAGCTAAACCTCAAAAAGCAGATCCCTTAACTTATTGACTACTTTGCAACGTTCACCGACCTGGTTTCCCGGATCACTGTGACCTTTACCTGCCCGGGGTAGGTCATGTCAGTCTGTATTTTTTGGGATATTTCAAAGGAGAGTTGGGCAGCTTTGTCATCGCTCACCTTTTCGCTTTCCACAATAACCCTTAGTTCTCTTCCTGCCTGAATAGCATAAGCTTTCTGAACACCGCCAAAGCCAAATGCAATTTCTTCCATATCCTTTAAACGCTGTATATAGGAATCCAGGACCTGCCTTCTGGCTCCAGGTCTGGCCCCGCTAATGGCATCGCACACCTGAACTATAGGAGAGATAAGGGTCTTCATTTCTATTTCGTCATGGTGGGCTCCAATGGCATTGCAAACATCTGGCTTTTCTCCATATTTTTCTGCCCACTGCATTCCCAAAATAGCATGAGGCGTTTCAACCTCAACTTCAGTATTGGGGACTTTTCCGATATCGTGAAGTAAGCCGGCGCGTTTGGCTAATTTGGGGTTTAATCCCAATTCTGCGGCCATCACTCCGCAAAGTTTGGCAACCTCTCTTGAGTGCTGTAACAGGTTCTGCCCATATGAAGAACGATATTTCATTCTTCCAATGGTTTTAATCAATTCGGGATGCAATCCATGGATTCCAAGATCAATAACAGTGCGCTTTCCTACTTCAACTATTTCCTGCTCTATCTGCTTCTCTGTTTTCTTTACAATCTCTTCTATTCGCGCAGGGTGAATTCTACCGTCGGTCACCAATTTGTGTAACGATAACCTTGCTACTTCCCGCCTGACAGAATCAAAACAGGAGAGGATAATGGCTTCAGGGGTGTCATCGACTATGATTTCAACCCCAGTAGCGGATTCCAGAGCTCTAATATTGCGACCTTCTCTACCAATGATACGTCCTTTTACGTCATCGGACTCGAGGTTAAATACCGAAACGCAGTTTTCAACCGCTTCCTCGGTACCAATTCGTTGAATGGTATTTATCACAATTTTCTTGGCCTCCTGCTGCGCAGTAAGCTTTGCTTCTTCAAGGCTGGCCTGCATATGAGCCATGGCATCGGTTTTTGCCGTCTCTTTTAGCGATTCTAATAACTGGCTTTTTGCCTCTTCTGCAGACAATCCAGAAATCACTTCTAATTGCTGCACCTGGCTTTTATGAAGTTTTTCCAGTTCTGACTGCTTCTTTTCATAGAAATCCCTTCTATGCGCCACTTCTTTTATTCGTTGCTCTAACTGTTCGTTGAGTTTTTTATTCTTTGAGAGCTCTCCGCTCACTTGCGACTCCTTATCTCTCGTACGTTTTTCAGATTCAGCTATTTTTTTGTCCTTGTTAATAATTACCTTTTCATGCTCTGCTTTAAGCTCAAGAAACTTTTCTTTGGCCTGGAAAATCTTATCTTTTTTAATATTCTCTCCTTCTACATTCGCAGCCTTTACAATCGTTCCGGCCTCTTTCTTTGCATTACCTATAGTCCGGGAAGCTTTGCCTTTTTCTAGAAACTTTGCGATTACAAAGCCAACTAAAAGGCCAACAGCTCCTACTATAATTATTGTTGTCGTAGTGTCCATATACTCAAATTATATAATAAAAAAGCCCACATTGATGGAAGTTCTGTACAAACTCCAATAAACAGGTTTAGGGCTAACAGATTGCTCAAGGATCCTTTCAAGAAGGCCTGCTTTTACAACCTAAACTCACCCTTTTCAAACGAATTAGTGTTGAGTTTGTCAAAAATTATTTACCAATGTGGGCAGTAACTTAAATACTATTTAAAAGAACTTATTTCATACTCAGCCTGGAATTTACCAAGTCATCCAACGCCTTTAAGCGGTCTGTAACTTCATTGGTGTTTTCCATTTTATCAATGCCTTTCTGCTCTATTTTCGAAGCAAACTGCAGGGCACACATAGCCAGAACATCTTGTTTGTCCCTTACTGCGTAATTTTGCTCAAATTTCTTGGCGAGCTGTTCAATGTTCTTAGCCGCCTTTCTGAGACCTTCTTCCTGACTAGGGTCGATGGTCAAAGGGTACACCCTATCTGCAATAGAAAGCTTAATCTTCAGCTTTTCTGTCATAATGCTTTACTATTCAGCGAGTTGAGCCATACAATAGTCTAACTCTCTGATTAATGTGTTTATTTTGAGCTTTGCTTCTGTTTTATCTTTATCACTGCCCAGCATTGTATTTGCGAGCTTTAGGGATTTATATTTTTCTTCCCAATCCGAAACGGAACTTTTGGTGCTTTCATTGTCGTTTTTGAGTCTTACCAACTCTTCTTCCAGTTTTTTATTAGCCTGACCTAGCAATTCTAATTTATGCAACAACTTGCTAATTTTATTTTCCAGAGAATCAACAATTTCAACCAATTCACTCATTTGCAAACTACAATGCGTTTCAAACAAAGTTAACACACATCTCAGGACTAAGCAATAGTTTTGGCAATTATTCTTGAAGTAATACTTTAATGAAGTTTAAAACGTTCAGCTAAAAAATGGCCTGGATTTTGAACCATACTTTTTATGATTTCAAAGCTATTGGTTAATTTCGTATCAAGCTTATGCCTATGAGAACTATCCTTTTCGGTTTCCTATTCGTATTGTGCGTTCCCCTAACCGCCCAGGAAAAGTACCCCAAGGACGCCTTTAGATCACCCATGGGTATTCCTATAATTCTCGCCGGGACCTTTGGAGAATTGAGATCAAACCATTTTCATTCAGGTATTGATATAAAAACACAACAACGCCAAGGGCTCCCAATATATGCAGTTGGTAATGGTTCTGTAACACGAATAAAGGTTTCATTATGGGGCTATGGCAAGGCGCTTTATGTTGCACATCCAAATGGCTACACTTCGGTATATGCTCATCTGCAGAAATTTTCTCCTGAAATAGAAGCTTATATCAAGAAGGTGCAGTACGATAAGAAGTCCTATGAGGTTGAAGTCTTCCCGGATTATGGTGAGTTAGAAGTGCAAAAAGATGAAGTCATAGCTTTTAGTGGAAATTCTGGAGGATCTTCGGGGCCTCACCTGCATTTTGAAATCAGAAATAGCGTTTCCGAAAAACCGACAAATCCGTTGTTATATGGATTGGAAGTGCGAGATGCCACGAATCCGATTCTTACCGGCCTGTACGCTTACCCACTTTCACGAGGAGCACAGGTAAACCAAAGTGCAAAAAAAATTCAACTTAATTTTAGAAAGCAGGCCGATGGCACCTATCTGGCAGACAAGGTGGAAGCTTTTGGCACCATTGGTTTTGGGGTTGTAACTTATGATCGGCAGGATTTGGCAGCGAACAAAAACGGGGTCTATTCTATTCAGCAACTTGTTAATGGGAAAGTTTATACCAATTTTAATTTTGAATCCTTTTCCTTTTCAGAGACACGTTATATCAATACTTTGATAGACTACGACCATTTTGGAAAATACAGACAGCGTATTCAGCAGTGTTTTAAGTCTCCCGGAAACAGACTAAGTATCTACGACGAGCTCTACAATGATGGAAAAGTAGATGTGCAAGAGGGCTTGTCTTATTCAGTTGAAATTCAGATTAAGGACCTCGAAGGCAATAGCACTAATTTGATAGTTCCTGTTACTGGCAAGAAGCTTCCATTAAAGGTTCGCCCCGAGGAAATGAAAACGGCGGATTATGTTATAGCCAAGAAACCCAATAATTTCGATTTGGATGTGGCCAAAGTATACTTCCCCGCTAATACTTTTTACAAAGATTTCTATATCGACCTTAAAAAAGGAAGAGATACTGTCCGCATTCATAACAATAGGGTGCCAGCTCATAGAAACTTTACCATCTCTTTTGATGTTTCTAAATACAACCCGGAAGAAAGAAAACAGCTTTTTATCGCCAGACTTGATAAAAAAATGCGACCTAACTATGCTTCAACATACAAAAGAGGAGAAACTTTTACGACCCGCACCCGCAATCTGGGAACTTATACACTTGCTAAAGACACAATTGCCCCTAAAGTAAGAGCCAAAAACTTTAAAGAGAAGCAATGGCTTACCAACTATCGCTACTTAAGCCTTCACATTTCAGATGATCTAAGCGGGATTGATACCTATACCGCCACACTTAACGGGGAATGGATCTTAATGGAATACGAGCCCAAAACACGTACTATCACCTATAATTTTGATGATATCATTTTAGATAAAAAGCAATGCGAATTAAAGGTTATAGTCACCGATAATGTAGGTAATTCTACTACCTTTAGTCATAGTTTTTATAGAAAATAGCCTTTTGAAATGCCTTAGACTCCTTTTCATTTGCTTTCTGTTGTGCCCCTTTTTTCGGTTAGCCGCGCAAAACGCTACAATTACGGGTGTAGTCTTAGATGAAAACAACCAGGCGCTCCCCAATGTAAATATTACTACCCTTAGTGGCGGAACAGCATCGGACGCTAATGGCTTTTACCTTCTCTCTGTTGTAGCGGATACTGAAATTTCTGTAGTCTTTTCGCATTTAGGCCATAAACAGGTAGTTCTGGAAAACATTATCCTTACAACAAATGAAACCTATGCCTTCAACCCGGTAATGAAGACAGATGCCATACAGGTAGACGGTGTTGTGGTCACCCCAACAGGTGAAAAAAGTGTTGAGGGAATTACAACAATTACGCCGGAAGAAGTGCGACTTATTCCAGGTGCCAATGCGGGTGTGGAAAACGTGCTTAAATTATTGCCAGGTGTCTTTTCCAATAATGAGCTAAGCACACAATACGCAGTTAGAGGTGGCAACTATGACGAAAATCTGGTCTATATCAATGACATAGAAGTATACCGTCCTTTTCTTGTCAGGTCTGGTCAGCAGGAAGGTTTGAGTTTTGTAAATAGTGCTATGGTACAACGCTTAAAGTTCTCCTCCGGCGGTTTCCAGGCGCAGTACGGCGACAAACTTTCTTCTGTACTTGATATCACCTATAAAAATCCAACCAGCTTCGGGTTGCAGGCAGAAGCAAGTTTATTGGGTGCTAGTGTCACCGTTGAGACTATTTCTAAAAGCAAGAATTTCAGTAGTGTCACCGGTATGCGGTATAGAGATAACAGTTTGCTTGTAAATAGCCAGCAAACCCAGACGAACTTTAACCCGGCCTTCGCCGACCTTCAAAGCTACCTCACCTACCGGTTTTCAAGCAGGCTTCATCTCAATTTTTTGGGGAATTTATCTATAAATAACTATAGAAATGAACCCCTGACCAGACAGACCAATTTTGGGACCTTAGCCGATCCCATGGCACTTCTGGTTTTTTATGAAGGGCAGGAAAAGAACAAATTTACAACCTCCCTGGGTGCTTTAAAGGCTGATTATTTCGTAAACGATCGGTTGACATTAAAATTTATCGCTTCGCTATACCACACCACAGAAGAAGAATACTCCGATGTTATTGCCCAATACGAACTGGCCGAAGTAGATACGAACCTCGGAAGTGAAAGTTTGGGAGAACCCACATCATCGAGGGGTATTGGGTCGCAATTTAACAGGGCCCGTAACGATCTGGACGCGCTTATTCTCAATGTCTCCCACAAAGGCAGGCATGCGAAGAATGGCAGGGCACTGGAATGGGGCTTTAAATTTACACGTGAAGACATCAGGGATCAGATTCGCGAATCAGAATTCATTGATTCTGCCGGGTTTTCTATACGCCCTCCCCTATCTGAATTTGTAAATAATCAACCTTCAGAGCCCTTTGATGCGCCATTGGTGCCATTTGAAGGTATCAGTTCAAGAAATTTTGTAAAAACAAACCGCTTTTCTGGTTTTATTCAGTATAGCAAACAAACAGAATGGAATTCTGCTGACATCTATTACAATCTGGGCCTAAGAGCACAGCATTGGACCGTTAGCGGAGATGGTATTAGCAGGACCTCACATCAGATCCTAAGTCCAAGAGCGCAATTTGCCGTAAAACCAGGCTGGAAGCGAGACATGCTATTCAGGCTTGCAGCCGGATGGTATCAGCAGCCACCCTTTTACAGAGAATTAAGAGATGAAAATGGTCTAATTCAACCCGGAGTTAAAGCACAGAGATCCATCCACTTTGTACTTGGTAACGAATATAGTTTTACACTTTGGAACAGACCCTTTAAACTGGTTAGTGAGGCCTATTACAAAGATCTCAGTAATGTGAATCCATATACGCTGGAAGACGTTAGAATACGCTACCGCGCTACGAATAATGCCAAGGCTTATGCCTATGGGTTCGATTTGAGACTTAATGGTGCTTTTGTACCTGGTACGGAATCATGGGTAAGTTTGGGTTTTCTCAAAACCGAAGAAAACATTGATAATAGAGGGTATATTTCAAGGCCAAGTGATAATCGTTTTCAGGCGGGGATTCTTTTCCAGGACTATATCCCAACGATTCCAAGCCTGCGCATGTATCTCAACCTGGTTTATAATACAGGGGTACCCGGCGGCTCTCCGAGTTATGCAGATCCTTATAATTTTCAGAATAGATTAAGAGATTACAGGAGGGCAGATCTAGGAATTTCCCATATTTTTGTAGGCACAAACAAAAAGTACCCCAAAAACCACTGGTTATATGGTTTTGAAGAGTTGAATATTGGTTTTGAGATTTTTAACCTTTTCAACAATCAAAATTCGATTACAAATACCTGGGTGAGGGACGTTGATAGTAAGCAACAATTTGCAGTTCCCAACTTTATGACCTCACGGGTTTTAAATCTTAAATTGCAGATGCGTTTTTAGCAGAGCCAAAAAAAATGAAAAAGTATTTATCCTTTCTTGTTGTTCTCACCGTTAATTTTGCCTTTGCGCAAAAAAACATCTATGAAAGCAACAAGTTCGATCAACTGAGTGAAGATCATCAGACACTCGCAATTATTCCCTTTTTTACCCACTTGGAATTAGAGGAGAAGGTATCTAAAGATGAATTACAAAAACTTGAAGAAAAGGAAGGTCACGCCGTTCAGGACGCTTTAGAAACCTATTTTGGGAGGGGTAAAAAACGTAAGAAATTCTCTGTAGAATTTCAGAATATCAAAAACACCAATGCACTACTTGCAAAAAGTAGCATCACCTACAAAAACATAGATACCTACACCATAAAAGAGCTTAGTAAAATATTGGGGGTTGATGGTATAATTAGCGGCAACCTGGACCTGAACATACTATTATCCAGAGGTATTCCGGCAGAGTTTAATTTTATCGACTACATTCTGGGCGATGCCAATTACGGTAGAATCGGAATAAAAATAAGCGATGGTAAAACCGGTAAATTACTTTGGAAGTACGAAGAGCAGATCAATAAGAAATCTGGAAAAAACACAGATGACCTCATTGATAAAATGATGAAAAAAGCCACTAGAAAATTTCCCTACGACAAGGAAAGACAAAAGAATAAAAGAAGAGGTTAATTCTCCGAGAACTCTTTGAGTACCCCAATAGTATAATCAATTTCTTCGCGGGTATTATATTTTGAAAACGAAAATCTCAAAGAAGGTTTTTTAAGGTCTTCTTCCGAAAGTATTTCGGTAAGAACATGTGAACCCTTATCGCTTCCAGATTGACAAGCGCTTCCTTTAGAACAGGCAATTCCCTTTAAATCTAGATGAAAAAGTAGCATTAAGGCCTGCTGTTCGCTAAAAGGCAGACATACATTTACCAGGGTATAAGTACTTTTATCCATATCCCCGGAATGCCCGTTAAATTTGACCTCCGCGAGTACTTCTCTAATTTTTTCAACAAAGTACCTTTTAAGACCCGCGACGTACTGCTGCTCTTCTTCTAAATTATCGTAAGCCAGTACAAAAGCCTTCTCTAAGCCAACGATGTTATGAAAGGGCTCTGTTCCTGCCCTATATCCTCTTTCCTGGGCGCCTCCTAAAATAAGTGGTTTTAAACCACTGTTCTTTCTCACATAAGCAAAGCCAATTCCTTTAGGCCCATGAAACTTGTGCGCAGCTGCCGCCATAAAATCTATGGGTACTTGCTGAACATCCCAATTAAAATGTCCGATAGACTGTACCGTATCTGAATGTAGGTAGGTATCATTTTTCTTGCACAATTCTGCGATATGTTCAATGTCTATCTTGTTTCCTATTTCATTGTTGATATGCATCAAACTAACAAGCTTTTTTGATGAATCCTTTTCAAGAAGTTCGCTAAGATGTCCCATATCGGGGTTGCCAAATGCATCCAGATCTACAAATTTGAGTTTAATCCCATATTCTTTAACTAATTCCTCAGCTGTGTGAAGTACCGCGTGATGCTCTATTTTAGAAGAAATTATGGTCTCTATTCCTAAATCCCGTACTGCGCACCTCAATATCATATTATCAGCCTCAGTGCCTCCAGAAGTAAATATGATCTCCGAGGGATGGGCATTAAGGTACTTCGCGATAGTTTTCCTTGCCTGTTCAATAGCTGTCTTAGCAGACCTTCCAAAACCGTGCGTTGAGGAGGGGTTTCCATAGCAGTCTTCCAGCGCTTTTTGCATCTTTACAATTACCTCGCTTCTGACTTGAGTGGTGGCGGCATTATCAAGATATATTTTTGACATTGAAACTATATCGTTTTAGTGATCCGCCAAAAATAATTGAAATAATGTTAATTTCTTTCAAAAATCAGGAGAATCCTCTAGGAAATTTTCTTTGGATTCGTTTACCTTTGAGGTATGAAAAGATTGCTTTTGCTTATGGGGCTCTGCCTCTTTTTTTCTTGTGATGACGGAGATCTGCAGATAGAGACCATAGACTTTGACAGTGCTAGTATTCAATTCTGTGAGAGCTCAACAGATATCAGCAGCACCATCTTTTTTAAAATCAATACTACCGAAGTGCTAATTCTGGAGCTTGAAAGCGGCATATTGGAGAACGAAGCGTCAGCAGAGACTATTAGCAGCACAGTCCCTGGTCAATCATCAGTTACTTACCGGGCTTTCAACGACAATGTAACCAGTAGTTATTTTTGCGACGATATCCCGCCAACGACTCCAACAGTGCTTGAGGAGATTCTAGCCGAAGGTGGCGAAGTTTTGGTGACCACAATACAGAGCGAAACAGACAGCACGATTTACGAACACACGATTGAATTCAGTGGCATTTCTTTTGTGAATTCTAAGGGAGAACGTATCACGGATCTAAGTATAAATAGTTTTGGGACTATTACCACCCAGGTAGAGAACTAAGGATTCTGATAGATATAAACCTCAGTGGCCCCTAAGCCGTATTTTTTGTAATCTGCCTCATAATACTTCAGATTCTCGTATCGCCCAAAAAGGTATTTCAATTCTTCCTTTAAAATACCCTCGCCTACCCCGTGAATAAACACTACTTTCTGAATGCGCTTTCTAATGGCGAATTCTAATTGCCTTTTAGCCGTTTCTAATTGGAGGTCCAACATTTCGTGATTACTCAATCTTTTGGGGTTTGCTGTCAATTGGTGAATATGGAGATCCACTTCCATTTTAGGAGCGTTTCTGTCCTTAGCTTTTATTGGATTATGCTTTTTTTTCTTTGGCGCTTCTTTTTGGGCCTTTATTTGCGCCACTTCGTAGTTAGAAACCTTAAAAGGTGTGGCTTCCGACAGCTTTATTAGTTCTGAAGGAGTATAGGTCATATGAAAACCTTCCTCTGTTTCAATGGTGATTTGAGTGTTCTGTATTGAAATAATAACGCCCTTTGTCGTGTCATCAATTGCCTCTACTTTATCTCCGACCAAAAAATCACTCATTGTTATCATTTTCTTCCCCTCTTCCCCGCCAGGATTGAGAAGACTTGTAAATGCCAAACATCAATAAGACAATACCCATGCTTAGAGCATATTCTTTTTGCATCCATTGACTACCTGCCGCCATTATTATAGCTCCTGCTACTATTAGCAAAAAATAAATGGTTTGTTTTGTTTTCATTCCTCAAAAATAATAGTATTTTTCGGTACAAGAATCCCACCACATGAGAACTCAGCTAGCAACCCTCCTTTTTATTTCGGAAGACAATATGTTGCCATGTATTAGCAAGCAGTTATTGGGCATGGACTGCCCGGGTTGCGGGTTACAACGCTCCGTGGCTTTTTTACTGAAAGGAGAATTTATAGAGGCCTTTAAGATGTATCCGGCCATATATACTATTATCTTATTATTCGGATTTATAATTCTGGATCATTTTTTTAAAATAAAACAGGCGAACAAGATCACCATTTTTTTAATGATCTCGTCTGTCTTCCTAATATTGACCAACTACTTTTTAAAATTTTTCTAATTAAACGATAGATTATGGAACAACAAAAATTACCTAATGTTACCATCTCAATAGTTCTGGCAATAGTTTCTTTTATCTGCTGTTGCTTCAGTGCAGGTTTGGGGGGTGTTCTTTTCTCAGGAATAGCTTTCTTTCTCATTAAAAAGGATGAAAAGCTCTATGCCCAAAACCCTGAAGGTTATTCTAATTTCAGTCAGCTCAAAACCGCAAAAATCATTGCGATTATTGGTTTGGTACTGGGAATTTTAGTTCTTATATGGACCATATTCACCATTGTAAGCGCTGGTGGTTGGGAAGCTTATATGGAGCAGCAGAAAGAGATTTACGAGCAATTGGGAATTCCTATAGACTAACAACTTAAGAACAGCAAGCTTTGTTGAAATAAATATCAATTGACAATAAATTCTAAAATAAATTTATGAATCAAGAACCACTACCAGGAGCCAGTAATGCACTTACCTGGGGAATTGTTTCTCTAGTAGGTGCGTTGGTATGCTGTGGCCCATTCGCTATTATTTTCAGTATTATCGGGCTAAATTCTGCAAAAAAGGCAGAACAGTTATATCAGGCAAATCCCGGAAGCTATACCGGATACGAAAATGTAAAAACAGGTCGGATACTTTCCTATATAGGAATGGCCTTCGCACTTATCTATTTGGTATTTGTTATTATCTATTTTGGAGCGATTATCGCACTTATCTCTACTGGAGAGTTCTCCTAGAGCTTATAAATAATTTTCAAACAAAAAGCTGCCTGAATCAGGCAGCTTTTTTAGTTTGTGCTTTTATTCAATCTAATTTGCCACTTCGCTCATAAATTTCAGGCGGTAAAGGCGTAGTTCTTCGTCTTCATATTCTCCGTCAAACTCCTGTAGTGCCATCTCAATATTATCGGTTTCGGCATCAAGGAAATAGTCGTGAATCTCATCTTGCTGATCTTCATCCAGGATCTCGTCAATCCAGTACCCCAGATTTAATTTTGTGCCGCTAAAGACAATCTGCTCCATAGCTTTTACAAGTTCGGGCAGTTTCAAGCCTTTGGCAGAAGCAATGTCATCAAGAGGTAACTTTCTATCGATATTCTGAATAATATAGAGTTTTAGGACAGAATTAGCTCCCGTACTTTTTACAACGAGATCATCAGGTCTAATGATATCATTCTCCTCTACATAACTAGATATAAAATCTATAAAAGGTTTGCCGTATTTTTTTGCCTTGCCCTCACCCACTCCATGGATATTTACCAACTCTTCCATGTTTATTGGGTATTTCAAAGCCATATCATTTAAAGACGGGTCTTGAAACACAACAAAAGGAGGTACGTCCCGTTTTTGGGCCTCTTTTTTCCTTAAATCCTTAAGAAGGCGTAATAAATTTTCATCGGCCACGCTGCCTCCAGCCTTTGAAACATTAACAATCGCGTCATCTGCTTCCTGGCTGTAGACATGGTCTTTGGTCATCATAAAAGAGGATGGACTTTTTAGAAATGTTTCTCCGTCCTTGGTCATATGTAGTATGCCGTACTGCTCAATTTCCTTTTTAAGCAAGCCTGCCACCAATACCTGCCGTATTAAGGCCATCCAATACCCCTTATCTTTATCAGCGCCGATCCCAAAGAAGGGTTTTTCATCTGTTTTATGAGACGTAATAAGCGCGTTCTTAGAACCGGTAAGCGCTTTTACAATTTCTTTAGCTTTAAATTTCTGTTTGGTTCCCTGAACCACCTGGATTAGTTTTACAACATTTTCTTTGGCTTCCTCTTTTTCTTTTGGGTTACGCGCGTTATCATCCATGTCTGCCCCCTCACCATTCACTGCATCAAACTCTTCCCCAAAATAGTGCAGGATAAATTTCCTGCGAGACATGGAAGTTTCTGCGTAAGCTACTATTTCTTGTAATAGGGCATTCCCAATTTCCTGCTCGGCTACTGGTTTTCCTGACATGAACTTCTCTAACTTTTCGATGTCCTTATAAGCATAAAAAGCCAGACAATGGCCCTCCCCTCCATCTCGTCCTGCTCTGCCAGTCTCCTGATAGTAGCTTTCAATACTCTTAGGGATATCGTGATGAATTACATAACGCACATCTGGCTTGTCTATCCCCATACCGAAAGCGATAGTCGCCACTACCACATCTACTTCTTCCATAAGGAACATATCTTGATATCTGGAACGCGTTTTGCCGTCGAAACCGGCGTGATAAGGAACAGCGCTTATTCCATTTACCTGTAGCACCTGCGCCAACTCCTCGACCCGCTTTCTGCTAAGACAATAAATTATACCAGATTTTCCACTATTCTTCTTAACAAAGCGGATGATATCGGCATCAACATTTTTGGTCTTTGGCCGTACCTCATAAAAAAGATTGGGTCTGTTAAAAGAAGCCTTGAAAACTTCGGCATCTGTAATGGCCAGATTTTTAATAATATCTTCCTGAACCTTAGGCGTGGCGGTAGCTGTAAGGCCAATAATTGGAATGTTTGTACCTAAGCGGTTAATAATGGCCCTTAAATTTCTATACTCAGGCCTGAAATCATGACCCCATTCAGAAATACAATGTGCCTCATCTACGGCAACAAAAGAAAGCGGGACACTCTGCAAAAAGGAAACATAATCTTCTTTTGTAAGCGACTCTGGTGCTACATAAAGCAATTTGGTAACCCCGGCCTGAATATCCTCCTTTACCTGCTTCACTTCGGTTTTTGTCAAAGAAGAATTAAGTACATGAGCAATACCATTTTGAGCCGAAACCCCACGTATGGCATCCACCTGATTTTTCATAAGAGCGATAAGGGGCGACACAACAATCGCTGTCCCATCGTGTATCAAAGCCGGGAGCTGATAACACAATGACTTCCCCCCACCTGTTGGCATAATTACAAAGGTATTCTTTCCTGCCGCTATACTTTTAATTACCCCTTCCTGGAGACCTTTAAATTGGGAAAAACCAAAGTATTTTTTAAGCGAAGCGCGTAGATCCATCTCATTCAAAACTGTGCGGTTTTATTTATTACCTGCTCCTTGGATTCTAAACCAAATTTAAATTAAAATACGGTTTTTTAGTGATTTTGAAGGTTGATGTGGCAAATTCCATGCCGAAATATTTGTACACCTTATAAAATAAGTTTGTGTAATTTTGTTTTCTTAAATATAATACATTCTTTTAGAAATTGTTTACTAATGATGGACAATTTCTCTAAATAAGAAACCAGTAATTTTTGTAATCAATTGAGTGATAGCAAAGCGATACTAGCCCTTGCAAAGAAAACCATAACTCTTGAAGGCGACGCCATACACCATCTCTCCTCTCTTCTGGATGAGCACTTCGCAAAAGCGGTAGATTGTATAAGACGGTCCAAAGGTCGGGTTGTGATTTCGGGTATAGGTAAGAGTGCCATTATAGCATCGAAGATTGTGGCGACTTTGAATTCAACGGGAACACCGGCGATTTTTATGCATGCGGCCGACGCCATCCACGGAGATCTTGGAACCATTCAGAAAGACGATGTGGTTATTTGTATTTCTAAAAGTGGAAACACTCCTGAAATTAAGATGCTGGTGCCGCTTATAAAGCAGGGAAAGAACGTTCTCATCGGAATGACTGGTGCTATAGATTCCTATCTGGGTGAACAGGCCGATTTTGTTTTGAATACTTATGTAGCCAAAGAGGCATGCCCAAATAACCTGGCCCCAACAACAAGTACAACCGCTCAGCTCGTTATCGGTGATGCCCTGGCCATTTGTCTTCTAGAATTAAGGGGCTTCAGTAGCAAGGATTTTGCAAAATACCATCCGGGAGGTACGCTGGGTAAAAAATTGTACCTGCGTGTTTTCAGATATCGTTTCAAATAATATGAAGCCGCAAGTAGACGTTAATACCGATGTAAGGCAGGTAATCGTAGAAATTTCTGAAAAAATGCTGGGAGTCACCGCAGTTATGGAAAATGGAAAGCTTTGCGGTATTGTTACTGATGGAGACATTCGAAGGATGCTCAATAAGTACGAAAATATTAACGGACTTCGCGCGAAAGACATCATGACGAGCAGTCCTAAGACCATCGGTACAGACGTACTGGCCATAAAGGCTTTGGAAATTATGCAAGATAAAGGAATTTCGCAGCTATTAGCTGTAGACCAGGAGGATTACAAGGGTGTGGTACATTTACACAATCTTATAAATGAAGGGATTATATAATGACTGAGTCGACCAAAAATCCCAACGAAATGTCTTTTTTAGATCATCTGGAGGAGCTGCGCTGGCATTTAATTCGGTCAACCCTGGCTGTGGTTATCATCGGATGCGTGGCCTTCGTTATGCGTGGATTTATTTTTGACACCGTTATTTTTGGCCCCGCAAATATGAGCTTTACCACGTATCGTTTTTTTTGTAAAGCGGCTACGGCCATTGGATTAGATTCTGCTTTCTGTGCAGATAGCCTTCCCTTTACCATTCAGAGTAGAACGATGGCCGGACAGTTTTCCGCACATATCTGGACTTCCATCTGGGCAGGTTTTATCGTTGGTTTTCCTTATGTACTCTATGAATTATGGAAATTTATAAGTCCTGGCTTGCACGTCAATGAAAGAAAGCATTCTAGAGGTTTTATCCTGGTGGCCTCTTCTTTGTTCTTTTTAGGGGTTTTTATTCGGATATTATGTTGTAACCCCATTGTCTATCAACTTCCTCGGAACTTATCAGGTAAGTGAACAAGTTTTAAACGAATTTGATATAGGTTCTTACATTTCTACAGTAAGGGCATCGGTAATAGCCTGTGGAATCATCTTTGAGCTTCCAATTCTAATTTACTTTCTGACGAAAGTAGGATTGGTTACTCCTGAGATCCTCAAAAAATACCGTAAAATAGCCCTGGTAATTGTATTGATTCTTTCAGCCGTAATTACCCCACCGGATGTAGCCAGCCAAATTATCGTGGCCGTACCTGTTTTAATCCTATACCAAATAAGTATTTATATTTCAAAGGTCGTCTTGAAACGAGAGGCGAAAAAAGCCGAGAAAAATGCCAAAGCAAGTTGAGGAATTTAATGACTACCGGGCCAGGATGAATGAAAAATTACTGGCAGACAATAATAAACTTATCAAGCGCATATTCAACCTGGATACCAATGCCTATAGGCCTGGCGCCCTAGACGGGAAGACGAAGGAGCTACTTGGTTTGGTTGCTTCAACCGTCCTTCGCTGCGATGATTGTATCAAGTACCATCTGGAGGGATCGATGAAGACAGGGGCCTCTAAAGAAGAGGTCATGGAGACCTTAGGCATTGCAACTTTGGTGGGTGGCACCATCGTTGTCCCCCACTTGAGGAGGGCCTATGAATACTGGGAAGCACTTGAAGAGGAATAGGTTAAAAAATAATACAATTCCTTTTTCTTCAACATTTAATGATTTAGTTTTGACCGCATATTAAGATGAAATTAAAGGCCGAAAATATAATGAAAGCCTACCGGGGCAGAAAGGTTGTAAAGGGTATCTCGCTCGAGGTCAACCAGGGAGAAATCGTGGGTTTGTTGGGACCCAACGGCGCCGGAAAAACCACTTCTTTTTATATGATAGTGGGGCTCATTAAACCAAACGGGGGTAAAATTTTCCTGGACGATATGGAAATTACACGCTTCCCCATGTACAAAAGGGCTCAGAATGGTATTGGTTATTTGGCCCAGGAAGCTTCTGTTTTCAGAAAGCTAAGTATTGAAAAGAACATTCTGAGTGTGCTGCAACTCACCAAAATGAGCAAGAAAGAGCAGCATATGAAGATGGAATCGCTTATCGAAGAATTTGGCCTTGGACACATTCGTAAAAACCGGGGCGACCTGCTGTCTGGAAGAGAACGAAGAAGGACAGAAATAGCAAGAGCTTTGGCAACAGATCCGAAATTTATTCTTCTGGATGAACCTTTTGCCGGCGTAGACCCTGTAGCTGTTGAAGACATACAAAGGATCGTAGCCCAACTGAAAAACAAGAACATCGGTATCTTGATTACCGATCACAATGTACAGGAAACACTAGCCATTACAGAAAGGTCTTATCTGATGTTTGAAGGAGGAATTCTCAAATCTGGAATCCCCGAAGTGTTGGCCGAAGATGAAATGGTCAGAAAAGTGTACCTGGGACAGAACTTCGAACTTCGCAAAAAGAAACTGGACTTTTAGATTTCGCAACCCTAAACCGATATCTACTTAGGCCGTGTTAGCGGCATTTTTCTCAGTAAAATTGGTCACTAACGAACTGGCTATATAAAAGAAGACAATCGCCGGAATAGCCAGAAACTCTAATGTGATCAAAAGCACCACGCTTACAATAATAAAAATATAGCGAAGCGCATTGTCTTTAAAACTCCAGTTTTTGAATTTTAGGGCAAAAAAGAGGCAGCCTCGCATTCAAAAGATAGCTGCTTAAAAGTGTAAGTCCAATTAAAAACCATTTGTTTAGAATAATGGCATTGATATAATCATTACCCTGATAAAAAAGAATCATTGGAAGAGACAGAATCAGTAAGGCGTTAGCCGGTGTAGGCAAGCCAATGAAGGACGACACCTGCTCTTCGTCTATATTGAATTTAGCAAGCCGGTAGGCGGAAGACAGTGTAATTAAAAAAAGCCAGGAACGAAATTGTTGGTACGCTAAAACTCGTCCATGTCATAAATTCACCTGTTTCTTTGCCTATACTCCATCCCGCCTCCCTCAGACAAATTAAACAATTGAAACATCACAATCCCTGGAACTAAGCCGCTGGTCACCATATCAGCCAGAGAATCGAGTTGTACACCTAAATCTGACTGAACATTCAGTTTCCGGGCAAGAAAGCCGTCAAAAAAATCAAAGAAAATACCGAGACAGACAAAAAAGGCGGCAATCTCTAATGCATTGCGAGCAGCGCACATCACCGCAAGACATCCACAAAAGAGATTGAGCATGGTGAGCAGGTTAGGGAGGTGCTTTTTCACTGGTGGTCGTTTTCGTAAAAAATAAGATAATTTTTGATCAGGCTCTCCTGAACCAGTTTTTATTCGGATATTTGCGAGCAGAGCCAACTAGCAGTCGGCGAGTTTTAAGATGCAATTGAGAATTTTCTTTTTCTTTAGCCTTTTATGGATCGCCTTTAGCGGCTTTTCTCAGCAATCCCGTTTATCTTCTAATGCTCAGATCAGCGTCCTAACCTGCGGAGCTGGAGAGGAGTTGTATTCTTCCTTTGGCCATACCGCCTTTCGAGTACAAGATCCATCACAGGGTATCGATTGGGTATATAATTATGGTACCTTCAATTTTAACACGCCTAATTTCTATTTGAAATTCGCCAGGGGCAAGTTGCTGTATTCTTTAAGTGTTTCTAAGTTTACCAACTTTCTTTATGCCTATCAATTAGAAAACAGATGGGTGAAAGAGCAGCCACTGGAGCTTAATGCAAGTCAGAAGAACAGACTTTTTAGCTTTCTGGAAAACAATAGAAAACCAGAAAACCGGGATTACAAATACGACTTCCTTTTTGACAATTGCGCGACAAAAATACCAGATGTACTTCAGGAAGTATTGGGAGATCAGCTCGTTTTTGAGCAACCCAGCCTTGAAGAAGAGGCAACTTTCAGGGACCTTATCCAGGAAAACCTCAAGGCAAATTCCTGGTCGAGTTTCGGCATCGACCTGGCGCTGGGATCTGTGATCGACAGAAATGCAGATTTTAAAGAATACATGTTTCTTCCTAAGTATGTGCTAAGGCAATTAAATAACAGTAGTCTGGTTAGTGAACCTTTGGTTTCAAGAGAACGCAGTATTCTGGATATAGAACCTTTGAGTGGGGGATATTACTTTACAGCCTCTCCCCTCTTCTGGCTTTTGCTTTTAATGCTTTTCACCGCTACTATTACTTATATCGACCACAGAAACAAAACACGTAGCCGTTGGTTAGATTTCTTTCTCTTCTTTATAAGTGGTGCCTGTGGCCTGCTGATGTTTTTCCTTTGGTTCCTTACCGATCACAGTGCTACTGCAGGCAATTTCAATATTCTATGGGCCTTTCCCGCGAATATTGTTATTTGCTTCCTGATGGTTAAGAACAGCCCGCTCAAAGCCTGGCTAAAAAAATATATTCTGGGGCTGCTGGTCCTGATCGGAATTACGATACTTCTTTGGATTATTGGATTCCAGGTATTTTCACCCTTGCTTTCTTTGACGCTGCTTACTTTAAGTATTCGATACTTCTTTCTTTACAACCATTTGAACGCCAACGAGGCTAAAAACTGATGAATCTTCTTACCGCCGAGAATATCGCCAAGTCGTACGGAGAGCTGGTTCTTTTTTCTTCGCTCTCGTTTGGGATCAATAAGGATCAAAAGATTGCGCTGGTGGCTAAGAACGGTACTGGCAAAACTTCTATCCTCAATATTCTGGCGGGTAAAGACAAGCCAGATAACGGAAAGATAAGCATCCGCAAAGGCATTAGAATTTCTTTCCTTGCCCAAGAGCCCAATTTGAATACAGAACTTAACATTGAACAGACCATCTTCAGCTCTGATAACGAAATTCTAAGGGTAATTGCTGACTATGAAAAAGCATTGGCAACTCCCGAAAACGAAGAATTTTACCAAAAAGCGTTTGAGGCCATGGAACGCTTCAATGCCTGGGATTTTGAAACCCAATACAAACAGATTTTATCAAAGCTGAACCTTCCAAGCCTCGATACCAAGGTGAAGGTGCTTTCCGGGGGGCAGAAAAAAAGATTGGCGCTGGCAAACGCGCTAATCAACAGGCCAGATCTGCTTATTCTCGATGAACCCACCAACCATTTAGACCTTGAAATGATCGAGTGGCTCGAAGCCTATTTTGCGCGAGAAAAACTAAGCCTTTTCATGGTTACACACGACAGGTACTTCCTTGAAAGGGTATGCAATGAAATTCTTGAATTAGAAGATGGGCAACTGTATTCCTATAAGGGCAATTATTCGTATTATCTTGAACACAAAGAGGCGCGACTTGAAAGAGAGGCAGTAGCGCTACATAAATCAAAGATCTTATATAAAAAAGAGCTATCCTGGATGAGGAGGCAGCCAAAGGCCCGTACTACCAAATCAAAATCCAGAATAGACGACTTCAAAGAAATTAAGGAAAGAGCAAACCAAAGAAGGGCTGCACATGAAGTTCAATTGGAGATCAATATGGAACGGCTGGGAAGCAAGGTGGTAGAACTGCATAGATTGGTAAAGGCTTTTTCGGAAAAACCAATTTTAAATAAATTTGATTATAACTTTCTAAGGGGCGAAAGAGCCGGTATAATAGGAAAAAACGGAACAGGAAAATCTACATTTCTAAATATTATCACCGGAGCTGAAAAACCCGATGCAGGGAAGGTTGTCGTAGGAGAAACCATAAAATTTGGCTACTACACCCAGCAGGGAATTGTTATAAAACCAGGGCAAAAGGTTATCGATGTGATCCGAGAATTTGGAGACTATATCCCCTTGAAAAAAGGAAAGCAAATTTCTGCTCAACAGCTCCTGGAGCGCTTTCTCTTCGACCGTAAAAAGCAATACGACCTGGTGGAAAAACTCAGCGGAGGAGAACGCAAGCGCCTGTACCTTTGCACCGTACTTATTCAGAATCCTAATTTTCTTATTCTCGATGAGCCTACCAATGATTTGGATATCGTTACCCTCAATGTTCTGGAAAGCTTTCTTTTAGACTTTCCAGGCTGCCTTTTGGTGGTATCGCACGATCGTTATTTTATGGACAAGGTAGTTGACCATCTCTTTGTTTTTAAGGGAGATGGAGTGGTTATGGACTTTCCGGGTAACTATTCTGATTATCGCGCATATGAAAGTAGCAAGGTCGAAGAACGCAGGGCTTTGGGAAGTTCATCCAAATCCGAAAAGATCGAAAAGCAAAGTTGGCGGAATAAAGGAGACACAAAGAAGTTGAGCTATTCCGAACAAAAGGAATACAACAAACTGGAAAAGGATATTGAGAAACTGGAGAAAAAAAAGGAAGCGCTGGAGTACAGCTTTTCAAATTCAGACCTAAGTGGCGCTCAAATAGACGAATTGTCCATTGAGCTAAAAGAGGTATTGACAGCACTCGAACAAAAAACCGAACGTTGGTTTGAATTATCTACGCTTCTGGAGGGTTAATTGCCATAAAATGTTCAGAATAGTCGCTTTTCTAAAGTTCTTTTTCAGCGCCAACAACCAGCATGGAGTGCATTCTCCTTTTGTTTATGCTTTTGTTACAAAATGCCTCTACACCAAAGCGGGTTATAACACTTCAAAGCATATTTCAACGCTTTTCAAGAGTATCAGATATTTTGAGGTAAAATCAATTCAGGTTCACACTTCAGACGAACTTCTCGAGACAGCGATACAAAAGGCCTTTCCCACAACACAAATTGGCATTCCACCCTATGACCTCGTATACTTAGAAACTCCCATGCATCCCAAGCTAACAGAATATTTGAATAATGTGGCCAATAGGCATAACAATACCGTAATATTCCTTGACAATATCTACACTTCAAAGGCCACCAGGACACTTTGGAACAGCACTATTAAACGAACAGATATCACGGTAAGCATTGATCTCTTTTATTGCGGATTGCTTTTCTTTAGAAGAGAACAGGCAAAAGAACATTTTAAGATTAGGATTTAAAGCTGTAATTTTAGTAAGAATACGATGCCATGTACGAAAACATATACTATATATTAGGGGGGTTGGCGGCGATTTACATCGCCTTTTCGGTCTACAATAAAAGGAACTCGCGTAGAAGAAGATCCCGTAAATTTATGGATGGGTCCAAGTTGAAAGACAGGAATAAGGATGATGCAAGCTAGGCAATAAGCTCTACGGCACCTAGGGCTGTGTAGCGTATCATAATTTGCAGTATAAATTCACCTACTAATTCACTAACCCACTATTTCACTAGCTCACTAATTCACTATTTCACTAGTTCACTAATTCCATGAAAATCTATACTAAAACTGGAGACAAAGGTACCACAGCGCTATTTGGGGGTACCAGAGTTCCTAAACATCACATTCGTATTGAGAGCTACGGCACAGTTGACGAACTCAATTCCTGGCTTGGTCTTATCAGAGATCAGGATATTGATGATGTCTCCAAAGAAAGTTTGCAGCTTATACAGGATAAACTTTTTACTGTGGGTGCCATCCTGGCTACAGATCCTGAGAAAGCGGTACTAAAAAGTGGGAAAGACCGGCTGAACATTCCCCTGGTTCAAAACGACGACATTTCTTTTATGGAAGATCAGATTGATCAAATGAACGAAGTTCTGCCGCCTATGACGCATTTTATCCTTCCAGGAGGCCATACCACAGTGTCATACTGTCATATTGCCCGTACCGTATGCCGAAGAGCAGAAAGAATGGCAACGCTATTACATGAAAATGAACCTTTGGATACCGCCGTTTTGTCGTATCTCAATCGTCTTTCTGATTACCTTTTCGTCTTGGCACGGAAGTTGTCCAGCGATTTAAAGGCAGATGAAGTAAAGTGGATTCCGAAGAAATTAGACTAATAATTTGCCTATTTCTTCGTTATCAAATTGTCAAAACCTGAATTTGTTTACAAAATAAGCGAAATAAGGCAGAATTTTCTTGGCATTCTGCGTTTAAAAATTATTTTTGCAAAAATTTTAAAATCAAACTAGTACCATGTATTGGACATTAGAATTGGCATCTTATTTAAGTGATGCCCCTTGGCCAGCCACCAAAGACGAGTTGATCGACTACGCCATAAGGACAGGTGCTCCTTTAGAAGTAGTAGAGAATCTGCAATCTATGGAAGAAGAAGGTGGCGAGATCTACGAATCTATCGAGGAAATCTGGCCAGATTATCCGACAGAAGAAGATTACCTCTGGAACGAGGATGAATATTAATACCTTTAACGGAATTACAACAAAAAAGTCTCATTCGAGGCTTTTTTTTTATGTAATTTTGGCAGTTAAGAGGGTAATTTCACCCTAAAATCCAAACTGGAATACCTTTTGTTCTAGCATGGTCAAAGCAGTACCTGCCGGTTCTGCGCTAAAAGACGATTTAGGATTGCCCCGGTAGAAATTCCGGAAGCGCAACAAAAAATAAAGCAAGCATATGAGTTTTTTAAATTCAGTAATTAAGGCTTTCGTAGGAGATAAAGCGAAGAAAGATGTTAAGGAGCTACAGCCTTTAGTTAACCAAGTAAACTCTTTTGAGGCCAGTATTGAGGGTTTGAGCAATGATGAGTTGCGTCAGAAGACCTCAGAATTCAAACAGCGCATAAAGGAAGATTGTAAGGAAATTCACGAACAAATCGATGCGCTTAAAGAAGAAGTTGAAGCTTCAGAAGATATAGACAAGAACGAGGATATTTATACCCGGATTGATGCCCTGGAAGACGAGGCTTATCAAATCACAGAAAAGTCCTTAGACGAAATGTTGCCCGAGGCCTTTGCAGTAGTTAAGGAAACCGCAAAGCGATTCGTCAATAACGAAACACTCAAAGTAAGTGCTTCAGAATTTGATAGATTCCTGTCTGGTTCAAAGGAATATGTTACCCTTGAAGGAGAAAATGCCATTTGGAGCAACTCCTGGGACGCCGCTGGAAAGCAGGTCACCTGGGATATGATCCATTACGATGTTCAGCTTGTTGGGGGTATTGCACTGCATCAGGGGAAAATTGCAGAGATGCAGACCGGAGAAGGTAAAACCCTGGTTGCCACACTTCCGCTTTACCTTAACGCTCTTGCCGGGAAAGGTTCTCATCTGGTAACCGTAAACGACTACCTGGCTAAAAGAGATAGTACATGGATGGCTCCGATTTTTGAGTTCCATGGTCTTTCTGTAGACTGTATAGACAAACACCAGCCCAATTCTGATGGTAGAAGAGCTGCATATAACGCAGACATTACTTATGGTACCAACAATGAATTTGGGTTTGATTACCTAAGGGATAATATGGCGCATACGCCTGGCGATTTGGTGCAGCGGCCTCATCATTACGCCATTGTCGATGAAGTTGACTCTGTTCTCATAGATGATGCCAGAACCCCATTGATCATCTCAGGGCCTGTTCCTGAAGGAGACAGGCACGAATTTAATGACCTACGTCCCAAGGTAAACGATATTGTTCAAAAGCAACGACAGTACCTTACCGGGGTTCTCGCCGAGGCCAAAAAGCTCATTGCCGAAGGAGATGCCAAGGAAGGAGGGTTTTTGCTGCTAAGAGTGCATAGAGGCCTTCCCAAAAATAAGGCGTTGATCAAATTTCTTAGTGAAGAGGGTACCAAACAGTTGCTGCAGAAAACAGAGAACTTTTATATGCAGGACAACAACCGCGAAATGCCTAAAGTAGACGCGGAACTTTTGTTTGTCATCGATGAAAAAAACAATCAGATAGAACTTACCGATAAAGGTATTGACCACATTTCTGGAGATCAGGAAAAGGATTTCTTCGTAATGCCTGATATTGGAAGTGAGATTGCCAAAATTGAAAATCAAAAGCTCGAAATTGAGGAGGAAGCCGGTCTAAAGGAGGAGTTATTTAAGGATTTTGCGGTAAAAAGCGAACGTATTCATACGATGAGCCAGTTGCTAAAAGCCTATACCCTGTTTGAAAAGGACGTGGAATACGTGGTGATAGAAAATAAAGTGATGATCGTTGATGAGCAAACAGGGCGTATCATGGATGGCCGCCGATATTCTGACGGTTTGCACCAGGCGATCGAAGCTAAAGAAAATGTGAAGATCGAGGCCATGACCCAGACCTTCGCAACGGTCACCCTGCAAAACTATTTCAGGATGTATAAAAAGCTGGCCGGGATGACAGGTACAGCAGTGACGGAGGCAGGAGAATTCTGGGAGATTTACAAACTCGATGTAATGGAAATCCCCACAAACAGGCCTATTGCAAGAGATGATAGAAATGATCTTATCTACAAAACCAAGCGCGAAAAATACAATGCGATTATTGAAGAGGTAACCCAGCTTTCACAACAGGGCAGGCCCGTGCTTATTGGTACTACCTCTGTTGAGATCTCAGAATTGCTTTCCAGAATGCTCAACATTAGGAAGATTCAACACAATGTTTTGAATGCCAAATTGCATAAAAAAGAGGCAGACATTGTTGCAGAGGCTGGAGATGCAGGTGTTGTGACTATAGCCACCAATATGGCCGGTAGGGGTACAGATATTAAGCTCACCAGCCAGGTAAAAGACGCTGGAGGACTGGCAATTGTGGGTACTGAAAGACACGATTCAAGAAGAGTCGACCGTCAGTTAAGAGGTCGATCAGGTCGTCAGGGAGATCCGGGTAGTTCGCAATTTTACGTATCTCTCGAAGACAATTTGATGCGGCTGTTTGGCTCGGACCGTGTTGCTAAAATGATGGATAGAATGGGTCTGGAAGAAGGAGAGGTCATCCAGCATTCCATGATGACCAAATCTATAGAGAGAGCGCAAAAAAAGGTAGAAGAGAATAACTTTGGTATCCGTAAGCGCCTTCTAGAGTATGACGATGTGATGAATGCTCAGCGAGAAGTAGTCTACAAGCGAAGAAGGCATGCGCTTCAGGGAGAGCGACTTAAGGTAGATATCGCGAATATGGTCTATGATACCTGCGAGGTAATTGCTGATACTAACAAGGCTGCGAGCGATTTTAAGAATTTTGAGTTTGAACTCATAAAATATTTCTCAATCACCTCACCAGTATCGGAGGAGGAATTTTCCAGGCTGAGCTTTCAGGAGATCGCAAATATCATCTATAAGGAAGCCTATACACATTATCAGGAAAAAGTGCAGCGCAGTGCCCAGGTGGCCTTTCCGGTAATTAAGAAGGTATATGAAGACAGTTCCAATTCTTACGAACGAATTGTAGTGCCCTTTACAGACGGTATTAAGACTCTCAATGTGGTCACCAACTTAAAATCAGCATACGAAAGCGATGGAAAACAGCTGGTTACAGATTTTGAAAAGAACATAACCCTGGCCATCATTGACGACGCCTGGAAGACGCATCTCCGTAAAATGGATGAGCTAAAGCAGTCTGTACAGCTGGCAGTACACGAACAAAAAGATCCACTCCTTATCTACAAATTTGAAGCCTTTGAGCTTTTTAAAAGTATGATTGACAAGGTAAACAGGGATGTGGTTTCTTTCCTCTTCAAAGGAGAATTACCCTCGTCTAATACCAGTGAAATTCAGGAAGCCAGGACGGTTCGCAGACCAAAGGAAAAACTAAAGACTTCTAAAGAAGAGATTCCTAATAGCGATGAGTTAGCCGCTCAAAACAGGGCTGCTGGGCAAACGCAACAACGACCTCAGATTACTGAAACCATAATTCGTGAAAAACCCAAAATAGGGCGTAACGAAAGGGTAACCATCAAAAATGTGATGTCTGGTGAAAGCAAAACCGTTAAGTACAAACAGGCCGAACCCTTGATCGACAAAGGTGAATGGGTACTGATCGACGACTAAAGCCCGGTTACCGCTCATAACACACAATAAAGACATGCCCTGATGATATATCAGGGCTTTTTTGTACAAAATTATTATCAGCGCCAATTAATTGTCTTTGCGAAAACCCTTTAGAATCGGGTTCTTTCTCGTTTTTTGACCTCACTTCCCCGTTTAAATAATTATGTTTCCTGCATTTGATTATGTCCTAAAACATAGTAGCTTTACAGTATATATCTGCTTAATAGCCTATTAGACTCTTTTTCTGTTAAGTAAAAACTGTCAATTTAAGTAGTCGAATCTTTACCCTATGGAGAACTAATACAAACCATGATGAAAACAAATATCAAAGGACAAGATCGGTTGCGCGATAAAGTGCGGCTAACGTTGAAGGTGAACTATTATTCTTCCGTATTTTGCCTCATTTTCTATCTGCTCTGCGTTTTGCTTTTAGATATCAAAGAGGTCATCCCTTATGTATTCCTGACTTTCGGAATTTTGAATCTCATTAACACCTTATTCTACTTTTTCCATAAAAACCTGACACTGACCTATAATATTGTTTCGATAATGACGCTTACCGGAGCAACAATAATTACATTGTATAGTGGTGGAATTTCGAGTCCGTTCATTTTTGTTTTAGCGCTGATCGTTTTTGCCGGGTATGTCACCACAAGGGTTTATGGCCAGATATACCTAAACCTCAATATGCTGATCATCGTCCTTATTTATTCTCAAAGCGTCACCGATTTCTCTTTTGTAACCAATGTAATCCCAGAGAAATCTCAAGACCTTTTTGCATTTTTCAGCATCTTGTTTTCTGTTTATTTGCTAGGTGGAGTTTTCGGCAAAACGCTGCTCCAGGCGCATCACGCCTTATACAAATCTAAGGACGAGATTGAAGAGCGCATCCGAGAGAAAGAAACTTTACTGCGTGAAGTGCACCATAGAGTAAAAAACAATTTGCAGACCGTTTCAAGCCTACTAAGCCTACAGTCCCGTAATATTTCAGACGAAAAGGTGAAGGCTTTGATCAAGAGCAGTCAAAACCGGGTGATCTCCATGGCCATGGTACACGAGATGTTATATATGCATAAAGACCTGGCAAAAATCGAATACAAAACCTATGTACAAGAACTGAGCGAATTTCTTGTAAAGTCTGTAAAAGGGGCCGAAAATAACGTAAAACTCAAAATTGACATTCCGGATATTAAATTAGGGATAGATACGGCAATTCCCCTGGGGCTACTAATCAATGAAGCCATTACCAATGCCTTAAAGTACGGTATTCAAGGTGATGAGGAAGGAGAGATACATATTGCTCTAAAAAAAGAACAGGACAAAGATTATATCTTGAACATAGGAGATAATGGCATCGGTTTTTCAGAAACCATTACTTTTAAAAATACTAAGTCGCTTGGACTTAAACTCATCCATAATTTAACTCGGCAGCTTAAGGGTTCTATTACCCGAGACCGCTCTAAAAAAGGTACCAATTACATCATAAAATTTCGAGAAGTACAGCATCAGCACGAATTTGATTCCGTAGCCTAAGATCATTAGCTGGGGATGGGGGTTCTGGTCTTTTTATGCTATATTTAAATCGACTAATTCTCAAAACGCTTTCTTATGTACAAAAAGCTGTGCTTCCTGCTGGTTTTTTTCAGCATTGCCACTCAGGCTCAAGACTATTTCCTAAAGAAATTTCAACCCTATAAAACCGATATTCCGAGCCCGGAAGCCTATTTAGGCTACGGCATCGGGGACCACCATACCAGGCATGACCGGATTGTCTCCTATCTGGAAAAATTAGCGGAGTTGTCTGATAGGGCTTCCATTGCGAGTTACGGAAGTACCCATGAAGGAAGGAAACTGGTAATCCTCACCATAACAACACCTCAAAACCTGAGCAATCTGGACAACCTCAAGCAGCAGCATCTCGCCTTTACAGACCCTTCACAAACACCAACAAATTACGACGAGGTTCCCGTTTTTATCAACCTCGGCTACAATGTGCACGGCAATGAACCCTCCAGTTCCGAAGCCGCTATGCTGGCTGCCTATACCTTTGTAGCCTCAGAAAGCCCGGAGATTCTAAATTACTTGAACAAAGCCGTTATTTTCGTAGATCCTACTATTAACCCAGACGGACGCGACAGGCATACGCAGTGGGTCAATATGTATCAGGGCAGTCCTCTGGTATCGGACCCTGAAGATGCCGAACACGACGAATATTGGCCAGGAGGCCGCACCAACCATTATTGGTTTGATCTCAACCGCGATTGGTTGCTTGGGATACATCCCGAGAGTAGAGGGAAACTGGGATGGTATCATAAATGGTACCCTAATGTGGTAACAGATTTTCACGAAATGGGCACTCAGAGCACCTATTTCTTTGAACCGATGAAAACTAATGGTTCTCTCAATCCCATTATGCCAAAAGAGAACTACGAAGACCTCAACAATTTGTTTGGGGAGTATTTTGCAAAGGCTCTGGATAGCATTGGCACCTTTTACTTTACCAAAGAAGTGTTTGACGGCACCTATCCAGGATACGGATCCTCTTACCCAGATATTCAAGGGGGGCTTGGATTATTGTTCGAACAGGCCAGTTCTCGTGGGCATAAGCAGACAACGGCCTTCGGAGAAATCACATTTCCTTATACCATTCGAAATCAATATACATCGAGCATTACCACAGTTAAGGCTGCTGTGGAAAACAAAGCTTATTTACGCAAATACCAACAAGATTTCTTTAAAAGCGCGCTGAGCAAAGCGGGAAATAGCCGTATTAAAGGATATCGTTTTGGAGACGCTCACGATCAGAATCGTGTAAAAGCATTTATAGATAAGTTACTGCTACACCAAATAGCCGTGTATAAATCTGGAAACGAGTATACCGTACCCACGCGTCAGCCGCAATATCGTATGGTACAAACCATGTTTGAGACTTATAGCAAGTATAGAGATAGTGTCTATTACGACGCCTCCGGTTGGTCTGTAGCCAACTTTTACAATATGAAATACAGGCCGGTAAACAGTGTAACGCTTGGAGAGCAAATTACGGCTACAGACAATTTGGTTAAGATAAGCCCTGTACAGCGATCTAAGTACGCCTATGTACTGGATTGGGACGATTACAATGCCCCTGCAGCCCTGTATTTTTTACAAAAAAACGGACTTACAGTTTCATCCTCTTTTAAACCCTTTACGGCCTCCGTGAATGGAAATAACAAGGCTTTTAATTATGGTGCTCTGGTTCTTCCAGTACCTTTTCAAAAGAAAAGTGCGGATGAAGTGTATAAATTAGTACAAAAGGCTCAGAATAAATTTCAGGTACCGGCCTATGGTCTGGCAACAGGGTACAGCGTAAAAGGAGTAGACCTGGGCAGCAGATACATAAGGCCAATTAAAAAGCCAAAAGCGGCTATGCTCATTGGTAGCGGAACCTTGTCCTATGAGGCCGGGGAGGTCTGGCACTTACTGGATACCCGAGTGCATATGCCTATAACTAAAATCCCTAAACGCAATTTTAGCCAGATAAGTCTTGATAAGTACACCACACTGGTTATGGTCTCTGGATGGTACAGTTTTAGTGAAAAAGAGCGTGAAAAAATCAGCGAATGGGTAAAGAAAGGAAATACACTTATTACCATTGGAAGAGCAGCCAAATATGTGATCGACAAGAAAATGGTGAAAGAAAGCCTGATAAAATCAGAGGCAGACTCTACCAAAACCACAGCACGTAAACCTTATGTAGACGCAGGGGAAAATATTGGTAAAGACGAGGTTGGTGGTGTTATCTTAAGGGTTGATCTTGATAAGACTCATCCTTTAGCCTTTGGGTACCATGACAATACGATTCCTGTGTACAAAAACAATGAAGTTTGGCTCGCCCCTAGCAAGAATGCCTATGCTACAGTAGCCAAGTACACTACTAACCCCCATATAGACGGATTTGTTAGTGAAAAGAATATGGAAGAATTTCTAAAGCCCTCCGCTTCACTTGTCGTAAGCAAGCTGGGTGGTGGTAGAGTGATCCTCTTTGCGGATAATCCTAATTTCAGGGGTTCCTGGTACGGCACCAACCGCTTGTTTTTAAATGCTCTTTTCCTTGGTGATAAGATACGGGTTCCGGAGTAATGACCAATTAGCAATGATCAGTAGTTAACTATCAATAATCAACCAACATTGATGAAAAAGTTCGTAATCATATTTTCAGGTCTCTTTTTTCTTGGCAATACGGCCATTGCTCAATCCGCCGAGGGCGATGGGCCCTTCTCTCAATTGATCATCAGGGGTGTTACCCTGATCAATGGAAATGGTGCTCCACCGCAGGGGCCTATGGATATTGTTATAGAGAATAACATCATCAAGAAAATCCAGGGTGTTGGTTATCCAGGAGTTGCTATTGACGAGAGTAAGCGGCCTAAATTAAAACCTGGCGGGAAAGAGCTGAATGCGGAAGGTATGTATTTGCTTCCCGGCTTTGTAGACATGCATGGTCATATTGGAGGTATTTCGCAGGGAGCAGAACCAGATTATGTTTTTAGACTTTGGATGGCCCATGGCATAACCACAGTTCGCGAGCCAAGTGGCCGAGGCGTGGATTTTGCCCTTGATCTAAAGCAGAAAAGTGCTAAAAACGAAATTGTAGCTCCAAGAATCCAGGCTTATACAGGTTTTGGGCAAGGAAGCAAGGATCCTATAAGCACGGCGGAAATGGCCAGGGAATGGGTGCGAAACAACGCCAAAAAAGGCGCGGACGGTATTAAATTCTTTGGAGCTGCCCCAGAAATTATGCAGGCTGCATTAGATGAAAATAAAAAACTGGGCTTACGCTCGGCCTGTCATCATGCACAGCTCGCGGTGGCCAGGTGGAATGTCTTACATTCGGCCCGTGCAGGGCTCACCACTATGGAGCACTGGTATGGTTTGCCAGAAGCCCTGTTTGCCGATAGAACTGTACAGGATTATCCCTTAGATTACAACTACAACAACGAACAGCACCGCTTTGAAGAGGCTGGAAAGCTCTGGAGGCAGGCTGCAAAACCATATTCGGAGCATTGGAATAAAGTGATGGAGGAATTGCTGGAGCTCGACTTTACCCTTGTCCCTACCCTGAATATTTATGAAGCAAGCCGTGACCTGCAACGCGCCAGGCGAGCCGAATGGCATGAAGACTATACCTTGCCATCGCTTTGGGATTTTTACCAACCCAGCAAAATTTCACATGGCTCTTACTGGCACTATTGGGGGACAGAACAGGAAGTGGCCTGGAAAGAGAACTACAAACTCTGGATGACCTTCTTAAATGAATACAAAAATCGCGGCGGACGCGTTGCGGCAGGCTCAGATTCGGGCTTTATATTCCAATTGTATGGTTTCGCCTATGTACGGGAACTAGAACTGCTTAGAGAGGCTGGTTTTCACCCCCTGGAAATAATTATGGCGGCTACCTTAAAAGGAGCCGAAGCCCTGGGAATGGATAATAAAATAGGAACGGTCTCCGTAGGTAAAATGGCTGATTTTGTATTGATCGCTGAAAACCCGCTGGAAAATCTAAAGGTGCTCTACGGTACAGGTGCCATCAAACTAACCGAAGACAACGAGGTGGTACGCGTGGGAGGCGTAAAATACACCATCAAAGACGGTATCATCTACGACGCCAAGGCTTTACTGCAAGAAGTTAAAGACATGGTAACCAAAGCCAAACAAAAAACGGGTTACAAGATTCTGCAACCGGGTGTTAAGGAGTAGGCCTTTCGATAAAAGTTAATTAGAGAACTATTCTTTTTGTGCAGAACAAGTGACAAAAGCTCCGAGATTCAGCTGCCTGGCAGCACGGAGTTTTGGAACTGGTTTTTTAGGCAACGCCTAAAAAGTTCCTCACAAAAAGTGTCTTTTCTTTTGTTTCATTTTCTTTGGACAAGCAAAGAAAATGAAAAATCAACTATTTATGATCCGTAGGAACTTTAATAGGTCTTAATACACCTTTTGTTTTAGGAAATAACACAATATGTGAAATGATCAGGGCAATGGGTAGTAAAATGATAAGTAGCATAGTAAGGGATTTAGATTGTTAGAACTGTTAGATGTTAAGGTTTTGGGGGAAATGTACCTAGGTTGGTTTTTGATTTTATTACGCTAGTTTGGATTTATTTCTTTTCGTTGAAAAACTTAAAGCCTTCTTTACTCTCGTATTTTTTCTTTTGTACAGACGCGCTATTTGGAAGTCAGCATTTTGCGCAGGCGCCTTAGTAAGAACAACAGTGTTAATGCTGCTATCCAAAACAAGAGCCATTTGAGTAGATTCCACTTTAGCATCTGTAGGTACTTCATTAGCCATGGCAGTTGCGCCAAAAACTAGGATTAAAGTAAGAGTTAAAAGAGCTTTCATGTCTTAAGATTGGGTTACATAAAAATAACTCGCATATAAGGTATGGGGCACTTATAAGTCGCTGAACGACAACAATTTTCGCTTATAAGCAAAAAGCCCGATAAAGTGTAAAAAAGCCTCGATAAGTGGATTGGTCCCTTAAAACACTTTACCGATTTTAGCGGTCGTTAATCGGGATAAAAAGGAGGAGGGATTGTATCTTTAGCTAGTAAAAAGAGCTGATTTTAAGGATTTGAAAGCAACAAAACTTGTTACTAGCACACCCATTGCCATTTTATATCAGGCAAAGCCACCCCCGGCTAAGAACGGTATTCAAAAACCCATGAAACCTACGGGTTATGCAGATAGCGGGGCTGATATTGCCGTTGCGCTGACCGAAAAAGGATATAAAGTAATTACACCGGGTGAAGATCCGTCTAATGCAACAGACAGGGACTGGGTTTTCCCGGATACCTCAGAAGGAATTGGGCATGCTATACGACTGGGAGCCGAAATCCTCTGGCTGAATACTATTTTGTACGATGCTCACCCCATTAAACGGTTTTTCGATGGCAAACTCCAGTTTGTGGGACAAACTCCTGAAATGACCGACTTGTATGATGACAAACTGCTCACCAACGAGCTTCTACGTAGAAATAACCTACCTATACCAGAAATTATCACTCTGGGTGCCGAGAACCTAGAGGACAGTGCTCCTCCCCTTCCACTCCCGGCAGTTTTAAAACCTGTTAGAGGCCGTGGAAGCCAGGGTGTAGTGATGGTAGAAGACCAGCAAAGCCTTTTAAAGCGTTTAAAAAGCGCGCTCGAAGAAAAAACTTATGGCAATAGCATGTATCTGGAACCCTATCTCTCTGGGCAGGAGATCACTTTTACAGTGATGCCTCCTGGTAGGTATAAAATAGCTGGTGAAACCAAAGAAATTAAAAACCATTGGAGCCTACCCGCTGTAAAACGCTTTAACCATCATGAGGGCGTTGCGCCCTACAACGGAACTGTAGCCGTAATGCACAACAGTGCGGTTTTATCGGATGCAGAATTGCAAGACGAACGTATTAAACGAGTAAGTGAACAATGTGAAATGGCAGCAACTCTGGTGGGTGCCCGCGCGCCTATTCGAGTAGATTGCAGAGCAGATGCTGATGGCAATTACTTTTTATTCGATTTAAATGTAAAACCCAATATGACCGGGGCTTCCCGCCTTCATAGACAAGACCAGGACAGTCTTTCGGCTATGGCAGCACGGAAGATCGGATGGTCTTTCGCTGATTTATTGGAAAATATGCTTGCACAACGCTGGAAACGGTAGTTTTTATTAAAATGATTTTTTGTCCCTGCAATACGTCTTTAGGGCCAAAATGAAGTTCTCTTCATTTCTTTGCTATGCCTTCCTCTCTCGGCCTTTGGCGGGTCTCGTCGGAGGCAATAAGAAACGATCCAAAGAAAGCACAATATCTCTTTTATTCCTTTTTGCTTCTCCAAAAAGGAATATAAAAAGGAGACCTTTTCCATATGAATTTTTGCAAAAGCCCGCCTGACCGGACGGGCAGGCAAAACCAGCCTCGAAACTTTGCCACAAATTGCTTTGCAATTTGCGAGTGCCAATCAAAGCTTTCTCGGCCTATTCTTTAGAAAAGGAAAGCCTAAATTTAAACTTCTTTATTAAAACAGAGCCTTTCGAGGGTTTTTCAGAAATAGTGGTAGTGCCAGCGGAGGTACATTTCTAGATTCTGTCTAGCGTCTGGCCTATTTTGTGTTGTGTAAGCAATCAAGGAAGGGCTCGTGCGTTTGCGAGAGGAGCGTTCCGAAAGCGAAGCGGTTAGGGACGCGCATGAGCGAGAACTTCCGTAGTATCGGTAACAACACAAAATCAGCCTAGCGTTTTTTGGTTCTTTTTTGGGCAATGCAAAAAAGAACAGAGAAGAAGTGTCATTTTCTAGCACATTCGTTCATTCGAAACTCAAATGTCTGCCAAAGACTCAACGTAGTTGAAATCGGAGAGTTTGCACAAACAAAGAAATGAAGAGAACAAAGTTTTCGACGAGCAAAAAGGAATGAAGGCAGCAAACGAATTTTGTCCAGAGGTTTGTAGGACAAAGAAAATAACGTATTATGGATTCTAAATAGCATTAGCCAAATAAGGTCTTAAAAATGAATGTATCCCTTTCCGATTATATCAAAAGATATGTCACTTTGAGTGAGGAAGAAGACACTCTTTTTCAATCGCATTTTAAGGTCCAAAAACTAAAAAAGAAAGCCCATGCTTTTGAACAGGGCGCCGTTTGCGATGCGCGTTACTTTATTACCAAAGGTCTAATGCGTTTGTACTATATAGATCAAAAGGGCAATGAACAAATTGTACATTTTGGGATTGAAAACTGGTGGATCACCGATTACGATAGCCTGCTTAACAAAGCCCCTTCAAAGTTCAACTTGCAAGCCATTGAACCCACAGAACTGCTTGTGCTCAAAGAAAGCTCACTAGAAGGCATTTACAGGCAAATTCCCAGCTTAGAACGCTTTTTTAGAATCATCATGGAACGTACCTATATTGCGGGTCAACGTAGGTTAGAATATATGTTTAGCCTAAGCAGTGAAGAATTGTACGAGCATTTTGCCACGGCCAATCCTGCATTTCTGCAACGCATTCCGCAATATATGCTAGCCTCTTACCTTGGCATCACTCCGGAATACCTCAGTGCCTTGAGAAAAAATGCCTAAAACTATTTCTTAAGAAATCTTAAGCGTTTTGTGCTACAAGCCGGCCTAATTTTGCCTTTATAATCACAAAACAAGAAATACGTATGGAACGCATTAGATATCAAGACCTACCCGAAGGTATTTTTTATCATTTAAGGGCCAATGAAGACTACTTAAAAGAGTCAGGGATAGATCGAAAAATCTTAGAACTTTTAAAGTTGAGGGTTTCTCAACTCAACGGCTGTGCATATTGCCTGGATATGCATTATAAAGAGCTTAAACAACAGGGAGAGACAGATCTTCGACTCTCTATGCTGGCCGCCTGGGAAGAATGCCCTTTGTTTGATGCCGAAGAAAAAGCGGCCCTGGCCTATGCAGAAGCGCTAACCAGTATAGATCACAGACCCCTCTCGGAAGCTGTATTCACTGAAGTAGAACAACATTTTAAAAAGTTTGAAATCGCTCTTCTGAGTCTGGCCATCACTCAGATCAATACCTGGAATAGGCTCATGAAAGCTTTTCAATTTACACCTGGACGCTATGAAGTACAAGTTTAAAGAAATATCACCGGCAAGGTTTGTTTCTTATTTTTTGCGCTTTGCCTTAGCGGCAGGCTTCCTTTCGGCCGTCGTAGACCGTTTTGGCCTATGGCCGCAGGAGGTTTCCGCCTGGGGCAACTGGAATAATTTTGTGGCCTATACGGCTTTGATAAATCCGCTTTTCTCAAAAGGCTTTGCAGAGGTTCTGGCAATTGTAGCAACGGCTTTAGAAATCGTCCTGGCGCTACTCCTCATTGTAGGCTACAAAACCGCTTTAGCCGCCAAAGCCGGTGGGCTCTTGCTCTTGCTATTCGCTTTAGCAATGACCTTTAGTACAGGAGTAAAAGGCGCGCTGGATTATTCGGTTTTTACCGCTGCCGCCGCTTCTTTTTCTTTGGTGTTTTTGGAAAATAGAAAACATAGTGGTTACTAAGATTGCTAATCCCCTCATAAGTTTCCTCCCTCTACTTTTTTCCATTGATGAAAAAAGTAGCAAACCTGCCCACCGGCAGGCAGGAAAATCTAGACTGAACTCTTTAATTGTTCTTTTGTCTTGAAACAAAAGAACCAAAAGTTCAAGAAGGTTTTGAGGAAATTTTTGGTATGGACCAAAACCGCGGCTGGCGCTTAGCGCTACATGCTCTTTTCGCCTTTGGCGAACGCACTTCCGCTGGCGCCACCACTATTTCTGAAAAACCTTCGTAGTCTCAATATTTGACCGAAAAGGCTTAAAATGGGAAGTCCTTTTTGGGCAGTATAAGCGTCAAGTTCCGTTAAAAATTGGTGAAACCTTGGAACCGATTTAGGAAATTGACGCTGGTTTTATACGCCTTTGGCGTATAAAAATGCCTCTCCAAAAAGTGTGCTTTCTTTGCTTCGTTTCTTTGCACAAACAAAGAAATGAAGAGAAAACAGTTTGGAGAAGCAAAGAAAAAAAAGAAGAAAAATACCCACTAATGGGGATACTTTTATATAGGATTAAAGCATAGCTTTATCCTGCAATGCTTTTGATCATTTAAAGAAGGTGGGGATACTCGGGGAATCTCTGCCTTTTTTTGTGATCGTGACCTCGCCCCCTTTTTCTTTCCTGGAATTTAACAAAATGTCAATGGCCATAAAATGCGTGGTTATCCGGAAGCAATATCAGGATATCTCTAAGTTTTATGCTGATATAACAAGTTGGCAACACGCTGAAAAAACGAACAGATGAAAATATCCAGAATTAAAATAGAGAATTTTAGGTCTATCAAATCGACCGAATTTGAAGCGGATAATTTCAATATTGTCGTTGGTCAGAATAATTGTGGGAAAACAAATTTCTTTGAAGCAGTTGAATTTTTCTTTAACGGAGCAGGGCGTGGTGGACTATCAAATGACTTAAAGCATAAACGTCAGTCAGACTTAGAAATCTTAGTAGAAATTGAATTTTCAGGTGCTCAAGACGGAGCTGATAAAATGCAACACGAAGGAAATAAGACAAAAATTCAAAATGTCTTAGGAGAGTCAGATTCGGTTACAATTTCTAGAAGTAGCTCAAACCCCAAAAAGAGAAAAGTTTTTGTAAATGGAGAAGAAGTGAATCCAGGGACAGGATTTGACGCCGCTTTAAATGATTTCTTACCAAAGTTTGAATATATCAACACTAAACAGTACTACGACTCTGTAGCCAAGTATAGCAAAACAACACCTATTGGGATTATGCTTTCAGGTGTACTGTCCGCAATCTTAGAATCAAATGAGCAATACCTTGACTTTCAAAATAGATTTAAAGAATTGTTCGAAGGTGATGATTCAGAAATTAAAACCCAATTCGATTTAGTCGGTGGTAAAGTAAAAGTCAACCTTGAGAAACAATTCCCAGATACCACAAAAGTCAATTTTGAAGTAACACCACCTGTATTTGATGACCTACTTAAAAATTTTGAAACTACCGTTGATGACGGAATAGAAACAACGGCAGAAGAAAAGGGTGACGGAATGCAAAGAGCATTGATGCTGGCCATTATTCAAACCTTTGCTGAATTCCGGAAGGAAAGTGCTGATGAAGGTAAATCATTTCTATTTTTCATTGATGAAGCAGAATTGCATTTACACCCAACTGCACAACGCAATTTAAAAAACGTACTTCACGAACTATCAGAATCTACTGACCAAGTATTTGTAAATACCCATTCTTCAGTATTTGTTGCTGATAACTTTCCAAATCAGAAAATTTTTAAGGCAGAAAAAAATGATGGAGAAACTGAAATAGAGCCAACTGATGATTTAACTAAACCATATATAGTATTCGAGTTGCTAGGAGGAAGTCCCTCAGATTTATTGCTACCAAGAAATTTTTTGATTGTAGAAGGACTAAGTGAATTTGAATTTCTAACTAGATTAATAAGGAGATTCTATTCCGACAGACCAAGTATTCAAATCATTAAAGCAAACGGAGATATAGACCAAGCTGAAAGAACTATAAACGCTATTGAGAAGGCGTTCACACCATTAAATTCAAGTATATACAGAGAGAAACAAGTAATCTTGATTGATGCACCAAGTGCTCAAACTCAAGGTGGTGTAACCGACTTTTTACAACATAATGCTGCATTGACACAGAATAATCAGTTTTTTCAAATTCCAAATAGAGACTTAGAACAGTATTATCCTGACCAAGCAGATGAGACTTATGGTAATTGGCGAAAAACACAAGCAGAACTTGATGCTGTAAATGCGGCAGGTAAAAAGACTTTTACAGGACACAGAAAAAAACAGCTTGCCAAGTATGTTGGAGAAAATATTAGTCAAGCTCAATTTGAAAATGAAATGCCAATAATATTCGAAACCTTACAAAGGACTTGGGAATTAGCATATTAAAAAAGAAAAGCCAGTTGCCAACATTGGCTATACATAATATAGGCGTAAGAGCTAATATGAAAGTAATTACATTAAATAAACCATACTGGTGGCTGACAGTGAAGTGCCTTGAAATCCCGCACTACGATAGCCGATACCGTTAGCTTTAATTGCAATATGGATAATCTTGAAGAACTTCTTAAGAATAACGATAAATATCTTGATTATAATAAAGTACTTAAAGAACTTTTAAACCAATACAAATCTTTTCAAAAAGATCTTAGGATACGGATTCAAGAACTTAGGAATTATAATTGGGCTATGGTTGATTACATTCAGATGAATTTTGACAAGTCAAAAGAAGATAAAATTCTTTTAAAAAAGTCAAAAAAAACTAGTGAAGAAGCAAAAAAATTAAGTCAAAAGGAAAGTAGTAAAAATGAGAAAGTACATATGCTTTTAAAGCTCAAAACCGACGAACTATCTTTACAAGAGAAACTCAATTACTATGATATAGTGATTCCTAGATTTAAAAAATTAATAAATAAAACTAGACCCATTTGGAAAAACATAGAAAAGGAAAGAAATACTTTATCAAAAACAATAATGAAAAATTATTTAATAATATTTGTTTTAAAGTTTTTTCCTGCAATTCTCTTATCCATTGTAGTTGGTTTAGCATTTATAAATAAAGAAGCCTGGGAGTATCTTTCCTCATTCAGTAAACTTAAAACTTTTGTATTTTTTTTTGTTTTAGTACTAATTTATTATTGGGTTTCTAAACGAATAATTAACATTTTTTACGAACTACAATTAAAAAAAATTGTACTTCAATATATTCGAGAATTAAGTGAACTTAATGAAAGAACTACAAAATCAGTGGATTTAATTGAAAAAGAATATGAAAAGTTTTACCATGAAATAACTAAAGTTGATATTGGCTATAATTAATTGTTTCGCACCGAAATCATTACCGAGGCCATTAACCCAACGTACACCTACATTTCATAAAACCTAAAAACCAAAAATGTCCAAACGCCACCTCTTTCTTAGCTACCACCACAACTCTAACAAGCTGGAGCTGGCCGAGCTTCGGAAAAAAACAGGAATTAAGAAATTTGGGGATTATGGTTTTAAATACCAAAATTTAGGGAAGAACTCCGATCTGTACATTGCTAAAAAAATCAAAGATAGGTTATGGAGCATCTCAGTTACTGTTGTACTCATAGGTGCGGAAACAGGTAAGAGTGCCTGGATAGACTGGGAGATCTGGTACTCCCTGCAAAGCTATCAAAACCCTGACCTGGCCAAAAGAAGATTTAACCCCAAAGGCTTGTTGGCACTTTATCTCCCAGGCAACAAACACGATGTGCCTGCCAGGCTACAAGCCAACATAGATTCTGGCTATGCAAAAGAGCTGCATTTCAAGGATGTGGATACTTCATTTGAGAAAATGGTAGAAGAAGCCTATAAAAACAGACAAAACAGGCATCTGATCAGAAATGAAATCCCCCTTAGAGATGATCCCAGAAGTATTTTTGAAAACCTTAATCCAGACCAGCTTTTTAGAATGGGGTCAGACTGGCTAAAAGGCCTTCTATAAGTGCTTGAAATTGTTTGAAATACGAATTGAATAGCGGCTTCAATTGCTTTCAGTGTTTCCACCCATCCTACCATAGGAGTGATCGCAGCCTTATCTCACTGATAAAACTTTGGCATTCTTCTTCGCGTGCCATGCGGTCCGGGTTAATACCCGCTATTTAACTTGATTTTCCTTTTTTATAGGCATCCAAAAGTGGTTGAATCAAAATCATGTATGATGACACTACTAAGAATATGAGGAATGCCATTCCTATTATGGTGTAGAGAATTTTCATCTTAGCTTATCAATTAGGTTATACCAATGCCAGTGAACATTCAGAAAACTTCAATAAAAACCATTAAGTCACTGCTTCTTCTGCTTTCAATGCCTCCACCCAGCGTAGCACCGGAGCAATTGCAGTTTTATCCATATAGTCAAAACCTTCGCGTTCTTCTTTGCGAGCCTGGCGGTCTGGGTTAACAAGCGCCGCCATTTGTAACAGCATTCTACTGCCCCAGGGAAGTTCAGCCGGGTTCATACGCCCGCGTAAGGCAATATGTTCTGCCTGAGAATTAACACCCACCGGTAGTGAAGCTTTTAACCACTTGTTGAGCTTCTTCCCTTGCCCCGCCCCCGAAACCGTAAATAATAATATGGGTTTGCCCACAATAGTTTCTAAATGAGCCCGGATCCAATGACGAATAGTAGGCTTATAATACAGTATAGAACTGCCCAAAACCAGAAAGTCAAACGCTTTTGGGTCTGCCGTTTTGTCCTTAACATCCAATAAGGGAAGGCCGGTAGCTTCGGCAATCCAATGGGCGTACTGTTTGGTACTTCCGTATTTGCCTGAAAAAAATATCGCTCCCTTCATAACTCACTGTATTTATCAATTCAACTAAAATTACTATGTATATAAGAAGAATACACTGATATTGGTCAGGATTAAGGCCGCGTTTTATTATAAAAACAGGAATTTTTCCTACATTTAAGTTACTCCCCGAAAGACTTTTGTAGGTATCACATTTTTAGAGACTCAATCTCATGTTTAGAAAATCGTACAATGCTGATAACCGTCTGGAGATTGTCATCCTCGGGGCGATGAGAGGCACCAAAGCAGATAGTAGTAAAAAAATTCGGGAAGCGGTTTTAGCACTCCTTTCCGAAAACAAGGCCAGGACCATACTTTTTGATAAGGGCATAAGCTCAGACCCTATCGTCACCTACCCTGAAGAATGGAAGGAACATCATATTGCCGAGGGGGTTTTTGACAAGCTGGATACGGCAGATCTGATTATTGTAAATATTACACCAAAGGCCGGGAAAACAGATCCTACCCCTAATGTGTTTTATGAATTAGGCCTCATTCATGCCCTGGGCATCCCTTATCTTACAGTGATCAGAGAGGGGTTTAAAGTGCCTTTTTATATCAGAAACAACAAATACATCAAGGTGCGTAATTTTGGAGTTCAGACCCTAAAGAAGAGTCTGAGAAATACGCTATACGACTTTATCGATGACGATGTGCCAAATACCTTTACCCAAAATGATATCTCGCGCTTCTACAACGGCTTGCCAGTGATTGATATTAGCGCCACTGTGGGGTTGGCGACCGGCTACTACATGAACTTTGTACGACGTATTTTAAAAGACGATGGCTTTATTTCTTTTCACCCCAAGAAGATAAAGGCGCTCATCATTGTCAGGCCTTTCAATATCTTTAATACCTACCTTCAAGACCGTCAAAATCTTGAAAATCTGCTCGAACGGAATACGTTAGATTTTAAGCTCGAAAAACTTGCCCCTGTGGCAACCGATAAGAACGGGGGAATCTGGTTTGATCATGTAGACGGGATTGTGGTAGACCTACCAAGAACCATCTATCCACTAAAAAAATCGCCACGCTTGCTTTCCCTGAAAGAACGCTTAAACCAAAGCAGAAATGCCAGAGGAAGAGAAATCAGAGATGCTATTTTAAAACAAGCTGCCGATAAACTTCTAGACAAAGTGGAGGATATTGTACGCTATCATACAGAACGTGACGAAGAAAGAATACGTGCCAATTTGCTCTATTTTGCGGCTATTGACGAGGTTCCCGACACTATTGCCAAACTAAAGAAGGCGGGCGGGTAATAGCCGCTATTGTGGAGAGCCTACTTTTGTACTAGCCATATTAGGCAGCGGCTTAATTTTCTATGCCTAATACTGGGTGTTTTGGTAGCTGCCTTATAATTTTGACGGCTTTAAGAAGGTTGGTCAAATAGCTAAACAAAAAAAGAGGGCTCTCCAGCCCTCTTTTCCTAAACTAAACTAACTAAACTAATTCAAACATTAGGCAAAGCGTATTAAGCGCAATACGGTATGCCTTCTATGGTTGCTCCAAACATCGTGCCTGTTTAAAGGCCTGTCCTGGATGCTTCTTGTGTCTTTTTGTTCTTTTGTTGTATGTTTCATGATATTGTCTTTAAGTACTTGCTTGTATAAACAGGAAATCTTTTTTCCACCATTATTTTATACACCCTATTAGACGTAAAAAGTAGTGAAATGTTACACTTTTAAGAAATGTTTAACCTTTACTCAGCCCCCTGATAGCGGGACATACAAAAGATTCGATCTAACAATCGATGCTGGTTTTAAAAGACTATAGTACCTGAGATTATTTAACGTTTGTTAGAAGGCCTCTTTTGTGGTTTAGATTTAATATCGAGGTAAATTTCAATAGATATTACGACACAAACCCCTGCCATGGAAAGGAGACAATTTCTCCAATCCCTTTTTGCTTCCCCAAAATCATCTTCTCTTCATTTCTTTACTTGTGTAAAGAAACGAAGCAAAGAAAGCACACTTTTTGGAGAGGCATTTTTATACGCCGAAGGCGCATAAAACCAGAGGCATTTTCCTAAATCGGTTCCAAGGTTTCGCCGATTCTTAACGGAAAGTGCCTCCTATGCTACCCAAAAAGAATAAGTCTTCATGTATCTATTTGCTAAATATTAGGGAACTTCCTTATCTGCAGAATATAGTTTCAAAAGCTGCGAGATTCAGCTCCAGAGGAGCGTGGAGTTTTGAAGCTGTTTTTTGAGCTTGCCTCAAAAAATTCCTCAGATAAGGCGTCCTTTTTAGATTCCTTTTTGGACGAGCAAAAAGGAATAAAGAAAAATCCCCATCAATGGGGATACTTTTGCCGTATAAAATACAATAGCTTTATACCACAACGCTTTTAACATGTAAAAGGCAGGAATTTCAGGCAGTAATGCTTCCTGCCTTTTTATATGCCCAGATTTTAATTCTAAGAGCGTTGCTACTCCAATTTAAAGTTTAGATAAACTAAAAGGCAGGGGATCGGTACTTGATCCTCCTGCCTTTTCTCTCGGGTTGCAGTATATTTGAGTCTCTGGTTATATGCTTTATTTCTTACGCAACTTTAGCTCTGTTTCTTTTCGTAGTAAAAGACAAAGCCTTTTTTACTCTGCTGTTAGCTCTTCTATACAGACGAGCAACTTTCGTTTCTTCCTCAGCCGTAACTTCAACTTCGGCAGTCTCAATAACAATGCTCATCGCTACAGTCTCAACCTTTACCTCAGCGGTGTTGTTCTGAGCCTGAGCGGCGAAGCTGATAAAGAGAACAAAAATTAAAGTTACTAGCGTTTTCATGTCTTGCGTTTTACTATTATAAAAACGCAGAGAGCTGTATTTCACCGCCTCCCAAATCGCTGAAAAACCCTTATTTTTCGGTATCTGACAAAAACTCGGTTAAAGTGCATAAAAGCCTCGGTAAACGGATCTAGACCAAAAAACCACTTAGCGGAGGAATGTGCATTTTATCGGTAAGAACTGAATTTGTATCTTCCTACTAGCATGGAAGTACAGCTGGATATTTCAAAAAGTCTTAAAGATCAGTTTATAAATCATTTTCAATTAGAAAAGAAGGGTGAAGCTTACCCAATGAATCCGGCAGTTGGTAAGGGAGGAGCGATGAGAGTCATAGAGTTTCCCGGAGAACTGGAATTTTATCACTTTGGAGCTACACGATTTACACAACCCATTGAAATGAGCTCGGTGAATCCGCCAGATACTAATTGGTTCATCATTCATATCAATCTTTCTAAGGTCAGGCAGGAAAAAAAGGTCGAAGACAAAACAATTCATTTTCAAAAATTCCTCCCCATCGGAATCTTATTATACGGTCCGAAACTAGAGATTTTTACCTTAATCCCTGCAGGTGTGGAATCGGAAGTGACTACCATTCGCTTCAGTAAGTCGTTTTTAGATAACTACTTCAAAACGGCAAGTGCCGTAATCGACTTCAATAAAAATTTGAGTTATGAAGACCTGGACCATTTGTTGGAGTCTTGTTTAAACAAGGCCATTGATGCCATGAGTGATAAATTGAGGTGCCATGCCCTTATTCTTGAATTTCTAGACCTTTATTTTAAAAAGCTGAAACTGCACGAACAAGCAAGTGTCATCGAAAAGTTGCATCCAACGGATATTCAAAACCTATTTAAAATTGTAACACTACTAAGAGATCCCTTAAATATAGACATCCCACCTATAAAAGAGTTGGCTGTAAAGGCGAACATGGGATCAACGAAGTTCAAAACCCTGTTTCGTCAAGTTTTTGGAAAACCACCTAAGGAATACCGTCATCGTATCCGAATGGAGTACGCATATGATCAAATTAAGAATGTCCGACGGTCTCCAACGGAGCTCAGCCATGAATTGGGATATGCGCACCCCTCCAACTTCACACTTGCCTATAAAAAGTACTTTGGGAGCTTACCTTCCTCATAGTTCCTTAATTCCGTCTTTTGGCAATACGATTGCGGCTTTTGGCAATAACCACTACGTACTACTAAAGCGTAGCTTGCGGTAAACCACTAAAAGCACATAAAATGAAAACGCTATTCTTAAATTCCTTGTGTCTTCTCTTAACCTCCAACCTACTTGCTCAAATAGCCACGGATGCAAGCGTTCAACGATTAGAAAAAAACAAGGAAATTGCACGGAACTTCTATCAGGATCTCTGGTTTTCGAACAACACTCACAAATATGCCGACTATGTGGCCCATACATACACAGCCCATGATATTGGCGATCGAAAAGGATCTGTAGAACCGGCAGTCCGCCAGAAGGAGATCGCTGACTTCTTCTGGGAAAACGGGACGCTCGACGGAAGCATTGACTACCAGCTTGCCGATGGCGACCTGGTGGCCACCCGCTGGCAATCAACCTTTAAAGGGGCATCATTGTTCGGAAAATTTTTTTTGGAAATGGACCAGTCCCTTCCCATCATCAATGTATTGCGTATCAAAGACGGCAAAATTGTGGAATTCTGGAATCACAGGCACGATATTGATACACCCCAAACCTTGAAGTTTACTTTTCAAGGCTTAGGGATAGGTTTGCTTATTGCCATAGTTCCTTTGGTATGGGCAATTAGACTTAGACGTAAACTAAAGCGGTTAAATCTCTAAAATCTGCCGGATCATCTGATTGGTAAAACCCCATTCATTGTCGTACCAGGTCATTATCTTTAGAAGATCTCCATCTACTACCCTTGTCATTCCCATGTCTACGGTAGAAGCATACGGACTTTTTACGATATCGGATGAAACTATAGGTTCATCAGTGGTAGCCAAAATTTGTGCATAACGGTCTGTTTGAGCTTCTTCCTCAAAAATGTTGTTGATCTCTTCTACAGTAACCGATCTTTCGGTTACGAAAGTCATGTCTGAAACAGAGCCCACAGGAATTGGAGTTCTTATAGCCACCCCATCGAACTTTCCTGCATATTCTGGCAAAGCCTTGGTGGTCGCAATAGCTGCTCCTGTCGTTGTGGGGACAAGGTTAGCTGCCCCTGCCCTGCCCATGCGAAAGTTTTTCTTTGAAGGGCCGTCTACCATACTTTGTGAAGCGGTATAGGCGTGAACCGTAGTCATAATTGCTTTCTTTATGCCCACTCTCCTACCAAGGATCTCAACTACCGGACTAATATTGTTCGTGGTACAGCTGGCACAAGAGAAAACAGCTACATTCCCGTCCTGGGTATTTACCCCATGAACCACCGTTGGCGTATCTGTGCTTTTCGTAGGTGCAGAGATCACCACGGTTGACGCGCCTGCTTTAATGTGCTTTTCCGCATCTTCGCCTAAAGTAAATAGGCCGGTACTTTCAATGACCACGTCTACCATTAATTCCTTCCATGGCAATTCTTCAGGATTACGGATAGAGGTATACTGAATTTTATTTCCATCGATGATAAGGTGCTTATCGTCATGTTCCACACTACGTTCATAAATACCATAGACCGTATCGTATTTTAGCAAATAAGCGCTGTTTTCAATAGAAACAATATCGTTCACCGCTACTACCTCTAAGTCTGGGGTATCTATTATTATTTTAAGCGCCGCTCTCCCAATGCGTCCCATGCCATTTATTGCTATTCTTTTCATATCTGTGTTGTTTATTTCTTACACTTGCTTAGTCGTAAATTAGGACAAAATATTTCTTTTGTTTCGCTTTAATTATTACTAAACAGTTATTTCTCTGACTTTGATTCTGCCTCTTCCTTTCCCTGAGGTAATGCAATTCCATTTTGGACAATTACCGCTTCTAATGCAGCTATCTTTTCTTTAAGCGGATTCACAATAGCATCATCAATCGCTTCGCGGGTATAACGCGGTTTTTATATGTTGCGGGCAATTGACATCCCAGGCGGCGATAGTAAAGACCACTGCCCTCTCTACTTTTGCCCTGTAATCAGGATCTGTAATTGAAGTTAAGAGTTCAGAGTCGTCTTCAACTACCTCTGCCGTTCCCCAAAGCTTAATTCTGGTTCTGCTGGGGTAGTCCATTAAAAAAATGGTGGCTTTGTTATTCTCACTGAGATTGCCTGCCGTTATGTATTGTCTGTTTCCTCCAAAATCGGCAAAGGCCAGGCGCTTGTTGTCCAGTACCCTTAGAACACCTTTTGGCCCTCCCCGATGTTGAATATAAGGTTGCCCTTTTGCGTTGGCGGTACCAAGGTAAAAAGAATCTGCCTGTGCTAAGAATCCTTTCAAAGAAACGTCTATTTCATCGGGCCATCCTCCCCCATCCTCTTTACGGGCGTAGCTTCGGCGCGAACCGTTTTGCTCTTGTAGTTTTTTGACAGCAGGAGAAAAAACGATATCAATAGGGTGCTTATTAGAACTTTCCATATGCATTAAATATTAGACCTAAATTTACTTTAGCAGCTTTTAAGCCCGATGCCTGAAGCTTTGTCCAGGTCAACGGGCCTCAGCTTTTACTTTATACTATTTCTTACCAGGAATTCAAGGATATATGAGGTGATTTCATCCCCTTTCTCTTCTAGAGCGAAATGACCCGTATCCAGTAAGTGAAATTCAAGGTTTTTCAAATCTCTTTTATACGGATAGGCCCCTTCCGCCGGAAAGATATAATCGTTCTTTCCCCAAACGATCAGTGTAGGTGGTTGATGGTCACGCAAGTACCGCTGCCACTTAGGGTAAAGAGGTACATTGGTTCTATAGTCATAGAATAGGGCCAATTGAATTTCGTTGTTTTCTGACCTACTTAGGTGTTGCAGATCTATACTCCAGTTGTCCGGACTGATCTTGGTGGAATCCTGCACGCCATGAGTGTACTGCCATTTTAAACCTGCAAGCGAGTGAAAACCCTCCAGAGGTTTTCCATTTTCGGGGGTATAGTTGTTCCAGTACTTCTTGATAGGTGTCCAGAACTCGCGAAGTCCTTCCTCATAGGCATTTCCATTTTGTATAATGAGAGACTGCACTCTTTCTGGGTATTTTGCGGCTATCCGGAAACCAACAGGGGCGCCGTAATCCATTAGGTAAAGGCTATACTGCTCTACCTGCTTTGCAGCCAGGAAAGCTTCAATGATACGGGCATAATTTGCAAAAGAATACTCAAAATCTGTCATGCTCGGTTGCTCACTTCGCCCAAAACCCGGATAATCCGGGGCCAAAACATGATATCGAACAGACAAGTCTGTTATTAAATTACGAAACATATGTGAGGAGGTAGGATAACCATGAAGTAGTAGCACCGTAGGCTTGTCAGGGTTTCCTGCTTCCCTGTAAAAAATATCCACACCATTAACTTCTATAGTATGGTATGAGGTAGGTTGTGTGCTTGTTGTCTTTGTCAGATCTGGCCGTTCGCCCACTGAAGGAATAAAGGACAAGGTAATTAATACGATAAACAGGCCTCCTATAAGAAGGCTTGACTTTAGAATTTTTGTTGTTGTTCTCATTGTTTTGAATATTAAAAGGTTACTTATATAAATTTTCTTTCGTTCTCTTGAATGGGGATATCATTTGCACTCATATCCCGAACTGCCATGAGTCCGTCTGCATCAAACTCCCAATGCTCATTGCCATGGGTTCTAAACCATTGTTTGGTTTTGCCATGTTGCCATTCGTACTCAAAGCGTACAGAAATGCGATTATCTGTAAAAGACCAAAGATGCTTTCGCAGTTGGTAGTGCTGCTCGGTCTTCCATTTGTCTGAAAGGAAATCGACAATTGCAGAACGCCCGTTAAAAAAAAGATCCCGATTTCTCCAGCGGGAGTCTGGCCTATAGGCCAGAGATACTTTTTCAGGATTTTTACTATTCCAGGCATCTTCGGCAGCCTGCACTTTGGCGGCGGCGCTTTCTTTTGTAAAAGGTGGTATTAATTTCATATTGTTAATTATATACAGACAAGTCTGTTCGTTTATATTAAAAAAAATTATACTTCCAGGAGTTTAACTACTGCGCGTTTTCCACTATCTATGGGCCAATCTTTCCGTTGTATTTGAGCGGAGATAATTGCACCTTCAAGAAGGACCATTACTTCATCTGCTAACTCCAGCCCCTGCGGCCCATCGTATTCTGTTTCTAGAAGTTCACGAATCCAGGTTCTAACTTCCCCCTTATGATATACGGCCTGATCTTTAATCTTTTGCTGTCCTTCGGGAAGGTCTGTAACGATATTTTGCCAACCACATCCTCTGTAATCTACCTCTTTAAGCCATTGTTTTAAATAATCAAAAGAAGCGTATATTTTCTCTTTGGCGTCCGCCTTATCTGCCACACTTTCCCGAAGAGCGTTCATCCAGGCCGCATGACGCCGCTGAAGGTAAGCCACCGCAATGTCTTCTTTTGAACGAAAATGTTGGTACATACTGGCTTTTGCCACGTTGGCTTCCTCAATAATCTGGTTAATCCCGGTCTGATTGTATCCGTTAAAGTAGAATAAGCGCGATGCCGTTTCTATGATACGATCTTTTACTCCTAGCTTTTTCACAAGACAAATATAACTCTAAAACAGACAAGTCTGTTCGTTTTTAACTTATTTTTAACAAACCCTCAAACTGTCGCCACATAAACTTTGTCGTAAGCTCTTGATGATCGTATAACGATTCGTTTCAAAAATAATCTTGTATTTTAGTGGGTAACTTCCCCTTTTTAAAAACCTTCCTTTTATCATGAAATATATAAAAGATTGCTTTTGGCAACTTCTTCTAAGTTTATTGCTAATCTCAATTTCTGCACATGCACAAAACGAAACAAAAGTTATTCTCGCCGGGAATTTACTGGATGTAAAGACAGGGAAGCTGCAACAAAACATGCTAATCAGTATCAAAGGTGACAAAATTGAAAAAGTGAGCTCCGCAGCTGGAGTAGAAATCGCACAAGATGTAATTAATCTTTCAGATTATACAGTGCTCCCAGGATTAATAGATTGTCATACCCATTTGACAGCAAACTGGTATTTGGGTTACCGTGAGTTTGATGTTTATGAACTGCCCCTTGCCACTTATGGCATAGTGGGGACGGTAAACGCGGCAAAAACTCTTCAAGCGGGCTTTACCACCACCAGAAATGTGGGTAGTTATGCCTACAGTGGTGTTGCCCTCCGTGACGCAATAAACAAAGGCTGGATTCCTGGTCCTCGAATGTATGTCAGCGGACCAAGCATTACCATCACTGGAGGACATGGTGCTCTGGGCAATTGGCTGAGCCCACAGTTACAATTTAAAGATAACTGGAGCAGCATCGCGGATGGCGAGGATGAAGTGCGAAAAGAGACCCGAGAACATATTAAGTATGGGGTAGATCTCATAAAAATTGCGGCTACCGGTGGCTTTGGCACTTCAGGGTCTATCCCCGGAGCTTCTTCCTTTACTATAGAAGAAATGCGGGCGATGGTGCAAGAGGCGGCAAACAGAGGCATGAAAGTAGCTGCACATGCCCATGGCAAGGATGGAATACACAATGCAATTGAAGCCGGTGTTCATTCTATAGAGCATGGTAGTTTTCTGGACAAAGAAACGGCTGAACTTATGAAAGCAAAAGGGACCTACCTGGTCATGGACGTTCTGGCGGCCTATTATCAATTAATTGAGACCAATGAAGATTTTTCAGATAAAGAACTTACCACTTCCAGCAACTATGAGACCTACCAGGATTATATAAGTAAAGTGAATCTGGCTTATAATTCTGGTGTAAAGCTAGCTTTTGGTACAGATTCTGGCATATATCCTCATGGGCGAAATGCTGAGCAGTTTTCATTGATGAAAGAGGCTGGTATGTCTGAAATTAATATCCTTCAATCTGCAACAATTACAGCAGCAGCCCTTTTAGGTATTGATAACAAAACCGGAAGCATTGTTGAAGGGAAATGGGCAGACCTAATTGCCATAAAAGGAAATCCTCTGGAAAATATTGAATTGATGGAAAAAGTGTCTTTTGTAATGAAAGCAGGGAAAATATATAGGAAGGATTCAAAAGCGGTAGATTAAGCCAACTTAGCACGGTTTCTTTTAGTAGTAAAAGACAAGGCCTTTTTTACACGGCTGTTAGACCTTCTGTACAAACGAGCAAGTTTTACTTCTTTCTCAGCAGTTTCAACTACAATACTCATTTCAATAGTTTCAACCTTTACTTCGGCAGTGTTATTCTGAGCCTGAGCGGTGAAGCTGATAAAGAGAACAAAAATTAAAGTTACTAGCGTTTTCATGTCTTGCGTTTTTATATAATAAAAACGCAAAGAGGCGTATCTCACCGACTTACAAATCGCTGAAAAACCCTTATTTTTCGGTATCTGACAAAAACTCGGTTAAAGTGCACAAAAGCCTCGGTAAACGTAACTAACCTTAAAAACCACTTACCGGAAGAAACTGCACTTTAACGATAAAGAAGGCTTAGTAGTTGAGGATAATATTAGGGTCTGGACAATTTGCTTTGTACCACTCCAGGTCTGAAGCTGTACATACCCCTGGGTAGTCTCCGATATAGTCTCCGATATTGATAATAAGTTGAAAATGTAAGTGAGGGGCATAATTAACATTTATCTCCGTTGTACCTAAGGTTGCAAGAGGGGCACTTTCATGAAAGGGCTTGCCTTCGTAGAGTCCGTCTAAAGATGCGATAGAAAGGTGTCCATACAGGGTGTGAAAGACAAAACCCTCCACTTCGTGTTTTAAAATAATAGTAGGTCCGTAATCTCCACTGGTCTCATTGTTATTAAAGCTATGTACCTTACCGGCCAAAGGAGCTAACACCCTCGTCCCCGCCGGGGCCCAAAAGTCTATTCCGAGGTGTATTTCCCGTAGCTTGGACTCGCTTCCCTGAAAATTTGGATTATTACTATAAAGCTTTCTTTTTTCTAAATAACCACCATAAGCCACTTCAGAACCGGTACGTTCCAACACTTTATCAATATAAGACTGGCATATTTCTGGTTGCGAAATTTCCAAAGCGGTTATCTCCTCATTTTCTATAGAAAGATCTATGGGAGTATAGTAAGACAAGGGGATGGCGGAATCTAAGATCTGTCTTGGCCCTTTGCCAAGTACCGCCTGTATTTGTTCAAAAAAACTCATATTTCAAAACTATGGGAAACATTTGATAAATATGTTAAAAAGATTTTTGACTACCAATAGAACCGCTTTTCTTTTGAATTAACTTAGGTATTGAAAATCAGCATATTAAGCAATTTCAAAAAGTTCTTTTTACAAGGTATTTACGTTGATAATGTGGGAAAAAGACTATCGTATTTCGTCGATTATATTCAAAAAGAGTTGGCAAACCGCCACGTATTCAATATTTTACCCACAAAAATTAGAAGAAGAAAATTGTAAAATGCTCTAAAATCTATATGTTATGAAAACTAAAATTCCCTCTAAATTTATTCTTTTTGTATTGCTTGGTGCACTGGCCTTAGTAAATGTTTCCTGTGGTGATGATGACATTGAACCTGTAGGAATGACCGATGATACGCCAGATCCTACAGATGATGGTATGGACCCAACAGATGATGGGGATGGTATGGACCCAACAGATGACGATCCAATGATCAGTGATAATCCCGTTCTACGAATAAACGTAGGGGGTGGTGAAGTTGCATACGGGGATATTGTCTTTACTGAAGACCAGTTTTTTACCGAACCTTCAGAAGGGTTTAGTAATACCGATATTGGTGATTTTGGTGATACGGATATGGATGAGCTCTATGAAACAGAACGTATCGTAGGAATGGTACGCGGATCTTATGGTTATGAAATACCCATTACCAATGGCACCTATAACGTAAAACTGCACTTCGCAGAAATTTACTGGGGAGCTGCAGAACCCAATGGAGATCCTACCGGAGGCGTTGGTTCTCGTGTCTTCGATGTAGATATTGAAGGACAAGTGGTTTTAAACGACTTAGACATTTTTGACGAAGTTGGCGTGGGCACTGCATTGGTGAGAACATTTGAGGTAACCATTGAAGATGGTGAGATGAATATTATTCTGACGGCTAGTGAGGACAGGCCAAAGCTCTCTGCCCTTGAAGTACTGGGAGACGGAGAAATCACTTCCGGTGGCTAATTGAAGTCTTCTTTTTTTGAGCCTTTTGGTTGTAAGTATTCGTACTTTAGCCCCACTAAGGATTAAAACGATACATGAAGCTAATAAAATTCTTTTTATTGACACTTGTTGTGGGTTTCTCAGCATCTTGTCAACCTAAGGCAAAGTCTGAAAAACAAGTGGTTAAAGAGGTCGCAGAGATGACCAAGCTATCGGCCCAGGATTTACAGCAATATGAGACGGCCTATTTTGCCAGTGGTTGTTTCTGGTGCGTTGAAGCCATATTTGAAAGTATCAAAGGCGTCAAAGAAGTGGTTTCGGGATATTCCGGTGGAACGGAAGAGAACCCTACCTATGAGCAAGTAGCTTATGGCAAAACAACACATGCTGAAGCTGTAGAAGTATTCTATGATCCAAAAGAAGTTTCCTTCTTTCAATTGGTACAGGTGTTTTTTGGATCTCATGATCCTACAAGTTTAAACCGTCAGGGACCGGATAGCGGGCCACATTACAGGTCTATTGCTTTCTACAAAAATGAAGAGGAGAAAAACATCATTGAGCAGTACAAGGAAGCGCTTGATGAGAGTAAGGTTTATGGCAGGCCCATTGTTACCGAGGTTTCAGCCTTTGCGAGATTCTGGAAAGCCGAAGACTATCACCAGGACTATGAAAGAAGAAATCCGAATAATTCGTATATAAGAAATGTTTCTGTCCCTCGTTTAAACAGGTTCAAGAAGAATTTTCCGGAATACCTGAAGGAAGCAATGCATTAAGCTTACCTTCTCGCATGAAAACTAAAGCGACTTTTTTAAGTCGCTTTTTTTATTTGTGCCCTTTACCCGCTATCTTTAGAGACTATGCCATCAAGCTTATGAAATTTTTAAAAGACAAATACTTCCTCGGACTGGGAATACTGGTTATTTTACTTTTAAGTCTGGGTTGTGCGGAAACAAAAAAAGAACAAACTCCATGGACCTCCCTGTTTAATGAGCAAGACCTTGAAGGTTGGGAGCTTAAGGGAGGAATAGCCAATTATAGCGTCAGAGATGGCGCTATTGTGGGGGTCACGGTTCATAACACACCAAATACCTTTTTAGCGACTAAGGACAAGTACTCAGACTTCATTCTGGAACTTGAGTACAAGGTTGACCCCAGTATGAATTCGGGGATCCAGGTAAGAAGCAATAGTTTTCCCTGGTATCAGGAGGGCAGAGTCCATGGGTACCAGGTAGAAATAGACCCGTCAGAAAGAGCATGGAGCGCGGGTATTTACGATGAAGGTAGAAGAGGCTGGCTCTGTCCACTTGAATTTAATGACGCCGCCCAAAAGGCATTCAGGCAAGGAGATTGGAACCATTATCGGATCGAAGCTATCGGAGATACCCTAAAAACATGGATCAATCAGGTGCCTGCAGCTTTTTTAATAGACGATAGGACCGCTTTGGGTTTTATTGGGCTTCAGGTCCATAGTATTTCCAATGACCAAAAAGAAGGGACGGAGATTATGTGGAGAAATATTCGCATAATGACGGACAGTCTTGCCGCGTATAGCAAAAAAAGTCCGCTGACACCAATAACTACTAAAAACAAGCTCACTATAGACGAGATAAAGCGAGGCTGGAAATTACTTTGGAATGGCTCAGACGACGAAGGCTGGAGGGGTGCCAGATTGAATAGTTTCCCAGAAAGCGGGTGGGAGATAAAAAATGGTGTGCTTTCGGTCTTAGCTTCAGAGGGTGCCGAATCTGCGGCCGGAGGAGATATTGTTACTATAGCTACTTACGCTGATTTTGAATTACAAGTAGATTTTAAGATTACCGAAGGAGCTAACAGTGGTATTAAATACTATGTAGATACAGATCTCAATAAAGGTCCGGGATCTTCAATAGGTCTTGAATACCAAATCCTTGATGACAAGCTTCACCCCGATGCTAAATTGGGCAATCATGAAGGCAGCCGAACGTTGGCCTCGCTTTACGATTTGATTCAGGCCAGAAAAGACAAAGTTGTAAACCCGCCCGGGCAGTGGAATCATGCCCGTATCCTTGCCGATAATGACAGTGTTACCCACTGGTTGAATGGCATGAAGGTGTTAGAATATGAACGTAAAAGTGAAAACTACCGCAAACTGGTTGCTGAAAGTAAATATGTAAAATGGCCCAACTTTGGAGAAGCGGATCAGGGCCATATTTTACTGCAGGACCATGGAGATTTGGTAAGTTTTAAAAACATAAAAATACGGCCAATTTCAAAGCAAAAAGAATGAGTACCAGAAGAACCTTTATTAAAAAAACCGCGGCAGGCACTGCTGCTCTAAGCTTAGGAAGCATGGCTATGCCCAAAATGAGTTACGCTTCAATTCTTGGTGCGAACGATCGCATTAATACCGCTGTTATCGGGGTAAGGAGTCGAGGTAAGACCCACGTCAAGGCTATTCATGCCGATCCTAATGCCAAAGTGCTATACAATTGCGATGTTGACGATACCATAATAGCCGAGCACAACTCCTGGTGCCAGAAAGAGGTAGGTTATATCCCTAAGGTGGAGAAAGATTTTAGGAAAGTCCTTGAAGACAAGGATGTAGACGCCATTTTTATTGCAACTCCAGAGCATTGGCATGCGCCTATGGCTATAATGGCTATGCAAGCGGGAAAACACGTGTACGTAGAAAAGCCTTGTAGTCATAACCCTTACGAAAATGACCTGTTGGTAGCCGCGCAAAAAAAGTACAACAAAAAGGTGCAAATGGGTAACCAGCAAAGGTCTGCCGGTACCTCCATTATGGCCGTAAACGAAATCAGGGAAGGCATTATCGGTGAGGTTTATAAGGGTGAGGCCTATTATTCGAACAACCGACAATCTATTGGAAAGGGAAAAGAAGTTGCTGTTCCTTCTACTCTGGATTGGGAATTATGGCAAGGACCCGCGCCTCGTGAGGCCTATCGCGATAATATTCATCCTTATAACTGGCACTGGTTTAGAAACTGGGGTACGGGAGAGGTACACAATAATGGTACTCATGAAATAGACATCTGCCGCTGGGCGCTTGGCGTTGACCTGCCTAAAAGCGTCTCCTCTTTTGGAGGAAAGCAAACTTATGATGATGATTGGGAATTTGTAGACAATCAGCAAGTGACCTATGATTTTGGTGAGGGCAAATTCATTACCTGGACCGGACATAGCAGGGTGATCATGAAACCAGAACGCCCTGGTAGAGGTGCTACTATTTATGGTACTAAAGGCATTATTCAATTAGACCGTAATTTCTATAAACTTTACGACCTGGATGGCAATCCCATCAAGTTTGAATTTGAAAAATCGCAAAGCGCAACCACGGATACCCGAGGAGAAGGAAACCTGGATGTGAATCATGTGGGCAATTTTTTTGATGCGATAAGAAAGGACAGCAAACAGCATGCTCCGATAGCCGATGCGGCTATTTCTACCATGCTGTGTCATTTAGGGAATATGGCCCAGGACGCGGGAGAGCCCATAAAAATTGATCAAAATACCGGTAAAGTCCTAAATAATGATAAGGTTCTTAGACAGTGGAAAAGGGAATATGAAACTGGCTGGGAACCGAAATTATAGTTAAATTTACTTATGAACCGCAGGAATTTTATGATTAAAGGCGGCCTGGCGACTGCTGCAATTGGAAGCTCTACCCCTTTGATGGCTCATATGCTTCAAAAAGAGAGCGCCAATGATACCATTTCTATAGGTATTATTGGTACCGGAGATCGGGGTGGCGGACTCATTCCTCATATTCAAAAAATTAACCAACTAAAGCTTGCTGCCTGCTGTGATATCATTCCGTTCCGCCTGGATGCGGCCCTGAAAACTACCCAGGGTAATTCTAAAGGGGTATACAGATTATAGGAGCTTATTAGATAATAAAGACATAGATGCCGTTTAGTGGCTACTCCTTTTAATACGCACTCAAAAATTGCCATGGATGTTCTTGATTCTGGAAAGCATCTTTATTGCGAGAAAACCCTGGCCAAGGGCTATGACGGTATAAAAGAACTTACCCAAAAGGCCGGCAGCTCAAAAAAAATTGTACAAACCGGACATCAATATCACAGTTCCAGGCTATATACCCATGTTGTAGATCTCATCGAAAAAGGGAAAATTGGCAGAATCAGCTCATTTGATTGCACCTGGAACAGGAATGGTAACTGGAGGAGGCCTGTGCCAAGTCCGGACCTTGAAAGAGCTATAAATTGGAGAATGTATGATAGAGAATATTCCGGTGGATTAGTAGCCGAGTTATGTTCGCATCAACTAGATTTCGTAAATTGGGTAAGTAAAAGATACACCTCAAAAGGTCATGGGTACCGGTGGGGTGGATTATTGGAAAGACGGACGGGAAACCTATGACAACGTTCATTTGATTTACAGCTACCGCAAGGGTGTTAAAGCCAGATTTACATGCCTGACCAGCAATGCTATGGATGGATACAGTATACGGGTAATGGGCGACAAAGGATCTATTGTCATCGGCTTTTCTGAAGCCTGGTTCTATCCTGAAGGTACTTTTGAGAAAACCCTGGGGAATGTAGATGGAGTTTCAGGGGCTACGGTGAAATGGGAAAAAGGAAAAGGCAATTCCAATTGAAGTCAAACACGAGGATCCCAGTACCCAGGCGCTTATAGATTTCAGGGACAGTATAGTGAGTAATAAAATGCCAGCTTCAAATGTCGTTACCGGGGCAAAAGCGGCCGTATGTGTTCAAATGGGATTAGATGCTATGTATAACGAATCAGTGGTAGGCTGGAAAGCAGACCTGGAAATATGACCAACAATCAAAACTAATACAGTGAAATAAAACAGAAACTCAGTTAAAAATAAAGTATATAACCCCAAACCTATGAACTGTGAAATGCCCCATGAAATAATTCCTTAAAAACCTATATTAAAGCATGGTGCATTCTATCTGTTTGTAGCAATCTAATACCAGAACAGATGAAAAATGCAATAGTCCTAGGGCTGTGTGTAACCCTATTCTCCTGCAATGAGTTAAAGAAAAAAGAAGATCATCACCTTATTGAGGTCCAAAAAGCAATAGTGCCTCCTACCCTGGATGGCAAGGTTACAGAAAACTGTTGGAACAGGGCTACCTGGCACGCCTTAGATCAAAATTGGCTGGGAAATGCCTACACTTTTGAGGACTTTAACGGGAGGTACAAACTTTGCTGGGATGCGGAAGCCATTTATATCCTTGTAGAGATTACAGATGATATCCTTTACGACCGCCACAAAGATCCTTTAAAATTGTGGTGGGATGACGACTGTATTGAAATTTTTGTCGATGAAGATAATTCCGGTGGCTTGCATCAGTACAGCCATAATGCCTTTGCTTATCACCTGGCTTTGGACGGTAATGTTGTTGATCTCGCTCCTGATCGCGAACCACACCTTTACAATGATCACGTGGTTTCAAAGCGAATTACAGAAGAAAACACCAGTATTTGGGAAATAGCCCTTAAACTCTACGATGACTCTTATGTAGATGGTAGCAACCCCTCTGCCAGGCGACTTTTAAAGGGATAAAAAGGTAGGGTTTGCACTCGCTTATTGCGACAATGACGGAAGTAAAGAAAGAGAAAACTTTATTGGATCTGTTTTCGTTCCGGGAGAGGATAAAAATCAGGGATGGATCAATGCAGATATTTTTGGGACGCTGGTACTAAAGGAATAATTAATCTTCGAAGAACAACCTCGCTGTATTCAGAATTTATTATGATTGATTTGCCTGTATTGCTTTTCAGGTGAAACCCCTTATGTACAATGTTATTATGATTTTCGGTGCGGTCTAAAACGAGATAAGCCGGACTTTTCAACTTCGAAGACGTACCATTTACATAGATGCTGTACGCCGTGGAAGGCAGCTCACAAAAGAGCTCTCCGTATTGTACAGAAATATCCATGTCCTTAAAGTTTTTCCCTATAGATTTAATCTGCAAAACACCAAGATTGTTTTTAATATTAGCGCTATTCAGTAACTTTTCAATGGTTACATCAGAAGAGTTCGCGTATAATACGAGATCTTTTACCTGGCTTAATTTGACATTTTCAGAAAAATCGGCCTTTAATCTTCCGTAATCCCAATTTTTTACGCTAACTGGTGAGTAAGAGGCTATTATACTTGTGTCATCTCCTCCAATGGTAGAAGCGAGCAACCTTGCATAAGACAAGGTTGCATCGATATTTTTTGCATTTTCGGCCAATTTAACCTCCCCATGACGGACATTCATTTTTAGGCGGGCAGATTTTGGCATCTTAATTTTAATAGTCTTCTTTACCTTGTAGTTTTATCGTCATCATCAGACCAACGGTAAAAGATGTTTGGGGAATGATTTCCACTTCTTGAAATGATCACACTCTTACGTACATCTCGCTTTTCTTCCCTAAGCCTTTCTCTTTCACTCCTAAGCTTGTCTCTTTCTTCTCTGACCTTTTCTCTGGCTTCCCTGGCTTCTTCTCTAAGCCTGTTGCGTTCTTCTAAGCGTTCTTTTCGAGATTCTTCGCGCTCGGCCTTTCGCGCTTCCCACTCTTCTGCTCTTTCCTTCATACGCTCTGCCCATTCTTTCATACGCTGCTTGTATTCTTCGCCATACTCTTTTGAAAACTCTTCCTGCCATTCCTTTATGTATTTTTCACCGTCTTCCTGATAGGCATTGTAGTCAAATTGAATAAAAGGCATAGGTGGCATTTCTAAAAGTGTTCCAAATTCGGGCAAATCAGGGATCTCAATATCCAAAAAGAGCGGTTCTATTTCTGGGAATTCCGGGATTTCGATAACAAAATTATCATCCCAATCAAAGTCATAGCTATTCCTAAAGCTCCAGGAGTTCTCACGACTGGTTCTAATCTCTATGCTTTTGCTATTCCCAAAAATCTCAACGGGGCCTTTGCTAAAGTATTCCTCAGCTTCCTCTTCAGTTGCGCCTTCCAATTCAATAATAGCCTCTACCACGACCTCATTCTTATCCCAGGTTTCAAACTCAATATCGGCATAGCTGGTATTGATATCAATGACAGCGTCATCACCCACATTAAATGTTTCCTTAAACGTCTTGGATTGCTTCTGAGCCGAAACTCCAAGGCATATGAAAAGTAGTAAAAGCATTAAGCTTCTAAACCGTATTTGTTGTGATTTGTTCATTTTCTGATGATTTTAATTCATTCAACTTCTCCTTTAACTTTCGCAACAACTGTAAACGCAATTCTAAGTTCTTAATAAGGGCGGTAACGGTTTGGTCATTGGGGCCAACTTCATTCAATTCTTTATTTAACTGCTTGTACTCCTCGTTTAAGGTGGCAAGCCGCTCCATAAAGCCATCCACTAAAGCCTTGTTATCATCAGATACTTCGAGTTCTGACAATTCCAAATTGATGTTGGCAACGTAATAATCCTCCACTTTTTGCAGATCTGGTGAGAGGTCTCCCAGGGAAAGTCCTGGTTCTTCCTCAAGGACGGGATCTTTATCGACCACTGTGACAGGAATTTCGCTTTTACCTTTCCATTGTTGATAGCCAAAAATGCCTGCACTCACAAGCAAAAGCACCGAGGCCACAATTTTCAGAAAATAGAATGAAGACTTCTTGGTTTGCGGTAGCTCTTCATCGAGCCTGTCTAAAAACCGAGCTTCATGCCCTTCCTTCATAGGATACTTTTCCTGCTTTTCTTCTTTAAAAAGGTCTCTAAGATCCTGTGCCATATCGCAAATCTTTTAAAAGTTCTTTTAAATGCCCCTTACCTCTCAGGAGCCTTGTTCTGCAAGTGGTTTCGGTCAGATCCAGTATTTGCGCAATTTCACTGTGATCATAGCCCTCTACCAAATAGAGCTGTACTACATATTTGTATCTTTCGGGTAGTTGTTCCATGGCCGACTTTACAGCATCAAGAGAAACACTATCAGCAACAGACCAATCATCATCTTCCACAATATGCAACGTACTTTCCTTCAATTCCACGAAGTGATCTTTTCTAGCCTTAATAAAATCAAGGCTCTTATTAATCACAATTCGTTTTAACCATGCCCCGAAAGTAACCTCACCTTTAAATTGATCAATTTTTTGAAATGCTTTTATAAAAGCTTCTTGCAGAACGTCTTCTGCATCATCCGGATTCCTCAAAAATCGCATTGCCACGCAAAACATACCATCGCAGTATTGTTTATACAGCTTTAATTGTGCCTGGCGATCGTTCGCCTTGCATCGCTCTACGAGATCAATTTGAAACATCAGGTTAGTTTCCAAGCTTAGTTTCAGTTGTTGTTACCCTTAAGGACGATTGAAAAAAAAGGGTGTTGCAAAAAAGGTTAATTTTAAGAAAATTTTAAACTATACCTCTTGAACCAAGTTACAATTAAAAATGAATTCATCTCCCTGAGCGTCTTAGACTTCGGTGCTATAATTCAAAAATTAGAGGTAAAGGACAAGTACGGGAATTTTACAAATGTAGTAGCGGGTTTTGAAGATCTCACCAGGTATATTTCAGATCCTTTTTTTCTTGGAGCCTGCATTGGGCGTTATGCCGGAAGGGTTTCGGGTGGGGGCTTTTATTTAGATGGCAAGTACTATCCCTTACATACAGAGGATGATGTGCATCTGCATGGCGGAAAAGAGGGTTTTGGAAAGAAATTCTGGACTATAGAAAAGGTTGAGCAAGGCACAGAGCCTCAAATTTGGCTTTCATATCAGAGCGACCACCTGGAGGAAGGGTACCCGGGAAGGCTCGAGGTAAGCCTTAGCTATAAATTGGTTGATTCTAGTCTACGCATTTCACACCGGGCAGTAACAGATAGGCCTACAGTGGTAAACCTAACCAACCATTCCTATTTTCATTTGGATGAAGAGCCTACAATCGCGGCACATTTGTTACAGTTAAATTGTGAATCGGCAGTAGAAACACATCCGAATTTACTTCCTACAGGGGAGCTGAAGAATACGGCTAATACCTCATACGATTTTAGCAAAATGAAGCCTCTTGGCAATGCCAGTTTTGATACGCCTTTTGTGGTATTCCCAGGTAAGGATGCAGTCGCAACCATAACTTCCCCAACCTCAGGTATTCAAATGGATGTATTTACGAACCAGCCGGCAGTGGTAATTTTTACCCCAAAATCATTCCCGGGAATCTGCTTCGAAACCCAAAATTACCCTGATGCTCCAAACATTCAATCTTTTCCTGACAGCAGACTTGCTCCTGGAGAGACCTATTTGAATGAAACCGTTTTTAAATTCGATTTAGTAAATTAGACTAACCAAATACATAAGAAAGATGAGAGTATTAAAGTGGATTTTGATCGTTATTGCGGCACTGGCCTTGTTATTTGTTTTTGTAGGCATGCCTTATTTAAGAAAGCAGACTAAAAAACACAGCCCGGAAAAAACAGCAATGTATACCAAAGGCGGATTAGACCTTGAAGTACACTACAGCAGCCCGTTTAAGAAAGGGAGGGTGATTTTTGGAGAACTGGTGCCTTATGACGTGGTTTGGAGAACTGGAGCTAATGAACCCACCACTTTTTCTACAGCTACGGATATAAAAATTGTGGACAAAAATTTAACAGCAGGAACGTATTCGCTCTGGACCAAGCCAGATAGGGAAAGCTGGACGGTAATGTTTAATACGGAAGTGCCTGATTGGGGAGTGACCTTGAGTAGCGGTGGGCGTGAAACCACTCGTGTACCAGAATCTGACGTGGTCTCTGTAGAGGTACCTGTTAGCTCACTTTCCGAGTCTAAAGAGAGTTTTACGATAGATTTTGAAGATACAGATCAGTTATATCTTAGCATTTCCTGGGACGATACTAAGGTATTAGTACCTATTAATCAATAAACTTGGGCAAATCTGCAAACATTGGATCACAAAGCGCTGCTAAGCTCAAGGATCGAAGAAAGAAAGCACCCTCGCCAGAAGCCCTGGCAAAAGGAATACTCAAAGGAGACAAAACTGCTCTGGCGAGGGGCCTGACATTAATTGAGAGCACTAAGCCTACTCATATCTCCAAGGCCAATCTGATCCTGGAAAAATGCCTGGAAAAAGCAACAGATAGCATTCGCATTGGTATAACTGGGGTCCCCGGAGTAGGGAAAAGTACCTTTATTGAGGTCTTTGGTTCAACGCTGACAAACTTGGGTAAAAAAGTGGCCGTCCTTGCTGTAGATCCCACCAGCACCCTAAGTAAGGGAAGCATATTGGGAGACAAAACAAGAATGCAGGAATTGGTGAGAGACCCCGGGGCTTTTATACGGCCCTCACCATCGGGTGAATCTCTTGGCGGTGTGGCCAGGAAAACCCGTGAAAGTATTATTCTCTGCGAAGCCGCTGGTTATGACTGCATATTGATTGAAACGGTTGGTGTGGGGCAAAGTGAAACTGCTGTCCATGGTATGGTCGACTTTTTTTTACTGCTTAAATTGGCCGGAGCCGGAGACGAACTCCAGGGAATAAAAAGAGGAATTATGGAAATGGCTGATGCAATTGTGATCAACAAAGCAGATGGTGATAATCAAAAAAAGGCCAGACAAGCGAGGAATGAATTTGAAAGGGCGCTGCATTTGTTTCCTCCTAAAGCAAATGGTTGGACACCGAAGGTGCTCACCTGTTCGGCCCTTGAAAGAACTGGTATAAAGGAGGTTTGGGAAATGATTGAAGCCTATGTATTGACAGCGAAAAAAGACAGTTCTTTTTACCAAAATCGTAAGAAGCAGAACAAGCAATGGTTATACCAAACACTGGATAACAGGCTAAGCTCACATTTTTATGAAAACGCCCGTATAAAAAAAATGCTCAAAAGTTTGCTGGTTCAGGTCGAAGAAAACAAAATATCTCCTTTTCGAGCTGCCGAAGAGTTGCTGGAGCAGTTTGGAAAAGAACTTAAATAAAAACCCTAAATTTGTTCCCGAATTAAACTACTTGCATGAGTCCTGTAACCGATGCGCTCCTTTCTATTGTAGTTCCGCTGTATAACGAAGAAGAAAATGTGATCTTACTTACTCAAAAGATCCATGAAAGTCTGGAAGGGTATCAATACCAAATTGTCTATATAGATGATTTTTCTAGGGATGGTACCAGAAAGGTCGTTAAACAGATGCAAGATCAGAAGGTGCATCTCCTAGAGCTTAAAAAGAACTATGGTCAAAGTCTGGCACTTGCCGCTGGGATTGATTATGCAGAAGGCGACTATATTATTACCATGGATGGTGATCTGCAGAACGACCCCAGTGATATTCCTGAAATGTTGCAATATGCGATAAAAGACGACTATGACGTGGTTACCGGAATTAGGCAAAAACGCAAAGATTCCCTTGTAAAAAAAATTCCCTCAAAAATTGCAAATTTTTTGGTTAGGCGGGTTACCAAACTAGATATTAAAGATAATGGTTGTGCACTTAAGGTTTTTACCAAAGACATTGCTAAAGAGCTCAACCTTTATGGAGAAATGCACCGTTTTATAACGCTCCTCGCACATCTTGAAGGAGCTCAGATAAAGCAAGTTCCCGTTAAGCACCATGCGCGCCATGCCGGAGTTTCTAAATACGGTTTGGAACGGGTCTTTAAGGTGGTTGCCGACATGATGTTGCTACTATTTATACGCAAATATTTTCAACGACCTATTCACTTATTTGGAATATTTGGGGTACTCCTTATCATTTTGGGCTTTCTTATTAATATTTATCTTCTCATCGTGAAACTAGGATTTGGGGAAGACATTGGAACACGGCCGCTTTTGATATTCGGGATGATGTTTATCCTCGCCGGCATTCAATTATTTACTATCGGAATTGTCATGGAGTTGCTCATCCGAACCTATTATGAATCTCAAAGTAAGCGCCCATATCGCATTAAAACCATTTCCGTAGGTGGCAAAACTGGGTAAAAAAGGACTGACTTTCCTAAAGATAGTGTTTAGCATACTGCTGCTATACTTTATTTTTACCAAGATCCAGTTTCAGGAAATCATTACGGTTGCTAAGCAAACCAAACCGCTATATTTGCTGTTGGCCCTTCTGCTTTTTGTCGTTTCTAAGGTCATTGCTTCTCTAAGGCTCAATCTTTACCTTCACCAATTAGAGGTTTTCCTTAGCCAGTTAAGCAACCTAAAATTATACCTTTTAGGCATGTTTTATAACCTCTTTCTGCCCGGGGGTATTGGAGGCGACGCCTATAAAGGATATGTTATCAAAAAAAAATTTCAGGCACCCACGGCCAGAGTGGTCAGCATATTGGTACTAGATCGGCTAAGTGGCTTGCTCCTGCTTTTTACATATGCATGCATTCTGGCATTTTTTCTCGAGCATGAAGCAGTTCGAAGCTATAAGTATCTGTTTATCGTTGGAATCCTTGCTGGTACTTTTGTCTTTTTTATTCTGAACAAGAAACGTTTTACCTATGTTTTTCCTGTCTTTTGGAGGTCTTTGGCGTATTCAGCTTTGGTACAATTGGCCCAATTGATCAGCCTTTGGTGCATTTTGATCAGCCTGGATATTACAAGTGGTATACTTCCTTATCTTCTAATATTTCTAATCTCCTCTATTGTCTCTGTCGTTCCCTTAACCATAGGCGGTATTGGAAGTAGGGAGCTGGTGTTTTTCTATGGCGCCCTTTGGCTGGGATTGGAAGAAAACACTTCGGTGGCTATAAGTATAGTGTTCTTTTTGATTACTGCCCTGGTTTCGCTCTCAGGAATTTTCTATCACTTTAAAAAGCCAGAATTAGAAGTCATTAATACTTCTTGAGAATTTTAATAGATATGCACAAGGTGCATCTTTCGCAGCACCTTTTTCCGGGTGGCCGGATCCAGGAACTTCGCTTGCAGACGTGTGATTCTAAATTGATCGACTGTATATTGACGATCCCAATCATACCCATTGCTTCGAAGTTGTTTTAGTTGCCCTTCTGTGGCATATACCCAGATATCTTTTTCTCCGCGGATACCATCAGGTGAACTCAGCTGCACCGGGTGTAGATTGTAAAAGTCTAAGGCCCAGGTATGCATGGGGGATAATTTATAAATGCGATCTACTGGAATTTCTTTTTCGGCAACAAGCTTTGCCATAGAGGATCCGCCCTGATACGCTAACAAAGAGGGGTAAAAATGGGTATTGAGTACTGCATTGATAAGCAGTGAACTATAGACCGATAAAGTAATAATTCTCAGATAGTAGGCCTCTCGCTTGAGGCAGAAATAAATAATCACTACAAATCCGGAAAAAAGAAAGGCATAGGCATGCCAGCTTTCAAACTTAAAGACAAAAAAGCAAATCAGCATAGAACTGATAAATACCAGGCTCAGTATGAAATATTGTACCCCTAACAGAAACTTGGTGGTCTTCTTTTTCGTAAAACGGTATAAGCTGTAAAGGTAAGAAGCTGATAAAACGGCAAACAAGGGGATAACAATATTGAGATAATGCGGTAGTTTAAACTGAGCAAAACTTATAAGGATAAAAACAAGTGTAATGCCTCCAAAAGTTAAGAATTCGTACTTGGGATTCTGTTTAAAACGGAGTTTTACCAGAGTCTTAAGTCTACACCAATAGGCTGTAAGGCCAATAATTGTCCAAGGTAAAAACACCCAGAGGAATGTGTGAAAAAAGAAAAAGTAATCGCTACTATTCTTACCTACACCCTCGCCACTCAAACGCTCAAAACTCTGCTCCCAGAAAATAAAGCGTAAACCAGTACGGCCGCCCTTGCCTCTGATAATCTTTTCCGGATGCAGATCAAACTGATGATAATATGCATAGAGCATTGGGGCTATTGCCAATCCAAAAATCAAGAGAGCAGGAAGTATCCGCCAGTTGAGCAGCATTTTCCATTTTCGGGTATACGCTAAATGACAAAGTAATGGAAGGCCTATAACGACAAGTGCAATTTGTCCCTTGGTAGAAAACGCTATTCCGGCGGCAAATGCTCCCACTAGTGCATGCTTAAGCGAGTTCTGTTCTACATAGGTCGCCAACTGCCAAATGGCTAGTATTGTAAACCCGGTAAGTACGGCATCGGTTCTGACATCTATAACGGATAGCATTATGGTCTGTGCGGTCAAGAATATCAGGGCAGAAAGTTTACCGATATCCACATTATATAATAATTTACCCAACCCATAACAACCATAGGCGCCAAGAAAAGTGGCCAAAATTGCAGGAATGCGATAGGCCCAGGCATGAAATCCGAAAAGTTTAAACGAAAGAGCCGACAGCCAATAGTGCATATGCGGCTTGTCTAAATACTCCTCTGTGCCTTTAATAAGATTTAAAAAATCATTTTCCTGCACCATGCGCATGGCCATGACCGCAAACTGGGCAGAGTCGTTTTCAAAAAGTGTTACCAGGGTTCCGGCGATATAAACCAGGGAGACGAGAAATAGTAAAAACCAATAACGAGTATTACTGATCATACGTCGTATTTGTGAATTGCAAATATATACAACCTGGCAAATAACCAACTCAATATCAGGCCTATTCCCATCCCGGTAATGACATCAAAAAGGAAATGAACACCAAGATAAATTCTACTATAACCAACCAGGACGGTCCATAATATTAAGAAAAATCCTATAAATTTATACGTATTTTTCAATAAATATGTAAAGAAAAATGCTACAGCAAAAGAATTTGCGGCATGTGCAGAGAAAAAACTGAATCTTCCCCCACAGGATTTTTTAACCAACCTTACCGCGTCCATGATTTCGGGATCGTAACAGGGTCGTAGCCGCTGAACACCGTATTTAAAGAAATTGGAAAGCTGATCTGTAGTAGTGATCAATAGTGCTACGGCTACCAGCAAGATCAGGGTCTTACGCAGGCCAAAGGTGCTATACGACAAATACAGTAGTAAAACATATAAGGGAAGTGAATTCCATTGCCCTGTAATAAACAACCAGAAACCATCCCAACCCTCGGTGCCCAAACCATTTAGGTATAGAAATATTTCTTTATCGAGTTGAATTAATTCTTCGAACATCTTATTCCTCGTATCTGGCTATTTCCCTGTCATAAAAGTTGGTTGCCTGCTGAATTAAGGTTTTAGCTTCAGAGGCCAGTTCTTTCTCATCCTCTTGGTTAAATTCTTCCAGCCATTCTACCTCATCATTTTCAAGGTTTATAATAAATCTGGGGTATTCTGTATGTACGATAAAAATCGCGGTCGGAAAGTCGGTATTATCACCCAGTAAAAATTTCGGAAGTTCCATGTTCCCTTTAGGTTTTATGAAGAATCAATTTCTTTGTCATTGTATTGAATCGAATATACAACATAATAGCCGATGCCGTAAGTCCGGAAAGGAGGCCAATCCAGATTCCTGTGCTCTTAAGCTCCGTATGCAGGCCCAGATAGTAACTAATAGGGAAACCAATTAGCCAATATGCGACGAAGGTAATAAAGGTTGGGATTTTTACATCCTGCAGCCCTCTGAGAGCACCTAAAATTACTACTTGTAAGCCGTCTGATATTTGGAAAAAAGCAGCTACCAACAACAATTGCACAGCTATAGCGATCACCTCGGTATTATCAGCTAAATTACCGATGTCATCCAGGTCTAGATACAAAGTGGGGAACCAATGCCGGCACAGGAGGAAGAGTACCGCAAAAACAATTTCAATTAAAAGGGTAAGAAAAAAAATAGATTGGGCGATACGCCTTAGCTCCTTGAAGTTCCTCAGACCTTTCTGATTACCCACCCTAATCATGGCAGCGACACCGAGCCCCATGCCAAACATAAAAGTCATGCTACTTAAGTTAAGAGCGATTTGATTGGCAGCCTGCGGGTTTTTCCCAAGTACACCACTAAGCCAAATGGCAGCGGTGAATATGGCTACTTCAAAAAACATTTGCAGTGAGGAGGGGAAGCCCAAACTGATAATTTTCCGTATGATGGTTTTCTCTATTTTTCGAAAATTAAAACTGCTGACATACCATTTAAATTTCTCCTTCTTTTTTAACAACCCCCAAATGAATATTAACATAAGCACCCGAGCGGCCAAAGTTCCAATGGCAGCACCTATGATTCCCAACTTCGGGAAGCCGAAAGAACCAAATATCAGGAGGTAATTGAGTACGATGTTTACCACATTGGCAATTATGGTTGCATACATGGGGTACCTGGTTTGCGACAGGCCTTCAGAAAATTGTTTGAATGCCTGAAACATCACCAAAGGAACGAGGGAGAAGGCAACCAGATCTAAATATGGGATGGCCAGGGTTACAACCTCCGGCGGTTGGTCCATATAATACATCAGGGGTTTTGCGAGTAAAATCAGGCCAAATAAGCTAATTCCGAGTATCGTACACAGCACCAAACCGTGCTTTAAAGCACTCTTCCCATCTGCCTTATTTCCAGCCCCGTCGGCTTCCGCGACAAGTGGTGTAATTGCCGTAGAAAAACCAATACCTAAAGACATGGCGATGAATACAAAACTGTTTCCTAAGGAAACAGCAGCAAGTTCTGCGGTACCAAGCTGCCCCACCATAATATTGTCTGCAAAGGCCACAAAAGTATGTCCCAGCATACCCATAATTACGGGAGCCGCTAGCCTTGAATTATACCTGAATTCTCTGGTGTATTGTTGAAACAAGCTCGGTTGTTTAGAAGAAGCAAATATAGCAGGTTCCTTTTTTCTTATGCTTTAATTTTGACGAAAGTTATGAACTTAAACCGGGCATTAGGTATTGGTATATTGGTAAATTAAAACAGGGGTTCTAAACCCCTCCCCAACCATAATTTAACTCGTTTAAATGTAAGTTCCATGCAATTAAAAGAACTAGCGATGAAAACAGCTTACTAATTATTGATTATTGATTATTGATTATTGATTATTGATTATTGATTATTGAAAAGTAAACTAAATCCCCTTCGCTTCTTCCCAAAAAACATCCATTTCTGCCAGAGTCATCTCCTTAAGCGATCTTCCCTTTTCCTTTGCCTTTTGTTCCAGGTACTGAAAACGCTTTATAAACTTTTTATTAGTTCTCTCCAGGGCATTCTCAGGGTTAACTCCAAGGAAACGAGCATAATTAACCATTGAGAATATTACATCGCCAAACTCCTCCTCAATTTGTTCCTTATTACCCAGCTTCACTTCTTCCTGAAATTCAGATAACTCTTCCTTTACTTTCTCCCAAACCTGTTCTGGGTGCTCCCAGTCAAAGCCCACTCCCGAAACTTTCTCCTGGATTCTATTTGCTTTTACCAGTGAGGGCAAGCTGTTAGGCACACCTTCCAGAACACTTTTCTTACCTTCTTTCAATTTGATGTTCTCCCAATTCTGCTTCACCGTTTCTTCGTCATCGGCCTTAACATCTCCATAAACGTGAGGATGCCTGTTTATTAGTTTTTCACAAATCTCGTTGGCAACGTCGGCAATGTCAAAGTCATTGGTTTCAGAACCAATTTTAGCGTAAAATATAATATGAAGTAATAAATCGCCCAATTCCTTCTTTACTTCTGTCAGATCTTCATCTAAAATGGCGTCACCCAGCTCATAAGTTTCCTCTATGGTAAGATGCCGTAAGGACTTCATTGTTTGCTTCTTATCCCAGGGGCATTGTGCTCTAAGCTCGTCCATAATGGTTAATAAACGATCTAAGGCTTTTAATTGAGCTGCTCTGCTGTTCATAGAAAAGTATTTTGAGCAAAAGTACAAAGTTGCTTGCTTTGTGTAACCCCAATTTTTAGAGTATTTTAGGGTGCAGCGTAAAAATTTCCAGCCAGATGAAAACAAAGTTTAAGTTTCTTTCAATTTTAGCTCTAATAGTCCTTTTCGTAGGGTGTTCGACCCCCGTGAATTACGACATCATTATTAAAAACGGCACCATTCTGGATGGTTCAGGGCAGAAGTCGTACCTGGGAGACCTTGCCATCAACGGAGATAGCATTGCGGCTTTGGGAGACCTCAAAACTGCTACAGGAACACTGGAGATCGATGCCACAAACCTTGTCGTTGCCCCAGGTTTTATTAATATGTTGAGCTGGGCAAATGTGTCCTTGATAGAAGACGGGCGCTCTCAAGGGGATATACGTCAGGGCGTAACTCTCGAAGTTTTAGGAGAGGGACGCTCTATGGGTCCGCTAAACGATGCGATGAAGGCTGCCATGAAGGAAAATCAACAGAATATAACCTACGATATAGCATGGACCAGCCTGGGAGAATACCTTGAATTTCTAGAAAATAAAGGGGTCTCGACCAATATAGCTTCTTTTGTTGGTAATGGGACACTTAGGGAACACGTTATGGGTTATGAAAACAGGCCTCCAACTGAAGAAGAATTGAAAAAGATGGAGGAGCTAACGAGGCAATCCATGGAAGAAGGGGCCGTTGGATTATCTACCTCACTTATTTATGTCCCAAGCGGCCATGCCCAGACCGAGGAAATCATAGCCCTGGCACAGGTGGTCTCAGAATACGACGGGATGTACATCTCTCATATACGTGACGAAGAAGGGAAACTTTTGAACGCTGTTGAAGAACTTATAGAAATTGCTGAAAGGGCCGATATTCGTTCTGAAATATACCATTTCAAAGCTTCAGGTACCGCAAATTGGCATCTTTTGGATAAAGCCATTGATCTGGTAGATAAGGCCAGGGAACAGGGGCTGCCTATTACTACAGATATGTATATGTATAATGCCAGTTCAACAGGATTGAACGTTTTGCTGCCCTCCTGGGCAAAGGAAGGCGGGCACGATAAAACTGTAGCACTCATTAAGCAAGCTGATAAAAGGGCACAGATGATTTCAGAAATTGATTTTCATGTACCGCCTGAAAAGATCTTACTGGTTGGGTTTAGAAATAAGGCCATGAGAGAAAACATTGGTAAAACCTTGGCCGAAGTTGCAGAAGAACGCAATATTAGTGCAGGAGATGCCGTGGTAGATCTCATTCTGGAAGATGACAGCAGAATTCAGGTAGTTTATTTCTCGATGTCTGAGGACAACATAAAAAAGAAGCTTGCGCTGCCCTATATGGCTATCTGCTCAGATGCCGGTTCGTATACCAATGAGGGTGTTTTCCTTGAACAGAGCACGCATCCAAGGGCCTATGGCTCGTTTGCAAGGCTGTTAGCGCATTTCGTGCGGGAGGAAAAGGTAATTCCTTTGGAAGAGGCCATCTATAAATTAACAAGTTTACCGGCATCAAATCTTAAACTTAAAAACCGCGGGGCTCTCAAAGAAGGGTACTTCGCAGACGTGGTGGTATTCGATCCTGAAAAAATTCAGGACAGAGCTACATTTAAGGAACCTCATCAGTATGCCGTCGGGATGCAACACGTTTTTGTAAATGGTAGCCCGGTAATAAAAGACGGCGAGCACACCGGAGCCCTTCCTGGCAGGATTGTCAGAGGCCCGGGCTGGGTGAAAAAATAATTTGAGTGTACCTTAGTCGGGCTTTCTTAGCTTTTGAAGCACTGCGTTTTTAAACCGTATTTGTCCGGTTTCAGCTGCCTGCAACGCAATATAGCCTTCAATTAAATCGCTATCCTCAATATCTACTGTGAGTATATCATTGATCCACACTTGTAGGCGGTTTGCCTCGCATTTTATTTTATAGGAATTCCATTTATTGAGTGTATTTACCCTGGCAAGTGGTAGTGATCTGCTCACCACAGCTCCTGTTCTAAACTCCTGGTTTGGATGCAAATCCCAAATATTCATTTCATAGCAATCTGTGTGTGAAAGTTCGCGTTTCTTACAGCGTACAAAAATGCCAGAATTCACAGTACTGTCTGGCTGAAACTCCACTTCCAGGATAAAATCCTTATACATTTTCTTTGTCATTACAAAGCCAGACCCGTTATCTACACTGCCCACAATTTCATTGTTTTCAAAGGTCCATTCCGCCTCTCCAAACTCCATCCACCCTGAATCATTTTCGGTAAAAATGGTTTCCGTGCTCCTACCCTGTTCACCGCATCCCAGGAAGCATATACTTATGAAGAGCAATAAACTAAGGGTTCTACAATAATATTTTAGATTCTCATGCATTGAACAGGTGTTTTATTTTACCAAATCGAACATTCTTGTATACTTTATGATAAAGCTATTATTTAGTGGATCGCCATCTACAAAGTTATGATTGTAAACTACAAAGAGTCCGGTATTTGCTCTTTGAAGCCAGCCAAACCTCAGGTTTATAGCCCAAAGTTTGTCTACCGTATTATTTTGTACCAGGCTTTGCAGGAAGATCGTAGGTGTAAAGGAATAGGCTACTCTGCTACTAAAAACATTAGCGGTAAAATCCCCGGCAGGCAAATCGAATTTGTTGTACTGATAACTAAAGTCGGCATTAAACCGGTCTCCAGACCTAAGACGAAGTGTAGCGCTATTCAGGTAGCGTTTACCACCAAAAGACCCTCCAATTACTGAACGCGTACTAATAGAAACCGCTTTACTCCTATTGGTAAAAAAGATAAATTGTCCTTCGGCATGGTTATATGTCCCAGACGGGACCACAATACCATCTGAAATTTCAAAGGCATCCAGCACCCCTTCCGTTGTCACATTAATGCCGGTGTGAATTTCCAGGCCGCTTTTAAATTCCCAATGATTATCAATATGCAGAAAACTGGTCTCCAGGAATCCGTCGAAATTCCAAAACCCTCTATACGAAATGTGAGGCCTTAACTCCAGAATTTTGGAGTTCTCGTTTTTTGGTCTGAAGTGATAAAGGATCAGACCCTCCGGTTTTCTGAAAGCCGATCTAAAAAGAAAACCAACCTCAGGATTAAACCCCTGCCCCACCTCGGTATAAGCGGCTCTAAGTTCCCAATTGTTCCAAACATAATCTGTCTGAAATTTAAAGGCGTGGGCGTTAATGGTATCATTCGGGTCTGCTGTTCTGGCATAGAAACCAGACATCCTTGCTTTTTTGCCGAGCCCCAGTTTTCCGTCTAGCGCGTAGGTTCGGTTAAAATCATTATCACTCTCCAAGCCGGATCGGTTGACAAAAATTGCGCCAAGGGCGGTTCTCCCTTTGAACTCATGATTGACCCTTGCCACAGTAAAATTGTTCTTCTCAATACCTGAGGTTTCTACATCTTCTGTGAACATAGAAAGTAAACCTACGTTAGTTCTGTTGAGCTTTCCTGATAGTCTTGCACCTCCAATGATCGGAACAATACTTCTATCCTCTCCAATACCAATACGTCTGCTAAAGAAAAGGTCTACTTCTCCAGGACTACCTACCGTAAAGAGTCCCGCATTTTCAAGAAAGAAAGGACGTTTTTCCGGAAAGAAGAGATCGAAGCGATCTAAATTAACCTGTTGGTCATCAACTTCGACCTGGGCAAAATCTGTATTATATGTAAGGTCTAAGGTAAGGCTTGGTGTGATACTATATTTGATATCGCCACCGGCATCCGGACTAAAATCGCTCTCTGGGTTAAGGTCTTCGTAATTTTTCTCAAGCCGGCCTAAAACGTAGGGGATTATTTTCAGGTTACCCTGGCTTTTTAAGTTCAGGCCTGTTAGGGTACCCGCCATTGATAGCCGGTTTAATGTGATACCGATGGGTAGCGGAGCCCAAAACGCTATCTCATTGCTCTTTCTAATATTGCGTCGAAAATTGATACCCCAATCCTTATCTGGTTGAAATCGTATGGTGCGCAATGGAATTGCGAATTCTGCGCTCCATCCGTAATCGCCAACCTGGGTCTTTACCACCCAGGAAGCATCCCAATTGATATTAAAACCTCCAATGGTTCCTCCCTGCTGCCTATTCACATTGAAATTTCCCTGTCCTTCATTGTCTACCTGAGCATCGTATTCAACCCCCAAAGCGTTGGTCCCAAAAATGAATCCGTTTTGACCATCTTTGTAGGTATCCAAAATAAAGATAAAGGCATCTGTATTGTCCAGATTGGCGTCCCTTCTGGCATCAGAGACCACTAATTTATCGGGGCTGCTATCATAACAAACTACAGAAAGATAGAAGGTACTATTCGTATAGGCAACGCGGATATCCGTTTTCTCACTGGCCGGAAGCCCTAGATTAGGTTGCGTTTGAACTAAATCTCCGAAAGGCGCAATCTTTTGCCAGATTTCATCATTGAGTACCTCGCCATCTATTTCGGGAGAAAAAGTCAGAGCAACAGCTTTTGCCGAGGGCCGTGCTTCGGCAATCTGAGCTTTGCCTACTTGACCATGAAGCGTAGAAGTAAAATAACAGAAAAGGAGAACGCTAATCTCCCATTTAAACAAATACATAGTGCTGAGGTTGGTGAATTTAGTCTACTTAAATGTAATACAATTTTCAAGATGGTAGTTTATCCTGTCTAAAACCATCATAGCTATGTAAGCCCGTGATTCTTGTTTTATACAATTTCTTTCCAGACAAGAGTTTGCAATTTCAAAATTATAGGGATTACCTGAGGTAGGCCTGATTTAGCAAAACCCTCTTGATCAATGCTAAAAAAGATTGCCAGGAATAGGATGACTTGCTTAAATTCAATAAATTGAACTACTTATCCTTCAAAACTTTTTATTATGAGATTACTGCGTTTCTATTCAATTATTACAGGTCTTTTAATTTCAAGCTCTCTGACTGTATCTGCGCAAATGGCGTCTTCAACCAATGCGGTTACCGAGGGAGTCTCTACAGAGCGTCTTAGCCGTCTCTCCAACTTTTTGGAAGATGAAATAAAAGCTGGTAAAATTCCCGGAGCTGTTTCACTAATTGCAAGGAATGGAGAAATCGTTCATCAGGCTTCTTTTGGTTACAGTGATGCCGATAGTAAAACGCCCATGAGGAATGATAATATTTTTCATATTATGTCGATGACAAAACCTATTGTCACGGTTGCTTTTATGATGCTTTATGAGGAGGGTCATTTCTTTCTTACCGATCCGGTTTCCAAATATTTACCACAGTTCAAAGACTTGAAAGTCGTTCAAGATGTAAGTGATGGTAAGGACGGATCAACAGACCCCATCAGTACTGAAGTAACCATTCATCATCTACTTACACATACTGCTGGATTTTCCCATGGATTAGGAGGGTCTCAGCTAGATAAAGACGTGGTTAAGGCACTTTATTTTGAACCCCAGGCTTCTATTGAAAGTAGGGTTAATACGCTTGTTAGCCTTCCCCTCGTAGGGCAACCCGGAGAGCAATGGTATTATAGCGCTTCACCAGATGTGCTTTCACTTCTAATAGAACATTTCTCTGGTATGACGACTGCAGAATTTCTGCAAAAGCGAATTTTTGACCCCTTAGATATGACCGACACTGGCTACAATATCGCAAGCGGAAGTCAAAACAGATGGGTACCCGTACATAACATCAATGAGGAAGGTAAACTCGTTACTTCTAAAAATCAATTGCCAAAAGATGGTGTTACTGTATATGGCGGCACTCACGGCTTGTATTCCACAGCCTCGGACTATATGAAATTCTGTCAAATGTTATTGAAAGGTGGAGAGACAAATGGAAAGCAGTTGCTGAGTCCTAAAACCATACAGATTATGACTATGAACCAGGTCGGCGATCTATATCCAGGACCTGGAGACGGTTTTGGCTTAGGCTTTGCCGTAACTACAAATGTGGCGGAAGCTAAGAGCCTTGGATCTGCCGGCACCTATTATTGGGCCGGGGCGTATTCTACCTATTTTTTTATAGATCCGGACGAAAAACTCGTCGCTATTTTAATGAGCCAGTTACAACCCTTTAGCGCTTACTATGGCAATAAGTTAAGACAAATGGTATACCAATCTTTAACCGAAATTGAGAAATAGAGTAGCTTAAGATTAGGGCCTCACTATTATGAGTTGGATTAAAACCATAGGATATCCGGAAGCGGAAGCCAAGTTAAAACGGATCTACGACCGGCTAAAAGGACCTGCAGATGCTATTGATAATGTACTTTCCGTGCACAGCCTCAGGCCACACTCGCTTATTGGTCATATGGCGCTCTACAAAAATGTTTTGCATCACAGCGACAATGAACTTCCCAAATGGTATCTTGAGACCATCGGCATTTATGTAAGCTTGCTAAACCATTGCGATTATTGTGTAGAACATCATTTTGCCGGACTTCAACGCTTGTTAGGAGATGAGAAAAAGGGTAGTGATTATTTAAGGGCATTGAAAGATGATAGTCCTGAAACTTGTTTTGACACCAAACACTCTATTGGTTTGGTCTATGCCAAGAAATTAACCTATAGCCCGGAAAGTATTATAGAGTCTGATATCAAAACGCTCAGAGAGGTAGGGTTTACAGATGGTGAAATTCTGGAAGTTAATCAAGTGGCCAGTTATTTTAATTATGTCAATAGAACTGTTTTAGGTTTGGGAGTTACTTCAAAAGGTGATATTTTAGGGCTTTCACCAAATAATACAAACGATCCAGACAACTGGAGCCACAATTGAAGTTAAAACTTGTATCGCATGAAAAAACAATTAACGCTAGTCTTATTCCTGGGTATAATATATCTGGGTTTTTCACAAGAGATTGTCACACTACCTCATGAAAATACTGCGGAGGTTTCCTGGACGGGAGGAGAAAAAGCATACTTTTCAGAGCTTTGGGAAAATCCTGTAGTGACCAATGTCTCGGTACCAACAATGGAGGTTTTTAGGCCAGAGGATGGTACGGCTAACGGAACCTCGGTTATTGTGGCGCCGGGTGGCGGGCTGTTTGCCTTAAGTATTGAGAGCGAAGGAACCTCAGTGGCGAAATGGCTCAATAGCAAGGGGGTCACTGCCTTTGTTCTAAAATACAGATTGGTACCCACTGGCGAAGATGGCGTTAAAGAAATTATGGATTTAGGAAACACAAATCCCGAAGAAATTGGAAGAAGGGTTATCCCCGTCTTACCACTTTCTACAAATGATGGTCTGGCCGCTATTGCCCATGTACGTTCTAACTCTGAAAAATATGGTGTTCAACCTAACAAAATTGGCTTTATGGGCTTTTCTGCGGGAGGAGCTGTCACCATGAGTGTAACCTTAAACTATACTAAGGAAAACAGACCTGATTTTATTGTTCCTGTATACCCCTGGATGACCGTAATGGGCCCTTACGAAGTACCTGAAGACGCGCCACCAATGTTGGTGGTATGCGCAAGCGATGACCCTCTTGGGTTAGCGGCTCCAAGTACAGATTTGTATGCTTCGTGGTTGAAAGCTGGAAAGTCTGTAGGGCTCCACATGTATTCCAAAGGAGGACATGGTTTTGGGATGAAACCGCAGGGGCTCCCTTCTGATCATTGGATTGCCAGATTTTTTGATTGGGCCCTCGCCGAAGGTTTAGCTACTCCTCCCGGCGGAAATTAATAGTCTATTTATTAGGGCTGCACAAAGCATGCACATGGCCTTTAATGCATATGCGCTATGGAAAAGCAATGAAGAACCATACGTTCAAAATAATTGAACAATTAGCAAATTAGAGCTATCTTCGAAGTTCAATTTACCGAAATGAGATATGCTTACTTGCTATTTTTTTTGAGTTTTTTGTCCATTCATGCACAAGATCCAACCAGATTTCAAGAAGAAGTAGAGGCTATTCAAAAAAAGTACGATACGCTTTGGGACAGTTCTAAAGAGACCATTGTATTCACCGGAAGTTCAAGCATTAGATACTGGAAAGATTTACCGAAGGTGTTTCCAGATCATCAGATTGTCAATTCTGGATTCGGAGGCTCGCTTGCTTCAGACCTATTGGCTTACACTTCGGAATTGATTCTAAATTACAGTCCGAAACAAGTATTTATTTATGAAGGAGATAACGATATTTCGGGGAATAAGCGACCTAACAAAATTATTAATGACACTAAAGCAATAATCCAAAAAATCAGGGATCATAGCAGCCAAACCCGTATTGTATTAATTGCCGCAAAACCAAGTATTGCTCGCTGGCATCTTAAAAGACGCTACAAACGTTTAAATAGAAAATTTAAACGTCTATGCGAAAAAGATAGCTTTCTGGCTTTTGCAGATATTTGGGGAGATATGATCGACGGCAAGAATGTTAGACAAGATATCTTCGTTGAGGATGGACTGCATATGAACACCAAAGGCTACGACCTTTGGTATAAGGTAATCAGCAATCACATTAATTAATTTTTATCGATGAAAAAAAGCATTGTAATTCGCTCACCTTTTATATTTCTCATTTTGACCACATTTCTCGCTTGCCAGAAAAACAACAGACCAGAAATCAATTTTCCATCAACAGATTTAAGTACGGAAAACCTGATTCCGAAACCCTTAGAAACCACTGCCACAAAAACTGCTTTTGGTTTAGACCAGTATACGGCTATTTATACTTCTTCGGGTGAATCAGCTTTTGAAGAAGTTGGGAAGTTTTTATCAGAAAAAATTAAGGGAAAGACCGGACTCAGAATACCGGTGAATGATACTGAGGCATCGCTGGTATACAATACGATTTATATTCAGAAGTCTGATGCTATGGACCTGGAGGGCCAGGAGGCTTATCAAATAGATATTAAAAAAGACTCGATAGTGCTCAGCGCTCGAACTGCTGAAGCCGCTTTTAGAGGTATTCAAACGATTCGACAAATAATTCCGGAGGTTAGTAATGACACCCTGGCCGAATATCCAATCTGGCCGGTACCCGGCGGAAAAATTGCCGATCAGCCAAATTTTGAATACCGCGGTTCTATGCTCGATGTCGCAAGGCATTTTTTCAGCGTAGCTGACGTAAAAAAATACATTGATTTATTGGCCTATTATAAAATTAATTACCTCCACCTACACCTTACAGACGACCAAGGTTGGCGAATCGAAATCAAATCATGGCCAAAGCTTACCGAAATTGGCGGAAGTACAGAAGTAGGTGGCGAGGCCGGTGGTTTCTTTACCCAGGAAGATTATAAAGAGATTGTAGCCTATGCCGCCGAGAGGTACATGACCATTGTGCCCGAAATAGATATGCCTGGGCATACCAATGCCGCTTCTGTTTCCTACCCTATTTTGAACGGTAATGGCAAAACCCCTAAACTTTATGAAGGAATGCGGGTAGGTTTTAGCACTTTTGACACCCGCAAGGATACTGTTTACAGTTTTATAGACGATGTTGTCAGGGAAATTTCAGCCATTACTCCTGGGCCCTATTTTCATATAGGCGGAGATGAAAGCCATGTCACCAAAAAGAATGATTATATCTACTTTGTCAATAAAGTAGAGAAGATTGTTCAGAAGTACGGAAAGCGAATGATAGGATGGGACGAGGTGGCTACCGCCGATATCGACAGTACTTCAATTGCACAGTTTTGGGCCAGTGAAGAAAATGCAGAAATGGCCATTGACAAAAATATGAAAGTACTGCTTTCACCGGCAAAAAAAGCCTACCTGGATATGCAGTACGACACCCTCTCTAAACACGGTTTGCATTGGGCCGCCTATATCCCAGTAGATACCGCCTATGTGTGGACTCCGGAAAGCTATGCCAGGGCCATACCCAGGGATCAAATATTGGGGGTTGAAGCTCCCTTATGGTCTGAAACTATTAGCAATATTGAGGAATTAGAATACCTTGCCTTTCCAAGAGTTATTGGCTATTCTGAATTAAGCTGGAGCACGGAGGAAAATCGCGATTGGGAGAGTTATAAGGTGCGCCTGGCAAACCAGGCCCCATTCCTGGATAGAATGAATGTAAAATACTACCCTTCCCCGCTTATCGACTGGGAGGAGAGTAAATATACTTATAAGGATATCCTAAAAGACTAGCTTCAATTGAACAACAAAAAAGGCGGAAGTGTTTACTTCCGCCTTTTTTGTTTGCTTTATTCTTTGCTAAGCCCGGGTAATCCTTCTGGCTTCTTGGTTTGCCAATAGAAGGTCTCGGCTTTTTGTTCTTTCGGCCAAACCTCATCCAGGTTATCGGCATTATAAACCCGTCCGTTTTTCACCACATGACTTAAGGTGTTGGAATTTCTAAGGTTATCCAGGGGATTTTTGCTTAGTATCACGATATCGGCCAGTTTCCCCGCTTCCAAAGAACCGAGGTCTTTTTCAAGGCCCAGCGCTTCTGCTCCATGAATTGTAGCTACTTTAAGTGCGTCATGGTTTTTCATTCCGCCACTTCCTACAGACCAAAGTTCCCAGTGATAACCCAAACCTTGCAATTGTCCATGACTACCAACTCCGCCTATGCCACCTTCTTCTACCAGGTCTTTCATAAATTCAGCGTGTTTCTTAAAAACGTGTTCTTCATCCATGAACCAGCCCGGCCTTCTTCGCGATTTACGCGCCAATTCCTTATAGGGTGTAAAATACTGGATCTTTTGATCGCCCCATACGTCTTCTCTTGAGTAGAAATAATTTTCTGCCCAGGGTCCGCCATAGGCAACTAATAGTGTTGGAGTAACTGCCATCTTTGATTCTGCCGCACTTTTTACCACATCTTCATAAATAGGATAGATGGGCAAAGAATGCTCGTGTCCGGGATACCCGTCGAGCATTTGTGTCATATTGAGCTTAAAGTCCAATCCACCTTCTGTAGTAGGCATCAGCTTCAATTCTTTGGCAGCCATAATAACCCATTGCCTCTGCTGACGGTTACCTACCAAATACATCTTTATGCTCTTGGTATTGTAATATTCGCTGTACTGCTTTAAAACCTCCTTGGCGTGATCCAGGCTTTCAATTTGGTATCGCCAAAAACCGACTCCCGGACCCGTACTATATACTCTGGGGCCGTGGAGCATGCCCGCATCGACCATATCGGCATAAGTGAGTACGTCTGTCGTCGCCGTTTGAGGGTCTCTTGTCGTTGTTACTCCATATGCAAGGTTTGCTGAATAAATCCAGACCTGATTCTTGTGAATGCCCCAATTGGGCCACATATGCGCATGGGTATCAATAAAGCCTGGGGCCAGGGTTTTCCCACTAACATCGATTGTCTTTGCCCCTGAGGGAACCGTCAAACTTCCGCTCGGCCCAATTGCCTTTATTCTGTTGTTCTCAATAAGAATATCGCCATTTTCAATAACCTCATCCCCCTTCATAGTAATTATTCGCCCCCCTTGAAGAAGCAGGTTTCCTTTTGGGATATCCCTTTTAAATGCAACTTTTATCTTGAATTCTTCTGCTTCGAACTTAGGGTCTTTCTTTTCTTTATCCTTCTTCTCATCGGTCTTGACAGAATCATTCTTTTTCTCTGATTTTTTTAATTCTTTTTCCTTCTTTTTAGCTTCGATAAGGCTGTCTTTGAATTTTTTACCAGCCTCGAGGTCATACCTGAAATGGCTGGCGCCTAAAGACCAGTGCACTCTCTTACTATCGGAAGACCATGCAGGGAATTCTCCACCCATGATGGTTAGTTTCATTGCCGGAAAGGCCGCCTTATCCGCTTTTGCAACAGAGATAGTGGGAGTCTTTCCATACCGCGGAATCGTTACGGTAAACATGTCGTTGTTAATCTGCGCCAGAGCTGTTTTACCATCTGGAGAGATTCTGATTTCGGCAGGCCTTGACGACTTGTCATTGGGTTCTCTTCCGTCATCAGCTGATGGCAGTGCTGTATTATGACTGTGATCTCCATGATCCTTTCCAAAAATATCCTGAGACCCAAAGGTTACAATACCCTTAAGAATAAGATGTTCTTTTTGATCGCTACCGTCCCATCTAACTGACAAAAGGCCTTTTCTGGCATTACTGAGATAAATGCGATCATCTACCTTAGTAAAATGAGGCATCCTGCGACCCTTCGATTTATCTATAAAGTTTATGGTACCCCCTGTTGAAGCAATCCAAACTAAATCTTCCTGAGCCCTCCTTGAAAAGGGGTCAATGGCATCATCATAGGTCTGGGCTGCTCCCCTGTGAAAGGCAATCCTATTGCTCTTGTATGACCAGGCCGGATTGGTATAAAGGCCTGGTGCGGTAGTCAGTTGAACGGGCCTCGGACGGCCATCAACATTAATTTTAAAAAGATGCCCTCCTCCTTGCTTCCAGGTAGTAAAAACCAGATTCTTACCATCTGGGGACCATGCCGGTTGCGCCTCTGTAAAATCGTTATTTGTAAGTCTTTCTGGGCTGCCATTTGGCAAATCCATAAGGTAGAGCCTGTTAAGTGCTGTAAAGGCCAATTTAGTTCCGTCTGGAGAAGGTTTTGCATCTCTAATCTGAGTCACAAATGCCTCTTCTGTATCTTCTATAGGGTAATCGAATTTTAGCCTGGGTCCCATTTCTAGCTTTACATCTACAGAAAATGGAATTTCTGTCGCTGTGTTGGTTTGCAAGGAAATTGAGTAGATCTTTCCTCCGTATGAGGTAATGAGGTTCTTGCTATCTGGTGTAAAAGACATTCCGGGCAAAACTCCAAGCGGTGCTATAGACTCTTGCTCATCTCGCTGAACAGGATAGGCAAGCCATCGTTCTTTACCTGTTTTTAAATTCCGTAGTACAAGGCCGGTCTCTTCTTCAAATCTGGTTCCGTAAACCAGCCAATTCCCATCATTTGAAAGCGTCGGTGTAAAGGCAGAACCATAACGTGAGGTGATCACAGCCATATCGCCGTCTTCCATATCGTAAGTACCTATTTGATATTGGGGTAAACGCGCATTGTAGTTCCAGGCCCTTCTTCGCTGGGAGAAGTACAATAGCTTCCCATCAGCGCCAAAAGCAGGATCTATAAGTTTTATATCCTTTGGCTCCTTAACCAACTGACTTCCAGAACCTCCGTCTTTGTGATAGATCTGCGGTTTTATATTTCGTCTTCCCTTTACTCCTACAATGTAATCGCCATCCGGAGTCCACTCAGCCGAAAAAAAGTTGTGCTTTTTGTCTTTGCTAATCTGCTTGTCTTCCTTACTGTCAAGGTTCATGGTCCAGACATTATCAGAGCCGCTCTTATCTGAGATAAAGACCAAAGATTTTCCATCCGGACTGTATCTTGGATGCACATCATAAGCCATACCTGAGGTAATAGCAGTAGCCTTACCACCAGTGATAGGGATAGAATAGATGTCGCCCATTAGGTCAAAAACGATGGTCTTTCCATCCGGACTTACATCCAAAGAAATCCATGTTCCCTGATCTGTAGTAAATGAAACAGCACGTTCTGGTTCTAACGGTAGTTCTTTAGTTGCCTTTTTTGTACTATCCTTTTCTTTGGTTGCCTCCTGGGCCAAAGCCTGGTTAAGGCTAAAAAAAGTAAGAAATAGGAAAGTTGCTGAAGTAATGCGATTCATTGGTTGTTTAGTTTAAAATTAAAGCGACTAAATATAGCTATTATATTTTGTAAGAATTCATAAAAAAACCCTAACCAAAATGGTCAGGGTTTTCTATTGCAATACTTCGATTTTTATTCTTCTTCGTCTGATTCCTCGCTTTCTTTGCTTTCCTCAGTAAAATCTGTGATCTTATGGTCTAGCAAAATATTGTACCATTGAATCACTTTTTTTATATCACTTGGGTAAACCCGATCTTCGTCGTAATTGGGTAGTACTTCAAAGAAGTATTCCTCCAATTTCAGCTTATCCTCTTTGTGACCTATTGAAGTTCTCTTCCCGTTTTCCTTTTCCTTAATTTTTTGAAATACTTCTCTAAGTGGAAGTTCTTCATCCAGGGTATAAATTGCGATCTCGGAAAGTACGCTTACATTATTATTCATCCCAACCGTGATCTTCTTACCGTCAATTAAAGATTCGGCTACGAAACCGCTGCGGGTTTGGGTCAGTAACTTAAAAAGTCCTGGTTTACCGCCTATGGAAAGTATTTTATCTAAACTCATTCTTTTAAATTCTCGGCAAAGATGGGACTTTTGCCAAAATTAAGAGCCTTCTACCGCCCTTTTTTTAAAGCTGGGAAACGCATACGGTAATCCACGTCTATTTTTCCCTTAGAAATATTGGAAAGTTTCCCTTTTAGAAGACGTTTTTTTAGTGAAGAAAGCTTATCCGTAAAGAGAATTCCCTGGATGTGATCGTATTCATGTTGAATAACACGCGCCAAAATTCCGTTATATGTAGCCTTGTGTTCCTTGAAATTTTCATCCATATATTTTATAGAAATGGTGTCTTTCCGACTTACATCTTCACGAATATCAGGAATACTCAGACATCCCTCATTGAAGTTCCAGTTTTTGCCAGATTCTTCCAACATTTCTGGATTTATAAAGGCCTGCTTGAAATCCTTAAGAAATTCCTGCTCTTTAGGATCCAAATCTTCATCATCTCCAAATGGAGAGGTATCTACCACGAACAGGCGTATCGGCAATCCTATCTGTGGAGCTGCCAAACCAATACCACTGGCCTTATACATTGTTTCGTACATATTTGTAATCAACTCCTTAAGTTTGGGATAATCCTTTGGTATTTCTTTTGCTACCTTTCTTAAAACCGGATCGCCATAGGCTAAAATGGGTAAGATCATAAATTATATTCTATTTAGGTAAGTTTGTAAAATTAGTGTGGCACTTATTTCATCGATCAGGGCCTTATTTCTTCGCTGTTTTTTTTTCAATCCACTTGCGATCATAGTATCCATGGCCATTTTAGACGTGAAGCGTTCGTCTTGTCGTTCAATCGGAATTTTCGGAAAAGAGGAAGACATCTTTTTAAGAAAAGTTTGAATTAACTCCTCAGACTCCGAAGGGGTTCCATCCATCTGTTTTGGTTCTCCAACGACAAATTTCTCTACCTTCTCCTCACTTAGATATTCTTTTAAAAAAGAAATGAGCTTCGTCGTAGGAACGGTCGTTAAGCCCGAGGCAATAAGTTGTAACTCGTCCGTAACAGCAATCCCGGTCTTTTTATGTCCGTAATCAATAGCGATAATTCTTGCCAACTCACTAAATTTTTGCAAAAATAATCGATAAATTGTTATAAGTACATTTTCGACAACTGAATTCGCAAACAAGGGCTTATATTTGTCAAAAATTTAAGAAAACTGAATGACAGAATTAAGAAATGCTGTTGAAAAAGCCTGGGAAAATCGCGATTTATTAAAAGAAAAGGAAACTCAAGAGGCCATTAGGGCTGTTGTAAATTTAATCGATAAAGGTGAACTGAGATGTGCAGAGCCCCAGGGAGATGGATGGCAAATTAATGAATGGGTAAAAAAAGGAGTCGTGCTTTACTTTCCCATTCAAAAAATGGAGACTCTGGAGGTTGGTATTTTCGAATATCATGACAAAATTCCATTGAAAAAAGGCTACGAGGCCAAAGGAATACGGGTAGTTCCTCACGCCGTTGCCCGTCATGGAGCTTATATTTCTCCTGGAACAATCTTAATGCCGAGTTATGTAAATATTGGCGCCTATGTTGATGAAGGTACCATGGTAGATACCTGGGCAACAGTAGGAAGCTGCGCACAAATTGGTAAGAACGTCCACCTTAGCGGTGGTGTGGGGATTGGTGGTGTTTTGGAGCCTTTGCAGGCCTCGCCTGTAATTATTGAGGATAATGCTTTTATTGGAAGTCGCTCTATAGTTGTAGAGGGAGTTAGGGTAGAAAAAGAAGCAGTGCTTGGAGCTAATGTAGTATTAACTGCGTCTACAAAGATCATCGATGTAACGGGAACTAGTCCGGTAGAACTTAAAGGTAGGGTTCCGGCTCGTTCAGTTGTTATACCAGGTAGTTACACCAAACAATTTCCAGCAGGAGAATTTCAAGTGCCTTGTGCCCTGATTATTGGAACTAGAAAAGAGAGCACCAATAAAAAAACCTCCCTGAATGATGCCTTAAGGGAATATGATGTAGCCGTTTAAGCTTGTAAGAAATTTACCATTAATATACTTTTTTACTTTTTTTTTAGTTATAACTTTGTTGACGAAAGGCAAACCAACCTACTTATAACCGATTTATGAGCAACCCAAAAGAAAAAATATCGGCGTTAATAATTACTTACAATGAGATTGGATATATTGAAAGATGTATTGAATCTGTTTCATTCGCCGATGAAATAGTTGTTGTAGATTCATATAGTACTGATGGTACTTACGAATATTTGCAAGACCATCCGAAAGTTAAAGTTATTCAACATCCCTTCTCTAATTTTACCGCTCAAAAGTCGTTTACGCTTAAACAGGCCTCAAATGACTGGGTATTATTTTTAGATGCGGATGAGGTTGTTTCTCCAGAATTGGAAGAAGAGATCCTCTCAACTGTAAATGATGACAGTAAGGATTTTGTCGCCTACTGGTTTTACAGAAAATTTATGTTTCAAAACACTCCTCTTCATTTCAGTGGGTGGCAAACCGATAAAAATTATAGGCTGTTTCGGAAAAGTAGGGCGCAATTTTCGGACAAGAAGATTGTTCATGAAACGCTCGATGTGAGCGGTAAATCGGGAATTCTTAAAGAACGCCTTACGCACTACTGCTACAAGAACTACGAAGACTACAAAGGCAAAATGCTCAAATACGGCAGGCTAAAGGCCAAAGAAGACTTTTACAGAGAGAAGAGATTCAATGTACTGTCCTTAATTCTAAAGCCATCCTGGAAATTCTTCAACCATTATATACTTAGGTTAGGTATACTCGATGGAAAAAAAGGAGTTACCATTTGTTATTTGAATGCCCTAAGTGATTTCGAGCGGTACAGAGAGTTGAAGAAGCTCGAAAAGAAAAACGAATTGGCCTATTATCTAGTGATGCCGTAATGCGTCCAGACTAATTTTTCCCTTCTGGTCGCTTTTCTGATTGATAAATTTTTTGCAATTGATTCAGGTGTTTTATAGCCACGTTTGTGATCTAAGTGAACGCATACCGCGCTATACCGGAGTTGTTTGGATTTTATCCCAAAATTAAACAGACGCTCTCCCAGTTCTCTATCCTGACCTCCGTACTGCATCCGCTCATCAAAGCCGTTTACATTTAATATATCTTTCTTCCACCCAGAAGAATTATGGCCGTTCCAGCTCGCATTCGTCGGAGTGATTGTATTGAGGAACTTAGATATAAAACCTCTGGAAGTAAGCTTGTTGTTCTTAAAAGTCTTAGGAATGCCTTTTTCTTTTAACCAATTGATATTAAAGCAGTTCTGCATTTGAATATCCTTTTGGGTGATCATTTTTGAAATGTTCATTGGAAGCATATAATACCCTCCCGAAATAAAATATCCTTTTTCTTTATTGATATAGTGCACCTCTACGAAGTCCTCTCGCGGAATGCAATCCCCGTCGGTCATGATCACATAGTCGGCACTACATTTGGTTAATCCCTTGTTTAGAATTCGCGACTTTTGAAAACCATCGTCTTCCTGCCATACGTGTACGATGCTATAAGTGACCTCAGTTGACATCTGCTCTATCAGCTTCTTGGTTTTTGGTCCGGAGCCATCGTCTGCCACAACCACCTCAAAATCTTTAAAAGTTTGGTTATTGAATCCCCAAAGGACTTTGCGCAACCATTCCTCAGAATTGTAAGTGCTAATAATCACCGAAATTTTAGGCAGCTCCATCATTAATTATTGTAGAATTTACAAAAATATGAAAGTCTTAATAGTATATCTTTGTTTTCAACTCAAATTTTTAAGGTCACTATTTTGAAAAGGTTCGTATACGGGATTCTCAAAAAACTAAAATTCTTACCTCCATCCTTTTACGTTAAAATCTATTACGAGTATTATACGGGCAAAAAACTGAATCTGGAAAACCCGGTCGAATTTAATGAAAAAATACAATGGCTGAAAGTCTATTACCAACCTCCCATTCTTACAAAACTTGTAGACAAATATGAAGTGCGTTCCTTCGTTGAGGAGAAGATAGGCGCACAATATTTAAACGACCTGCTCAAAGTGTATTTTAAGGCAGGTGAAGTCAATTTTGAAGAACTGCCAGACAAGTTTGTAATTAAAGGCGCACATGGTTTTAATTTCAATTTGATCGTTCCTGAAAAGGAAGCTATAAACAGAACCAAAGCCAGGTATCTCTTCAAAAAATGGATGTCTAAAAACCAATATTATCGCGGAGGATTAGAATGGGCTTACAAAAACGTACGTCCAAAATTAATCGCTGAGGCCTTCCTTGAGGAAATTGGAAAATCTGTTATCGATGATTACAAATTTTACTGCTTCAATGGAAAGCCAAAGTTTGTACAAATTGATATGGGAAGAGGCGTTGAAGACCACAAGGTCTTCTATGACCTCAACTGGAAAAAACTTTCATTTACAAAAGGCAAGGGCAATCTCTTTGAAGGAGAAATTGAGCCTCCCGAGAATTTTGAAACTATGCTTGAAATTACCGAAAAATTAGCGGAAGGTTTTCCTTTTGTACGGGTAGACCTTTACAATATAAATGGTAAAATTATCTTTGGCGAGATGACCTTCTATCCCGGAGATGGAAGGCAAGAATTCAGACCAGATGAATACAATAAGATTATCGGCGATTATTTACAATTACCACGTTTAAACAGCAAAGAACCAATTACCGCATATTCGCTTTAGATATGAATACTTTTTCAGAAGAAATTAAACGCTGCATTGAGGTTTTGGAAAGCGGCGGACTTATTTTATACCCCACAGATACTGTATGGGGTATAGGTTGTGATGCCACTAATGAAGAAGGCATAGGGAAGATATACCAATTAAAGAAAAGACCGGACTCCAAAACCATGATCTGCCTTGTTGCTAACGATTTTATGCTTGAAAAGCATATAGAAACGGTCCCCGAGCTAGCCTATGACATTCTAGACCTGGCAGACAAGCCTACCACCATTATTTATGACAACCCAAGAGGAGTTGCTCAAAACCTTATCGCGAAAGACAATACCCTGGCGATCAGGGTAGCCAGCGATACATTTTGTAAACGGCTTATCAGCACTTTTAAAAAGCCCATTGTTTCTACTTCGGCCAATTTGGGAGGACAACCAACTCCCTCTTCATATACAGAGATAAGCCAGACTATTTTAAAAGGTGTAGACTATGTCGTAAATTTGCAGCGCGATATAAAGAAAGCCAGGCCTTCATCTATTATTAAACTCGCTAATGACGGTACAGTGCAGGTGATCAGGGAATAAAATGATGCAAAAAGACCATACGAAAGCGCTTAAACATCCAATCTTTTCAGATATAAAGAATGCCGCCAAAGCCTTAGGGGTAGACTGCTATGTCATTGGTGGTTTCGTACGAGATTACCTCTTGAACAGAGAAAGTCCGAAAGATATTGATATTGTGGTAGTCGGAAGTGGAATAGCCTTGGCTAAAAAAGTGGCTTCTCAGTTAAAAGATAGGCCTAAAGTTTCTGTCTTTAAGAATTTTGGTACGGCCATGATAAAGCAGGGCAATCTGGAAGTAGAATTTGTTGGTGCAAGGAGGGAAAGTTACCATCGGGATAGTAGAAAGCCGGTGGTTGAAGACGGCTCACTTGAAGACGATCAAAATAGACGCGACTTTACCATAAACGCCCTTGCGATATCACTCAATGAAGTGGACTATGGCACTCTGCTAGATCCGTTTGATGGCATGTCAGACTTAAAAAACAAAATAATCCGAACACCCTTAGAGCCAGGAATCACCTATTCAGATGATCCCTTACGGATGTTGCGGGCTATACGATTTGCAACCCAACTGAAATTCAGCATTTATCTGAATTCCTTGCAGGCCATAACAGCGAACAAAACCCGCCTCAAAATTATTTCTGAGGAGCGAATTGTAGTAGAACTTCACAAAATCCTGGCCAGCGAAAAACCATCAATTGGTTTCTCACTGCTTCATAAGACCGAGTTATTGCCATTAATTCTTCCTGAACTTGTGGCCCTTGAAGGCATAGAAGAAGTTGAAGGACAACGACACAAAGACAATTTTTGGCATACTCTGGAGGTAGTGGATAATATTGCAAAAACCACAGATAACCTCTGGCTGCGCTGGGCGGCACTTCTACACGATATAGGAAAAGCACCTACAAAGCGCTTTGATAAAAAAATTGGCTGGACTTTCCATGGCCATGAGTTCGTTGGGGCTAAAATGGTCTATAAGCTCTTTAAAAGATTGAGAATGCCATTAAACGACAAAATGAAATTTGTTCAAAAAATGGTCTTAATGAGTTCTAGACCCATTGCGCTTTCTCAAGACTATGTAACGGATTCCGCTATTCGAAGGTTGGTTTTTGACGCAGGAGATTATGTGGATGATTTAATGACCTTATGTGAGGCCGATATAACCACTAAAAATCCAAGGAGGCAAAAAAAATACAAGAATAATTTTAAGCTGGTACGACAAAAAATCGTGGAGGTTGAAGAACGCGACCATATTCGTAATTTTCAACCACCTGTCTCGGGTGACGAAATTATGAGCACCTTTAATTTAAAGCCTTCAAAAGAAATCGGGATAATAAAGGAAGCCATTAAAGAGGCTATTCTGGAAGGTGAAATCCCTAATGAATACGAAGCTGCAAGAGAGTTAATGCTTAAAAAGGGTGCCGAAATGGGTCTAAAAAGTAGTGCATAAATGAACAATACCAAGGCTCAAAAAAATAGGACCTCTACAAAGCCTGTGAACAATTATCGCAAGCTGGCCAAAATATCCCTAATTCTGGTTTACCTCGTTATTGTTGCCGGTGCGGTGGTACGCATGACAGGAAGTGGCATGGGTTGTCCGGACTGGCCCAAGTGCTTTGGATATTATATTCCTCCTACCGAAGAATCAGAACTACAATGGCAAGCTAATAGAAGGTTTAAAGAGGGCCAGGTGATTATAAAAGACGAATCGCTTTGGGTGGCGCGGAAAACTTTTACAACAACAGGCGCCTATGATGAAGAAAATTGGATAGCCTATACCAAACACGACTATGCTATTTTTAATGCCGCACATACCTGGATAGAATATATTAACAGGCTTTTTGGAGCGCTCGCCGGTTTCGCTACCTTTCTTTTGGCAATAATGTCTATCAGGTTTTGGAGGAAGAAAAAGGGCATTACCCTACTTTCCTGGCTGGTGGTGCTTGCGATGGGTTTTCAGGCTTGGTTGGGCGCAACAGTGGTCTTTTCGGTGCTGGAACCTGTTAAAATAACAATTCATATGGTCATGGCTCTGGTCATAGTTGCACTAATTCTCTATCTCATTTATGCCACCAGCCCGGATTCAACTTTAATCAAATACGACAAAAGTACCGCCTTACTCTTGCTGCTAGCATTAGGCCTGACCCTGGTTCAGACCATACTCGGAACACAGGTAAGGCAATTTGTAGATGAACAAATTGATCTCGTAGGAGAGCAAACAAAAAATCTCTGGCTTTCACAACCCACCATCCAATTTTACATTCATCGTTCTTTCTCAATTATTGTCATCCTCACAAATCTTTTTATTGGCTACAGAGTGTATAAGTTGAACCTGGGCCTATCCAAGATTAATTGGGTATTGTTGATCTTGCTTCTGGAAGTGATTAGCGGTATGGCTATGAATTATTTAGATTTTCCTTTTGGTAGCCAGCCACTTCATCTGGTGCTTGCATCTTTGCTTTTTGGGGTACAATTCTATTTGGTTTTGGAGGTGCGAAAGACAAGTATAAATCCCAAAACTTTGTAACTTTGTCCGTGCGGATAAAATGCCTTTGATGATTTATAAGATCAGAATTATCCTGGACGCTCAGGACGATATTTTTAGAGATATTGAAATAAGCGCTAAGGACTCATTAGAAGATTTTCACAATGCCATAACCCAGGCTTTTGGGTTTCTGGGCAATGAGATGGCTTCTTTTTATACTTGTGATGAGCGATGGAATCAAGAAGAAGAAATTGCGCTTTTTGATATGAGCGACAGCGGTGATGTAAGACTAATGAACGAGACTTTTCTAGAAGATGTACTTACAAAAAAAGCGCCCAAGTTAATTTATGTCTACGACTTTTTAAGCATGTGGACTTTTTTCATAGAACTAGCAGATATCGTTGAGAAAGAAGATGGCCGCTCTTACCCGAACATGTTGTTTAGTTTCGGAGAACTACCAGATTCACCACCGGAAAAGAAATTTGAGGCGGATCCTTCTTTTGATTTTGAGGAACCTCTGGACAATTATGACGACATGGACTTCGATGAAAATTGGAACTAGCGTTGCAATTAGCAAAAAATAATTAATAATCAATAATTCTACCTTCCTTTTATGATTAACCTTTATGGCACCCAAATTGAAAGCCTATCCCTACACCAGATAGGGAATAAACACAAAGGAGAAACTGTCCTTTTATCAGAACAAGCTCAGAAATTGAATGATGAAACAGCAGGTTTACTAAAAGAGTATTTCTTTAAAGCTTTTAGAGAAAAAGAAGAAAACTATTTTCACTTTGCACATGAAGCGGACGTAGAATTTAATGAGCTATTTGGGCTGGTCTCGCAAGTTTTTTCGGATCCTTCCTTAGCCCACACGCTTTCAAAAAGAATAGGAACGCACCTTTTTGAACAATCAAATCACCCTCATATTAAGAGCGGGGAGTTATATGTTGCCTATTTAACGGATGTCATTTTAGATTCGGAAAAAGTGGATGCAGTGGGCATTTTTAAGAGTGAGCTGAAACACGATTTTCTTCAGTTCAAAGAAAAAGATGGAAACTTAGATCTTTTGATTAAGCAAGGGGTTAACGTCAATAAGCTAGATAAAGGTTGCATTGTCTTCAATACAAACAAAGAAGAGGGGTATAAGATTTTATCTGTAGATAGCAATCGTTATGACACAAAGTACTGGTTGGAGAATTTTCTAGGTGTGGCTTCTCTTACAGACGAAAACTTTTACACTAAAAACTACCTAAAGTTCTGCCAGGGATTTGCGAAGGATGTTGTTTTGCCGGCCGAGGACAAACAACAAGAAGTATTGTTTATGAACCGGGCCGTAAATCATTTTGCGAAAAATGATGCCTTTGAAGAAAGTACTTTTTTGAACGAGGTCATGGAAAATCCGGAGCTAATTCCGGAGTTTAAGCACTATAAGGTAGAAAAAGGGCCAAAGTACAGCATAGAAGATGTTTCTAACTTTAATATTGCCAACAAGGCGGTCTCAGACACTAGAAAAAAAATAAAGAACGTAATACAGCTAGATACCAATATCCAGATTAAGTTAGATTTCATCAACCCGGAATCTGCTGAGAAATTTGTAGAAAAGGGCTGGGACGAAGAACGGCAGATGTATTATTATCTAGTATACTTTAACAAAGAACAGAAGAGTTCATAGGAGGTCCGTCTCATACGCTGATCTTCATTTTCCTGGCGAAAGAGTTGCATCTAAATTGCAGTTTCAAACCTTAAATTGTTCTCTGGGGAGGGCTTGTAGCCCTGGCAGGTTCGTGGACGGCCAAATTGTTTTACTTCAAAAACAAAATGAAAAACCTATTGCAATTCTGCATGCAACATACAATACAAAGAGGTAACTTATTGCGGGGAGGGGCTTAGCCCCTACTTTTCAAGTTCTAATTATTTGGAAATTTAAACGACCGCCGTCTTCCGTGATCACTTAAAACTGTAAGGTGAATCATTGACAGGTATATCCCTGTATTGAAGGCATAAATTAGAAACTACTACCTAATCGCCGTCAAGTTTGATCTTTTTCTCAATGATCTGCTTCATACTTACATCCTGGTAATTGCGTTTGACAAAATCCAGGCCAAGCTTTAGCAATTGCCCCATGGTCTTGCTCTTCTTAAAATTTACATCAAAGGTGAGGTCAAAGATCTCCTTCCCTAATAAGGCAATATTTTCATCAATTGAGATGTTATCTGCCTGGCAAATGGAGACCAGCCTTTTAATTCGAGCCCCAGAACTTATAATTCTTTTAGCCACAATAGATCGTTCCTCAATTTTATACTGATCTACAGAATTGCGTTGCAGTTTGGTCCTCACCAATTCTACCATCGTATAGTTTTCTTTAAAGAACTGTGGCCTGTATACTTTTAATTTTCCTTCAAAACATTGCTGATCAAAGTCAATTGCCCGAATTCGGTAGACCACATGGTCAAAGTCGTGCACCGGCACAATAACATAATTATAAGACCTCATATCACCCAAAAGTCTTATCATACAGCGCTCATTGAACTTTACAAATTCCTTTGCAAGCTGTGACTTCTCGGACTCACTACAATTTGGCAGCATGGTTTTAATAAAGACATCGCCAGGAATCCCGGCTATGTGTTCTTCAATTAAGGTGTCTTTATATACCAAAAAATTCAGATTGTAGGGTGAAAGCATATGCTCTAACTCCAGGCCATAGATCCTTGAAGCATCTGTTCGTTTTACATAGAAATAGGTGAAATTATCGTTTAAGATATTTCGCACCTTGATTCGGAACGGTTTTGAATTTCCAAAAGTGCAATAGTCTACAGCATCTATGTTCAAATACTGAAAAATGCGTTCACTTCCATCAGAATGCAAAATGGAGTAGACCCGCTTTAGGCTCAAATCAATTTCTTTTCTTTCAGAATCTGAATAATAGGCACGTACCCAGAGTGTGTCTTCACCCTCCGAATCATAGACCACCACAGAACCGGCAAAGCGAAGCAGGTCTTCATAAAAAATGGGAATCTCAATTTTTCGCTTGTATTCCTCCAAATAAGCGTCTAGCTCACTATTAACCGGATAAGCCGGCTTTTTTTTAGACATTAGGCGTTCTTCAGACATGATTCGTACCGCTTAATTTTAATACTTGCTGTAACAAAATAACGATTTCTTCGTCAAGTATACGAAACACGACCTAAAAACAACCAACGCATTGGAAACTATTCTAACAGTTAGTAATCTCACTAAGAAATTTGGATATCTCACAGCCATAAAAGACCTGTCTTTTTCCATTGAGAAGGGCAATGTCTATGGTATCCTTGGGCCTAATGGTAGTGGCAAGTCCACAACACTCGGTGTCGTCCTCAATGTGGTCAACGCAACCGAGGGAGGCTTTACCTGGTTTGACGGCCACACAAGTACGCATGACGCTCTAAAAAAAGTAGGTGCAATCATTGAAAGGCCCAATTTCTACCCCTATATGACAGCCATACAAAACCTTAAGCTGGTCTGCAAGATCAAAGAGGTGGCTCCGGCAAAAATTCAGGAAAAACTAGAGTTGGTAGGGCTTTGGGAAAGAAAAGATAGCAAATTCCGAACCTACTCCTTAGGTATGAAGCAAAGGTTGGCCATCGCCTCTGCGCTTCTCAACGATCCGGAAATCTTAATCTTAGATGAGCCTACCAACGGCCTGGATCCTCAGGGAATTCATCAAATACGGGAGATCATAAAAAAGATTGCAGCCCAAGGTACCACTATCTTACTTGCCTCGCATTTACTTGATGAGGTTGAAAAAGTATGTACCCATGTAGTTATTCTTAGAAAAGGCCAAAAGTTATACTCGGGCCGTGTAGACGGCATGCTCGCAAGTCATGGGTTCTTCGAATTGAAAACGGAGAACATGGAGACTCTGGTAAGTTTTCTAGAAGCTCATAGCGGTTTTGCTCAGATAAAAAGAGAAAATGGTATTGTAACCGCTTTCCTAAGTGAGGAAATGGATGCCAAGGAACTAAACACACAACTCTTTGACAAGGGCATAGTATTATCACATCTTGTAAAAAGAAAAGAAAGCCTTGAGGAACAATTCTTACACATTACCAAAACGCAATCAACCTAACCAACTTCAAACTGCATGATACGTTTATTACAAATAGAATTTATTAAACTCTGGAACAACAAATCGAGTCGCTTCCTTATCATAGCTTATTTCGGCCTGATGACCTTTATCGCATTTGTTTCGAGTCTGAAAATAGATTATGGGCCATTGAAATTCAATGTCGCCGATATCGGACTTTTTAATTTCCCATATATATGGCATTTTAACACTTTTATGGCGGCTTTTTTAAAGTTGTTCCTTGCTATTGTTATTGTTTCCATGATAGCCAATGAATATAGCAATAAGACCATAAAACAAAACCTGATTGACGGGCTGAGCAAGAAAGAGTTTATCATGTCTAAATTCTTAATGATCATAGCCTTTTCTGCGGTTTCGACAGTCTTTATATTCATTATATCAATGGTGCTGGGCCTAATGCACTCTTCCTATAACGAAGTTTCTATCATATTCTCAGATTTGGAATATTTAGTCGCCTATTTTGTAAAACTTCTTGGGTTCTTCTCCTTCTGCTTCTTTGCAGGAATGCTTATAAAACGTTCTGCCTTCGCGCTAGGTTTCTTGTTTATCTGGTTTATTGGTGCGGAATTTATTCCCTATGTATATATCGCGGCCAATAAAACCAAGGAATTGGCAGATAGCATTTACCAGTTTTTCCCTTTTGGCTCTATATGGAATACCATAGAAGAGCCAATAACAAGGCTTTCGGTTATTAAGAATGCCGTTCAAACCGTAGGCGAAGAGGTTACAAAAAGTTACGATGTACATTGGTATGAGCTGCTTATCGTGCTTTTTTGGACTGCTGTTTTTATCTATTCATCGTATGCTTTGCTAAAAAAGCGAGATTTGTAGTATCTTGTGGTGTTTCACGGAACACTATGAAAAAGATTGCCTCAGTTTTGCTCTTTGGTGTCCTTTTCCCTACGCTACTATTTGGTCAGGGAGAAACCGCTAATTGGTATTTTGGGAATGAAGCTGGAATTCAATTCAATGCTGATGGAAGCGTAACGCCCGTAAATAAAAGTAGCCTAACTACTTTTGAGGGCTGCGCGAGTATTTCAGATGCTGCAGGGGATCTTCTCTTTTATACGGATGGTATTACTGTTTACAATCGCAACCATGACCTTATGGAAAACGGGAGTAAGCTATTGGGAGATTCTTCAAGCACACAATCTGCCTTAATTGTTCCACATCCTGATAATTCTTTTCTTTTCTATGTATTTACAGTGGACACACGCCCTTTTACAAAAGATCCGGATCTGGGGTTAAACTATTCTGTAGTAGATATGCGCATGGACAATGGATATGGCAGTGTGATTGAAAAGAATATCAACCTGCTCCAGGATTGTTCTGAAAAGATAAGTGCGGTCGTCAAAGATTGCTTTGACAGGTCTATCTGGGTACTCACCCTGGCATCAGAAAATGGTGATGCTAATCGTTTTGATACCTTTCATGCCTTTGAAGTCAATGCAACCGGCGTGCAGACGACGGCTGTAAAGTCTCCTATTGCAGGGCTACAATTTGTAGATCCAAGAGGCTATCTTAAGTTTTCACCAGATGGTAACTTTCTAGCCTCGGCCAATGCCTCAGACGGATTATATCTATACGATTTCGATGCCACTACTGGTGAGGTCTCTAATGGCCGTAGACTTTATCTCCCTACCTATAGCAGTAGTCCGTACGGAGTGGAATTCTCACCAAATAACAGATTTCTTTATGTACATAGTTCTAACGATGTTCTTACGCCCTCTGGTCATCTGTCATCACTCCTTCAGTTTGACCTCAAGGAACCTGATCCTCAGGATTCTATGGTCGAATTGCACAGAGGAGCGAACTTTAGGGGCGCATTACAGCTTGCCGAAAATGGAAAGATATACAGGACTATAGCTGAAAATTACGGACAGGGGACCCCTTATCTGGGAGTCATACACGATCCAAACCTAAAAGGCACTTCTGCAAACTACGAGCACGAGGCCATTTTTCTTGGAGCTGGCAATGCTACACAGGGTTTGCCACCATTTATACAATCGTTTTTTGGAGGTGGTGACCTGGTCCGAAACCCCGACGGGTCTACAGAAAGCACCTTGGCACGTTGTACGGGAGACGCTTTTGTTTTGGAAGCAGACAATATCTCCGGGGCTACATACCTTTGGGAAAAAGATGGTGTTCCTTTAAACAGTATAACAGGAAATATACTCGAAGTAATTGATCCGGATCCGTTGGATTCTGGTCGCTACAAGGTTGAAATCTTATTGCCAGATCCTGACGAGTGTCCTGTGATAAGTAACGCCCAGGTATACATACTCCCTATTCCGGATCCCGTACTAGGCCTGACACAATGTGACCTTGATAGCAGCAATTCTACCGACGGCATTACAAATATTAATCTCACGGAAATTAACGATAATCCAAACATAGAATTCTTCTTATACGAAAGTATTTCTGACCGTACAAGTGACAATCCAATAACCGAAATCGCAGACTATAGAAATACTCAGGCTTTTAATCAAACATTGTATTACAAAGCGGTAAACAGCCTAGGATGCACCAACTTTGGCGAGCTACAGTTAGAGATAAGCCCCGTAACTATTGAAGATAGTGCCTATGGCCCATTTTCGCAATGCGATATGGATCTGGATGACGATAAACTCTCAGCAATTTTTGATCTTGATGATATTGCCGAAAATTATGGCGGCCTTAATGTCAGCTTTTATCTAAGTCTGGAGGATGCTGCTCTTGAACAAAACGCACTTTCGGGTTCTTTTGATACCCAACCAATTACACTTTTTGCCCGACTGGAAAATGCAGGACAATGCCAGGGTGTTGAAGTCATTGATTTAAACGTGAATCCTTCACCCATGCTGGAAATGCAATCTACTTTTTCTTTATGTACAGATGGAGGAGGTATAAGCCTTTCGGCACCTGGTGGTTTTGATTCTTACCGTTGGCTGAGAACCATAGAAGGAGATACCAAGCAATTTGCCACAGGACGGGAAGTTCGTATAACCGAACTGGGAGAATATGCCCTTCAAGGGGGGTATGATTACAACGCCAATACCTCTGTTTTAACTTGTTATAATGAAGTATCTTTTTCGGTAGTTGCCTCAAACAGAGCAATCATAGATGACATCATAATATCCGATTTCTCCACCAACAATACCGTACAGGTTGACGTTTCCGGAGATGGAGATTATGAGTATTCTTTAGACGGAAGTTTGTTTCAACAGTCTAATTTCTTTGAAGGCGTTGAGCCTGGTTTTTTTACCGTTTTTGTAAGGGACAGAAAAGGCTGCGGAATTACAGAAAAGGAAATATCAGTATTGGGATATCCTAAATTCTTTACCCCAAATGGAGATGGGGTCAATGATTTTTGGCAAGTTACTGGGGTAAGTGGACTCTTTGAGCCAGATGCTTTTATTTCGATTTATGATCGCTATGGAACCTTCGTTACGCAAATTAGTCCGGCAGAAGAAGGGTGGAACGGAAACAATGCCAGCAGGTCATTACCGGCTTCTGACTATTGGTTTAAAGTATTATTAAAAGATGGGAGAGAAATAACAGGTCATTTTGCATTAAAACGTTAGCAATTTAGCTAGTTTTTTAGATGCCTTAAAGGACCTTATGCCGTAAGAAAGTTATGAAAAGAAAGTTGCTATTATTTATTGTTTTGTGCCATGGTTTTATGGCGATGGCACAAGAATGCCCCGCATTGCTTAACCCTTTGGATGGGGCTACTAATGTACCGGTAACAACCGCCATTTCCTGGGAGGCAGTGACTGGGGTACCAGGGTACATCATCTCTATTGGTACTACTCCTGGAGCATCGGATATCGTCAATCAAAACGTCGGAGGAGCTACCAGCTATACACCTCCGCTCGGACTTCCCGAAAATACCCTGTTATACGTTACCATAACCTTGTTTTTCTTCAATCAGTCTGACATTATTTGTCCTGCCGGATCTTTTACCACCGAGGATGTAACTACTGCACCGGGCTGTACCACTTTAAGTATCCCCGCAGACGGAGCTACAGATGTAAATATAGAGACCAACATTTCGTGGGCATACGCTCCCACGGCTACAGGCTATACCTTATCATTGGGTACAACGCCCGGGGGTGGCGAAATACTAAACAATCAGGCCTTGGGGAATGTTCTGTTTTATAATCCTCCGGCAGATCTTCCAACCAATACGCAGATCTATGTAAGTGTGATTCCCACCAACGAAAATGGTTCGGCCTCCCCCTGCGCAGAACAAAGTTTCACCACTGGTGATGTTGTTGTCTTACCTGGCTGTACTACCTTGCTCAGTCCGGTAAACGGGGCCATCAATGTACCTCTTACTCCTTTAATTGAATGGACGCCCGTACCGGGAGCGGACGGCTATAGGGTAACCATAGGGTTCTCCCCCTTTACTTCGGAAGTGCTTGATAATGTAGTGTTCACAAGCAGTTCTACTTTCGTCATAGATTTTGAAGCCAATCGTACTTTCTTTATCACTATTGTTCCATTTAACAGTGCAGGAGAGGCTATAGGCTGCGGACAAGAGAATTTTTCGACCATTTTAGGTTGCGGACCCTTCTTCGACTCGGTGACCGGAGAACTGATCACTATAAATCCCGAAATAGACTTTCCCGATCTCTTCTCTTTGTGTACCAATGAACTGCCTTTTACAGTAAGTTCAACAGATACTGCCGAGGAATACCGTTGGTTCGAAGTAGACCAATTTGGAAATGAGACCTTACTTGGCACAGGAACATCCTTAGACATCACCCAGGTGGGTGATTATCGCTACGAAGCCTTTAATACTGCCTCTCAAAATGGCGCCATCATTGAATGCCCGAGTTCGCAATTGTTTTCTGTTGTGTCATCGAGTATTGCTACCATCACAAACATTGGTGTGCAGCCCCTAAACGGAGTGCTTCGTTTTACCGTTTCTGTAGATGGCGAAGGAGACTATGAATACGCCATTGACAATATTAACGGACCCTATCAGGACAGCAACGTTTTTAACGATGTACTCCCCGGAAGACATACCGTATTTGTTCGTGACAAAAATGGCTGTGGCGTGGTTGAACAGGTAATTGAGCAGGATTTAACTCTTGAAGGGTTCCCTAAGTTTTTTACGCCAAATGGCGATGGGGTAAACGACTTCTGGCAATTTATACCGCCGCCCACCTTCACGGAGATTAATGTAGCTAATATTTCTATTTTTGATCGTTATGGTAAATTTCTACTACAGATAGATCCGCTTTCACAAGGTTGGGACGGAACATTTAATGGTTCACCCCTACCCTCTGCAGATTATTGGTTTAAGGCGACAGACGACTCTAATAATGCAGTAACTGGTCATTTTGCGTTAAAACGCTAAAAATAGGGACTATTTTACCCCTATAACGTGGTAGTTTACCCAGAAACCGTCATCAAAATTTGTAGAACTAATTTACCCTAAAACCGCCTTGTATTCTTAGGCTATTTCTTAATTTTATATCATGAAATTTAAAGTAGTCTCAGACTTCAAACCAACGGGTGATCAGCCCGGGGCGATCAGGCAATTAGCAGAGGGGATTGAGGAAAACGAACGCTATCAGACCTTACTTGGGGTCACAGGCTCCGGGAAGACCTTTACAGTTGCCAATGTAATTGAAGAGGTACAAAGGCCTACCCTGGTTTTGGCGCACAACAAGACCTTAGCCGCACAGCTCTACTCAGAGTTCAAGCAGTTTTTCCCAAATAATGCGGTAGAGTATTTTGTATCGTATTACGATTATTATCAGCCAGAGGCTTATATCCCTACCAGCGGACTTTATATCGAAAAAGATCTTTCCATCAATGAGGATATAGAAAAGTTGCGCTTAAGCGCCACCTCCTCGCTTCTTTCGGGAAGAAGAGATGTCCTGGTTGTAGCATCTGTCTCCTGCCTGTACGGGATTGGAAATCCTGCGGAGTTTCAAAAAAATGTGATCTCTATTCAAAAAGACCAGGTTATTTCCCGAACAAAATTCTTACACCAGCTGGTTCAAAGCCTGTATTCAAGGACTACGGCAGACTTTAGAAACGGGAACTTTAGAGTAAAAGGCGATGTGGTTGATGTATTCCCAAGCTATGCGGACCACGCGTTCAGGGTGCATTTCTTTGGAGATGAGATTGAAGAAATTGAAGCCTTTGACCCCTATAAAAACAAAAAGCTGGAGGTATACGAAAATCTCAATATTTATCCTGCCAATATGTTTGTTACCTCTCCTGATATTCTTCAAAATGCTATTTATCTTATTCAGGAAGACCTGGTCAACCAGGTCGCCTATTTTAAGGATGTAGCAAAACCCTTGGAGGCCAAACGTCTTGAGGAACGTACGAATTTTGATTTGGAAATGATACGGGAATTGGGCTATTGCTCGGGTATTGAGAACTACTCCAGGTATTTAGATGGTAGAGAACCAGGAACCCGGCCCTTTTGTCTTTTGGATTACTTTCCGAACGATTACCTCATGGTTGTTGATGAAAGTCACGTTACCATTCCACAAGTACATGCCATGTATGGCGGTGATAGATCAAGAAAGGAAAATCTTGTAGAATACGGTTTTCGGCTTCCGGCGGCTATGGACAACCGCCCGCTTAAATTCGAGGAATTCGAAGCCTTACAAAATCAGGTGATTTATGTCAGCGCCACACCGGCCGATTATGAGCTTGAGCTTAGCCAGGGCGTCTATGTTGAGCAGGTGATAAGGCCAACCGGTTTATTAGATCCTGAAATAGAGGTGCGGCCAAGCGCAAATCAAATAGACGATCTGGTTGAAGAGATACAGCTAAGGGTGGAGAAGGATGAACGTACACTTGTAACTACCTTAACCAAAAGAATGGCCGAGGAATTGGCAAAATACCTGGCCAGGATAAATATCAGATGCCGGTATATCCATAGTGATGTTGATACTTTGGAACGTGTAGAGATCATGCAGGATCTTCGCAAAGGTATTTTCGATGTACTCATTGGAGTAAACTTACTACGAGAGGGATTGGACCTCCCCGAGGTTTCTCTTGTGGCAATTGTTGACGCCGATAAAGAGGGTTTTTTGCGAAGTAACAGATCGCTTACTCAAACTGTAGGAAGGGCTGCAAGACATCTTAATGGTAGGGCTATAATGTACGCCGACAAGATAACCGTCAGTATGCAAAAAACGATAGACGAAACAACGTATAGGAGAGACAAGCAGATTGCTTATAATCATGAAAACAATATTGTGCCCCAAGCTTTGAACAAAAGTCTTGATAACGCTCTGGCCAAAAATTCGGTTTCTACTTTTCATTTTGAAAAAGGAAGAAATGCGTGCCGCCGAACCCGATCTGGAATACCTCACCAAAGATCAGAAAGAGAAGCTAATTCGCGACAAGCGAAAGGCCATGGAGAAGGCAGCTAAAGATCTTGATTTTATGCAAGCAGCCAAGTTAAGGGATGAGATAAAAACACTTCAAAAGCAGGAAAATTAGATTTCTTTATCCTTATTACAGCAAAAAAGGAGTTTGAATACAAATCTATATATATTATTAAAGTAATATCATTTAATATTCTGGAATAAAATAAATTACAGCTATTTTTTAGACAAGCCTAAATTAACAAACTTCATACTATTTCAAAAAAAAGCGCCCCGATTTCTCGGAGCGCTCCCTAACTAACCAACTAAACAAACCAACCATTATGAAGGACCCGTTAGGCGGGTGCGACATAATCTCTTATTTCTTACTTCCCAATGCTAATTAATCTTTTGGGTTTGGGAAGCGCCTCTTCTCTTTTGGGCAACTTAAATTTCAAAACTCCGTTCTCATAGGAAGCTACAATTTTGTCCTCGTCAATGGTTTCAGGTAAGGTAAAAGCTCTCTTGAAAGATGTATAAGAGAACTCTCTACGCGTAAAGTTTTCTTCAGAAAGATCTTTACTTGTTTTGGCCTCTGCTGAGATTGTAAGTACATTCTCGTCAACCTCAATATTAAAATCGCCTTTCTTCATTCCTGGAACGGCAAGTTCTATCTCAAAATCTTTTTCATTGTCTTTTATATTAACCGCAGGTACAGTGCTCGAAAAATTCTCCATGCCGCCAAACCAATCAGGTCTTAGAAATTCATTAAGCAGCGAAGGAAATAAGACGTTATTTTTTCTAACTAAGCTCATATCGACTTTTATTTTAATTAAACTTTTGCTTTCTCTCTTACTAAAGCAAAGGGTATACCAGTTCAATTTTAGTGTCATTTTGTCTTAACAAGGGGTTAAATGACTGTCAAAATGTCTTTATTTTCAGTTTCAGGCTTACAAACCTCCTTATTCAAAAAATAGTTCGCTTAAAAATGATATTAAGGCTAGTTGTAGTGGGCCTTAAATATGTTGATGAGCACTTCTGGTGGTACAATTTTATTAGGGTACTTGTGCATCACGGTAAGCACTTGTTCTATTGCAGATGGTGGAAGGCCCATACCCAGGCCAATGTTATGTAGTTTACTTACCTCTATCTGGTGCTGCTCCTGGTCTACATTCATAAGCAACACTAGCCGATGAAACTGCAAAATACGTTCTGCCTGAGTTTTAGGTATAATCTTCTCCACTTCCATTTCAAAAAGTGAATCGAAGGTATCTTTATCTACTCCCAGTTGGGTGGCAACACTGAGTAGAAAGTCGTACTCAGAGTCTTTGATCGCGTAATCCGCGCGCGCAAAAGCGATCATCTCAGATAAAATGCTAAGTTTTTCCTCGTAGGAGCTCATAGTTTATGGGAGGCTTGGGGTTTGCCCTATTTACCTCTAATATAACTATAAAATTGGGCGTTTTCGTATAAAAGCGCCACAAATAACTTCCTGATTATGATAAGACTGCAATTAATTATGATACCTTGCGGGAAAGGTTTTGTATGACAAATAATGATGTTTTAAAAAAAACTGAGAGTCGCGTTAATGCTGCGGGATGATGAAATTGTGGACATACTAAAATTAGTTGACTTCAGAATCTCAAAAAGTGAAATCGGCGCCTTCTGTAGGAGCGAAAATCACCCAAAGTATCGCAGCTGCGGTGATCAGGTACTACGTAATTTTTTAAATGGCCTTGTTATTTATCTTAGAGGTAGTAAGGAAAACCCGAAGGTTCCAGGAGAAGTTCTAATGAGTGCTTTTAAAGCAAAAAAATCTATCACTTCACAAGACCGCGCTCAAAGAGAGAAACCCACGACAGAAATAACACAAGTCATATCAACAAAAAAAATCCTGAAATTCCGATAAGCGGATTCAGGATTTTTCATTGTAACAAGCTGTATCTACTCGGTAATCCGAACGGGCACTGTGTACATTTTACCTTCACGTGCGTTGCTCAGATTTACCTTCTGGTAATTCAATCTGCTTTTAACAAATGCTTCCAGAGCCTCATGGTCTGTCTCTACAGAAAGAACCACAATTTCCTTATCCTCATTCAGGGTAAATCTAATCTTTGCAGTTAGATCGCTGCTTTCCACGATAAATGAATTGCTCCCTAAGAGGTCTCCAATCTGTGCGGATAGGGTTTTGGCGGGATCTTTAGGTTTAGGCTTGGCTTCACTTGCTAAAAGATTTCCTGCGGATAGTAGCATAACTACTACCATAAATAAACTGAATTTTCTCATGACGTTGTTTGTTTAATGATTGTTATGATGAATTGATGATTTAATATAAGAGACGTCTATAAATTGCGAATGTTACATTGAAACTTGTTTTTAACAAAAATTTAATTTGTCTCTTTTTTTGTCTTATGGCTCAAAATTAGAACGCTTCTTTAGAATATTAAAGTAAAGTTTGAAGCTTAACGGTTATTTAAAATGGGTAACACCGGGGAAATGTTACCCTTAAATTACCTTAAAGTCTCACACAGTAATTCTAACCGGAATCACATACTTTTTTTCTGATTGTTTTTCCTTAAGATCTACCTTCTTATAGTTCAACTTAGATTTAATAATTTGCTCGAGCCTTGGGTCATCAGAATCTACTTTTAAGACAATGATTTCGTTCTCTTCGTTAAGGGTAAATAAAACCCTTGCAGTAAGATCGGCATCCTTAACTTTAATCTGACTGGCTTCAAGGATCTCTGCGATCTGAGCTGATAAATTCTTAGAAGGCTTGGGCTTTTCAAAGCTTCCCGCGAAGGCGCTTCCTGCTGAAAGTAGCATTGCAGCTACTAAAACTAGACTAAGTTTTCTCATGACGTTGTTTGTTTAATTGTTAATAAATTGATGAATATGTATGAGAGACGCCGGTATTCTATAATTGTTACCGCAATGATTCCTGTTTAACGCATAATTAACTCATCATTCTGGTAATTTTATGATAATCGTTTAAAACATGCCGCGCAGGCAAAAAAAAAAGCGATGCCATAAAGACATCGCTTAACTTAAAAATTACGTTCTTAGTTTTAGGCCAGCACTTCTTTGACCTTATCTGCGGCTTCCTGGAATTGTACTGCTGAATGGACCGCCAAACCAGAATTATCAATGATTTCCTTTGCCAGTTCTGCATTGGTACCCTGAAGGCGCACAATAATTGGTACTTTGATGGCGTCACCCATGTTCTTGTAAGCATCAACGACACCCTGGGCAACACGATCACAACGCACTATACCCCCAAAAATGTTAATAAGGATTGCCTTAACGGCAGGATCTTTCAGAATAATACGGAAGGCTTCCTCTACCCTTTTGGCATCCGCTGTTCCTCCGACATCAAGGAAGTTTGCAGGTTCACCACCCGCCATTTTAATAAGATCCATAGTCGCCATAGCGAGGCCAGCTCCATTTACCATACACCCAACATTACCATCGAGATCTACATAATTCAATCCAACCGCTCTAGCCTCCACCTCAATGGGGTTCTCTTCTCTGAGATCTCGCATTTCCGCGTACTGCTTACGCCTAAATAGGGCATTGTCATCTATAGAGACCTTGGCGTCTACAGCCATGATTTTGTCATCTGAAGTCTTTAAAACCGGGTTGATCTCAAAAAGACTTGCATCACTTTGTTGGTAGGCCTTGTAAAGGGAACTAACAAAACGGGTCATTTCCTTGAAAGCGGTGCCTGAAAGCCCTAAGTTAAAAGCCACCTTTCTGGCCTGAAAAGGCAATAGTCCGGTAGCCGGATCAATTTCTTCTGTAAAAATTAGATGTGGTGTTTCTTCTGCGACCTGCTCAATATCCATCCCACCTTCAGTAGAATACATAATCATATTTCTACCTGTGGCCCTATTGAGAAGAACAGACATATAAAACTCGTTGGTCTCGCTATCTCCTGGATAGTATACATCTTCAGCAACCAAAACCTGATGTACCTTTTTACCAGCAGCAGAGGTTTGAGGTGTAACCAGGTTCATTCCTATGATTGACCCTGCCAGTTCTTCCACTTCACTAAGGTTTTTGGCCAATTTTACCCCTCCGCCTTTGCCACGTCCACCTGCGTGAACCTGGGCCTTAATTACATGCCAGGAGGTCCCCGTTTCCTGAGTTAGTTGTTTAGCGGCGTCAACAGCCTCTTTAGCATTATGAGCAACAATACCACGTTGCACTCTAACTCCAAAACTTGCCAATATTTCCTTTCCTTGATATTCGTGAAGATTCATATGTAATGTGTTCTTGTATTCGGCAAACAAAAATAGGAAACCAGCTGCATTTACCCTAATTAAAAAACGCTAAACAGCGGATAGCCAATAGAGTCATGGCGATCGGTATGAAGTAAACATCAAATAGTAGGTAGTGAGGAATGGAATAGGCAGAAAATCCTGGCTTAATAGCTCTTATGTTCCTCCTATCCTTTCTTATACTAAAGCTAGTTTTACATTGGTCTGGTCAAACAGAGCTCAACGCAACACTTATTTCCTGTCTTGCTATAAAATTGCAGGGGGCACTTGTAACTTTGTGTAGAAGGGGTGGGGCTGATGCCCCCAGTTTAATTGAAAGCTAAACAAAAAGCTTGCCCTTTCATGGCTTCAATGAGCTTGAATCATTTGTTCTCAATCTAATTGCTGGGGGGTTATGTTCTGTACCAGACTTAAATTATCAACTTAATTTAAAGTCCTTAAAATCAAGGGGGTCAAAATTCCTGAAATGTCCGTTCTGGTCAATGATCTTCTTGGTTCGGTTAACTTCTTTTAAGACTTGTATCGTACCTATTAAGTGCGATTTTATAAAGCCCAGGCGTTCGCTTTCTTTAGGGAGCTGTAGTAGTTGGTACTCCTGCTCAAAAGAAAGTCCCATTTTATGTGCCAGCACGTAACTGTTAAAAAGGTCTAAGGGCACTGGTGTAAAAGGAACATCCATTAAATCATAGAGTTCTTCTAACCTCAAAAGCACTTCTTTTTTAGCATCTCGCTCCCCGTCATTTACATTGTCCAAAAACTGTATTATACCGCCAGCGTACTGCTTACCTTCCATTTCATTATCAAAGGTCAGTACTTTAAAAACTTGTCGCGCCACACACACCACGTCCATCGATCCTCCTTCATAAGTGTTTACTACCTCTACAAGCTGTACTTCCGTACCATAGGCGAGACTGTCATTGATATAAACCGGAATGCCAAAAGTAATGGCCTCAGACCGGCAATCATTGATCAGCTGCTTATAACGTTCTTCGAAAATATGTAGTGGAACCTTCTCACCGGGAAAGAAAACAGATTGCAATGGAAAGAAAGGTAGTTTCATCGGATAATTTTCCTTAAATGTACGAAGCGAAAAAGACTGGAGCAAGGTTTAAATCACAATAGAAATGTTTTAAATATAACAAAATGTTGTATTTTTTATAGTGTAGTCATATTATTATGAAGAGCAGCGAAGAAATCTTAGATTTGCCTTAAATAATTGTAGTAATGAAGCCCACGGATTTATTATCGGTTGCAAAGAAGTTCGGAGATCCGGTGTATGTATACGATTCCGAAAAAATAATCTCTCAGTTTAATCGGCTGACAAATGCCTTTAAAAGCGTTAAAAAACTTAAATTGAACTATGCGGCTAAAGCCTTGTCCAATATTGCGATACTTAGGCTGATGAATAGCCTGGGTAGCGGTTTGGACACCGTTTCTATCCAGGAAGTAAAGCTAGGGCTTATTGCGGGCTTTAAGCCAGAGGATATTATTTTTACACCCAACGGTGTCTCACTCGAAGAAATTGAGGAGGCTGCAGCACTTGGTGTTAGAATTAATATCGACAATCTTTCTATTCTGGAGCAGTTTGGCAGCAAGCATCCTGACATCCCAGTATGTATTCGCATCAACCCTCATGTAATGGCTGGGGGTAATTCAAAGATCTCAGTGGGCCATATTGATTCTAAGTTTGGGATTAGTATTCATCAAATTCCGCATCTTCTCCGTATTGTAGCGCTTACCAAAATGAAGGTAAATGGTATCCATATGCATACAGGGAGTGATATTCTTGACATCGATGTGTTCCTATATGCCTCTGAAATCCTTTTTGAAACGGCTAAAAACTTCAAGGAACTGGAATTTATAGATTTTGGAAGTGGTTTTAAAGTACCCTACCGGGAAGGCGATATACAAACCAACATTGAAGAACTGGGGCAAAAACTGAGCAGTAGGTTTAATACCTTTTGTAAGGAATATGGGCGAGAGCTCACCTTAGCCTTTGAGCCTGGTAAATTTTTGGTGAGTGAGGCGGGCCATTTTTTAGCCAAAGTAAACGTAGTCAAACAAACAACCTCTACGGTCTTCGCCAGCATTGATTCTGGCTTTAACCACCTAATACGGCCCATGCTTTATGGAGCCTCACATGAAATTAGCAATATTTCCAATCCCAAAGGCAGAGAACGCTATTATTCGGTAGTGGGATACATCTGTGAGACGGATACTTTCGGGAACAATCGGAGGATCAACGAGATATCTGAAGGGGATATTCTCTGCTTTAAAAATGCCGGTGCTTACTGCTTTACTATGGCCAGCAATTATAATTCCAGGTTTAGGCCAGCCGAGGTCCTGTGGCACAAGGGAGAAGCGGTTTTGATACGGAAACGCGAAAATTTTGACGACCTTATTAAAAATCAGGTAGATGTTAAAGATCTTTTTTTGGCACCAAAGCCTCAGGAAATTGTGAAATAAAGCCGTATATTTTTCGTTAGTTTTGGTACAGTTGTTGGACTAACATCCTAAAACAAGCGCAATGAAGGTAAAGACCAAATCTTTTTCGACCCTAGTACTCGTTCTTTTAACGGGCCTATTAAGCTTTCAAATGAGTGCCCAGGAGGTGAATTGGCTTAGCTGGGATGAGGCAGCAGCCCTTGCTCAGACTGAGAAAAATCCGAAGAAAGTTTTTGTTGACGTCTACACAGATTGGTGTGGATGGTGTAAAAAAATGGACAAGGATACATTTCAAAATCCGGAGGTGGCGAAATACATGTCTGACAACTTTTATATGGTAAAATTAGACGGTGAAGGGAAAGACCCAATCGAATTTAAGGGAAAGACCTATAAATATGTTCCGTCTGGCCGTAGAGGTTATCACGAGTTTGCCGCAGCCTTACTTCAGGGCAAATTAAGCTATCCTACAGTTGTTTTTCTCGATGAAAGTTTAAACATGCTCTCACCGGTTCCCGGGTATCAAAAGCCTAGACCTTTCTTGAACATCGCCAAGTATTTTGGTGATGACGTTTACAAAGAAAAAGACTGGAAAACCTATAGCGAACAGAGCAAATAGAATTGCTCACACTTGCGATAGTTTACATAAACCCTTTTTTTAGTTTCTATAGCGATTGAGCTATTCTTTTGCTTACATCTGTAGTTGCCAATACCCGACATCTATCCAACGGCCAAACTTAAAACCCACTTCCTTGAAGTGCGCGACTTTTTCATATCCGAATTTTTCGTGCAAACGCTCACTAGCGACATTTGGCAAGGAGATTCCCCCGATCACCGTTCTAAAATTTCGAGCCCTAAGCAGTGCCAAAAGCTCTGAATAAAGCAAAGATCCTATCCCTTTTCCATCTGATCCGTTTTTTAGGTATACAGTGCTTTCAGCTGAGTGTTTATATGCGGATCTCGGATTCCAGTAACTCGCATAGGCATAGCCTAGGATTTCGCCCCCCGTTTCATAAACAAGCCAGGGCATTTTCGGAAGTAGTTGCTCCATCCTTCTTTTCATTTCTGATACCCCAACAATTTCTTCCTCAAATGTCGCGATATCGTTTTGGATATAATAGTTATAAATTGAAGCAATTTCTGTGGCGTCGTTGAACCTGGCTGGTCTAACCATAAGCTATATATTTAATTTTTGCCTGTCAATACCTAAGCTTCGTCCGGAAGGTATTCCCCAAAGAGGTTCCAGTCCATGCTATTACCCCAACCCTGGCCGTGATCACTTTTGTTTTTTAGCCTATGACCTTCACCAATGCGATGTTCGCCATAAGATAATAAGGCTAGTATGGTACCCGGACGCAAATGCCTGCTTGCCCAACTCAAAGGACTATCCCCATGGGCGTCTTTAGATGTTTTGTCTGCCCCATTTTCAAGAAGGAACTTAATAGTGCGCTCATCCGCATAAGCCGCAGCCCGATGCAGTGGGGTTTCACCCGCAGTGCGTACGTCGCGCATAAAAGCACCGGTATCCAGACGGGGAATTGTTTTGGCGTTTATGTCCGCTCCTTTTTCAATTAACAATCGTACCGTATAAATGTAGTAAGGCCTTCCTGCCTTAGCCAGAGCGTTATGTAGTGGAGTCTCTGCCGTCTTATCTACCACGGCATTTACATCGGCTCCTTCGCCAATCAGGAAATCACATATTTTCCAATGTCCAAAAAAGGCGGCATTTCCTAACTCGGCATTCAGGTCTATACTGCTTAGATCTCCCCCTGCTTGCAAAACCGCTCTAAGCGCGGTCAGATCGTCATAATAAACCAGCCATTGAAGCGGCTTAACAGTTCCTTTATGAAGCTGTTCCTTCCAGTCTACCGAACTCAGCAAACGAAAAATATAATCCGTACGGCCTGCACTAATTGCCTGTATAATCTTACTCACTTCCACTTTGCTTAGGTTTTGCGTTTATCAATTTAAATGTATGGAAAATATCAATGTACACTTAAGGCCATTACTGCATAAGTACCTTTCAAATTTTTAAGCTTTTTAAAACTGAGTACCGGCTAATGCTCTTTGCTCCCGAAGCAAAAATAATAGGACAACAAGAAGCAAGGGCGTGGTTGCCAATCCTGGAGTGTACTTATTTATATATACGGCCCACAGCGGATGCCCTATTACATTAATTAGTTCGATTACAATCCAAAACCACAGCAATCCTCTAGCGTAGGAATAACTATTTCGTATAGCAAAAAACCAGGACCAGAGGCCAAAAACGAACAGTCCGACATTGATCACCAGGAAACCTGTTTCATGGTCGTCAGAAATAAGGCTGCAAAGAAAAGTGGCAGGAGGAAAACTTTCCCAGAGTCTTCCCAGGTATTCTTCAACAGAATGAGCACCCTGTACGAGGACGAGCAACAAAAAAAGTGATTTTGTGCTTTGACCCATAGGAATCCAAATCAAACAGTCAGAGGTTATAATATTTCAAAGTAGACCGTTACGGTGCTTTCTACCTTAATCTTTTCAAATTCAATGGAGATAGGCTGAAATCCCCCTTCTTTAGAGTCCATCTCCATGTTTATGGCATTAACACCTGCCGCTCTGCCATAAAGCCTTGGAATGTTGGTATTAATATCAGAAATATAAATTGCTTTACCGGGTTTTTGGTCCAGTGGTCTTAACAAGGCCTCCGCTTGTGTCTTTGCCTTTTTTACGGCAGACTCTCTCAATTGTATTTTTAGCTCTTCTAACTTCGAATACTCTGTTTTTGCAAGTCTGACATTGGAAATTTTGATAGATTCCAGACCAAGTATTACCTTACCCGCAGTTTCGGCATCGTAAACAACCAGCGTATACGATTTGTTTTTTAAGACGTCCTTTTTTCTCAAAAAATACTTTTGGAAGTTGCTCGCGAGATCTTCAAGAGTGAGTTGTTTTTTGATATCAATTCCCAGCGATTTCAGCTTGACTGCCATTTTATTTTCCTGCTCCTCTACCGATGTTTTGCCTTTGGTATCGCCTTCGGTAATCAAAATAGACAGGTAAATCTTATCAGGTACCACCATAGTAGTATATAAGGCTGTCGTCTCGAGATAGGGCTTATCAATAAAGTTCTTTGTCTGTCCCTGGGCTTTGACAAATAAGAAAACCGCAAAGAATAGCAGAAGTCCTGTTTTTTTCATGGAGTTGAAATTAGTTCTACATCTTTACTACTAAGTTAAGACGGTTTTGGTAGTATTAAAAGAGCTTCTAGAAGAAGTTTGGTTTTTTAAAAAATATCGGTTAGGGTAAGAAGAAAATACTACTTGAGAATACGGCTATTTATCCAAATCAATTTTGTTGTAACTTTTCATTATGCCGATGATCTTTTCAATAGGCAAAGACTGAATTTCATGCCCTTCCCTACCCTTTGTCGTTCTGGCCGCGAACAAAGCATTCAAGATCGCTTCTTCTGTTGCCTCTATCACTGCTAAAAACAAAGGACTCACGGCATCGTTTCTCAGGCTTGTCGTTTTTTGCAATATCGAATCACTCGAGTAGTCAATGCGATTGGCCTCTGCTGTAGAAACCGCTATCACATAGTCTCCACTACCATTGGAGGCTATACCTCCGGTCTTAGCCAACCCCATCATAGCCCTTTTTGCCAGGCGCTCAAGATTTCTGGAGTCTAAAGGAGCATCTGTCATCACAACGATCATACAGGAGCCATCCACATCGTATTTAAACTGTTTTGGATAGTTATTTAGCTCTTTGGCTATGGGCACGCCATTGAGCTCAAAAACACCTCCAAAATTTGTTTGAACCAGGACACCTACCGTATAGCCTCCAAACGCATCGGGTATTACTCGGGAAGCCGTTCCTATGCCGCCTTTATATCCGAAACAAACTGTTCCTGTGCCCGCTCCAACACTGCCCTCTACAACGGCTCCGGTTTTGGCATTATTAATTGCCTGAATCACATGTTGTTCCGTAATATGCCTGCCTCTGATATCATTAAGCCAGCCATCATTGGTTTCACCTACCACAGCATTCACTGAGCGTACATTCTTATTCTCTTCCTGGTTTAAGGTATAGCTTATAAGCGCGTCAGACGCTACGGGCACGCTTAGTGTGTTTGTAAGTATTATAGGAGTCTCCAGATTGCCCAGTTCCTTTACCTGGCTGTAGCCTGCTAGTTTTCCAAATCCGTTGGCCAGGTAAATAGCAGCCGGCACTTTAGCCTGAAAAATATTCCCCGAATGTGGTAGAATTGCGGTAACCCCTGTTCTAATAGCTTCTCCTTCAAATACGGTAGTATGCCCAACTTTTACACCTTCAACATCCGTAATAGCGTTTAGAGTTCCTGTTTTAAGGATTCCAATAGTAATTCCGTAGTCTCTTACTCTTTTCTCTTGAGCCTTTAGGGAAAATATGGTGAAGGCCAATGTAATGACCAATAGCCAACTTACTATTTTGTTGCTCTTTTTTTCCACTTCCAGATTTTTCTTAAAGTAATGAAATTTAAGAGCTAAATAAAAGCAATCGTAATAGTTTCCTTGATTTTACTGAAATTAGAGCTAGGCAGTCAAAATTTGAGATCTAACCCATTGGTTGGGCACCATATCAATGGTCATACTAATTCTTTCGGTAGTACCGGCATTAATTACTTTATGCGGATCGCTAAGTCTCATATACCAACATTCTCCTTCCTTCATTGGAACCGGTTGCCCGTTTAACAAAAATTCAACAGCCTCATTTGTAATTACCGGAATGGTAAGGCGGATTACAGATTTTGGTATTTCCAATCCTAAAGTAGGATCCGTATGTTCTTTAACAACCGAGCCGGCTTCTAAGCGTAACAGACGTACCAAGGTAACGCTGGTATGTGCAGCAAAAGTGTCCACAATACTTGATAGGTAAGCTGATTTTTGCAATATCGATGTATTTAACCAATCGGTCCATGAACCGTCCGCGTAGTCATCGGCAGGCGGAGGAACGGGCAAGGAGGTGTCTACGAGGTGAGCTGGTGCTCTTAACTGTAGTACATTGTAGTAAATAAAATCCTGAAGTTTCAGATTTTCGATCTCCTCTTGCATTCGCTTAACATCAAATGAAAAAGGCAGCTTTACCCTATCAGGGCTTACTTCGGACTTATTTTCTAAAGTTTCCATGCTGAATAAGTGAACTATTTATTTGGTAAAATACATATTTTGACGCTTGGCAGGTAGGAAACTCCACCAAATGCCAAAAATAAATGAGCAAAGTCCGTTTTCTTTAAGCCTTCAATTTGAACTCAGCTTCTTTTGAGTTCTTCCTAAGTTTCAAGATAAGGATGAATAGATTTTTCCCAACACGGGTTTTTAATCATTTTACTTTGAGCACTTTCCTTTAAGCTCTTGAACATAGGATTCGGTAACATTGCTATTCTTCATCGCCTTCGCCCTTGCCAGAAATGAATTTGCCTTTTCACAATCTCCCAGATACATGTTTACGATTGATAATTTGTAGATCGTATTAGAATTCTGATCATCAATGGCTAAAGATCTGTCCAGATAGTTCGATGCCATTATGAGGTTTTCAAGCGCCTGTCCCTTGTTTACAGGAAACTCATTGTAGTAATCACCCAAAAATGTAGTCCCGTAGTCTGTCAGGATCTCCGAATGCCTTGGGTTAATCTTTAAGCCTTTATCATATTGCTTTCTGGCTTCACCAAGCGCCCCTAAATTAAAATATACAGTTCCGTATCCGTAATATATATCCGCATTTTCTCTGTCCAGTAAAAAAGCCTGATTGAATCGCCTCATCGCTGTAACAAAATCACCCTTATCATATAAATAGGTAAAGCCGAGGGCTACCATCTTCTTCCCGGCGGCTTCACGATCACCCTTGTAATATTGCAAGATGTCCTTTTCAAATTCCTCATCCGATTCTTTTTGTTTGGTGGTACGCTCACCCTCCCCATATTCAGGCTGAAGGCTAAAGTCGCTTTTTGCCATAGCCACCCATCTGTCATAATACGGGCTTTGAGCTACGCAATTCACTGTAAGAAAGAAGGTTAGGAAGAAAAGGAAAGGTTTCATAATATAAGATTTGGTCAATAACTAAAACGTTTAGATCGTCTTTTTGTTGTTATCTACCTTATCTCATATATACACTGAGAACAGATTCTTGCTTTCTTCTACGGTATCCTAAACCCAAAAACCACTTACCGCTTTGGCTTCAGGCTTTGTAGGCATTTAGAATAGGCCGGCGTAGCTATCCCAAGCTTTTTACCAGTTTGCACTACATACGCTGTTAAAGCATCCAATTCTGTTTGTGACTTGCGATTTTGAAAGTCGCTATGCATCGAAGCAGTAGCTTCGAAGGGCAGGGTGCGAAATTTTTTAAGTACTTCCTTCTCAATTTCCGGATCAATTCTGATTTTGCCTGCTCTGGCTACCAAACTTACTTCCTTTATAAGCTCAATAAGCATTTCTTCTTGCCTGGAAAGAACGCCGCCTATACTGAGGTCAAAGTAGGTAGTTGCGGTTGCCATGGAAGAAATGAAAATGTATTTTTCCCATACTATTTTTGAAATCTCCTGAGTGGCATATACTTCAATTCCAGAGTCTTTTAAAAGGTCCTCGAAGGTTTCTAATTTCTCTGAAGTTATGGTCTCATGACCAAAATGCAGTTGCTGAATATTGCCGGAATTTTCTACCACTCCAACCTCCTTCAGCCGGGCTATAATATAAACACAACCATTCCAGACCTCGGCTTCCGGGAAGAGCCTGGCAATTCTTTCCGTAGCATCTACCCCGTTAAGTAAAGGAAGGATGACAGTATCTGGGCCTAAGCAAGGGGCCATACTCCTGGCCGCCTCTTCCAATTGGTAGGTCTTCGTACAGATTATGACATAATCTACTTTGCCTATATCTGCCGGATTATTTGTTGCAAGGGAAGGTTTTGCAATGAATTCGTTGTCGCCCTGAATGACCTTAAGACCTTCACGTCTTATTTTATCTAAATGCTGCCCCCTGGCGATAAAAATTACCTCTACGCTGTCGTCATTCTCATATTGTTTGGCGAGATGGCCCCCAAAATAACCACCTACGGCTCCAATCCCTACAACGGCTATTCTTATCTTATCCTTTGAAATACTCATTATATCATGGCTAACTATTGTTCGTCTCTTCCGTTACTACCGGTTGGATAAATGTAACAATAAAATATCCTGTTAGCAGGCCAATAATCGAAAATACCAGGTCTATGGGATCGTAGACATTGTGACCTCCTAAATTATGAAATTTCAGCTCCTGAGAGATCACGTACACTGCGGCAAGAAGTACTGCAAGTACATACACATTCTTTTCTTTAAACCGTTTTTTGAACCTTAATCTTCGATTGATTACCAGGCCTATTGCAGTTAAGGTCATAACCCCAACGATAGCCTCGCAGAAATTGGGGAAGGACCATAAGAATATCTTAACTAGTTCGGGAGCTTCGGTCTTTAGAACTGAAGGTCTTAAAAATTTAAAAAAGGCAAAAAATACAATGACAACTATCTGCACCCTTGCCAATTTTAAAATGTCTGCCATAAACCGCAAATTCCATAAAGTTGAAAGTAGCTTATTAGTAGTATTTTGATCCTATATGTTACGCTGAGCTCAGCTATTATCAACAAATAAAGGGGTGTATCCTACATCTTCTTTGGCCTTACCGGCACCCAAATTTGCTGCTCTGCATTTGGGTCATTGGGTGCACTGCCCACCGGAAGAATTTCAAAATGTGGCCTATGGTCTAAAGCGTAAACCGAAGCTGGTAGCCAACTCAAAAAAATGTATTGAAAAATACTGGTATCTGCATACGACCCCTTGTGGTCAAAGACGGCGTAAGTTCCACCTTCTAAATCAAAAACTTCCATCTCTCCGGGTACATTTTCAACTTCGCTGACTTCTACCAGTGCCCATTTGGTGAACTCCTTCGATGGATCAAAATTGGAATGGTAGTCCCTGGTATACACCCTAAGATCAAAAACTTCGGTTTTGTCTGCATGTAATACTTCTTTTCTCCTGGGCATAAAGGAGCGAAACAACTGGGCCGTTTTGTTCGTAGTTAAAGACATGTCAACAGACATTCCAATCAGCTTTTTGCTGTTAATTTTCTCAATCCTTGGCTCCATAGGAAATAGTCCGTTTTTTAATCACTTCAAAACTTCAAAGGCTGTCGGAAAATAATCCATACTTTCTCTGATGCCCGCAGTTTTTTCAGCCCCTAGCAGCTTTTGGCAAAGGTATAATCCCAAATCCAGGGAAGAAGCCACTGCACCCGCTGTAATGGTATTCTGGTCGTCGACAATTCTGGCTTTTACTACCTCTTTACAATACGGTTTTAAAGTCTCGTATTCATTGAAGTGTGTGGTCGCTTTTTTTGTTTTTAAGAATCCTGCGGCTCCAAGCAAGAGGCTACCTGTACAAATAGAAACCTTATACGGTACATCATGTGCAGTTTTTAGCCAATTAAGAAACGCCTGGTCTGTTTGCAGCGGTCTTGTTCCAAATCCGCCTGGAATTATGATCATGTCATATGCAGCAAGGTCTGGGTTTACCTTATCAACTGTCATTTCCAGGCCAAAACTGTCTTTTACAGAAGCTTTGGGGCCACAGAGCTCCCACTCAAAACCTGGGAGGTGGTTTCCAGATTTTATTCTACTTAAGGGGTCATAAATACCAATAAAGTCAAGGAGGGTAATCCCGTCAAATAAAATGTATGCTATTTTCACTTAAAACTTTAATTCCTTGCGCTGGGATCGCGCAAGCGGTTAATGCTCTCTTATCCTGCAAAAAACACTGTTTCATGGAATCAAAAGTAATGAATAAAGCAGGGTTTAAACCATTTTTAAACCCAGCTTTTCCACCCTGTCAAGCCACTTTTCTCTAAAAACTTCTTTAGAAAGACGGATAGGACCTATCGTTGTAGCCTTTACCCTTTTTACACCCACAAACTGCATAGTTAGCTTTTTCATGGCATAGTAACTCGGACGATGATTTATCAACTTATAATACCATGAGGGTTGATCTAGTGTACAGATAAGCCTCGCGCTTTTGCCGTTGAGGTATTTATCCCACCAGACCGAGCCTTCTCTTTTCTTGAAGGCGAAACCAGGCAGAAAAACCCGGTCAATAAATCCTTTCATGATAGCTGGGACCGAGCCCCACCAAACCGGATAGACCCAAACCAGGTGTTCGGCCCATTTGATCAATTCCTGTGCTTTCAGCAAATCTGGTTCAAGTTCTGTACGTTTGCGATATCCGAATTGTAAATTCGGATTGAATTGCAGGTCTTTTATTTGCAGCTCTCTTAGCTCCGCCCCGGCTTTGTTCGCTCCTTTTTTATATGCTTCAAATAAGGAGTGATTATAGCTTTCCCCATCGGGGTGCCCGTTAATGATCAAAATCTTTTTCATTCTCTGGTATTAAAATTTCAGGAAACACCAGGCTCTCGGCCTGATTGGCTTGTCATACTTCAAAGATATGGGAATACGCTATTAATTTTGATTAAGAAGTCTTAAGAAAACAAGCCAATTTCTTAGAGGGTTTAAGAGCAAATCTATCCAAACCTAGCTCTTACCCAGCTGATCAGGCTGCTAGACCCTATAGCCATCAATCCTGCCAGCGCGTTAAACGAGATATCAAAGAGGTCAAAGATACGATTGGGGAGCAGTGCCTGTATGCACTCATCTATCAATCCGGCCAATGCGGTAATAAAAATGGCCAGCACAGCCGGCTTTGGAATGCGCTTTCCATTGCTGGCCCGTTCCTTTAGCGCTTCGTGAATAATAATACCAACTACGCTATACTCAATTAGGTGACTTCGCTCTTCTGGAATGGCCATACGAGCCATGACCAGGATGTAAACCGCCATAACTCCTAGCCATATTGCAATCTCCGTCTTATGAGGCCTCTTTTTTAAGCCCTGCCAGAGAACCGTTAAAGCTACTAAAAACAGGCCCAGCCAAAATAGGTTACTGATCAGACCCCTCTCGCGCAATAGCTGTGCTAAAGGCCGTGCCAGGCCAAGTGTGGAGTAGATGGCAAGAAGCACTACTGCCAACCAAAACCAGAGCCGTTTTTCCCTTTTAGAAGTAAAGAGGGCCATTGCCTTTTGATTGAAATTCTCTGTAAATTTAGGTAAAGTGAAATAGGGCTAAGTTAGATCGGGAAAATGGCGTACAGGCCTGTACTTATTTTCACAAACTCAGCTTTTGGTTTGAAAGACTCTTTCTGAGGTTTTGCTAGTTATTCACCCAGTCTGAAAGACCTTTTAGTTCGGCTTCGTGCGCTACCAACCAGTCACTGGCTTCTTCTCCTTTTGACAAAGAGATAAAATAGCTATAGGGTTTGGTATGACTACTTTTTGCCAGATCGTAGAAAAAAGTCACATAAAAATCCCACCAGAATCCCTGGTTATCCTTTTTCAACTCTCCTAATATCTTGAAAATTTTATCGTTTTGCTGGGCAAACAGCTCAAGATCTGTCTTGCCTTTATTTTCTTCAAGGTTTTCGGAAGATTTCACCAGGCTGATCATCATCTCCGCGGCACTGAACTCAGACTCATCATCAATGGAAAGTAATACATTGATCTGATTTTCAGATTCTTTTGAAACTCCGCGGTTCAGATACCCTCTAAGCACATCGTATTCTGTACCAGCCCTATTGGAATTAGGTTCAATCATTAAGAAAAAATACAAAGGAAGCATGGCCTGTATCCTGCTGTTCTTTTGATCCATTATTTTGCTCAAGATCAAATGACTGCTCGCGTGCCCTGAGTTATTATTGATCGCCTTTATAGCCGAATCATATGCCTTATCTATTTTTCCCTTATTAAGGCAGGCAATGGCGTGGTTATAGTATAGCAGGTAATGATCAAATTTTTTCATCCCCTTTTCATAAGATTTCAGGGCTTTATCTGGTTTTCCCAGGAGATCCTGGGCGTTTCCAAGCGCTACATAGGCCTCTAAAGTATTTCCTTTGTCGAGTTCAATGACTTTTTTACTGTGCTTTTCGGCCTTGGCATAGTCTTTTGCAGATAAATAGGACAGTGCCATCTCATAATGGGCCAGGCTGGAATTTTGGTCAATTTCAAGTACTTTTTCATACATGGCAATTGCCTCTGAAAAATTGCCTTGATCGTGAAGTTCAATTCCTTTGATAATAATTTTCTTGATCTCCTCTTCCTGGCCAAACGCATAAGGGGAAAAAATCAAAGCAGCGAATACAAACGTTAAAAGTCTAAACATTTTCATTTCGATCAATTTTTGTTTTGATTTTACTTGAGCCCCTTACTACCGTCAACCCTAGCATATCCATGAATGGAACTGGGCTACGACAATTTAAGCATGGAAGTTAGCCAATAAGTGTATTTATTAAAATTAAGCTGGTTGAATAGCTTGTTTTAGGGGTGAATGGTGGACACTACTCCCTTAATCTGCCCCGGTTATGTGCCAATAGGCCTAGAATAATTAATTGATAATTGCTAATTGACAAATTCGTCAATATTAACCTTCCTACTGGCATCATTGGCCTCTTTTACCGCGGTTAATAGCTCATCTAACAAGTCTCTATTGAATACCATCCCTTGCGCAATTACTGTATTAATGGTTTTGGTATAAGCGATATCATCCAAGGGGTTTTTGTCTAGCAGTAGGAGATTGGCCTCGTAACCAGGCATGATCCTTCCAGAGTTGCTTTGCAGCCATTCTGCAGGAACCGCAGTGGCCGATCGCAAAACCTGGGCAGGAGACATCCCTGCATTTACAAGGCTGCCCAATTCATCATGTAAAGAAAACCCTGGAACTGTAGGCGGTAAATTAGCATCTGTGCCGGCCATTAGTTTAACCCCTCTTTTGGATAACTCCCTGGCAAGTAATGCGCAGGCTTTTCCGTAGGTCTCCCAGTATTTTTTATGGCTCACCTTCCTTTCATCGCTTAAGTTCTCATTCAGCTTGTAGCGATTTACTTCTGGCAGCCAACCCAGGCCCCCGGGAATATAACTTACCCATTCGCTTATTCCGGGGTTTTCATATTCTAATGCTACTTCTTTCAAGACCTGCTCAAGATCGAACTTCTGCCTTACAAAACTTTGCGTAAGCCATAAGGTGGTGGTAACGGCAATGTCGTTCTTTATTAAATTCTCAGCTAGCGCATCGCAGCGCTCAGATACGAAGGCCAAAAATTCGGCTTCCTGACCGTAAAAAGATCCAAACTGACTGTCATGAGTAGGATCAAACTCGCGCTGCAAGGCGTTCATTAGTTCTTCGAAATGCGCAATCCCGCTTTGTCCGTTTTCCCACACCTCAGAAAGTTCAATATCCCACGGAATATGCCCAAAATAAGGCATCCCCAATTCCTTTGCGGTCTCCGTTAAGGCCATATAGCTTTCTTTATTTATTTGGCTGTAAATTTTTAGTCCGTCATAGCCCTTATCATAGAGATCTTGTACCGTTTCGCGGGCTTCCTCGGCATTTTTGATGTTTAAGTAGCCTTGTGTCTTGGTCATAAACAAGCCTTCCATAGTTTCAAAACTTCCCAATCTTGGCGATGCGACAAACATCTTAGGGCCTATCCTCCCCTCCTCTATTTCTCGCTTCCATTCTAAGTGGCTTGGTTCCCCAATCAATTCGCGAATTTCGGTAACCCCATTAGCCACATATAGCAACAAATCATTCGGACTTTGAAATAGGTGTACATGAGCGTCGATCAAACCAGGGATAAGGTATTTCCCGCTACCATCAATTACCTTGATATCTGAGGGCAAGTTCAAAGAACTGTCAATTGCCTTAATCAGGCCTTGCTCAATTAGAATGGTCTGCCTCGAGATCATTTTTTCACCATCTGTAGATAAAATCTGTGCATTTTTAATTGCGAAAGCCCCGCTTTGGGGTTCAAATTGTTCGTGATCTACCTGCTCTGTAAGACCTCCATAGATGAGCCGTCCCTGCCTGTTAAACCAAAAAAGGCTAAGAAGGACTAGAATTCCAAAAACAACTGCCGCGTATTTGATCCATTTTTTCCAGTTCATTTCTAAAAGTTTTTATGAATTAATACGCCAAACCTATTGTAGGAGTACACTTTAAACAAACACAATGTGACGAGTTGTAGCTTCTGGGATCAAATGCAAACTAAAAGTGATCAGTTGCAAGGGGAAGGGACGAAATGCAAACTAAAAAATGTGTTTATCAGCCTCTAAAAAACGGCACATGGCTCCTGGAGACGGGTATTACGGTATCGCAATCGGATAGTGACAGCAGCAAACCCTGGGCATTGCCATCTGCGTCTATAATTGCGTCTCTATTAACGAGATACGACCTGTGGCATCTTATAATTGAAGTGCCTTCGGTTTCGCTTAGAATGCGTTTTAATGTAATGCGTTCTATTTGAACTTTTAAACTGCCTTCCGGACTTATGTAGCCAATTTTCGCGTAGTTCTGTAGTGCTTCGATAAATCTAATTTGTGTCGTAGGAATATCAAAAATTATTGAGCTTTCCGCATTCTGGCTATTCAGAGGCCCGGTCCTGGTATTGTTTATTTCATCTGCGATAGTCTGATACTTCTTTTCGTTTTTAAATAGCATGAAGGCCCCAAGGGCTGAAAGTGGAATAATACCAATCATAAAGGTTCCGTAGACCATGGGAGGAAAAAGACTCCATTCAATAAAACCAAAAACCAAAAGACGAATAAAAAGGAAGTTGGCCAGGCTAATGAAGATCATAATGCCCAGATTGTCTAGTATCCACTTACCGTAGGTCCACTTTTTTTGCCGCGCTCTTAGCTTGAATATTTTATGAAACAGGAGTTCGTAGATGGCAGCACCAATAAAGGTCATGACTCCAAACCCAAGGCATATAAGAAACTTGTCAGACTCCAGGGTAGCAATACCGAAAGGCTGAAAAATATAGAGGAAGGAGGCAACAAATGCGCTAAGTATCAGCAGTATCTTAAAATAAGCCAGGGTGCTTTCAACGATGGGAAATGGCCTTCGCAGTATTTCTGCTATATCCTTTAAGATTTTCACCTTCTAAAGATAGGGGAATACTTTTTTTGATTCAAGGCGCGCCAAAGCGCAGAATATTTATTGGGTTAAGAGCTGTTCTTTGATTTCCTCTTTGCCTTGTAATACGCCTTATCTGCTATATAAATGGTTTTTCTTACCTCACAAAACACCTTAGATTTATCCAAATCTGTGAGTACTGTTGTTTTGACAATCTCGATTTCGTTCTCGGTCTTAACCCGCTTCTTTATTTGGTTAAGTTCGTCTGGCGTATAGTTGAATTCGGCATAGAGATTTTGCTTTGCAGGACGTTTGAAATAAATCTCAGCAGACTTATCCCAAACTACATAGGTATCCGGGAGCAAATTCATGAGCTGCACCATAGGAATAGGATCTACGGCCGAAAACATGCTACCGCCAAAGATAGAATTCACATAATTCCTATTCTTGTAGTTAATGGGAAGCTTTATTCTGATTTTTAACAGATCTTCTGAGACAAAAATGATCTTAGCTGTACTCCGTCTGTACATGGGTGAAAGGTTAAAGCCATACTTCATAAGTTTTGGCTTTCCGATGTATTTTGATCCTATCTCCGCAATTTTTTGATAAAAAGACATACTACTGAATCCTAATTTAATTTCTGCTTACTGCCTACTGTTTATTGTTTATTGCTTTTATCAATAGCGAATGGCCCTGATAAGAATTACGAGAACAAATAAAGCTAAAATTGCATAGGCGGCCACTTTGACAATGCTAAAAAAGAGACTAGGTTTCAAGTCATTTGGCAAGGCCGGTTCTTTAACTTCCAACTTATAGCCTAGCTTGGGGATTGTAATTAGTTCAAAATCTGAAAGCTTATTAGCTTTAAAGAATTTCCGCAAATCGGATGCCGCTTTGGTTACGGACTCCTCGCTAACAACCACCTCTTTCCAGACAAAACTCATTAGCTCTTCTCTGGTTACTACGGTATTTTTATGCTCAAAAAGCAGGGCGAAAAAGCCTTTTAAGCGGTGTTCTAAAAACACCTCTTCGCCATTTTTCTTGAGCATACTTCCTGTCCGGGGATCGAAGTATATTCTTCCATCCTCGACATCTCTTTTCCTTGAACTACTGCTATCCTTCATATTAATTTCAGCAATATTTCCGTTTTTTTTCAGGCTATTTTTTGGATCCTAATTGACATTTGCAATAAAAACCATGAGCAAAAGCAAGACAATCGTAAGTTGGGTGTTACGCGCTTTAGTTTCCCTGGGGTTTCTATTTGCAAGTTTAGGGAAACTTACAAATAATTCGTTAGTAATTGAAATGTTCGAAAACTGGGGCTATCCTGATGGCTTCTATTTTTTAATTGGAATTCTAGAAATTACCTTCGCTGTTCTCCTGCTAATTCCAAAAACCTTAAAGATTGGCATCTACGGGATGGTCCTAATCATAATAGGAGCATTTATAACCCACCTGCTTCACGATCCGCTATTAGAGTTTTTACGGCCACTTATTTTTCTACTACTGTTGGGAGGCATCTATTTTCTTAATTATGGTAAAAAATAGCTTGGAGAGCATAAATTTCCTTGCAGACGCACTTAGTTTTTTTAATTGGCATAACGGGCAAAAAATTCTGCGGTATCCTTTATATTTTCTAGGCCCAGAATCCAGCAGGTCTCAGAAACATCGGAAAAATCTACTCCTCCTTTGGCAATTGCCTGATTGTTATAGCGTCCTTCTTTTCCGTTGTACTTATTTCCCAAAGCTATGGCAAGCTGCCATATTTTAAGTAAATGAGGGTCTTTCAATTGTGTCTTCCAGTTTTTATACCCGGGAGACCGAAACCCTGGAGTACCATTACCTACGGCATTGCCATCGGGGATTTTATGATAATTTGCCTGCTGTTTTACAAATTGCAGGCTTTCGGGCGAGGTCACTTTTTCATTCCAATCACTGTGTTGCACCACATGAATACGTTCTGAAGCCTTCAACTCTGGTAAGCTGTTTCGCAATGCCTTTACAAGAGCAGCTGAAAAATCGGACTGGCCTGCATCTGCTATCCAAATATTGCCACCGTCTGCAAGTGTTTTTTCTGCTATGGTCTTTACTTTTTCTACGGCCGCTTCAAAATTCTCATGTGCGTCAGTCCAATTATCACCAAAGGCAAGTTGAAAAAGCTCATTAGGTGGTACGTATAAGCCTTCTTGTATCCCGTAAGTACCTGCTACCCCATGGTAGTTTATTTCTAAAAAGCTAGAATGCGACATCAGGGTAATAAAGGCGGCTACAGAATGTAAATCGTCCACATCGGTTTTACAGTCGAATTGCGCGAGTAATAAGTCTTTTTCTACATTAAACTGTGGTTTTTCTAAAGACTCTTTGGCTGTACCGTCGGTTTTAAAGGAAAGAAGTAATGCTGTTGTTAATAGCAGTAGTAAGACTCTTGATTTCATTTTGGGCGGTTTACTTTTAAATTTAACTTTTAGGCAGTTCATATCCACAGCCTTTACAATATTTGGAATCGGAATTGTTTTCGGTGTCACATCTCCCACAGCTTATCTTTATTGAAGTGACCTTAGGTTGCTCAACGGAAGCATCAAGGGTGTACTTTTTATCGTTCTTTTTTATTAAATATCGGACCAAAAGAAAAAGACCGAGAAGGACTGCAATTAACAAGACGTAGAACAGAATTTGACCCAATAAAAATCCGGTCTCATATGCGGTACTTGTCTCGGTATTGTCAGCATTTATTGATTCACCTATACTTTCGGTTTCATCTGCATTAATGGAAACTGAATTAAAAAATTTCGTTTTGTTTTCTATCAGTAAGTCACTTTGTTCTGCTAACGGCCAAAAATCAATGCTGATGATATTGCGATTTACATAGATTATCCTTTTAAACCTTTGACCAGGCAACTCGTGATTGGCATCTGTTTGATATTCCAGCTCCAGACCAGGAATTTCATCAATTGTGATTTCATTCATCGAAACTATTTCTCCACGCGCTGCTTCTACCGCGCCTCTGGCAACTCCCTGATACAAATTGGGGACCTCATCTTTTGTGATTTGAGCGCTTTGTTGGCTAGTGAGCTTTCTGATACTGACGATATAAACTGCAGTAGCGTCACTAGCGGAAAAAACTGTCTCCATTTCTGTCTCAGTCAGTTCACTTGCTATAGGAAACTGAATACTTGCAAAATCAGTAATGTCAGTTTTAACCCAACTTTGAGAAAAAGTAAAATTCCCAAAAAAAAGTAAACACAAATAAAGCCTATTTGCCAATTTCATAAGAATCGGACTGTTTTGATTCATATTAGTTACCAACGGCCCAGTCTAAGATACTGTTGGCTTAAGAACTAAGTTAACAAAAAGAGACCCACACTTTAGAAATTCGTTAGAATTTCTCGCCCTCCGTTAAATGGCCAGCTATGAATTCCAGGCTTCGCGAACCACTTGCTTTATTCAAATTCTAAATATTTATCAAACAAAAAACATTTGCTATACCTAGCACCACTTCAAATAAGATTCCCTGAGTTATTTGCTTACTAGGCTTTCCATCAACTTTTATGCTGATTAACCTTCCAATTGCAAACCCTATAAAAATAAGGGAGGCTACTAAGAGTGAGGAAAAGCTTAATCCCGGAATAATTGTTCCAAATAAAATAACGATCCCTGCACAAAGCATTACTGCACTTACACCTCTCATTTCATTTAATAAACTGGCGTCTTTCTCTAGTTTAATTCCGGAGTTTTTAAAATAGGTTTTTATAGGATTACCTAATCGCATTGCGCCAACAAAGAGTAACATAATCCCTGATAAGGACAGCGTAATAATTTTGACAATTTCCATTTTCTATTTGTTTTAAGGTTATTGTGGTACAAATGTAAAAAGGAGTGGTGACAAAGGTATGTCAGCTGTTATAATTGACGTACTTTTCGGATGGTTGAATGCCTATCAAAAACGCAACCCAAAAGGATTGCGCTTATCAAGCCATTTCTTATACGGTACTGACAACTATTCCATTCGCCTTCTATCGCCATCATCAAAAAGCCGGTAGTGGATACCATTATCAATTAATAAACCTTCAGATTTTCTTTTTGGCCAATTTTTGTGGTAATCCTTAGGGTGCTGAACATCTATGCCTATCACTTTTCCCGCATATTGTTTATTTACCTTTTTCTGAATCGTATGTCCAACTATGACATCTTTGGCGCCAAAATTGGCCAACCCACTTTTAACTTCTTCAATACTAAGGTCGTCCTTAAAATATCCGCGATACCAGGAAGGTCCTTTGTATGTGGACGTTAATAATTGTTCTTTGTTTTTTTCTTTTTTAGGATAAAACGTATTTCGATAATTCCTTCTCACTAAATTATTTACTTCGGCCAAAGTTAGGTTGGCCCCTGCAACATCTGGATGTATTCCTCCGTGCACAAAAAGATGTCCATTTATTAACTCAATCGTATTTTTACTCTCCAGCCATTTCCCGATAAATGATTTCGAATCGTATAGATGGTATTGTTGAACACCTAGTATTGCAGAGATATAGTTATATTTTGGCGATGCAGCTTCATAGTTGCCTTGTAAATTTTTCAATTCGTGATTTCCAAGAATAAAGTGTACATTTCCACCCTGTGCTTTAGCATCTTGTTCTAATTTATAGATAAACCAAAGTACTTGGGTAGTGGAAAAACCTCTGTCTACAAAATCACCAACCAGCACCAAATGACCTTTCCCAAACGTCCAATTAAGTTGCTGGTCAATTACTTTGTTGTTAATCAGGAAGTCCCTGAATGCCTTATAGCCGCTCTCAATATCTGAAATAGCCAGTATTTTTTCATCGTCCATATAAGTGGTTTTGGGTTTTTCAATCGTGTTTTTGATAGAAAAATGAAAACTTGTCGAATCGAGGGCAAAGTAGCAGCTTGCGGGTATGGCATTGGAGGCAGTGTACCTTTTTTGATCTACATAGAAACCGTCTTTCTGATTTCCTTTAACATACTTTACATTCACTGTACTATCGCTTTCATAAAATACGTAAGGGCCTTCCTGATCCCAATTCATTTTCAAAGGGTTATCGCCATAATGAATACCGCCATCTTCAGATAATAATAAGTAAAAAGCCACTGCGGATAAAAGGAGTAGAGTTCCTAAGACGTGCTTGAAATACCGTAAGATTCTTTTTTTCATTTTAATCGATTTTAATTGTTATTGTCCGTTTTTTGACAAGGCGAATATCAAAGAAAGTAGCAGTCTGTTAAAGTAAAAGTGATGAACGAATAAGGAAGTGTGATATAAAGACGTTTTTGCAGTTAGCTGTTCTTCAACACCGTATGAATAATTTTAGTCACCGGTATAAATCAGTTCATCACTTTTTTTCAGACTTACTATTAGTTTGGTGTATTTTGCGTTATGCATTTCAAAATCACTAAAAGAAACCGGCTCTTTTTAATAGGTACAGCCATAGCTTTTGCTGCAATTCCGATACTATTTACTGCCTTTCGCTTAATTACCACCAACAATAAATCTGTCATTTTTTTGGAAGATTTTCACCCTATTGCAGCAAGGGTTTTTGAGGTTTATTACATCCTGCTTCTAGTGATTGGGTTAGTATGGATAACACTCCAGATTAAGGCGATTTTCAAACTAAAAAATGAAAAAGTGAAGAATGAGTTACTACACTTACAAAGCCAGGTAAACCCGCACTTCTTTTTTAATATCTTAAACAATTTATACGGGTTGATTGATGTGGATACTGAAAAGGCAAAAGCCCTTATTTTGAGACTTTCTGAGTTAATGCGCTATAGTATTTATGAGGGTGAAAGAAATACAGTTGCTCTGGAAGAGGAAATAGACTATTTAAAGAATTATGTAGAATTACACCGAATGCGGTACCATAAGGATATTGACATAAAATTTAGCACAAGCATAGATGATAATCATTATCAGGTCATGCCTTTATTATACATAATTCTTGTAGAAAATGCCTTTAAACACGGAGCAGAGAACCTACGGGAAGAATCCTTTGTACACATCGACCTCATCGCTTCCGAGAACAAAATTTCTTTCGAGATTAAAAATAACTTTGACCCGGAAGAACTTCCCGGAAAAGCCGGGATAGGTATTCAGAACCTGAAGCGTAGATTAGAATTGGTTTATCCCAATAGCCATAATCTTACCTTTACAAAAACCGATACGGTTTACACAGCTATATTACATTTAGAGTTATGATTAAATATCTGATTATTGATGATGAACATATAGCCCACGAAATCATTAAAGCCTATTGCGATAAAATGCAAAATATGCAACTAATGAAACAATGCTATGATGCATTGGAGGCATTGGATTATCTAAGAGAACATCGGGTAGATTTGGTTTTTTTAGATATTAATATGCCCAAGTTAAAGGGATTTGAATTTTTAAGAACACTCTCTTCTCCTCCTAAGGTAATTGTTACCACAGCTTACCAGGAATATGCCTTAGAGGGCTATTCATTAGATGTTGTTGATTACTTATTAAAACCATTTAGTTTCGAACGCTTTTTAAAGGCGCTTAATAAAGTAACAGCTAGCCAATCAATGCATACGAGTGAAGACAGCAATCCGAGTGAAAATGAAGCGTTAATTTTCCTCTATTCTAACAAAAAGCACACTCAAATAAACCGTAACGATATCCTGTATATTGAAGCTGCGGGGAACTATGTTAAGTTAGTTACTCATAAAGAAACCCACACAATCCGGGATAAAATTTCTGATACCATTAAAAGGCTTCCGGAGAAAAAATTTTTACAGGTGCATAAATCTTTCGTTGTGGCTAAAGAACATATTAGCACAATTGAAGGAAATAGAATTATGATTGGAGATTATACTATTCCTATTGGTAAATCGTATAAAGCCGACGTAAATAAAATGCTGGAGTAAGTCCTGCAATTGGTACCAGCGGGCAGGGTGTTGAGATCCGATGCAAACTGGTTATAGGAAGCGAAACCTTTTTATTTCGGAAGTCTTTTTCTTTTCACCATTAGCCAGATACTAAGTGCAAGTTCTGCAATAAGCATTATTAGCATAATAGCTACCATAAATGTTTCAGGCAAATGAAGATCTACAAAAAACACAATATAGGTAAACGATGCAGCCACCAACAGAATACCAAGGCTTTTTGGTATATATTCTGATTTTAAGACCGTATAACCAAGTACGAATATGTGTAAGGCAAAAAATATGTAGCCAATAAGTTTTATGGATGTATAGCTGTAAACATCTATAATTTTAAAAGCCAGACAAAGCAATCCGACTACCAGAGTACCAACGTATAGCAGCCTAAGAATTGCTGTAAGCAAGGCGAGATTCTTATTCGCCGGTTTAAGTACAGCATAAAGTGCGAGACCTATTATAGCATCGAGGGCCAGTACGAGTAAATAACCAACAAGAGCAAAACCAAATAGTCTTCCATTGGCGGCTATATCTCTGATTAAAGCTTCTGTATCACCAGGGACTACAAAATTTGCTAAAAGAAAGTCATCTACTAAGGTTACCAGGGCCACAGAGCTGATGAAAGCAATCCCTACAATCATTGCCGCTTTGCCTGGTGATAAATCAGCTATGAAATTTTTCATACAAATTTCTTTTTATATAATGCCCTACAACCTTTGTAACAGTTAAAATGTGCAGGGTCATATGGTTTAAGCGAATAAGCTAGCCAAAACAAGTCGGGCTTTCGCACTTAAAGTTAGTCCTTATTCTGCTTGCGTTGGGTTGCAGCCAGTTTTTCCTTGTTCTTTTTAAGCATATCCATAATCCAATCTGTATTGTAGGTTGGATCGATTTCCAATGCCTTTTCATAACTTTCAATAGACAAATTGTATTGACCATTAAGATAATAAGCTTCTCCTAGACTGTCGTATGGATTTGGTTGGTCAGGAAGTTCTTCTACCAATAACCGCAGTACTTTGATTGCATCCGCAAATCTTCTATCAGCCATAAGGGCATAAGCAAGTGCATTGAGTTCCCATTCGTCTTCAAACTGATATTTGTCTGGGTAGTGCTTTTTCAGCTCATAGTAGTATTGAATTGCGTTATCAATATCGTTGTAATGACTTTTTCTAAGTTCCCAGTCAATAGAAATTTTTGGATTTAAGTAAGTCGTTCCGTTCAAAATGTTTTGAACAGCTATATGGAGATCATGGATAGGGAGTAATCTACCATTGCTGGTTAGGATAACTACGGTTCTATTGTTTTTGAAATCGTGAGACATGACGTTTAAAAATCCACCAAACGCACCGCTGTGCCCTACAATTCCTTTCAAATTATCCTTATAGATGAAGTATCCGAATCCGTAATTCCACCGATGGTTCCGAATGCTATCTTCAAGGTACTCGCCACTGTTTGAGATTGCTGGCTTCCAGGCCTCCGATTTATCTTCAGGATCCATCACCAAATCGGTCGTAAAGGATTGTGTCCATCTAAATAAATCTTCTGTAGTGGAATAAACTCCGTTAGAACCATAGGTCAAAACATTAAAATCTGCCTTGAGTCCAAAGCCATCAAATCCGATGGCACGGTTGGGGCGTGTATAATCCGCTTCGTTCATCACAAAAGTATTTGTCATTCCTAATGGCTTCCATACGTTTTCTAACAAGAATGACTCATAACTCTGGCCAGATACCCTTTCTACGATCATGGCAAGAAGCATATAACCCGAATTACTGTAGCTCAAATCTGTTCCGGGTTCAAATAGTAAACTATCGCCCTCAGTTTTTAGAAAATTCTGATAGATCTCTTCATTTTTTAATCCATCCTGTTCCCCATAATGCGTTCTTTTCAAGCCCGATGTGTGCTGCATTAGGTTCTTCAATGTAATTTTATGCATGTACCGGGGTAATTCTGGAAAAATCTCTCCAACAGTAGTGGCGTAACTAAGCTTAGCCTGGTCGTTGAGCACCATTATGGCGAAGGCCGTAAATTGTTTGGAGATAGAGCCAAGACAGAAGCTTGTATTTAAATCTAAGGGAATACGGTTTTCAAAATCGGCAATACCGATTGATTTGTGATAAATTATTTTCCCTTCTTCGGCAACTAATATATTGCCGTTGAACATTCCATTTTTTTCGCAGAACGAAACCAATTTGTCGATTTTTTCTAAGCTGTTTTGTGCATTGGAACTAGCCGTAATGCATATGAATAGAATTACTTTAAACCACTTTTTCATAAGGAAGTTATTATTAGATATGACAAACTTCAAAAGCTTTTTTTGAAAAATTGGTTTTGGGCTATAATTGAAGCGTACTAGATTATAATAGAGGACAAGGATTTATTTAAATTCCTCACGAAAATTGGAAGGGGTTTTTCCGGTTGTTTTTTTGAAAGCAGCATAGAAGCCCGATTTAGAGATGAAGCCAGACTCATAGCCTATCGCTTCTAATGTAAATAGTTTATTGGCTCTCAACATCGATATGGCATTTTCAACCCTGTGCCGATTGATATAACTATTAAAGCTCTCGCCAATGTTATCATTAAGAAGCTGCGAGAGTTTATGCTGCGATATATTCATTCTTGAGGATAGCTCCTTTAGTTTTAGGTTAGGGTTCTTGTAAAGCTGTTCTTCGTTCATCAGCATTGTCAAATGTTCTTCCAGGCTTTGGGCTTCAAGTAGGTCAATTTTTTTATGAGCATATTTTTCAGGCATCTTTTGAAAAATAGAATCTCTATCCCTTTTGGAGAGGAAAAAAATTATCAATGCATAAAAGACTACCGAAAACATGAGCATTTCAACTAAGTAGAGCCAAAAATATCCAATTAAATAGGAAAGGAAAATTAGTACGTTTCCAATAAAAACCAAGGCAAGCCAGCTATTAGATGTCGACACTTTTTGGGGGTTATTGCCCAACTTATAAAGAAGATTTCTCAACTCGTAACCCGATAAAATGAGATAACAACCCCACACCAGGTAAATGAACCAGACAAAATAATTGTTCCAAAACGAAACAGCGTTCGCATAGGGTTTAACCAGGCCAACAGACACTATTATGAACAGCAAAATGGCAAAGTGCATGATCCAGGATTTGGGAATATCCCGCCTTTCTTCCAAAGTGGCCTTCAAATAGTAATACAGGGATACACCAATCAAAAAACATGCGGATAATCCTATCTGCGCTAACAACAAGTTCCTGGTGCCCGCAAAAGACATATATAAAGTCTTCCCTACACGTAGGCTTAAAAGCAAAGTCAATAATCCGAATAAAGTATGCTGTAGAAGAGCTTGTTTGCGCACAAACAAAAAGTACATACTTACCAAAAAGCAATTAAACACCCCTAATGCACAAAAAAAGAAAATATACGGATTGTCGAAAATCATAAAAGCAAGATATCAGAATTTTCGTTTCTCAATGGAGATCATGTGCTAATTCATCAAATTTTTATAATTCATTAATGCAATCACAAACAGTTTTTATTATCAGTTTAGAATGAATTTATATCTACTAAATTTGATCTGTAATGCGTATGCAACGGTCTTATTTATGACTTTTACCAGTTAATATGTGACCCCGGATTACACGGAAAATTAATTGATTTAAAGCTAATGATTTTTGTATATACCTGCTGGTATTCCTTGTAAACCCTGTTGCTCACTTTTATTGGCTAGTTACTGAGTTCTTTTAAATAACTCAACTTAAATACCTTACTATCATTAGTAAGACTTATAATAGCATTCAGGATTGAGTTATATTCTTCTAGCTTGCCATTGTCTTTCATCCAGTTTTTTGGAGTATTCATCCCATCAAAATTGCTCGTATCATCGTAAAACCATACTAAAGTTATTTTCCCATAGGCTCCAAGTGATCCTCTACTTGTTTCAAGTGGAAATGGATAATTAGACTCCAATAGCAACTTCGATAATTTTCTTAGGAGCTTGTCAATTTTGTCCAATGATTGTAGGCTAATTTGATATTCGATCATTTCGGCATATGGAAATTCAGATACCGACATTTCAGCTACCGTACTCCAGGGTAAAATCATTTCTTTTACATAGTTGAACTTAACATCTACATCAAGCTTTGAAAGTTCTTCTATGGTATGGCTGAATAACTGTCCGGATTCGGCCTTCGTAAAAACCCTGCGGTAATCGTTGAGTTTTAGTATGCTATTAAAATCATCACTAAAATTAACTATCAAATATTCTCCCTTGTCAGATTTGTATGTTAACCAATCATACTCATAGTCAATTTTGAATTCTTTGGCTTTATCTGCTATCTTTTTTAGTAGGTTTTGAAAGGCTTCCTTGTCCCTTTCTTCCACACTTAGTAAAGTCAATTGTGTATAAATTTCAATATCCTTTTGGGTAATTGAAGACTGCCCAAACCCCAAATTTGTAATTAATAATATTAGCAGAAGATTTTTCATTCCTAAAATTTGTCTAAAACGGCCTAGGCTTCTCCTTCTCTTCCTTCATTGAAGCTTGTTGCATTATTTACTGGACTTGAAATGGAGGATTCGGCGGATAGATACGCTGTAGGGTAATTCCAAGTTATGAAAGTCTAAACCCGTTGTTTAGCTTAAAAGTAGGAAAAATAATCAGTTTGGTTGTTTGGACTTATGAGACATAGCTATCATTATAAAATGTTCTAGAAACGTCTGTGTACGATTCCGTTACTAGAAAATCCCCAGGAGTTATTAAGATAATAGAGAATTCAGACGATCTAAAATTTAGTGATTTTCTTTATTCGCTTTTACAAGTTATGGGTGATAGCAGTTTATTGATGTTTTGCTGAGAAAACACGCCTGTCGTACACATTACCGTTCAAAATCACTTTTGATATGTTATTGTATGCGCTAACTTCTTCTAAAGGGTTTTGATTTAATAAAACCAGGTTCGCCTTTTTCCCGCTTTCAATGCTTCCAACAAAATGATCTAGCTTAAACGCTTTGGCATTATTAATTGTAACAGATTTTAATAAATCTTCCAATAGAACACCCGCTTTTACCCATTCGTTCATTTCCAGATATCCGTTGTAGCCGGGAGGATTCGCATGATTGTTCATTGCCGGTGTGTCGGACCCAAAGAGCAAATTACCTTCATTTTGGTATAAATGTGCCGTTGTGATGTTTATTTTATCTACCATTTTCTGCATCATTCCAGCAATTTTCGAATCTGGAGTTTCAGAATCAAAATAATCACCGCCATAGGTATGAATTCTCTTTTTTTGCCATAATCCTTCTTCACTTTTTAGCCAATCTAAAAGATCATTTGGAAGCACATGTTCTAAATTTGGGTTTTCAACAAAGTCGGAGTTGAAAACGTCTCTTTGCCCTGCTATGACTCTAAAAGTAGGTTGATAACCAATATTTTTTCTGGCAATTGCGGTTAATAATTCTCTATGGGTATCGGGAAGGGCAGAAATATTTAGGTAGTCTTTTAATAAGCCCCAATGCCACATGCCATGGGCTATGATATCCACATTTGCCTCTGCACCAAACTTTTGTGCAGCATATGAATTTGCATGCAATAGCACAGGAATGTTTTCATTTTTCGCTTCATGTAGCAAATCTTTAATAATAGCTAAGGATGGAAGCTCCCAGGTCATTTCTTCAGTACCACCAAAACCATCTTCATAAATGGTTTTCATACAGATACCATTTTGGTCATTGATAATATCTGAGATCACCTTTTTTACGGTATGCTGATTTGGGTCTATCGAATCTGGTAAAACAACTTTTTTGTTGTATTTGTCATGCAAAAAGTTCGGATAGAACTTGTAACGATCTTTAGGCTTGTCTTCAGCCATCATGAAATCGTTCATTACTTTTACCTGTTCGCCACAAGTGTAAATGTCTGGCCTAATTTTGCGGTTTACAATCTCCCTGATGATTTTAGGGTTGTAATTGTTTGGGTCAATTAATGTAGTATAACCAAAATACAAATAGCTGTTTGGTAGTTGTTCAAAGTAACTTTTTGACAGTTCGGGTAAATCTCTTACGTGCCCATAATGCATTCCTGCAATTGAGCTTATATGTACATGTGAATCTATTAAGCCAGGAATTAAGAATTTTCCCGAAGCATCAATTCTTTTATGACTCCCAGTAAGGCGAATATCCTCCTGACCAACATAAACAATTTGGTCCTTGTCAATAACGACATTCCCAACGAAAGGTTTAATATTTTCAGATTCAGGAGAGATAATTGTGACGTTACTTATCCATACTCCCTTTTCTACATTAATATTGCGCTTGTCTTCTGAACAAGAGGTTAGAAGTAAGATGCATACTGACAGGAATAATTTTAATGCTGTTTTCATTGGGAGTTAGGTTGGTTGGAAATCTCAAAATATTTTATAAAAAGAAGACGAGTACATCCAGCAGTTGTTACAACTAATTGCCACTAGGGTTTCGGCGGGAAAGTATGATGTGCCCATTATTGGCCGTTGTTATTGATTTTTTTTTAACTCCTGGATTCAGGAATATTACAACCACCGTCTTACTTTTTGGCGATACAAATCATACTCCTCCCCAAAATCTTTTCGTAATCGGGGTTCTTCTATGTAAATCACAAATAGGTTAAACAATACAAAGACGAATACTAAATAAACCCACAGGTTAGTGGATTGAAAAAATACAGCTTCACCAATTAGGAGTAGTATTACCCCAACATACATTGGATTTCTGGAGAAATTATAAAGTCCGGTCATAACCAATTTCTTTGTGGGGTCTACAGGAGAAAGTGTACCTCTTCCTTTGACGGCAAAACTAATGATACACCAAAGCATTAATACAAAGCCGATCAGAAATACAATTGTACCCATATAATGATGCAATTGCCAAACTTCGTCAAATATGTTTTTAATCCTGATGTCTGTAATCCACACGGGTATCAATCCTGCTACCAAGCCGGGTTGCAGAATTGTGAAAAATAGATTTCGTATGAACAATGATACCATCTATGATTTTACCTTTGTACGCCTCACGGATTATGTACCAAACCGTCTTGTGTGCAAGCCGTTGCGGATTTATTCCTGACATCTTTCTAATTACAAGATAATTCAATTAAACGAAAAAGCGGTTCGGGGAAGCACCCAAACCGCCATTGCTATACGCCATGTTAGTACTGGCTTTATTTGACCAATGCTACTAAATTATCACCTATTTCTATAACTGTTCCTCCCACACTTTTAGGACCCGTCGAATCCACTTTTCCTACCAATGATAATATCTTTAAGACCTGTTACAATGTTTTTACGGTTTGTCCCTACGGTTTTGGCCAAACTGTGTTTCAATACCGTTTAAGCCTTGTTAGCAATGGTTTTGCCATACCATTTATTGAAAATAGTTGTAGCAGTTAAATCTCCTGTTACATTAACCGCTGTTCTAAACATTCCCAAAATCCGATCTATTCCAATGATTACAACCAGGCCTTCAGCGGGTATTCCACTACTTTTTAAAACAGAAGCAAGAACAATAACCCCTCCGCCAGGAATAGCGGGTGTACCAATTGAAGCAGCAACAACAGTCACGGTTATTAAGATTACATTGAATATTGTGAGTTCCACGCCATAGGCTTGTGCCATAAAAAGCACTGTAATACATTGAAACAGGGCTGTCCCATCCATATTTATCGTCGCCCCAATTGGGATAACAAAATCACTGACCTTTGAAGAAACTCCGAGTTTTTCATCTGCAACTTTCATGGATAACGGCATCACCGCTGCTGAACTGGCAGTGGAAAATGCCAGTAGTTGTGCGTCTTTTATCTGATATAAAAAATTAAATGGATTTTTTCTCATAAGCAAGAAATAGAGCAAAAGATAAAAGACCATCAAAATTCCGAGTCCTAATACTACAATCAGGATATAATATCCGAGTCCCATAAAAATGGCCATTCCTGTTGTCGATAAAAGAGAAGCCATCAATCCAAATACAGCAAATGGAACAAGCCTCATAGCCCAACCAACCACGATCATGCAGATCTTCTGAATTGCTTCGATAAGGTGAATAAGAGGATTTGCAGATTTGGGTTCGAGTTGCGTCATCGCGACACCAATAATGATCGTAAAAATCACAACACCTAACATTTCTCCTGTTAACATTGCTTCCAGCGGATTAACGGGAATGAGATTTGAGATAGACTCCGGTAAGTTTATTGCTAAGCTGTTCGGGTCTGTGGCCGAAGCTTTCGAAACATCACTTCCGGTGAATCCACCAAGTGAACTGACATATTCACCTGGATTAAACAAAAAAGCCAAGCTGACACCAACAATGATGGCCACAATGGTCGTAAATATGAAATATAAGAAGAGCCAAAGGCCGAAAGATCTAAGTTTGCCTGAAACATTACTGACCAATCCTGATATTATTGAAGCAAATATCAATGGAATCATGACCATTTGAACAAGTTTCATAAATATTTCGCCTGGTAGGTTTAGCCAGTTGCCAATGTTGATACTAAGTCCTTCATCAACAAGTCCAAGAGCTGGATTTAATAAAATGCCGACACCTGTTCCCAGGACTATCCCAATGATCACTTTTAGCCATAAACGTCCTTTTACCAGATGGCTTAAATAGACAGAAAGGTCATTAAGTGGTTTTGTGACTAACAAAATTCAGCTTTTAATGGTCTTAAAGTTTCCGGCTCCTCTCGCTACATTTGGAACGGAGTATTCGGTGGGACTAAGGCCCGATTATCAACTTACAAACTTTTCGACTAGCATAAATGTATAAAAAAGCACAAGCTTTTGACGACTTGTGCTTACAGCTATTTTTTAAATATGTTGTTGGGTAATGGTTTTATTTTGCCATTGCAATCATATTATCAACCATTTCTGTTACTGCTCCTTCTAAAAATCCTCTAAACTGTTCTTCTGTCATATTAGGGTTCTCTACAAACTCGTAATTAGAAGTCCACACAATCATCGATTGGTTTAATCCTAAATCTACAACTTTAAAGCTATTGATTACTGTTTTTGCCGGAACACCTTCTACAACCTGCCAGGTATAAGTACGTTGCTTATCATCAAATTTCAAAATATTCTCTTTAAAGTACCCTTTCCCATCTGGTGTTGTACAAACTCTGGTACCTCCAACGCCTTTTGGCCCTGTCCAATCTACCTTGCCAACGAGGGAGGAGATTTCGTCAATATTATCCATTCTTCGTATTTCTTCCCATACTTTATCTGCCGATATCTCTACATGAGAAACATAACTTAAATCGGCTTTGCTATTTTGTGCATTCAAATTAATCGTAGCTAGTACTGCAAATGCAATGAAGATTATTTTTTTCATTTTTACTGTTTTTTTAATTGTTATTAATAAAAGAATTGTTCAAGTTTTATTTTTCCGTCTTTTACTTCGTAGACTATGATTTCGTCCAGGTCTAATTTATTCCCGTCTTTAAGATCTACAGACATTTTGTACGGTATGGCAAAATGTGATTTGGCAACAATTGGATTTCCAACCTCCATGCTATTTACAGCCTCTATTCCTGCCTGTATTTGTGCATCTTTTTCTTTAATGGCAATTAAGCCAGTTAAATCTGAGAAATAGGGCGATTGAGGTTCTATATGCCTAACATTTTCGATATCGAAATAATTATCATAGACTTCATCAAATTTCCCTTCTCTTAATAGCGAGCTAACCTTGTTTGCAATTTCTTGTGTTGTCATTTTTTTAAATTTTTTATTATTTACTGTTTTGATACAGGAATGTCGAATGTGTTACAAAAGCAAAAAAGCTGCCTCAAAATGAAGCAACTTCTTTATCTGTAAGTTAAGGGCTGGATTTGTTTACAACCTAAAGTAGCCCGATAGTTTTTCGTTATTTATAAGTTCTTTTATAATGGTGTCTTTGTCAAAATCTTCCTTGACCGGATGTTCTTGAAATAATTTGGTGTATGTAGCGCTAAAATCGTCTAGAGCTTCCGCGTGATTTTCTTCTACAAAACCTTTTACTTTTGTTTTGGTTTTAATATTGAATAGCATTTTTTCTTCATCCAACACACCCATTTGCTTTAAAGCTTTTGCTTTTTTAGGACACCGACAGGGGTTCTCTTTATTTACCAATCCACACTTGTTATTCATATAGTTAAACAAGTCTTTTCTAGCCCGGTGAAGTTTTATCCTAAAGTTTTGATGGCTAATACCAAAAATATCCGCTCCAAGCCTGTGGTCTATTCCAAAACTTGCACCCAAAATAAAAATCAAACGTTGCTCTCTGGTCAGGCACATAATCATCCCACTCATACATTGAATTTGCATTTCTTTTGATAGCTCCTGGTAACTTATTTCCTCTTCAATACTTAATTCAGGGTTTGGAACCTGATCAAGGCGTTCTCCGTACTCATCAAAATCAGAAAACTGTGTTTCACCTTTTCTTCTTTTTGACTGTAAAAATTCGTTAACAACAATTCTATACAGCCAGGTTCTGAATTTACTTTTAAAATTAAATTGCCCTAATTTGGTGATAACTTTAATCAGCACTTCTTGAGTCAAATCTTGAGCGTCTATGGGATTGTGACACATCTTCCATGCTACATTATAAATAAAGGGTTGATGATAGCTTACAAGATCGTTTAAAGCTTCTCTATTACCATCTACAGCTCTTTTAACTAAGTTTTGTTGATCTGTATCTGAATAAGATGTACTAAAGGGAAACTGCATAATTTTGGGTGTTTCTTAGTTGGATACAGAAATTGCGAAGGTGTTACAAAAGTTCTTTTTTGTTGGTGTCTAAGGTTCCAGGGAAACGTGCATTACACCTTTATACCCATTCTTGGACCTGGTGTTTTTACAATTCCTCCACCAGCTGAATATTATTGCCACAGGTGTCATTAAAAACTGCAACTTTTACGGTCCCCATTTCCGTTGGTTGCATGCTGAATTCAACACTGAGATTTGTAAGTCGGTCATATTCACTTTGAACATCTTCAACATCGAACTGGGTGTACGGAATTCCTGCTTCCATCAAAGCATCTTGATAGACTTTCGACGGCTCAAAGTGAACTGGAGCAGGTTCTAATAAGAGCTCTGGTCCGTCTTGAGCTTCTTTTGAAACTAATGTCAACCATCTATTTCCACCTCCCAATGGCACATCCTTCTTTTTTAGGAAGCCTAATTTTTCAGTGTAAAATTTTAAAGCTTTCTCCTGGTCCCGAACCGGAATGCTAATTAATGTTACTTTCATCTTTGATTATTTGCTTATTCTTCAAAGTTCTGAGGTTGGTTTTTATTTTGCTTCGCGTAAAATCTTCTCCATTTTACGGCCCTTTGCTAATTCATCTACTAACTTGTCCATATATCTGGCCTGTCTCGTTAGTACGGTGTCAATTTCTTCAATTCTATAACCGCAGATCACTCCTTTAATCAGATGTGCATTTGGATGTAAATTTGCCTTTTGAAAGAAGGTTTCAATGGTTACCTTGCTATCAATTAACTCATGCAGTTTATCGCTATTGAAGCCGGTTAACCACTCTATCACCTGCTCTAGCTCTTCCCTGGTTCTTCCATTTTTCTCTATTCTATTTAGGTAATGAGGGTAAATAGAAGCGAATGTAATTTCTGCGACGCGTTTGTCGTGCTCTGGTGTGGTTGCCATCTTATTTAATTTAAAGTTCTTTAGTTTTCATGGTTGAAGCCTTTTGTTTTTTCTTTAGGATGAGCGCACTTACCAAAGCCACAATAAGCCCAATAGGAAATACTTCAAAATACGTTAGTAAAATTACGAAAAGCGGGTTCTTGCACATTTCCTTAAAGTCCGCCATTTCGGCGGTTTTGGCTTGTAAATCTGCCTCAGGAGTTTGCTCAAGAACATAGGAAATATATACATCTATAAAATCGGGTACAAACACATAATAATAAAAAAGCCAAATGACCACGTATACCGTGGAAGCCACCAAAGCAATCAATGTACCAGTTCTAAAGGCTTTGCCAAAAGAGATAAAACCGTTTAGCTGTTTGTTTCTGTAATTTCTGACGCCGAAATAAATAAGCGAAAAGATCAATACCATTACCGTATAACCAACTACATCGTTCCCTTTATATTGGGTATCGCTATACATCATATTGACGTTTACAATCATATTGATACAGAGGATTGCACCCGTGATCAGTCCAAAAATCAAGATGATTCTTTTCATAATTTTAGCCTTTTAAATTTGGCCACTAAGCTAAATTTTGTAACCCTATTTTAGTTCATACTTTAGTACTGATTTTGGATTTCGGCAATAAAAATCGTACTAAAGTACTATCTGGTTCATTCCGCAATTTTAAGCGCTTTCGCTTTCACAATAGCTTGTGCTCGCCTTTTTACGTTCATCTTTGTATAAAGATTAGAAATATGGGTTTTAACTGTACTTATTGAAAGGAATAAGTTATTTGCAATATCAGAATTGCTATGTCCTTTTATTATTAATTGTAGGATTTCGTATTCCCGCCGGGTAAGCTTGAGCTTTTGCAATTCTACTTCATTGATTGTAAAACGCTCTGATTGTGGTACAATTATTTCCTTTTCAATGACTACGTGCTCAATCTTTGGCTTTATTAATTGGTTTGCCACCCATACGCCCAAAACTGTAAAGAAAACGGCAATCATACCTATGTATATGTCTATGGCGTTGTCTACAATCAAAAATTGCCATTGTAGCCATTTCAGGACAAAGACCAATATGGCTAAAATACACCCGTATATAAAAACATGTTTGTAATCCTTTAATAGCATCATTGTTTCGGTTGGTCTTAGTCGCAGGCCCTATAGAGTACAGCCATTGTTGTAAAGGTATCTTAATTCATAATTCGAACAAATGTACCCTCATAAAAAAGTCCTGTCGGCTCATTGTTCTCCGTAAACTGCACAGATTTCATATGATATGCGTTCTCATTTACCCATTTATAGGTATAAACCCTGTAGGTTCCTTCAGTCTCACCCTCAAAAGACAATTTTAATTCAACATTTCCATCTATATCTACAGTTCCTTTTCCATTTCCTGCTCTTATGGTTCCAAAACTTGATAAATGAAAAACTTCTTTAGTATTTGGATTGTAAGACCAAAAAATATGTCCATTTGGTTCAGGTCCATCTATAATTGAAAGAAGACTGTTATCTGTATTAATCTGTCTTGAAATGGTATGGTGGTTTGGGATTTTTATTGTTTCGGTGCCACTTCCCCAGTTGTGGGTCCAATTATCATCTTTGAGCGTCCATTCACCGATGAATTTGCCAAATGGATTAGATGACACATCATCACTATTTTTTCCATTCAATTCGTATTCAATAGCTGTTTTTTGGGCAAATCCTTCTGTAGAATTTAAAATCAATATCAATAAGAAACATTTTATAGCAATTTTCATAGAGGTCTTGGATATTGTTTACCACGATCCTGGCTCCTACTTCTCTGGCAGCTGGTGGCCTTGGTGGACTAAAATGATTTCGGTAGGGCCAAGGGCCATTATTAATTACAAATTACTAATTATTAGAAATCAATGAATAATTTATAATCAACAATTAATAATTCACTGCCGACGCCTATAGCCTTGGGCGGCTTGCGGACCGTATATGGCAGTTGTTATTGAGCGTAATTCATTGCATTTTGAGTTAATTATCCAGGACAAATTTTTTAAGGTGACTGGACATTACCTCTGGATGAGTCATCCACATATCGTGAGATGCATCGGGAATCTTAACATGTTTGGCATTCGGAGTAGTACTAATTAAGGTTTTATTCGTACAAGTCAAAACTGGCATAACCTTTTCTGAGGTTATAATCATAATAGGAAGGTCGAATACCGTATTTAAATTTGGGAATGGATTATCGGAATTTGCAAGTGCTTCCATTTCAGGTAAATTTAATTTGAGTGCTTGCAAGGCCTGCGGAGGTATCTGGTTCTGAATATCTTCCCCAACAAAAAATTCAAAAATTGCTTTCATAACGAGCGTAGTATCCTTTGTTCCAAAGGAGGTTCTTAGTTTTTCTATCAGTCCTTTCTTTGTTGCCATTAAGGATTCATCGCATCCCGCGATGCTTAATATTGGAGGCTCCGACACGGTGATTGATGCTAATCTATCTTGATATTTATTGGCATAGGCCAATGCCACCAGTCCACCATAAGAATGTCCGACAACATTAAATTTTTCCACCCCCAGTTGCTGTCTCAATTTTTCAAGATCTTCAGCCTCTGTTATTGGACTAAAAGATGTCCCTTTCCTGTATATTTTTTTGTTTGGATAATTGTAGTGCCTGCTGTAAGTGATGACATGAAATTCCTTGCCTAACAATTCTAATTGTGGTAGAAAGACGCGATAATCTTCTTGGCTCCCATGAACAAATATGATGGTTTCACCTTCGCCAGTCTCCTTGAAAAATAATCCGTTTTCTTGAATATAGCCAAAACCAAAAATCATTAATGCCACTAATGCTACAAAAGTTATTGGTTTAAGTCTTTCCATGGTACGTCTAATTTATGTTTTACAACGGTCCAGGTTTATCCTTCTCAGCCGCGGGAGGATTCTGTAGATAAAAATGATTTGGCCGGGCCTGGGGCCATTATTAATTACAAATTACTGATTATTAGAAATCAATGAGCAATTTATAGTCAATAAAAAATAGTTCACTGCAGGCAATAATTTAATGAGTCTAATGATTTCATCTTCAGATCTCAATTTTAAAACATCTATTACATTTCATAAGCTATCATTACGTTTTCTTCATATCTAAGAGCGTGGCCAATTCTTTACCATAATCGATAAATGCAACGGTTTCATCTGTCCGTGCTAATTTGATTTTATCAAAGATGATTAGTGCCTCGCCATTACTTTCTAAATGATAGATCTGATGATTTTCGAAGAAACGAATGATTTCATCTGTAAAAAATAATCGAATTTCAGACTCCTTATTCCCCATAATCAGGAATTTTTTAGAAAAATCTGGATACATCTTAAAATCTATATCCTTATATCCGGTAAATGCCATTACTCTGTCGAATAGATGTTCAAATACTCCTTCTTTTTCCATTGTGAAAATGGGTATCTTTTTATTTAATTTTAGGACCATTAGCGTCGTATTAAACGTCTCGGCAGTAAAAGCTGCGCCTTCACTGAAAGTTACATCAGCAATTTCCCATGACACATTTAAATCTTTATAATTTCCGTTGAGACAATTTAATTTGCGTTCAATAGGCCTTATTTCAAAAAAGTGAAAGTTCTTTAGATACGTAGTATTCCAATCTATTTGATTTGTGTATTGGTAATCCTTTTCATTCGCCAAATTTTGTAATCGAATCTGCCTTGGCGATAATTTAGCGACAGAATTGTTTAAAGCAATTTTTAAAGCTCTATTATGAGTAGATGATGAAACATGCGAATCTAGGCCTCTTATTACAACCTCCCCGCCCGTATTCTTTTGCATTTTTAAGTAATCTACAAGGTAGTCCATGTAGGTCAGGCCTACTAACCTTGTTTCCGATAAATCAATATTGACATCCGCCCCAGAAGGGATTTGAGTCACCAACTTATCGATTTTTAAGATGCCTAAAAAATTTGCGACCCCTTTAATGTTTAAATCGTAACGACCACCTGGTTTCTCAACCAAATTTGAACCCGAATTATAAACCATTTTAAAAAAACGAGGTATAGATACCCTTGCCAATAGCATATGACTTACCATTGCCAATAATAATCCACCAAGTAATCCGATTAATAAATTGGTATAAAGGGTTAAAACCATTGTAAAAACAAAGAATATTAATTGCTCAGTTCCTTGAAAATAAGCCTGTTTAAAAACGGCGGGTGAAGCCAATTTAAATCCTGTATAAACGAGCAAAATAGCAAAAGCACATAGTGGTACCTGCGTCATTATTGGACTTAATGCCACAATAAAAAGTAACAACAAAAGTCCTTGATACATATTAGACCACCTTGTCTTTGCACCATTATGGATATTGACCGTGCTTCTAATAATTACAGCAATAATGGGCAAACCTCCAATCAAACCAGCCACCACCGTACTTAATCCAATACCTGTCAAATCCTTATTCAAGTCGGTCTTTCTTTTATAAGGGTCAATTTTGTCGATTGCTTTCGCAATGGCTAATGATTCAATACTTGTTATGATTAAAATGGATAATACGGTTGTCCAGAATTCAATTGTATTAATTTTACTGAAATTCGGATGCATTATTGAATCCATAATATTATCGGGAATGTCCAACAATAGATTAGGCCCTACTTCATAGGCCTTTCCAAAGAATGAAAGCGTATGTTGGTCAAAGAAATTGAAGATATATACAAATGGAATGGAAAGGATTATGACCCACATTGGGGCAGGCAAAATATGGAAAAACCGATTAGAGATTTTGGAATTAAACAATAATAAAAGTAAGCCTGTCAAAGCAATAATCAACACAAAAGGATTGGCTTGAGGTAAGTATACAACCGCATCAATGAGGTTTTGTACAATACTTGGGCTATCAGAATGTGTGCCCATGGCAACATGGATTTGTTTTGCAAATATGATAATGCCGATGGCAGCCAAAATGCCATGAATCACAGAAGAATGGAAGATGTCTGCCAATCTACCCAATTTCAATAACCCCAATAACATTTGAATTGCACCTGAAACAACCACAGCTGCCAATACATAATTAAAGGCTTGCCCAGAACCATCATCCATCAATGCGATACCCAAAAGTATGACCCCAATAACCCCTTTGGCAGGTCCGTTGACCGATATATGACCACCCCGATAAAGGGTTGTTACAATACCGCCCACAATCGCTGAAATAACACCTGACATCGCAGGTGCTCCAGCGGCCAAGGCAATACCTAATGAAAGAGGTAAAGCTATGAGTGCGACACTCACCGCTGCGATTAAATCACTTTGCCAATTTTCAATTAATCCCCGAATACCTTTTTTGGGTGTAGCTTCCATTTATTTGATCATCGAATGGTTTGTAAACTTTAACACAGCCAACGAAAATAGTAAATATTCGGAATTACTAGAGTTGAGTGGGGAGCGCTGTTCGGGAATTCGGAAAAATGTAACTGTCTTCTTGTAAATGAATTTTTGAAAATACGAAGTTTTTATTTGAGGTATTCTTGTTTTATTTGTTGAATGCCAAAGGTCTCGTATAACCATCAGTTACGGGCTTATATGCTTTAATTTTAAGTTTTGATATTGATTTAAGCAATTCCTGGTAGATTCGTTTAAGCCTGCCCTGAGCATTGCTGAAATTCAAAATATATTTTGAGTTGAAAGCAGCAAACGTAGTTTGTCGAAGGCTAGTGGAATCCGCCATAATTGCTGTTATACATTGTAATAGCGCGTTATTTTTTATTTTCATACAGTTCAATTGCTTTTAAATATTTCAAACCGCCACTCTTAGTTTGGTCGTGAATAAATCCATTCAATTCAGGATGATTTTTGTCAATCCAATTTACAAGTCCGTCTCTGGTTTTAACAAATATCGAATCATTGAAAACTACATATTTTGTTGTTTCAATGCTGGCTATTTTATCATTTTCGAAACGGATAATTTGATTAGTGACGATTGGTTCTTTGTGAAGGAAAGAGATTCTTTTGTCCGTTTTTGAAATTTGAGCTTTTACAATTTCGTTTTCTTGCTGGATTTCGAGGATTTTATAAGTCGGGTCAAATACCGAATCCCATTTTAGCCATTCAATATATTCATTCTTTAAAAATGTCTGTTCATAGTCATATTCGGTTTCCTTTGTCAAAAGACTATCAGTCAACAAACTTTCTATTCCAGAAACATTTGATTTGTCAAGAGCTTCATAATAATTTTTTGCAATTCCTAATCTATCCGTTTCCTTCTCAGGATTTTTACAAGACACAAATCCGATTATGAATAGGGATAGGAGCGTTATAATTTTGTTCATTTGTTTTTGGATTAGTCTAATGTGCTACAACGGCCCTGGCTATGACTCCATGGCCAGCGCCAGGTGGTTTTATTCTAAGTTCTCTCTAATGTATTCTCTTATTTCTCCGATTTTGGCTTTATTACCTTTTATAGCACTTTCACGGTCAAACCTATTAACTTTTAATTTCCATAAATAACTTTTTACCAGATTTTTTTCTTTTTGGCTTAAGTTTAAAGGTTGTTTTATGCCAATAATATTTCCCTGTTCGTCATAAATAAAATTTGGCGAAATAGAATTATTAATTCTTTCAAAATAATTTCTCATATATTTATTTTCATCGTACTCCTCGGTAAATTTTCGGTGCAGTTTATACCTAACTTCATATAAATCGATTATAGTTTTTCTTAATGAGTCATTTTGAATTATTTCCAACCCTATGGACTTTAAAGTTTCGTACCCTGAAGTGTTTTGTATGGTCAAAAAATCTCTGGTTAGAAAAAAGTAATAAGTCGCTAAAGAGTCGTTATCGACTTCTATATTATCAATAATTTTTCTAAAATAATTTGCAGCTTTGATGTTGTATTTAATAGATTTTTCGTCATTGTCCAAATCAATGCTATCCCGTTCTAAACCATTGTAGATTTCAGTCAAAATTGTTTTCTCAGTCCATCTTTCTTTTCTGTTTTCATTCCATCTGTCTAACAAAAAAGCAAAAGTAACCGCGAAAAATACTGAGAGAAATTCAAATAGGTATTTTTTTAGGTTTAGAAATTTCATTTTCAATCTATTATGTCTGAGATTTTTTTCAAATTGCCTACAACGGTCCCGGCTATGATTTCGTTGTGACTTCAAGCTGCGACTCCGCCTTGGCAAGTCTCGCTGCAAAGGAGCAGCATAGAAATCAGGCTTTCGGATTGTTAATGAGATAAATGTAGGACTTTTTCTTCCTCTTAACCAACTTGCGCAGCACTGAATTATAGCCGCTGTTGTATGCAGTTTTTAAATCTCGGGATCATAACAAACAAATTCGACAATATTTGATTCTGGATCTTTGATAAATATTGATTTCCATTTAACCCATTCAAAAATCTTAGTCACATATTCTATTTTATTTTTTTTACATAGGATAAGTATTTCTTCATAATCTAATTTTTCGATTTCGAGAGCGAAATGATGTAATGCAGTATGCTCAGGTATTATAGTTTTCAACGCTTCATTAAAGGCAGTTAGATTATTCTTTGCAAATAATGCTAAGGTCTGAGTATGGCCACCAACACCATCGTTAATTTTGAAAAAAGTATAATTCTCAGATTCATTCATTAATTCAAATCCTATAGTTTTCAGATAGAAATTTTTCATCAATTCCATATCATTTACCCGCAGAACTATTTCTCCTAAGCCTTTAACTTTATGTCCGATCATTTTTTGTTTTCAAATTGCTTACAACGGTCCTGGCTATGCCCAGTAGCGAAATTCCAAAATCCAAATTACTTTACGCCTGGAATGTTTAAATCTGTTGTTTAGTTTAAAATTAGGAAAAACCTTCGGTCTTACGTTCGGGCGTCATGGTGTATATCCGTTGTTATAAGCTGTACTGATTCCTCAGTCCATTCTTTTAGCAATTAGATATATATCTTCCATTTTTGATGAAAAGAACAAGGTATCATTTCTTACTGATAATATCCATTCACTATCGTCTTCTTTTCCAGAGTTCCCCTCAATAGTTAGCTTCTTACTTTTTGGATGAAAGTTCCATGTTCCTGTTTCACTTTTGTTGATTGCTCCATCGTAACTGTCAAATGTACCATCAGCCTTAAGATGCATCCAATTTTCCTCAAGTTTTAGGGTTTTGTTGTCCTCCACAACAGCCATTATTTGCCACTTTCCTATAAAGAAATCAGAAGAGTTATCTGAGCAGCTATGCCCGACTAAAAATAAAATCGGCAGTATGAAGTATCTAAATTTCAATGTATTCAAAGGTATGAGCTCTACACGGTGTTGTACCGCCTTATTCTTTTATTCGGTTATATTTTTTTAGCGTTTCAATCAATAAGTCATGAGGGATTGCATAAGCCTTATTTCCGTTAATACCCTCCATATCCTCGGCGGCTATCATGGCATTAATTATCGCTTCTTCAACAGCCTGCACCGTACTTTGAAAAAACCAATTCATTTGGTCATTTGGCAAGCTTTCTACCTGGATAATTTCTTTTCTGTTAAAGGCGTTTTCATTAGCAGTCGAGAAGGCAATGAAGATATCGCCAGAACCGTTTGATCCCCGACCACCTACATTTCCTATTCCAAGTGGTACTCTTTGAGCTATTCGTTTAAGTTGATGGGGAAGCAAAGGTGCGTCGGTAGCTACTACAACAATTATGGAACCATCGCCTTCTTTTCTATTTGATTTTGGTGGTTTTTTCATTTCATAATTTAAGGTGTCTCTCAATTCAAGTCCAACTGGTACACCAGCAATAGTAAGATTGAACTTCGCTCCAAAATTGGCCTGAACCAATACACCTAAGGTATAAGTCGAATCTGCAATTTTGAATTGTCTAGATGCAGTTCCAGTACCTCCCTTAAATCCCAAACACATCATTCCTGTTCCGCCACCAACATTTCCCTCTTGAATTTTCCCTGTTGAAGAATTTTCGATCGCTTCTAAAACATGCTTTTCTTTAACATGAAAACCATAAATATCATTTAAGAATCCATCATAAGTTTCTGCAACGACCGGATAAGTATACCACCAATCTTCTCCTTTATACCAATCTGTATTTACATACCATTTCAAAACAGCATCTCGAACAACTCCAACACTATTTGTATTTGTAATCAAAATTGGGGTTTCAAGAAATCCAGATTCTGTAATCCATGTCGTTCCTGTCATTTCTCCATTGCCATTTAGGCTATACCAATTTGAAAAAACAGGACTAAATTTTTCTGCTTTTCCTCGAGGAAATATGGCTGTAACTCCTGTTCTAACAGGGCCTTTTCCAATAACGTTTACACCTTCTCCTGAAATTATTGTAGCGTATCCTACTTCAACACCTTTAACATCAGTTATTGAATTTAATTCACCTGTTTTACCAAAAAAGGGGACACCTAAATCTCTTGCCCTTGGTTTTTGCCCAAATGATTGAAAACATAAAAGCATTATTAGAAAAACTACATAAGTTATTTTCATAATGGTTGGTTTTAATGTGTTACTACGCTCATGTGTATGAGTAGTAGCGGATTTATACAATTCACTTTTAGGTTTGCAACCTGTCTTTATTTTATTAGTTATCTGTTGTTTAAAAAATTGAACCGCTATTAATTATACTCCTGGTCACCTGCTTTTTCAATTCAAATTCATTCTGGTTTTCTTCCCAAATGCTCAGTCAATAATTTCCATCTAGCATCTTCTTTTATCAAAACAGAAGTCCCAATTCCATTTCCAGAAACAGGTTTTCCATCTATGATTCCGGTCCAATTAAATTCGAACAAATAGACCGCATACTTTTTATCCTTTAGTAACCACTTAATATTTTCAACAGCATATTTTTCATTCTTAATTATATGAAAATTTTTCTCAAATGCTTTTTGAACATTTTCTTTTCCAATGTGAATTGTTCCATTAGAAAATGTAACACTTACATTTTCGGATACTAGAGGCTCAACTGCTTTCCAATCCTGAGTTCGTAAAGCTGTTTCATATGATTTAATAAATTCTTCTGGATTCATTATTTTCTAATTGCAGGCAACATGTTTGCGTGTGGTTAGTTGCGGGAGGACGCTGCACCAGCAGTGGGCCTGGAGGCGTGCCGCTGGTCTGTCTGACTTAACTTCTTAAATCGCCCTAACTTGTTAGAGTACAATGCGGCACTCCAGGATGGCGAGCAAAACTGACCTGTACTAAACTATCGGCCTGTTATTATAGTTCAAGGTAACAATTCTTTTGAAGTTGGCAGTAGACAAAAATGAATTATAGTCATTGTTGTAGCACGTTATTTAATTCACCCTCTTTAATATTTGGTTCATTCGACCACGTTGCATTTTTGTAGACGGCAAATATTCCAAAAGCTCCCAGAAAGATGTACAAACCTACTACGAAACCTAGTATAATTAAAACTATTTTTAATTGTCTGCTCATAATATGTTACAACGGTCTTGTGTATAGCACGTTGCGGAAAATGTCCAACGGACTTTTCAGTCGTAATCGAAAGATAGAAAATTGCAATGAATTCCGTAAAGGAATTTAGCCGCAATGAACTATACACGTTGTTAGGCACAGTTAATATTAATCAATTTGAAAAGCTTTTTTAGCCCATTGTTCAAAAGTAGGTAACTCAACATTCAACAAGTTTCGTATTTCAGTGGTGTTTGGGTTAAGTAATTTGGCTCCGCCTGTATCTTGCCACTCATAGAATTCAGCATAATCCTTGGCAATATCAGGTCCCATAATCGGAGATAAAATTCCTTCCAATTGTTTATATGAAACAGTTGCGTAATTAAGATCCTTGTTTAAAACCTTTCCCAATCTTTCTGCTAATTCTGTTCCTTTAATTCCTTCAAGCCCACCAATGGGATAAACTTTGCCCTTCAGTTTTTTAGTTTTTAATGCAGATTCAACGTAAAGTGATAAATCGTTCCAGGAAAGATAATTTACAGGATAATATGATGGTATTGTTTGAGGGATTACTCCATTATTTAGGATTGGGTCTCTATATGCTGTTGAAAAATTCTCTAAATATTCTGTTGCACTTAAGATTGGAGAATTCGGGAGTTTCTCCAATGACATTTCTTTAATCTTTAGTCGTGCGTTGACACTTTTCTTGTTCGTTTCATTTTTTGGTATAGTGCTGCTTATAACAACAACAGTTTTTGGATATCCAGCTTTATTTATAGCGTTCATAGCATTTTCTGCAATCTTAACCATTAGAGCAGGTTTTATTGCTGCAGGGATTTGCAATATTACTTTGTCAGCTTTTCGTAATTCTGGAACTAATGATTCTCTCGAAAAGTTCGTTAGAAAAGCATCTATGCCTTTTTCTTTTAATATTTGTATACTTTTTTTGGAACGAACAGGAGCCATTATCTGTAACTCTCTTTCTAGGAGCCTTTTTGAAATTGCAGTTCCCTGACAACCAGTTGCATTGAATAATACTATTTTCTCCATTATTTTTGATGTATCAGATTAGGTTCAAAATTAAGTATATATGGTATCCAAAGTATAACAGTATCTTTTTGTATACTAGTATCCTTTGGTATACTTAAAAATTTAATCAATGGATAAAAAAACAGAAATATCGAAAAAATTGTTGCCGATTATGGATACAATGGAATTGCTCAACGGTAGATGGAAAATTATTATTATGACAACTTTGTATTTGGGAGGTAGGATGCGATTTAATGATGTTAAAAGGAGTATTCCACGAATTACAGGAAGAGTTTTATCTAAAGATTTGAAATTTTTGGAAGAGAATGGTATTGTATCAAGAACAGTTAAAGATACTTCACCGATAACAGTTGAATATGAACTTACAGAGTATGGATTAACATTAGATTTAGTGTTTAAAGAGTTAACAGAATGGGGGATAAAACACCGAAAGAAAATTATCGGTCGTTAGTCAATTGTGCCTAACGGTTTTTGTATGGTTTGTTGCGTAGAGACCAAGATAGCAAAAAGGAAAGAACCCATTGTTCATCAGCTAGGAAGTTCCGAGTAGGAATTTCAGAGCAATGAACTATACACGTTATTGGCTGTAGTTTTTAGTTCTATTGATCGAAACAAAACTTAGAATCCTTTTCAAACTGTTATTTACATGGAGAGTTTTCGGTGATTAGTTTGGCATGTATTCATAACATGGGCATTGGGAATTGAGTCTAATGGTTGTTTAAAAAAAAGTGAAATTGAAAAAAATAGATTGATAAGTATAAGGGCGAGAGCTATCTCGCCCTTATTAGTGAACCCTAATTCTGAGGCATATCTGAGTAAAAAGATATATTCATCTTACTAAATGCTTTATCTCTATCTGGTACAAGCGCGGCATAATCCTCACTTTCAAAGACAGCATGTGCGGCACGTTTTGCATCGGCACCGTCAAATTCTACTAGCATGGTCATAAAAGTGTCTGTATGACCCACTACTGATTTATCTTGCTTAATAATTTTTGGTGGTGACCCACCAGCTTTCATGAGCATTGGGATAATCCCGTGCACGTAGCGATCCAGGGCATCATGGTGTTCCATTATAGGAGTAGCAGTAACAAATAAGTAGGTTTTAGTTGATGGGTTAGCGTCAGGAATCTGAAAAAAGTTGACTACATCCGCGCCCTCATCCCACCTAGGTATCATTTTGATAGAAGTAATTTTCCAGCCTTCATCGGTTTCATAGTATTTGCAGATGTAGAAAGCATTAAGATTCATGACCTCGTCACCTCTTTTGTGTCTCGCAAACACATAAGTTTCACCAGAAGCATCTCTATCTTCAACTTTAATTAAGCTGTTAGTCATATAATGCTGAGTAACCAGGCCTTCTGTTGAAAAAAGATATTGTACCAATTGAGTGTAATCATCGGCACTCATTTCTTGGGCGGCACCCATTCCCCAACTTGAATAATCTACAACTATGGTATGGTGAAAGATGGATCGAAAAGTCTCCCAATCCTGTTTATCAATTCCCTGTGCATACTTGTAATGCAATTCTTTGATAGCCTGTTTCGCTACTAAAATATCGATGTCCATGAATTATTGATTTGATTAGTTAAACATTATTTTTTGGTAAAGTTCTACTAATCTTATGCAAGTACACTTAACAAATGATAAGTATGGACTTAAGGTTTGGCCCAGCGAATTTTTCTGAGCCTGCTCAAGGATCCAGGTGTAATTCCAAGAAACGGAGCGATGTCTTTTAATTGAAAGCGCTGAAATATCTCGGGCTGAGTGGTCTCTAGGTACTCGTACCTTTCAAGAGAATCCATGCCTAATAAAATTTTGCGCAATTCAAATTCTTCAATGTATTGATGCTCCGCCATCACTCTTCCCACTCTTTCAATAGCGTGAGACTCATCATAAAGTTGCTTGAGTCTCTTATAGGGAATCACATCCAATTCACAATCCTCTTCACATACAATAGCCATTGTTGAGGGTTCGCTTCTCAATAAGCTTTTATAAACGGTAAACATAAAAGGAGCCACATAAAAATGAGTAGTCTTTATGTCTCCATTTATATTATCGATTTTTCTTGCTGCCCCTTTACGTAAATACCAGATTTCAGTGCATGTCTGGTCAAAGTCGAGTAATAAGTCTCCTTTATTCTTGTTTTCTTGAGCGGTAAGCTTTACAAAAAGATTCCAATCATCATCTGGAATGTTTCCAGTTATTTGTTCTAGGTATTCGCGCATATAATAGTTCTTATTCATTTTTCAATGAGCTTGTAAATCCTTTTATAGTGTATGCTGCGGCTACAATTGTAACGATTATTCTGATCCAATGTAAGGTAAGCCAAGTATTAAGTTTGACTTTGACATTGATCAATTCAACATTATGCTTTATAAAATCCAAATTCAGAGGCAAATGATAAGCAACTGTTTGAATGTTTACGATCAGGAGACCGATGAGGCCATAAAGCCAATAACGCTTTTGTTTCTGGCCTTTTTCTGCTTTTAAGTAAAGTACTAAAGTGGCAATGAATGCTGGTAGGAGTGTTACGGCAGTAGGGTACAGAAGAAGTGGAAAATCTATGGCAAAAGTTTCCAAAAATTTTAGAGGTTCCAGCATTGTCCAATGCATTCCATAGCTCAATCCTATATTGATCATGTTTCCGGCAAACGCGCCTATTCCAATAATAGCAATGTACGAGAGTGTTTTTGTCATTTTAACCTGAATGTGTTTTTCTTTTAGACAAGAAAGAAACTCAGGTGTGACGACTTTGCCTAAAAAAATCAGTTCAAATTGAGATTGCTTCGCCAGTTAGGGCTTTCTAGAATAGATTGAAGGAAGTTTTTTTTATCAAATCGAGTTTTAAAACTTTGGTCTCTATGTAACTGTGCATAAAAATCTTCTGATTCTGCTACCAATAGGTTTGCCTTGGGTTCAATTTCTTTTTGGAAGGTGGAATACTCTTTTTTGTTAAACAGAAGATTTTTAGCGTCTACCATTCCACGGTCTAGGGCAATGGTCACTTTTTTATAACATCTGCAGGGGTTTGACTTGTCTACTAAACCACATTTATTTTTCATGAAATTGTGGAGGTCGTTTCTCGCTCTGCTTAATTTTTTCCTGTAAGCATCTTTTGAAACCGACATTATTTCAGAACCAATGTTGTGGTTGGCATCAAAAATATCGCCTATGATATAAACCAGCCGTTGTTCTTTTGTGAGGCAAAGTAACATGCCTGAAAGACACTGTAAACGAACTTCTCTTATTTCTTCTTTTTTTGATTCTCTTTCCTCCAAAGAGATGTCAAAACTGGGCGAAGCGTCGAGTGCGTTACCTAAATCCTCAAAGGAACCCATAAATGGCGGTTTCGGCTTTTTCGTAAGATTTAAAAAATGATTCCAAACGATTCGATATGCCCATGTTCTAAACATACTGTTGCCTTTAAACGAGCTTAGGTTCGAAATTATCTTAAGTAAGGCTTCCTGGGTTAAATCTTGCGCTTGGACAGGATCACCTATCATTTTCCATGCAATATTGTAAACAAATGGCTGGTGCTTTTGTATGAGAACATTTAAAGACTGCTTATTCCCATTTAATATTTCTTCAATTAATAAGGCATCCGTTTTGTCTGTTTTATATTTTCCTGAAAATGGATTCATTGTGTATTTTTAAATTACTGCCAACGGTCTCGGCCATGAGTAGTTGCATGAGCTTGCACTTAACTTTGCAAGTACACACCAAACTGAAAATCCGCGAGGTTTTTCAGAAGTAGGCGAGAACGAGCAATTACTTATAGCCATTGTTGTCAGCTGGCTTTTCATTTTTTTCAATTCCTTCATTTGTCTTTTTATGCCATTAGTACTCAAAATGTTGAAACAACATTAATTATTAGATGTACCTTTAAAAGCAATTTTTCCAACGGGGATGGTTCCAGAGCCATATGGTGATATACTCATTCTGTAATAAAGGTCCTGTTCTTTCAAAATAAGTTCCGCTCTTGCGGTTCCCCCTGCCTTATAAGAAAGCGTTACTACGTAGAAAATATGCTCCTCATTAGGATTAATCGTTTTTCGCAATAGGCTGGTTTTGTCAAGGTTTGTATCCAAGTAAGACTTTATATCGGTTAGACCATAGTTAAATTTTGAAAGTTTATCAAATTCAACCGTTTGCGATGGCAAAAGCAATCTTAAGTATGAATCTGGCGGTGTAAAAATTGCAAATGAATCAGCGGGAATATCGATATTTAACTCTAACGGAACATTAGTTTCGTTAATTATTCGGGTCCAAAACGAGGCAAATGCATATCTTTTTCCGGATGGGTCAAAATATTGTTTTCCATTAGGATCAATCATTCCTCCCTTTGGAAAGCTGTTCTGTATAGTAATTCCTTTTCCTGTAGAAGTTGTATAGGTAGTGTCTGTATAAATGTATTTTTCTAAATTAGGATTTTGTGATAGTTTAATGCTACTATTTTTCGTGACTTCTATCTCTGACTTAATAGCAACCTTTTCTCTTTTTGAATTACTTCTTTGATTACAGGAATAAAGCCAAGTAACTACCAAAATCGATATTATTAATTTGTTTCTCATATTTTTTTTAGCTTGCTCACGGTCCTGGCTATGACTTCGTGGCCAGCGCCAGACTTTTTTTAGTTGATTTGTAACTACGAAAAAATGGCTAAGCGAAAGCCATGAGTTATAGCCGTTGTTAGCTGCTGTGTTACTCTTTTTTCAAAATTAAACCTCTAAAATCGTTTTCGTAGTATTTTAATTCCAACATGGTAAGATCTGGAAACAATTGTTTTAATTCTTCATCATTGTATATTATATGAGTTATCCCTTTGGTTGGATTGTCACTATTTTTCAATTTCTCCATATCAATTTCAGACATGTTAGGATTAAAGAGGCAAAAAAGAATACCCCCTTTTTTTAGGCTTGTATTAATCTGATCTTTAACTTTTTGAAATTCTTCACGTGAAATGTTGTCTAAAACTTTTGCAGCAACAATTCCATCAAAGGATTCATTTGTAAAGTAATGATCGGTCAAACTCGCACAGTCAAAATGAGCAGTCAGGTTTTCTTCCTCCGCCCATTCTCTTGCAAAATCTATGGCATTTTTTGAAAAATCCACCCCTTTGACACGGATTTCTGACTTGGCTAGAAAAATGGACCAAATACCAACACCGCAACCTAAATCCAGCACGTTTTCAATATTATTCCTTTTGAAATACTGTAAACAATCTATCATTGAAAGAGATGGTTCAGCTTTTTTCCACGCGGAAGGAGCTTTTGCAAATATTTGATCCCAAATTATCTGATCTTTCAGGGTATTCGAATTTCCACTCATTCTTTCACATTGCAGCTAACGGTCTCGGCTATAATTTCGTTGCGTCTAGAACAAAGTTAGCAAAAAGGTAGTCTTAAAGTCTCACACTTCAAGCCTTAGCAAAAGTATTTGTAACTTGAATTCGAATTGAATATTTCTGGTAATACATAAATTAATAAGATCTCCTCGACTAAAAATTTCAACTACGATTTCTCTCCAAGAGAATCAAGGAATTTGCTTTAATTAAATCTGTAATTCTCCTATGAAAAGAATAAAGATCTTTCTGGCTTCTTCTAATGAATTAAAACAGGACCGTGAGAAGTTTGAAATAGAAATATACAGAAAATGTAAAACCTGGTTTGATCAGGAAATTTTTCTACACTTAGATGTTTGGGAAGACCTTTCTGCCCGTATTTCAGATACCCGTTCTCAAGACGAGTATAACGAAAAAATCAAACAGGTAGATATTTTTGTTCTTCTGGCGCATAGCAAAGTTGGTATGTGCACTGCAGAAGAATTCGATCAGGCATTCGGCTCATTTACGAATACAAAGAAGCCTTTCATTTTTACCTATTTCAAAAAAGTTGAAAAGAACTCCGACTCAAGCCTTAAGCAATTCAAGGAGAAACTTCATGAGTTGGGCCATTTTTATTCTCAGTACGCAGATCATAATGATTTATGGAATCAATTCAACAAGGAACTGGAAAGAATGGAGGTAGCCGAGTTTAAGAGAAATGATCATGATAAAGCTCGAACAGGGCGAAATGTGACCATGGGTGACAAAGGAGTGTATATTGAAAAAGCCAAAGACATCAAAATCAACCTTAAATAGTTAGAATGTCCGAAACGCACAAAAACATAAGTTTGGGTCCAAAGTCTTTCTATTTTGAACATGTAGAAGGAGATGTTACCGTCAATTACAATGAAAAAGTAATTCCCAAGAACCTTACTAGAAAGCCGTTTATACCAGAAGTTTTCGTTGGCAGGGCTAAAGAACTTCAAGCAATTCATGATCATTTCTTTATAAATGATTGCAAATTATTACTCTTAAGTGGTTTTGGAGGTATTGGAAAAACTTCTCTTGCAGCTAATTACTATCACACCTACGAGAGTAAATACAAACATATTGGTTGGTCTTATGCAGAAACCGGTTTGTTAAATGCTTTACTGGGCTTCGCATTACCCATGCAACTGGATTTTCCTGATGATCTGCCAACAGAAAGTAGATTAGACCTGACCCTTGCGGCAATGGCAGAACTCGAAAAACCATGCTTATTAGTGCTTGATAATACAAATAACATTGACGATCTTCAAAGGTACTATCAAGCTCTACAGTCATGCCCAAATTTCCATGTTTTACTAACCACTAGAATTACAGAATTTGAGCAAGCGAAAAGTATTAGAGTTGGAACTCTAGAACCAGGGGATTCAATAGCTTTATTTGAAAAATACTATCCAGGGCATCAAGACAGCGACAACATATTGCTTAAAGATATTCTGAAAGCCATTGGCTACAATACTCTTGTCATAGAGTTAATGGCCAAAAACCTCAATCGTTTGAATCGCTTAAGAACTAATTATAGTTTGAATGATCTTCTGGAAGACTTACAAAATAACGGTCTATTGGCATTAAAAAACAAAGAGGTAAAGAGCACCTATAAAACAGGAGGAGGGCAAATACGATCTGAAACTCCTGCAGCTGTTATCGATGCAATGTATGACCTGGGAGGGTTAAGTAAATCAGAAAATTCTCTGATGTCTATCTTTTCAGTACTTCCCGCTGAAAATATTCCTTTTACTATCCTTGAGACCTTAATCTCAAATGACCAAAACATAGACGACACGTTGTTAGACCTTTCGCAAAGAGGCTGGCTAGATTATAACCAAGGTACTCAGTCCTTTAAAGTAAGCCCAGTTATTCAAGAAATTGTAAGGGTAAAAAACAAAGAGCGGTTGAGCGATGATACGCAAATTGTTGTCGACAACTTGAATCTAATTTTTGAGGAGGAGTTTGATTTAGAAAGTTCTGAAAAACTGGGTGCAGAAAAGTTAGAGCAATATGTAGTTTACGGTGTTTATATTGCGTATTATGTTAAAGCAATTTCTGGCGACTTAATAATTCTGGGTAAACATCTGGGAACCTACTATACCTCAACAGGAAATCTGTGGACGGCTCTTACATATTTTACATTTAGCACACGTATGACTAAAGAGTTACAGAAAGCTTATCCAGAAAATATAGCAATATCTTACAACCTGGTAGCCCTTTATAGGAATTTGGGAGGCATAAAAAGTGAGCTTGGAAATTTAGTGGTTGCCCATGAATTCTATAACTCTGCATATCAAATTATGCTTCAGCTTCCGAAGTACTTCGAGCTGGAAGATGAAGAATGGAAAACTAATATGGCTATTTCCCTGGAAAATATGGGAAATATATATTACAGCCTTGGAAACACAGATGAAGCCATAAGATTTTTTCTAAAAGCTAATGCAGTTTCAGAGGAGTTACATCAAAGAATTCCAGAAAGTGTTGATCATAAGCACCAATTTGCAGTTTCTTTCCAAAATTTGGGAAAATTATATTGGGCCATTGGAGATTTTGAAAATGCATTGGAGAGCTACTTAAATTTTTATCAAACCGAAAAAGAACTGGTTGAGGCGTTTCCAAAAAACCCAAAATTCAAATATGGGTTAGCAATAGCGAGCCAGTTTATTGCAAGCGCTTTAAACAGACGTAATGATCAAATTTCTGCACTAACGTACGCACAGAGTTTTAATCATTTAATGCTTGAACTAACGGTAGATTATCCTTTTGCTTTAGATTATAAGAAAAGCTTAGCAAGCTCCTATTTGGTTTTAGGTCATATACAGAATGCTATGAATTTTTTAGATGAGGCCCTTTCACTTCATAAGTCTCATAATCAAATTCTTGAGGATCTCCATTTTACCTCTCCGGATAGTGCGAGCTATAAAAACGGCTTGGCCGTTTCTCATCAAAATCTTGGTAACATATACGTTAAACTTGGGAATACTGACGATGCCTTAAAAAATTTCACTTCCTTCCATAGGTTTGAAAAAGAACTTTTTGAAGAGTTTCCTGAAAACGTTGAATTTAAATTTAATTACGCCCTTTCGAATTGGTTATTGGGAGACTGCCTGTATCGGTCTGTAAGCAAGGCTAAAGCAAAAGATTACGTTCTTCTGGCCAAGGATTTAATGTATGAGTTGGTAAGAGATTTCCCTGATTACTTAGAATACCAACAGGCTTTAGAATCTTTAAACCACACTCTGGCCAATTTCTAACTTAATTAGGTTTTAAATGATTTTTAGTGATATTAGTATCGCACAACCGTTATTTTCCGCTGTTAGCTTGCTCTTTAGGTTTTAACTTTATCTTATAAATATCTACCCTTCATATAACGGATGGTGATCCGTTCTAAGAGGTTTCTTAATTTGTTTATTTAGAATTTATCTAAATAATTTTTTTATCCAAACTGGCATCCTTATTTTTATGCCCCTAATGCAAAAACAAGAGAATACTAGCCAGGGGTTCAACTTAAAGAAAGTTATTACGGTAGCCTTCTTGTTTATGATGCTTGGTACGGCACTAGAATTGGTGCTGCTAGGTCATTACGAAGATACCCAGCAGCTGATTCCCATACTTTGTATAAGTGTCGCTATTTTGCTCATGTTTGTTCTCTTTTTTCGAAGAACAAAGCTTACCATTGGTATCTTTAAGCTGCTCATGCTCATAACCGCTTTAAGCGGAATTTATGGTACTTTTTTGCATCTACGTGCCAACTATGAGTTTGAGCAGGAGATGAAACCCACCACAGCAGGCTGGGATCTTTTTCTGGAAAGTTTATCGGGTGCGCTGCCAACACTTGCGCCTTGCAGCATGATTGTATTAGCATTAATAGGTTATTCATATTTAATACTCTTAAAACAACAACAATGAGAAAATTCACAAAATTGGTAGTATGCTCTGCCCTAATAAGCATGACGATCATAGCTTGTAAGGACGCCAAAAGCGAGGCAAAAGCAATTGACGCAGGTACCGAACAAAGCCCATCGAACAATGAAAAGGCCGCAGAGGTAGAAAGTAGTGAAACCACGGCAGTATTAAACGCCAACCTGGCCACAGAAGCAGAATTAAACGGCATTAGTCTTCCTTCTGAAATGGTCGCCCAGATCTTGGAAAAAAGACCGTTTTTAAGTATGAACGCCCTGGATGCCTTAATGGCTGGTGAGGAAAATAAGGAGGAGCTGTACAAAAAAATATTCGTTCCGTTTAATTTAAACACCACAGCCGAAGCGGATTTTAAAATGATTCCTGGTGTTGGCGATCGTATGGCGCATGAGTTTGAAGAGTACAGACCCTATACCAGCATACAGCAATTTAGACGAGAAATTGGAAAATACGTAGATGACGAGGAAGTAGCCCGCTACGAAAATTACGTTTTTGTACCTGTAGAATTGAACAGCGCCTCCGAAGAAGATATTTTAGCCTTGCCCGGTGTTGGCAAACGTATGGCGCATGAGTTTGAAGAATACCGGCCCTACAACAACCTGGCGCAATTTAGAAAGGAAATTGGCAAGTATGTAGATGACAAAGAGTTGGCCAGGCTAGAGCGCTTTGTTTATTTAAAAGAGTAAGGATCCTATATTACTGGCATTACCTTAATGCTAATAAGAAAATAACGCATATCTCTTTTTAATTTCGAGATATGCGTTTTTATGTATTCTTAGCTTAAAAAATCACCTACTGTAATTGGGCGACTCCTTGGTAATCGTTACATCATGCGGGTGGCTCTCATTGATACCACTGGCAGTGATCTTTACAAAGCGGCCCGAATCTTTTAACGTAGCAATGTCTTTAGACCCACAATAACCCATTCCGGCCCGTAAACCGCCTACAAATTGGTGAATGCTTTCAAAAAGATCGCCTTTGTAAGGCACTCTGCCTACTATTCCTTCGGGGACCAGTTTTTTAATATCGTCTTCCACATCCTGGAAATAGCGGTCTTTGCTACCCTTTTTCATGGCTTCAACAGAACCCATACCGCGGTACGATTTAAATTTCCGGCCTTCGTAAATAATAGTTTCACCCGGCGATTCTTTGGTACCCGCTAAAAGCGAGCCAAGCATCACACTGTCTGCTCCGGCTGCAATGGCCTTAGGAATATCTCCGGTGTAACGGATACCACCATCTGCAATAACGGGTACCCCGCTGCCTTTAATGGCCGCGGCAACTTCTAAAACGGCAGAGAATTGCGGTAAGCCTACACCCGCCACCACTCTGGTTGTACAAATAGAACCCGGTCCTATCCCAACCTTTACGGCATCGGCTCCTGCCTCCACCAAATATTTGGCCGCTGCTGCCGTAGCAATATTCCCTACTACTACATCCAACTCTGGATGTTGTTTTTTTACCTCTTTTAAAACAGCCACGACGCCTTTGGTATGCCCATGAGCCGTATCTATAACAATGGCATCCACTCCGGCGGTGACCAAAGCTTCTACGCGCTCCAGGCTATCAGCGGTAACGCCTACCGCAGCTGCTACCCTTAGCCTCCCAAACCTATCCTTGTTTGCAATGGGTTTCTGAGTGAGTTTGGTGATGTCTCTAAACGTAATAAGCCCAATTAATTTATTATTCCCGTTTACCACAGGTAATTTCTCAATTTTGTTCTCCTGAAGAATATCTTCAGCTTCGGTCAGGGAAGTCCCCTCGCTAACCGTTACCAGGTTGGTAGACGTCATTACCTCAGAAATTGGGCGGTCGTTGTTTTTTTCAAACCTTAGATCGCGGTTGGTCACAATACCAATCAGCTTCTCCTGCTCATCAACTATAGGGATCCCCCCTATACTGTGCTCGGCCATACTGGCCTTGGCATCTTTTACCAGTGCCTGTTTAGGCAGGGTCACAGGGTCCATGATCATCCCGCTCTCGGCACGCTTTACCTTGCGCACTTTCATCGCCTGATGTTCTATGGGCATGTTTTTATGTAACACGCCAATACAGCCTTCTCTAGCCATAGCGATTGCCATGCGAGATTCTGTAACCGTATCCATAGCTGCCGAAATAATGGGCACGTTAATGGTGATGTTACGTGTAAATTTAGTTTGAATATTGACCTCTCTGGGTAGTACTTCGGAGTAGGCCGGCACCAGGAGTACGTCATCGTAAGTGAGACCTTCTCCCAGAATTTTGTTACGGTGGGCTTCCATTGCAATTAAGGATTAATTGCGTGCAAATATACCACTTTTAGAGCAGACCAAACAGGCTTTTGCCAATTTAACGTAAAGGGCCTGGTCAAAGTTTGTCTTCCTAACAATTTGATTACCAAAAAACAACGATTTCTTATTTTTATTTATTCTAAATAAAGTTTGAATTTCCAAAATTGGTGTGTACATTTGCCTCATCCAAATTTTGTTATTTATAATTAGTCTAAATAAAATCATGGGAAAATCAGTACTATTTTTTGCGTTGGGAAGTTGCCTAATTCTTAGGGCTCAGCAGAACGACACCCTGCCCAAACCAGCTGTTGTCAATCTTAATGAAGTAGTTTTATCAGCCAAGGTAATCTTTGGTAGTAAGTTTGAAGCCAAGAACAGAACTGGTTCTTCTTATTATATCTCTCCGAAAGAAATAAAACGATTTAATTATACCGATATAAACCGAACACTTAGAAATGTTCCTGGTGTAAATGTTTATGAGGAGGATGGTTTTGGGCTAAGACCTAACATTAGTCTACGAGGTACCTCGCCGGAGCGGAGCGCCAAAATTAGTTTAATGGAGGACGGTGTCTTAATCGCACCTGCCCCTTACAGTGCTCCCGCCGCTTATTACTTCCCAACCATTGCCAGGATGCAGGCTGTGGAAATACTCAAGGGAAGTAGTCAGGTACAATATGGACCCTTTACGACGGGTGGAGCGATAAACATGATCTCTACGGAAGTGCCGGAAGATTTCAATGCTTTTCTAAATACCTCCTATGGGAGTTTTCAAAGTGGGCGAATCCATGCCCAATTGGGGGACAGCAAAAAGAATTTCGGATACGCTGTTGAGTACCTCAATTACAATTCCAATGGGTTTAAAGATCTGGATAATGGTGGAGATACTGGTTTTGATAAAAATGACCTGGTTGCTAAATTTCTGTTGCGCACCAATCCGGAAGCGCAGATAGGACAGGAGCTTGAAGTGAAGTTCCAGTATTCTGATGAAGACTCCGACGAAACTTACTTAGGTCTTACACAAGCTGATTTTAACCGTACTCCTTTCAGACGGTATGCAGCTTCACAGGTAGATCTTATGACCACTGAGCACAACCAATTTATGCTCACCCATACCTTGAAGTTTAGTGACTATTTCAGGATCACAACCACAGCCTATCGCAATGGCTTTAAAAGAAACTGGTATAAACTTGATTATGTGACCTTAAACGGGGAGCAAGAGGGAATATCAGGTCTTTTAGAGCGTCCAGAAGACTTTGCCCCTTATGTCGCTGTGATCCGAGGCGAGGTAGACAGTCCTAATGACGCTTTGGGTGTTAAGGCTAACAATCGTGAGTACCTATCCATGGGCGTCCAAACCAAGTTGGACTATCACTGGACCGGCGAAAACACATTTCATGATTTTGAATTGGGTCTCCGCTATCATTTTGACGAGGAAGACAGGTTTCAGTGGGTAGATGACTATGCCATAACTAACGGGCAAATGTTCCTTACCAATGCAGGGATCCCAGGAACCAATGCGAATCGTATCAGCGATGCGAACGCATTTGCGGCCTTTGCCATGTACAAGTTGAAGTATAAGGAGTTTACGATCACTCCCGGACTTCGCTATGAAAACATAACACTTTCCAGAATGAATTATGGATCTGCAGACCCGGAACGAAATGGTCTGAATCTTTCGGAAAGGGAAAATAAAGTGGACATCCTTATCCCAGGAATAGGTTTTAACTACAACTTTGAGAAACTTTCAGTTTTCGGCGGAGTACATCAGGGGTTTTCACCTCCAAGCAATCAGGAAGGGCAAGAAGCCGAAAAAAGTGTCAATTACGAACTTGGTAGCCGTTTTTCCTTTGGCAACCTAAGCGGCGAACTAGTAGGATTTTATAACGATTACAGCAATCTGTTGGGAAGCGATCTTGCTGCCACCGGAGGTACAGGTTCCCTGGAGCAATTCAACGCGGGAGAGGTTCGAGTATCAGGGCTTGAAGTACTTATGAATTACAACCTACTGCCTCAAAGCAAACAATTTATTATGCCAATAACACTTGGGTACACCTATACAGATACGGAATTTTTGAACAGTTTTGGAAGTGATGAGGATCTTTGGGGGGAAGTAGTCGCAGGAGATGAACTACCTTACATTGCCAAACATCAGGTAAACAGTACACTTTCGTTAGAACATAGCAATTTTGAGATACACCTCAGCGGGCGTTATAATGGTCAGTTCAGAACTCAGGCGGGTAGTGGAAGCATCCCCTCAGACGAGTTAGTAGATTCTAATATGGTCTTCGACCTATCAGGAAAATATCACTTTAATAACAATATTGGGCTTAGTCTGAATGTACTCAACTTATTCGATGAAACCTATGCAGTGGCCAGAGTGCCGGCGGGCTTAAGACCCGGACATCCTTTCGGGGTTTACGCCGGACTGGAGCTACGCTACTAGGACGCCATTTCTCTGAAACAGCAAAGCAAAGCCACAACGACTCTTCCTTGCTAATGATATGAAGAGAAGAGTTCTGTAGCCTTATTATGAGCAGCTTCAAAAGCCATCCATTGCACTCCTGTTTCTATCTTATTTGAAGTAAAAAAAGAAAGCATTTTTTCGGTAGGCATATTACCGGTAAGCTCATCTTTGGCCATAGGGCAGCCACCATAACCCTGTATGGCGCCGTCAAACCTTCGGCAACCTGCTTTGTAAGCAGCCTCCACCTTTTCGTGCCATCTCATGGGCGTAGTATGTAAGTGGGCTCCAAATTCAATATGAGGGTATTTGGGGATCAGGTTTGAAAAAAGATAATCGATGACTTTTGGAGTAGACGAGCCAACGGTATCCGAGAGGGAGAGGATCTTCACCCCCAATTTTGCAAGTCTTTCTGTCCACTCCCCCACAATCTCAACATTCCAGGGATCTCCATAAGGATTGCCAAAACCCATAGAAATATAGGTAACCACTTCCTTGTCAACGCTTGTGGCAATCTCCAAAATTTCCTTTAACACTTCTATAGATTGCGCAATTGTTTTGTGGGTATTCCGCATTTGAAAATTTTCGGAAATTGAAAAAGGGTATCCCAGATAATCAATTGCAGCATGTTTACTGGCATCCTGGGCTCCCCTAACATTGGCAACAATTGCCAAAAGCCTGCTTTTAGTCCTGGAAAGGTCCAGTCTGGACAGTACCTCAGCCGTATCTACCATCTGCGGAATGGCTTTGGGAGACACAAAACTTCCAAAATCTATAGTGTTAAAACCGCACCCTAGCAGCGACTGAATATATTTTACCTTTTCGTCTGTGGGAATAAAGGTTTTTATGCCTTGCATGGCATCTCTGGGGCATTCTATGATCTTAATTTGCTGAGACATTGGTTGACCGCGGCTGTTACGTCAAAATTAGCATTATTTATTGGTACTCAAAGACTGTTCTGTGTTGATAGCGAATTCTCAATGGGAAATTAAAGGTAGGGGGCTAAAACCCCTCCCCAAAACAATTTAAGCCACTTAACTGCAATTTACAAGCAAGAAGGATTAGAGTTGGTAGGATACGGCAGGCATGATGCGAGATGCACGATGTATTAGGGGATGAAGGTTGTAGAATTTAGAATTTAGCAAAAATTACAAATATTGAACTTGAACTTGTTCTTGCACTTGAATTCAGGCATCATCCAAAAAAAGAAAGCGTATCAATTGTTAATTGTTAATTGAACCCAAAACCGCCTTATTTATCCTCTTCACCAAACCAGGGCCTTCGTAGACAAAGCCGGTCCAGAGCTGTACTAAATCGGCTCCTGCTTCGAGTTTTTCCAGGGCGTCTTCGGCAGAATGTATGCCCCCTACCCCGATGATAGGAAAGGCCTTATTGCTTTTCTCGGCCAGGAAACGGATAACCTCAGTACTTCTTTCGGTAAGCGGTTTTCCACTGAGCCCCCCCTTTTCTTCCTGAAGCATAAAATCTGATTTCAATCCCTCCCTGGAAATCGTTGTATTCGTCGCAATAATGCCGTCTATCTTTGTACGCTCAACAATTTTAATAATATCCAATAACTGATCATCTGTAAGATCGGGTGCAATTTTGAGTAAGATGGGTTTCTCCCCAACAGAATTTTTTGCGGCGAATTTTGTGTTCTCGCGCTTTAGAGCATTTAACAAGTTTGTCAAGGGCTCTTTGTCCTGTAATTCGCGTAAGCCTGGTGTGTTGGGAGAACTGACATTCACTACGAAGTAGTCAACATGATCAAAAAGCGCGTCAAAGCAAATGAGGTAATCCTTTACTGCCTCATTGTTAGGTGTTACTTTGTTCTTTCCAATATTGCCGCCAATTAATACGCGGTGTTCTTTTTTTAATCGTTCTACAGCCTCAAAAACACCTTCATTGTTAAAGCCCATACGATTAATAATAGCCTTATCGGCCCTTAAGCGAAATAAGCGCTTTTTAGGATTACCTTCCTGAGGTTTAGGAGTAAGTGTCCCAATTTCTATAAAGCCAAAGCCAAAATCGGAGAGTTCATTATATAGGCGGGCATCTTTGTCAAAGCCTGCTGCAAGTCCAACCGGATTCTTAAACTTTAACCCAAAAACCTCTCTTTCAAGCCTCGGATCCTCCAAAGTAAAGAGCGAGCGAAATAGGCCAGTAAAACCAATACTGGAAAAGAGTTTTATAAGTCTAAAGGAAAGGTGGTGAACTTTTTCAGCATCTAGTAGGAAAAAAAGAGGTCTGATGAGGGATTTGTACATGCTATAGACAAAATTTCCCCAAAAGTACGAAGTTCAGCTGATTCAGGAATACTTTCTAAAAGAGTATTCGATGTCTGGTAAGAAAATGGTTTGCCTATTCTGGTTGAACAGAGTCCTTAACTATTTCGGGGGGTGTTAATGGTCTTCTATAGGCCGCTTTGCACAGGGCTTCATAGCGTTCGTACTGCCGTTGATTGAAAAGCGCAAGTAGTTTTCGGTCATATTCCTTGGAGGCAGAAACCAGTTGGCTTTTTAAAACGTCATACTTTCCGGCAAGTGTATTCAGGTCCTCCGTAGTGCTTTGAGGGTGCTTATCGAAAAGTTCCTTTATTTGATCTTCCACCAATTTATTTTGGGTTTGTAACTGGGCGGCCCAGGCTTCCATTTTAAGCTGCTGTTCTTCATTAAGCTGAAAGATCTCGATTATGGTCTGTCTGTCCTTTCCTCCTAAACCGAGCGTGCAATCTTCAAGTTGTTGCGAAAAAACCATAGACGCACTAAAAACGAGCAGAAAAGTAAAAAAGAGCTGTGTGGTTCTCATGTGTAATACTACTGTTATTGAGATTAACGATAACTTCTATATAAACTGTATTTTTAAGCCAAAATTATATAAATGCAGCGGATTATAGACCGATTTATAAGTTACGTTACCATAGACACCCAAAGCGACCCACAATCTAACAGTACCCCAAGCACAGAAAAGCAATGGAAGCTCGCCAAAAAACTGGTACAAGAGCTCCGCGATATTGGGCTACAAGAGGTCACCATTGATGAAAATGCCTATATCACGGCTACGCTTCCCTCAAATACAGATGAGGATGTTCCCACCATAGGCTTTATATCACATTTTGATACCTCTCCAGATTTTTCAGGGGCAAACGTCAATCCACAGGTCATTTTCGATTACGACGGGAAAGACATTCTTCTTAATGAGGAACGAAGGCTGGTACTTTCTCCAAACTATTTTGATGAATTACCAGGCTACCGTGGCCAAACCTTGATTGTTACCGATGGCACAACACTTTTAGGGGCTGACGATAAAGCCGGAATCACCGAGATTATTAGCGCCATGGAATATCTCATTCAGCACCCAGAAATTAAACATGGTAAAATCCGTATAGGTTTTACCCCGGATGAGGAAATAGGACGGGGAGCACATCGTTTCGACGTGGAAAAATTTGGCGCTGCCTGGGCGTATACTGTTGATGGCGGACAATTAGGCGAATTGGAATACGAAAACTTCAACGCGGCCAGTGCGGAGGTAAGCGTTGAAGGAATAAGCGTTCATCCGGGCTATGCTAAAGGAAAATTAGTCAATGCCAGCACGCTTCTGGGGAAGATAATGGAAAGGTTGCCTAAGACCGAGGTCCCTGAACATACTTCAGAGCGTGAGGGTTTTTTCCATATCCACCGTATTGAGGGCGGAATTGAGCAGGCGTCTATGGAACTCATTATTCGCGATCATGATTTAAAAGCCTTTGAACTCAGAAAACAATTGCTCCGCGATATTATTTCTGCTTTAAACGAAGAATACGATAACTGTATCACGCTTGAAATTAAAGATCAGTATTTCAATATGAAGGAAAAGATCATGCCCGTTTTTCATATTGTAGAGATTGCCAGAGAGGCTATGGAGCAATCAGGGGTGACACCCATTATAAAACCTATACGCGGAGGAACAGATGGATCTCAGCTAAGCTATATGGGCCTTCCCTGCCCTAATATTTTTGCCGGCGGCCATAATTTTCATGGAAAGTACGAGTATGTTCCTGTAGAAAGCATGCAAAAAGCTATTGAGGTTATCGTAAAAATTTGCGAAATTACGGCTAGTAAACATCATCTATCATGAGTACTTCTGAAAAAATTGAAGCCTATTACGCTAAAGAGCAGCCTTTTAAAAAAGGTATCGCCATCCTTAGAGAATTGGCCAATAAGACAGCATTAGAGGAAAACCTAAAGTGGGGTTCACCGGTCTATACTATTGATAACAAAAACGTCCTGGGTATAATGGCTTTCAAAAACTTTTTTGGCGTTTGGTTTTTTAATGGTGTTTTCCTTAGCGACCCTAAAAAGGTGCTAAGAAATGCTCAGGAAGGCAAAACCAAGGCCATGCGGCACTGGAATTTTGAAAATGAAGATGAAATTGACACTGCCGGAGTATTGGCTTATATGCAGGAAGCCATAGAAAATCAAAAGAAGGGACTAAGCGTTAAGCCCGAACAGAAAAAGAAAACACAAATTCCCGAATTGTTGCAAGAAGCGCTTTCAAAAAATAACGAGCTTAAACGCAGGTTTGAGGCCTTTGCTCCCTATAAGCAACGGGAGTTTTGCGAGCATATTAGTGAAGCAAAGCAAGAAAAAACAAAGCTTTCTCGTCTGGAAAAAATACTCCCTATGATTTCAGATGGGGTATCTCTGAATGACAAGTATAGAAATTGTTGATTTTGGATTGCTAACATTACGAAAACAAGCGAGCTGTTAGACATAAAAAGCTGAGTATTTCTGGGGTCCAGACCCCGCCCCAGATCAAGTTAAGTGGGTTCCCTGTAACTTCCATGCAATGCTAGTTAAAATGCGATGGCGGGTGTCTTCCCCTGATCAGAGGTACTTCTAGCTATCAACTCCGTGATTAGTTCTTACTTAGGTAGTTTCCATCCGTTGTGGTAAGCAGCCCTTCCAATTTTATTCGCTTTATTATCGGTAAACCTGTTCTTGGCAGCATCCCAATACAAGCGTTCTCCACTCTTGTATGCTACATTCCCCATATGTGAAACCAGGGCGGCATCATAGCCCACCTTAATAGGCGCATTGAGAGCGGAAGCATCTCGGCTCTTTACCGCTTCGATAAAATTGCGGGTATGCAGGTCTAACCCATTTCCTTGATTTTGTTGAACCGGTAAACGTTCCATTTTGGGAATTCCGTCCTTTCCCCAGCCCTGAAATTCGTTTTCTGGAATCACTTCCCATCCGTTTCGATCTAAAACAAGCGTACCATTATTTCCAATAAAAGCGATCCCGTGATTGCGGCCATAATTACCGCCGTCTATGCCGGTAGCATGCTCCCAAAGAATAGAGAAACCATCGTATTCAAAAACGGTCTGCAGGGTATCTGGAGTTTCGGAAGCATCATTAGGATAAGCAAATTTACCTCCCAAAGCCATCACAGACTTTGGTGTCCCTGCTTTCATCCCATATAAAGCATAATCAATCAAATGCACCCCCCAATCTGTCATTAGGCCCCCAGCATAGTCCCAAAACCACCTAAAATTAAAATGAAAGCGATTAGGATTGAAAGCTCTCGTGGGAGCGGGGCCTAACCACATTTTATAATCCACACCCTGAGGCGCAGTGGCATCCGGCACCCGGTTTACCGGCTTCATCCATCCTTGATAGGCCCAGGCCTTTGACAGGCGAATTTCACCCAGTTTGCCGGAATGGACGAAATTAATGGCATCCACAAAATGGGGCTGACTGCGCTGCCACTGCCCTATCTGAACCATGCTGTCACTTTCATTTACTGCTTTTAGCATCAACTGACACTCTTCTATCGAATTTGCGATAGGTTTTTCGCAATACACATCTTTACCTGCCAGCAGCGCATCTGTTAATTGCAGGCAGTGCCAGTGATCTGGTGTTCCAATAATTACTACATCAACATCTTTATTATTTAGGACCTCCCTGTAATCTGTATACCATAACGGCTTTTTGATTCCTGCCTTTTCAAGATCTGCGGTGCGTTGTTCCAAAACACGCCGATCAATATCACACAAGGCAACGAGAGATACCTCACTTATCTTAAGCAGTGAACTCAGATTGGAGAACCCCATTCCTTTACAACCTATTAGTGCCACATTGATTCGTTCATTTGCACTCACAGGCCTTCTTATACCGGCCAACATTTCCATAGGAAAAAGGAATGCGGCACCTGCCCCTAATGTGGCTAAAGAACTCTGTCTGATAAATTGTCTTCTGGAAGTATTCATTGCTGCTTGTTTCAAAGAGGCTTTAAGATAGTAATTATCGACAAGCTAGGACAAAAAAAACCGGCCTATAGGCCGGTTTTCTAATACTATTTATATTGTGAGAGTTACTTCTTTTCCTTAGGAGTATTTAATTTCTTACTCATCTCCATGGAAATTGCAGAACGATCAAATTTGAGTCTTCCCGCCATCGTTTCAATGATGCAGGAAAAATCTTTGTCGTTAAGATCCACAACTTTACCGTGTAACCCGCTTTTTGTTATAATTCTATCTCCCTTCTTTAGAGCCTGAGAAAACTTTTTTTCGTCTTTCTGACGTTTCATTTGTGGCCTGATCATAAAGAAGTATGCTACTACAAAAATGAGTAGCATTGGAAGAAGAGATCCTATATCATTCATTTATATTCTGATTGAATTAATTTTTTACCGGACCTAGTGAAGCGGTTGGCCCAGCGTTTTTAGGATTTACAAAAGCTTTGATACGCAAAAGTTCAGAACCTTTCTCAGTATTAGCCGATACCGTAATGGTCTTGGTAACCTGATTCTGTCCAGAACCGTTAAACTTGACAAGGAGCTCGCCTGTTTCTCCGGGAGCAATCGGCGTATTCTTTGGATACTGCGGAACAGTACATCCACAAGAACTTGTTGCGTTCGTTATGATCAAGGGTGCATTTCCGGTATTGGTAAAGGTAAAAGTCGTCTCCTGAGGAGTTCCCTGCTCAATTGTACCGAAATCATGCTCAGCTTTTTCAAAGGTCATAACCGGAAGGTTCTTGGCAGCCTCATCGCGTTCAGCAGCTACCTCAACATTTGCAGCGTTGATTTTGCTAGACGCGTTATCTTTACAAGAAACAAAGGCAATTACAGAAGCCAAACTCAAAGTTATTACTGTTCTTTTCATCTGTTTTATTTTATTTGTTTTTACTTTTTATGATATGTTTTTAACAGCTTAAACCGTAGTTTTATTGTTTAATAGACTGTTTAACATACCGTATTCTCAATATTTTCGCGATAAAATTAATGAATATTTGTTTATAACAGCCCGCGCCCCGTTTTTTTAAGTTTTCCTTTGGTTTTATATTCTCTAACCAATTTATCAAGAACCCCGTTTATAAAAATACTGCTTTTGGGGGTAGAATACTCTTTTGCGATCTCTAAGTATTCATTTATGGTAACACGCTCTGGGATAGATGAAAAATTGAGTAATTCGCAAATCGCCATTTTTAATAAAATAGCGTCAATGTCTGCAATTCGGTCTTTGTCCCAATTGGGAGTTTTCCCTTCTATTTCCTTGACAAGTTTTGAATCGTTCAGCAAAGTTTTGGTCAACAACTTAAGTGCAAAGTCCATATCTTCCCGATCTTTCAACAATTTGGGAAGAAAGAAAGCTTCACCCTGAGAAGGCTTAATTTTTTTAAATCTTTTTAAAATGAAGGTGTTTACCAGAGGGATGTCATCTACCCAGGTAAGCTTATCATCTTCGAAATAATCGTACAGCTTGTCATTAGGAGCGACTACTTCCTTGAAAAGTCCGATCATCAGCTCTCTGTCTTCCTCATAGGATTTGTCTGCTGAAGCCATATAATCCTGATACAACTGACTGGCCGTGATTTCCCTGTAAATAATCTTTACGTACTCCTCATGGAGATACCAATTCTTAAGTTTTCGCTTTTCCAATTCAGCTTTTAAAAGTGAATTAGTAGCTATCTGAAGTAATAGATCGTTATTTACAAATTTGGCGGTGTCCGGATAATTGTCAGACGAAGTGGTAATATACTTTTTGGAGGCATGAGACACGTGCTTTTGTGCCATCCCGTAAAGCTCTTTCAACAAGCTCAACATTAAAAGATAGAGCGTATAGGTGTTTTCGACACTCGCCTTTAAAAATTTCTCCTGTTTCTCCAGGCTGCCATCCTCCGACTGCGAGAGCGCATAAATGCATTGCATTACCTTTACACGAATATGCCTTCTTGTAAGCATTTCAAAAGAACCTTTTTTGATTGATAATTCGGAACTCGGCAAAAATAGTAATCTATTTTAAACCAAGTGTAGTTTGAACTGTTATCTTATCAGTTTTATAACATTAAGATTAGCCCCAATCTGTTATCTTTGACGAATTGTTGAAAACCACGCGGTTCAGCCTACCAACCTAATGAAGGAACTCAAACATCTCAATAAATATTTTAAAAAATACTGGTTTAAGCTGCTTATAGGCATCATTATTACCATAATAGCCAGGGTCTTTCAGCTTGTTATGCCCTCTTATGTAAAGAATTCTATAGAGGTTGTCGAGAAATATACCGCCAATGAAATAGGCGAGTCCCTTGCCCGAAGTTTGCTGCTCGAATACATCCTTATTATTGTTGGAGCCGCTTTATTATCCGGGTTTTTTACATTTCTTATGAGGCAAACTATAATAAACGTCTCCCGTTATATAGAATACGATCTTAAGAACGAAGTTTTTGACCATTATCAATTACTCAGCCTTAATTTTTACAAAAAGAACCGAACAGGAGATCTCATGAACAGAATCAGCGAGGATGTAAGCCAGGTTCGATTGTATGCTGGTCCGGCGATTATGTATGGGATGCAAACATTGACCTTGTTCGTATGTTTAATACCTTTAATGTTTCATTAAAGCCCCTACCATAGCCTTTTACTCCTTACTTCCTTTACCTGTTTTGTCTGTGCTGATCTACCAGATCAGTCGGATTATTCATAGGCGAAGCACAAGGGTTCAGGAATACCTTTCTACACTTTCAACCTTTGCACAGGAATCTTTTTCTGGAGTTTCTGTGATAAAAGCATATACGCTAGAACCACAAATAAATACAGAGGTCAGAGCTCTTGCCATCGAAGGAAAGGACAAGAGTATGGATCTGGCCAAGGTAAACGCCTGGTTCTTTCCGCTCATGATACTGCTCATTGGAATCAGCAATATTTTTGTCATCTATGTGGGCGGTAAGCAATACCTCAACGGTGAAATTGAATCGGTTGGAACTATTGCCGAGTTCATTCTCTATGTAAACATGCTCACCTGGCCGGTAGCCATTGTAGGTTGGCTTACTTCTATAGTACAACGGGCAGAAGCATCTCAAAAAAGGATCAATGAGTTCTTAAAAGAAGAACCCTCAATAAAAAATGAAGTAAGCGCCCATACACCAATATCCGGGAAAATTGAATTTAGGGCAGTCACTTTTACATATGAAGACACCAATATTACTGCTCTAAAAAATATCTCTTTCACCATAAACAAGGGTGATACCGTGGCTATTATTGGAAAAACAGGTTCAGGAAAATCTACGATTTTAGACCTTGTCGCCCGTCTATATGAAACCTCCTCAGGAACCATATTGATTGATGGTGTTCCTATTGAGGAGCTCAATCTAAATAACCTTAGGGCCTCCATTGGCGCCGTACCTCAGGACGCTTTTTTGTTCTCAGATACCATAAGGAACAACATTAAATTTGGAATGGATAATGCTTCAGACGAAGAAATTGAAGAAGTAGCAAGAATGGCGGTTGTTCACGACAATATTCTAGGATTTACAAAAGGGTATGATACTATTCTTGGAGAAAGAGGAATTACACTTAGCGGGGGGCAAAAACAACGTGTTTCCATAGCAAGGGCTCTTTTAAAAAATCCTGACATTTACCTGTTTGACGACTGTTTATCCGCGGTAGATACAGAAACGGAAGAGGAAATTCTGAACAATCTAAAACGTGCTTCACACAGCAAAACTACCCTTATAGTCAGCCATAGAGTTTCATCAGCTAAAAACGCTGACAAGATCATTGTACTCGAAGGTGGGGAGATTTTACAAGAAGGGACACATGACCTTTTAATTGAGCAAGATGGGTATTACAAAGAGCTTTATATCAACCAGCTATCTGAGAAAGAAAACTAGAAAAAGTTGCTGAATTAGCTTTTTTTTCACATTTTTGATGGCATTTAATAGATAAATACTAACTAGAAACAGAGGTAATGGGCGACAAAGATATGATAGATCAGGAAGAGATTTTCTCGAAGGTGATGCGAGCCGGAAGGAGAACGTATTTTTTCGATGTAAGAAGCACTAAAGCGGGAGATTACTATTTAACCATTACGGAGAGTAAGAAATTCACACACGATGATGGCTCATTTCACTATAAGAAGCACAAAATTTACCTCTACAAAGAAGACTTTCAGGCATTTAGAGAAACTATGGAAGAAATGATGGATTACATCATTGACGAAAAAGGTCTTGAGGTAATCTCAGAGAGACATCAGAAAGATTTTAAGAAAGAAGAAGGCGGTTCTAATGGAGAAATCAAGTCTTCAGAAAGTTTTACAGACGTAAGCTTTGACGATATATAGAATTTGATAGAATTCAAATAGTGCGGCCTCGGACTTCCGGGGTCTTTTTTTTGCATTGTATTTCATAATTGTTTCCTTTAGGATCCTTTGGTACAACACTTCCTATTAATTACCTTTAAGCTCGACTAATTCAAACCGAGAACAGCTCATGAAACAAATCGGCATCCTTGCTTTTTTGGCGGTAGTACAACTCAGCCTTGCTCAGGAAACTAAACTGGACCTTAATTATTATCTCCCAAAGGATATCTCTTATGATCAGGATATCCCTAAACCCGCAGAAGTAATTGGGCACGAGGTAGGCCAATGGCATGTAACCCATGATAAGTTGATGTTCTATATGCAAGCTTTAGCTGCCAAGAGTGACCGTATAACTATTGAAACTCGTGGTTTTACCTTTGAGGGCAGACCAATTTTACTTCTCACCATTAGTTCTCCGCAGAACCATAGCAATTTAGACCAGATTAGGCAGACGCACCTGGCCCTTACCGAAAGTGGTAGCGCCTCGTTAGATGTGGAAAAATTGCCTATTGTGGTGTACCAGGGGTTTTCAATTCACGGCAATGAACCAAGTGGAGCAAATGCAGCTCTGGCTTATGCATATTATCTGGCCGCAGCCGAAGGGCCCGAAATTGAATCAATGCTAGAAAACATGGTTATTTTACTCGACCCTTGTTTTAACCCAGATGGATTGCAACGTTTTGCTTACTGGGCCAATATCCATAAAAGCATCCAACTAAATTCTGATAATAACGAAAGAGAATACCATGAAGTATGGCCGGGTGGCCGAACCAATCACTATTGGTTTGACATGAATCGCGATTGGCTTCCTGTTCAATTACCCGAAAGCAGGGCAAGAATAAAAAGCTTCCACAAATGGCTTCCCAACATTTTGACAGACCATCATGAAATGGGTACCAATTCTACGTTCTTTTTTCAACCGGGAGAACCCTCCCGGGTGCATCCGCTTACGCCTAAAATTAACCAGGAACTAACGGCAGAAATTGGTACATATCATGCCAATGCTCTCAATAAAATTGGCTCTCTTTACTATTCGGAAGAGAATTATGACGATTACTATTACGGCAAAGGATCTACCTTCCCAGACGTCAATGGAAGTATCGGGATTCTTTTTGAACAAGGCAGTTCCAGAGGTCATATCCAGGAAAGCGAAAACGGCACGCTGACCTTTCCTTTTACGATTAGAAATCAATTTACCACCGCTTTATCCACTATTGAGGCCGCGGCTGCAATGCGTACCAAGATCTTATCGTATCAAAGGGATTTCTACGCCAATGTGAGAGGAGAAGCAGCTCAAAGCAGGGTAAAAGGCATCGTTTTTGGAGACAGTAAAGATGCCTCTAAGGCCTGGCATTTGGCAGAGATACTCGAAAGGCAAAAGATTAAAATTCATCAATTAGCTTCCGATGCCACTATCAAAGGAAAATCTTATAAAAAAGGGCATAGCTATGTGGTTCCGATGGATCAGAAAAACCATCGCCTGATAAAAGCGATTTTTGAGAAACGCACCAGCTTTACAGACAGCCTTTTTTACGATGTCTCGGCCTGGACCTTTCCTTTGGCCTTTAATCTTGATTATGCAGAATTGAACTCACTCTCAAATGCGGGAGACGAGATTAGCAGTTTACCTCCACTAAACGGAAAGGTAAGCGGGCAGAGCACTTACGCCTATCTGTTTGAATGGCATGAATATTACAGCCCAAGGGTTTTGAATAAAATTGTAAATAAGGGTCTGCGTGCAAAGGTCGCTAAATCTAAATTTACTCTTGGTGGAAAGACCTATGATTACGGCACTATTATGGTCCCGGTACAAAATCAGAAGTTGAACGCTTCAGAATTATATGAATTTTTAAAGGAGGTTGCAGCGTCGGGTAATATTGAAATTACTGCGGTAAGTACAGGACTGACAAAAGGAATAGACCTTGGCAGTAACGATTTTGATCCGATAAAAAGGCAGAAGGTTGCCATCCTGGTAGGGAATGGTATACGATCTTATGACGCAGGTGAGATATGGCATTTATTCGATACGCGTTACCATATGAAGCTAACGAAGATCGATGTGACCTATTTGAAAAACGCCGACCTCAGCAACTACACAGACATCATTGTTCCAGGGTCCTGGGGCAGTACCTCGCTCGACAAAAAAATCGCGGACAAGCTAAAAACCTGGGTAAAGGAAGGGGGAACCTTAATAGGTTACAGAACTGTGGCGAATTGGTTTAAGCAGAATGAGTTTATGAAGCTAAAATTTAGAAAGGATACGCTGGTTGCAAAAAATGTTTCCTTTGAGCAGAAAGGAGATTTCCTGGGCGCTCAAGTAACCGGAGGTGCCATTTTCAATGCGAACATAGATCGTTCACATCCCATAAATTTTGGATATAAGAACAATACCTTACCTCTTTTTAGAAATACGAACATTTATATAGAACCCGATAAAAATAGCTACAACAATCCCATTCAATACACAGGCAACCCCTTATTGAGTGGTTATATTTCAGAAGAAAACCTTGAACTAGTTAAAAAGAGCGTCCCGTTTAGGGCTCAGCGTATGGGAAAAGGTCGGGTAATTTTATTTACCGATAATACCAACTTCCGGGCTTTTTGGTATGGCACCAACAAATTGCTCATGAATGCGATTTTCTTTGGCCAGATGATGTAGTAATTGGCAGTGGCGCATTGGTTTTCTTTTGAAATTTCGTGCTAACTTTATACTTGCACGTACTAAAAGTTTAAAAATGGCAAGGACACCAAGCAATATGATACCTTTGGGCACCATCGCCCCTGAACTTCAACTGGAAGACACTGTCTCAGGCAAGCAGCTAGGCCTTAAGGAGATGAAAGGTGAAGCGGGTACCTTAATCATGTTTATCTGTAATCATTGCCCCTTTGTAAAACATGTCAACGCAGGTATCGTAGATCTTGCCAAAGAATTTCAATCTAAAGGAATTGGTTTTATTGCAATTTCGAGCAATGATGTGGAAAACTACCCGGAAGACGCACCGCATCTGATGAAACAAACAGCGGCAAACGAGGGTTTCACCTTCCCCTATCTTTATGACGCCACTCAGGAGGTAGCAAGGGCTTACGATGCCGCCTGTACTCCAGACTTCTATTTGTTTGACAAACAATTGGCTCTGGTATATCGCGGTCAGCTAGATGACTCCAGACCTGGAAACGGCATTCCTGTAAGCGGTAAAGACCTAAGAAGGGCCATAAATTCGCTACTAGAAGGAAAGAAGATCAGCGAAGTGCAAAAGCCCAGCATTGGTTGTAACATCAAATGGTTTCAGAACTCATGAAAATTGATAAAAAGCAAGCTCTACAGGAACTTTTACAAAGTGACGACCAGTTTAAAACTTTTTTTGAGCATGGAACGCTTTATGTTGAAGTTTACAAGCCAGACAAAGTAGACCTCCAGCAACCGCATAGCAGGGACGAAGTCTATATTGTAATTTCGGGAAGCGGTGAATTTCTAAACGATGGAGAACGCACCACTTTTTCGGAGGGCGACTTTCTCTTTGTCCGCGCCGGGATAGAACATCGTTTTGAAAATTTTACCGATGATTTTGCAACATGGGTTCTTTTTTATGGCCCCGAAGGTGGTGAAAAACCGCAGTAGTGAATTCAAACCAAGAAATACGGATAGAACGGCTCTCAAAGGCATCTATTAAGGATTATATCGGAACGGGAATTAAGTCGTACCGCCAACACTATCTTCATCTCTGGCCAAACCAGGACCCAACACCTTATATAGAAAGCAGCTTTACGGCAAAAGTCGTAGAAGGCGAAATGGCAGATGCCAATAACAGGCATTTCGTTATTTTTTATAAGGAAGCAGCGGCAGGGATACTGAAAATTGTTTTGGACAGCCCTGTTAAAGGTTTTTCTAAAAGAGAAGCTATGTTCTTAGAAAAGGTTTATCTGCTGAAAGCATATTCAGGGAAGGGCCTTGGAGGAGCAGTGCTCAAATTTGTATTGGATTACAGTAGAAAACTTGGAAAAAAAGCGCTTTGGTTATGTACCATGCAAAAGGGGCCTGCGCTTCAATTTTACTTAAAAAATGGTTTCACGATAGTTGAAGAAAGCCTGCTTTCTTTAAAAGGAGCAATTGAGGAAGAAAGGCCCATGTACCTGCTTGTAAAAAGAATTTAAGACCCAAAGATTGGCAGCAAGAACAACATAATACCTATTTGAACTTCAACTTGCACCTCATCAACTTTAAATCCACCCTGCCCGCTCTTTAAGATTCTTTATATGCGCAAAATGATGATTTCCATGCCAAACATAGTGTCCAATGTTTTCTTCTAAGCTTGTAGGCATATTGCTATCGGGATGTTGAAAGCTCCGTTGTAATTGCTGTACAGAAAGGCCTTTAAGTAAGTATACCAATTTGGAGTGTACTACCCTCAGATGATCTAAAGATAGTGCTATAGGAGCAGTACGGGTATCAAAGAGCTCTGCCCATTCCTTTTCATTATAGGGTTTGATCATTGGAGTCTCTTCGGTTAAGCCCCACTTAAATCTAATATAGCTGTTGTGATGGCTGTCAGCAACATGATGAATGGTCTGCCTCACGGTCCATCCCCCCGGTCTATAGGGGACTTCTAGCTGCTCTTCCGAAAGGTTCTGTACCAGCGCTGTGAACCTTGCAGGGAAGGCTTCTAATGCACTGATCCAGTCTTTTATAATTTCCCTGGTAATAGTCGTTGGCCTACTAAACTTTCCTATCGGGTAGCGAAGATCTTCTGAGTTATCCTGTTCCATGCTTTAAAAATAACTAAGTTTTGATTGTGCCCAGGGGGTTTTAAAAATCTTTTAGCGTTTTTTTAAAATTTAGATCGCCAAACTTTAATACATTTTTAACCAAGACCTCGGCCTTAAAGCGCAGGTTATCAGTTACTTTTATAGGCATTTAATTTACAACCTTAAAACCATAAAAATGGCAACAATACGATTGGGCGACGTAGCCCCTGATTTCTCGGCCGACAGTTCGGAGGGAACAATCAATTTTTACGACTATTTGGGAGACAGCTGGGGAATTCTTTTTTCACACCCGGCAGATTTCACTCCGGTCTGTACAACAGAGCTGGGTACGGCGGCAAAGTTTAAAGCGGAATTTGAAAAGCGAAACGTAAAAATGCTCGCGCTGAGCGTAGACGGACGCGAATCTCATAACGAATGGATCAAGGACATTAATGAAACACAAAACACTACGGTAAACTTTCCGATTATCGCGGATGAAGACCGAAAAGTCTCTGATCTTTACGATATGATACACCCAAATGCCAATGATACTTTAACCGTGCGATCTGTTTACATCATTGCGCCAGATAAAACAGTTAAATTGATCCTTACCTACCCTGCATCTACAGGGAGGAATTTTCATGAGTTGTTGCGTGTGATTGATTCTTTACAGCTAACGGCTTATCACAAAGTGGCTACTCCGGCAAATTGGAATCATGGTGAAGAAGTTGTGGTAAGTCCGTCAATACCAACGGATGAAGCCAAAGAAATTTTCCCGGCTGGCGTGGAGGAAATAAAACCTTATTTACGAATGACCGCCGATCCGACGGCATAAGCAAAAAGCCTCTTCGTTGAAGAGGCTTTTTTGATTTACTTCTCTGGAGGCCCTTCCGTTTAATTTACTTAAAATGAGGGAATTGCTATTTTTCTTCTACCTTTGCACGCAACCAACGCGCCGATTACCGTCTTAGATTTAAAGGTTTTGTTTCCCCTGTCTAAATACCAACCGCAATGATTGTATTTTTTATCCTTCTTATTGTACTCCTTGCTATAAATATCCTCACCTGGCTCTTTAGCGGTAGAAGCTCTGACCAACATCCGTAATATTTAGAATTTAACAATTAAGAAGTAGGGTACGTCCCTATTTAGGTGTTACAATACTAAAACTGCGGCCAAAAGCCGCAGTAATAAAGTGCTAAAATGTTGTTGTTTCTTGTAATCTTATTGGTACTGATTGTAATTAACGCCGTGCTTATGGCTATAAGCCCAGATAGCACCGATTAGATTCATACAATAAGTTTAATAGATACCTTTTAACTCACACCCATGAGTTCCACATCAAAAATAAGTGTAGCATTAGGTGGAATTACTCCACCAGCTCCCGCGCTTCCATAGCCCAAATGTGAAGGAATTACAAAACGTGCCTTGTCTCCTACCTCAAGTAAGCCAATACCTTCATCCCAACCAGGGATAACCTGCCCCACACCAAGTTGAAAATCAATAGGCTGGTTTCTTTTATAAGAAGAATCAAAAACTTGTCCGTTGGTCAATGCGCCTTCATAGTGTACCGACACTGTATTGCCTTTGGCCGCTTTTTCGCCATTTCCTTTTTGTATAATCTTATACCGCAGTCCGCTCTCAGTTTTGTCAAAGCCAGCCGCCACCTTCGCTAGCTCTGCTTCGGCTTTTTCTCGCTCTTCTGCCACTCTTTTTTCTCGTGCACCTTCAAACATTCTAAAAGCTTCAATGGCATTCCAGGCCTCTGCTGCCTTGCCTTGACGTATTATTTCAAGAGCTTCTATAAGATCGTCCTGGGCAATAGTATCAACCACTTCCTGCCCATGTTCTACATGACCAAAAACCGTATGTTTGTCATCCAGCCATGGCGTGGCTATATGTGTAATAAAGAATTGACTCCCGTTCGTACCTGGTCCGGCATTGGCCATTGAGAGTACTCCTGGGCCAGAATGTCTTAGTTCTGGATGAAATTCATCATCAAACTTGTAACCAGGGTCACCTGTTCCTGTACCCTGAGGACACCCACCCTGGACCATAAAGTCTGGAATTACCCTGTGAAATTTTAGTCCGTCATAATATGGATTGCCTTGAGGTTTGGCTGTATTTTCTAATTGGCCCTCGGCAAGAGCCACAAAATTACCTACGGTACCAGGCGTTTTATCGTGAGTTAATTTGACTAATATCTCCCCTTTGGAAGTTGTAAATTTAGCATAGATTCCTTCTTGCATGATTCGCTTTTTTAGTGAGCGGCAAAGGTAGGAAAATTTGGGTTAGTTAGTGGGTTAGTGGGTTAACATGATACTATTTCACTATCTCACTATTTTTCACCCTTTCACTTTGGCTGGAGTAACTGTCCCGTATTTATCAAACAGGTATATCAGGCTGGTCATTGTAGCTGCACCAAGTTCTAACTCTCGTTTATTTACATGTTCAAAAGTGTCATTTTCGGCATGATGATGATCAAAATATCGTTGAGAATCAGGTCTAAGTCCGGCTAAGACAATATCTTCATTTTTTAAAGGACTTATATCTGCTCCGCTGCCACCTTTAATAAACATATGTATCAAATAAGGTTCAAAAAGTGGTTTCCAGGATTGTACCTGTTCAAAGTTAGCATCAGAACAGTCAAAAGAAAAGCCCCTTGGAGTAAACCCTCCCGCATCGCTTTCAAGGGCAAATACATGCTTTTCGTTCTTCCTTCTGGCTTCAGCGGCATACGCATTGCCTCCTCTTAACCCATTCTCTTCATTCATAAATAATACTACCCTAATTGTCCTTTTAGGCTTGTATCCGGTTTCTTTCAACAACCTTAAGACATCCATACTTTGAACACATCCTGCGCCATCATCGTGCGAGCCATCTCCAAGATCCCAGGAATCTAAATGGCCTCCTACAGTAATAATCTCTTCAGGATGTGTATTTCCTCGTATTTCTCCAATAACATTATAGGATTGTACATCATCCAACTGTTTACAATTCTGTTTAAAATAGAATTTTATTTCAGGATTTAACTTTAAGGTGGCACTTAGCAATTCTGCCCCGTTGGTGCTTATGGCTGCTGCCGGGATTCGCTGGTTTACAGGAATATCGCCGTAAGCCATAGAACCCGTATGAGGATAATCATCTAAACGCAGGTTCATGGACCTTACAATAATCCCGGCCGCTCCAAATTTGGAGGCTTCTGCAGCTCCTGAATAACGCTGATCCACACAGCCGGAATACGACTGAAAGGTACTTATCAGTTTTGGGTCCATTGGGCGATTAAAGAAAACAATCTTCCCTTCAATTTTTTCTCTTCCAAGACTTGCCAGTTCCTCTATTCCCTGAACTTCAACTACACTGGCTTTCAATCCGGTAGGTGGGGTTGCCTCAGATCCGCCCAAGGCACAAATAGGGACATTACTGGTAATACCCGGTTCGGTTTCTATATAGGCGAATTCTGGTGTACCTCTTACCCACTTTGGCACCATGACAGGTTGCAGCCAAACCCTGTCTAAACCAATAGAATCTAATTGGGCTTTTGTATAGTCTACTGCCTGTTGGGCCTGAACAGAGCCTGAAAGTCTTCCCCCTATTTGGTTGGATAAATGATTGAGCCAGTCATAAGCCATCCCCTGGGTTAGAGCGGCATCGTAAATAGCTCGTATTTGTTTTTCATCTTCGCCTTGTGCCCATAACTGAACTGTGACGAGTAAAAAGGCCAGTAACAATTTTTTCATTCTTTTTCGCTTTCTAATTGTGCCCTGTACATTTCAAGATTTGCTTTCACCTCATCTTCTAAATCGGGCTCTTTAATATCCTTATATTTTTTTAGTTCTTCTAACAGAATTGCAGCAACAATGAGGCGAGCTGCTCTTTTGCTGTCTGCAGGAATTAGGTACCAGGGAGCGTGCGATTTAGTAGTTTGCTGAATGGCCTCCTCATAGCATTCCTGGTATATATTCCATAATTTTCGCTCTTCGAGATCTCCAGGTGAGAATTTCCAATGTTTTTGCTTAAGTCTGAGACGTCTGAGCAGGCGTTGTCGTTGTTCTTCCTTAGAAAGGTGGAGGAAGAATTTAAAAATAACTGTCCCGCTTTCTGCAATATGTTTTTCAAAATTATTAATTTGTTCAAAGCGTTTTTCCCAAAAGGCCTCATCTATATCTGAAACCTGATGCACCCCAGGTATATTCTCCCCTAAAATATATTCAGGATGCACGCGTGTAACAAGAACATTCTCATAATGTGTACGGTTAAATACACCAAACTTGCCTTTTGCAGGTAGGGCGATATAATGCCTCCAAATATAGTCGTGTTTGCGTTCCAATTCTGTAGGTACCTTAAAACTGTGAACTACCACGCCTCGTGCGTTAAAGTCTTTAAAAACTTCACGTATCAAACTATCTTTTCCCGCCGTATCCATTCCCTGAAAGCATACAAGAACTGCATATTTGCCATGGGCATAGAGTTTATCTTGAAATTTGCCCAGTTCTTCCCTAACCTCTTCTAACTCCTGTTTAAGTGCTTTATCTGAAAGTCCAAAATCCTCGAAGGTGGGCGTTTCAGACAGCCTTTGGCTGGTATTGGCCTTATAGGAACTTGCATTTATCTTATTCATAGGCTGAATATAAAATAATTTGACGTTGTACAGCAACTCGACAAACAAAAAAGCACCTTTTTATCTGATAAAAGCGACGATTTAGCGTATAAAGCGCCTTGAATCTACCATTGATCGAAAAAATAGGGAATGCCGCCAGTCTCGCCATATCTTTACGGTGCCCAAGTTCTACGGAAAAAATACCTTATGCTATGAAAAAAGTGCTTTTCTTACTGTGCGCCCTTTTCTTCTGCACGCTGACCTCCTTCAGTGATAACAATGCATGTGACTATGCCGGTTCTAACATCGAGTATGTTAAATCACAAACTCGGCGAGCTTTAGATGCAGAAAGTGTGAATCTCTCACGTTTTTATGCCTATAAAGCGCTGAATGCCATAGAGAAATCAAAGAAGCAATTTGAAGCTTGTGGCTGCGACTACATGACCAAAAGTATTTTGGAAGGACTTGAAAACCTGAAAAAAGCCACCAGGGTAGCTTCTCTGGATGGAACGAAGATCTTGTTGAAAAAAGCGCTGGAAAATGCATTAGGTAGTCTTGAAGCTCTACAAGAACACGATGAGTTACACAATAGCAAATACGCCGGTGATGTATTGGCAATGAATACGGTTGATACAGAGAAGAAAAAAGCCTGGATGAAGCAACCTCAGGGAAGGGAACTTGAACGAAAAATTGATACGGCCTTGATGGCCTTTAGAAAATCGCTAGACGACGTGGTTAAATCTGTAGACTGTAAAGAAGCCTATGCTTTTGCCAATAAGGTCTATAAGCATTGTGAACTTCAGCTACTAAACCAGGAGCTAAGTGAAGCAAAGAAATACTACAACCTAAGAACAAAGGAAATTGCTGCTGATGCCCTCAACGAACTTGAAATGTGTCAGTAAGAAATGGGTGTGAGTTAGTGAGTTACTAAAATTCAACTTTCAATTTCTCCCATTGCCCAGATATCACTTGCTTGCGAAAGATTTTACATCATCTTCGGATATTTCGGCATTGCCTAAAATAATGAGTCTTTCTACTACATTACGCAATTCGCGAATATTGCCTGTCCAATCGTAACTTTTCAATAATGCAATCGCTTTTTTTGAAAAATTCTTGGTAGATGTACCCTGTTCTGAAGCAATTTTTTGAGAAAAGTGTTCAATTAACATAGGTATATCATCCCTTCGATCATTGAGCGCAGGGACTTTGATGAGAATAACCGCAAGACGGTGGTAAAGATCCTCACGAAACCGCCCTTCCTCTATTTCTTTTTTCAAGTCTTTATTAGTGGCTGCTACCACCCTAACATCTACTTTAATGTCTTTATCTGTACCTACCCTTGAGATCTTATTTTCCTGAAGCGCCCTAAGTACCTTGGCCTGAGCCGAAAGGCTCATATCGCCAATTTCATCAAGGAAAATCGTGCCTTTATTGGCAGCTTCAAACTTACCTGCCCTGTCTTTAACCGCAGAGGTAAAAGCACCCTTGACATGGCCAAACAATTCACTTTCAATTAATTCAGAAGGAATAGCGGCACAGTTTACTTCAATAAACGGAGCTCCACTACGCTCGCTCTTTTGGTGGACCCAATGTGCAACCAATTCCTTTCCGGTACCGTTGGCGCCGGTGATGAGTACCCTTGCATCTGTAGGAGCTACTTTGTCTATTATTTCTTTGATTGCCGAGATCTCACTACTCTCCCCAATCATCTCGTAGTTCTTACTAACTTTTTTCTTAAGAATCTTGTTCTCTACCACAAGTTCTTTTCGGTCTAGAGCATTTCTTACCGTCGTCAAAAGACGATTAAGGTCTGGAGGCTTTGAAATGTAATCAAAAGCGCCCAGCCTCATGGTATTTACGGCAGTGTCAAGGTCGCCATGCCCGGAGATCATAATAAAAGGGACTTCGGGTTTTTCCTTTCGCGCCGCTTCCAAGACCTCAACGCCGTCCATTTTGGGCATTTTTATATCACATAAGGCCAGATCATAATCGTTTTTCTTGATCATATCAAGGCCTTTAGCACCGTCTTCTGCCTCTTCTACCTGATAGTTCTCGCTTTCCTCACTTAGTATTTTTACCAGTACTCTTCTGATGGCTGCTTCGTCTTCTATCACTAATATTTTTGGCATGCTTTCTCTTTTAAAATATTCCTACTCGAAATCCTACTCTAAAATAGATATTTTGATCTTCATTAAGGACAAAAACTTTATTTCTCTTGTCATCTCTTAGCAACCCACTTTGAATGATGGTATGTCCGAAGAAACCATAGAACTGAACCTCCTCTTTTATGCGATATCGGAACCCCAGGCTTCCCAATACTGCGGAAAGGGAAATGTTGGCACCTATGGAATCATCTGGCAATAAAATATCATTCTGTGCATTCACGAAATACCCATCGAGAAGTGATCCAAGCTCCCAACTCAGCTTATCAGTCATATGATATTCTAAGTTGATTCTTGGAACTCCTATATTGAAAGACCAATTCTCATGAAATCGTACCCTGTAGCTTATCAATGGTAAAGGAAAAGGAAGGCCTGATGCACTATTGAAACTTATCCCCAAAAAAAGCCGAAAGGGCCTGTCTGTGTTATTTTTAGTCTTTAGAAATACAGCGGTAGCGTTGAATTTAAAGTCTTTCCCTTCAACACCATTTATAAAATTTGAAGCCAACCTGGGTGTAACCACTCCAATAAGGCGCCAATTTTCATTCCATCGTGTTACATAGCCTACGTTGAAATCAATAATATGCAATTGTTCCAGTTCTTCAAATTCGAATGGAAATGTCCTGCTTACGCCAATATCAATAAAATTGTACTCTGCACCTGTAATAAGGTAATCTTCGGGGCCCAAGGCAAACGGAAAGTTGGCTATTACACGGTATCTGCTTGTAGTAATACCATTGTCGTTTTCAGGGATATGTGTGTATTCTAAACGGATAATATCCGTACTCTGAGAAAATGATAGCGCAGTACACAGGAAAAAACCACAAAATATCCCTGCGCGTAGAATCATATTACTGCTTTTCCACTTTTTGAGATCCTTCAGACTCCGCAGGCAGCGATACACTCTTTGTAAAAAGATGAACATCTCTTTGCGGAAAAGGAATGGTAATGTTATTTTCTCTAAACTTTGAATCAATGAGATAACGTACTTCGCTTTTAATTTTCGGATCTGTAAAACTATCTGTGATGTAAAAATTGATGGTGAACAACAGCGCTGAATCACCAAAATCTTCGAACAAAACAAAGGGCTTAGGATTTTTTAAAATTTCTTTTTTACTTTCAACACATTCCAGCAACAATTGGGTAACCACATTAACGTCACTTCCATAAGCAACTCCTACCTTAACGGACTCTCTAGTGGTTTTATGATTTTGTGTGTAGTTATAAATGCTGTCTGTTAGGAATTTATGGTTGGGAATTACAATAACTTTATCATCTCTGGTAAGTGCTCTTGTGGTTCTAAGCCGTATTTCGAAAACCCTGCCAACTTTCCCTTCAACCTCAATGATATCACCTACATGCAGGGATTGGTCTAATATGATCAATACTCCCGATATAATATCCTGGAAGAGATATTGCAGGGCAAATCCGAGACCTACAAACAAAGCCGCAGAAGCCGTAAGCAAAACAGTAAGATTAATTCCTGAAGACTGAAGGATGACTACAACAACCAGGATATAGAACAGGTACTTAAGAAAACCGAAAATACTTTCAAACTTGTTTTTATCCTCCTCGGGCAGCTTCGCGGTTATGAGTCGGTGAATTAGTTTTAGGGCGTAGGTAACTATAACGATCGCAAGAATAATGGTCAACAAGGTTCCTACAGTAATATGAATATCTGCGCTGTCATAGATCTTGTAACTCAAGAAATCTTTCAATACCGAAAAAACATTCTGCAGTTCTTCCATCTTAGTATTTCAGCCATTTAAACAATTCTCTATAGGTAGGCTTTTTACCGTACATCAAAATCCCAACTCTGTATATTTTGGCCGCTAACCAAACAATTCCAATAAAAGTTATGATTAAAAAGAAAATAGAAAGAAGCAATTGCCAAAGTGGAACACCTCCTTCTCCAATACCACCCGGGAGACGCATTAGCATCACTATGGGAGAGGTTAAGGGGAAGAGCGAAAAGCCCACTGCTATAGGCCCGTGAGGGTTGTTAAAAACCGAAAAGAAGCCCACGTAGATTGCAAGCATTAAAGGCATAATAATTGGGAAAATGAATTGCTGTGTGTCTGTTTCGTTATCAACCGCGGCGCCAATGGCTGCATAGATTGAGCTGTAAATTAAGTACCCTAAAACAAAGTATACAACGAAAAAAAGGAAAAGTAACATCCAGGGAAACTGATAAATTTCCACCGCATAAAGTTGCATGGCATCCACGCCTGAAGGAGCAGGTGCCATATTGGTAACTGCCTGTGCCGGCAGATTAGCCCCGGCGCTTAAAGTTGAAGGATCTATTCCAAAAAAGAGCAGCACCACCAGCATAAGGAGAGAGGCAGAAAATATCCAGATGACGAACTGCGTAATCCCCGCCAGCGAGGTCCCGATGATCTTCCCTAACATTAATTGAAAAGGTTTTACAGACGAGATGATCACCTCTATGATACGGCTGGTTTTTTCTTCAATGACACTTCGCATTACAAAGCCACCGTAGATAATAATAAACATCATGATAAGGTAACCAAAGGCCCCGCCAATAATAAATTTGATTTCATTGATCCCTTTAAGGTTTTGGTCGCCGGCAAAGGTTGCCGTATTGATCTCATAACGTGCCCTCATTTTAGCAAAGTCCTCCGAAGAAACACCCAAATCATTAAGGCGTTGGTCTTGTAGGCGATCCTGGAAGATGTATTCAAGCCGATCTAGCACCGAAGTACTTGGGGCATCTTTTGAATAGAAGAAAACGCTTTGTGCGGTCGCCTCAAGATCAGGAGCGCCAGGTATATGTAAAAGTCCGTAGTATCCCACATTGAGCGTAGAATCTTTGGCTTCCTCTAATGAAATATCGCGGAATTTTACATATGAAGTACTTTCGGTTGTATTAAAATCATTAGAGAAATAACTGCTTTCATTTAAAACGGCAATAATGCGTTTCTCACTTCCATTTATCTTGGTTAAATATGCAATAAGGACAATCATTCCAACAATAAGGATAGGACTCAAAATTGTCATTATTACGAAAGATTTATTTCGCACCTTGGCCAGGTATTCCCTGACTATGATGAGTTTCAACTTACTCATGGGTTTCCTTATTTTGTACCGTGCGTATAAAGATATCGTTGGCCGACGGTATCTGCTCAACAAAATTATTAATGCTTCCCTTAGTTGCGATATGCGATAGAAATTCTCTGGTATCGTCAGCTGGTAATTGCACAAAAAAATCGAGTTGCAGCTCGTCTGCTTTATAAGAGGTGGAAGATATCTGGAATTTTGTGGCCAAATCTTTTAACAAAGCATCGCCATTTGTTACTTCGAGGCCTACTTGAAATACATTGTTTTTATACTGCTTTTTAATGTCAGAAAGTCTTCCATCCAGGATCTTTTCCGACTTGTGGATCAACGCAATATGCTCGCATAATTCCTCTACAGACTCCATTCTGTGTGTAGAAAAAATGATTGAGGTTCCCTTTTCCTTTAACTGCAAGATTTCATCTTTTATGATATTCGCGTTTATAGGGTCAAAGCCACTAAATGGCTCATCAAAAATTAATAGTTTGGGCTCGTGAAGTATCGTAACAATAAACTGTATTTTTTGTGCCATACCCTTGGAGAGTTCCTGGATTTTCTTACCCCACCAATCTCCTATTTCTAGCTTCTCAAACCAATACTTCAAACGTCTTTTTGCTTCAGCTTTCTGCAGCCCTTTCAACTGAGCAAGGTATAATGCCTGCTCTCCAACCTTCATACTTTTATATAAACCCCGCTCCTCGGGCAAATACCCTATTAAGGTAACATGATGCGGTTTTAGGGCTTCGCCTTCAAAATAGACCTCACCGGAATCCGGGAAGGTAATTTGATTTATTATTCTTAGAAGGGTTGTTTTTCCTGCTCCGTTCGGACCAAGAAGTCCGTAAATGCTATTTTTCGGAATTTCCAGAGATACCTTGTCTAGCGCAATATGATCACCGAACTGCTTCGTTACCTCTTTAGCGACCAAAATATTGTTCATGAAAGCAATTTTGTCAAAGATATAGAAATGAGTCAAAAGACCTTTGTGATTCTGCTTATTTTGTAATGCTTCCCAGCCAAATAAAACTTCTGCCTCCAGCTGCTTGCCAAAACTGCCCTGGCGCTTGTCGTATTGGCCCGTTTCCAAATTCAGGAAGTTACCCGCAATGGGCTTTACTAAAAAAACAAAACCCATCCTTAACGAATTAAGGATGGGAAAAAAATTGCTATGAAAAAGAAAATTAATATTGGTTTCCCAATATTGAATCAAATATACGTTTTTTATTTAAAAAGAAACCTTAAATGATTAAGAGAACATGTCTTTAACCTTTTCAAAGAAGGATTTATCAGATTTTTCCGGTTTCGGTTCAAAGTTTTCATCATTACGCATTTTTTCAAAAAACTCGCGCTGTTCTTTATTCAGTTCTTTTGGCGTCCAAACATTGACATGAACCAGCAAATCTCCACTTCCGTACCCATTGATACTTGATATCCCCTTACCGCGTAAGCGTAGTATTTTACCAGATTGTATGCCTGGCTCAAGTTTAATACGAACCTTCCCGCCTACTGTGTCAATTTCTTTGGAAGTGCCTAGCACCGCATCAGATACACTTATATAAAGATCATAATGAAGGTTATCACCTTCTCGTTTTAGTGTTGGATGCTCCTCCGTTTCAATGGCAACAAGAAGATCTCCAGTTATGCCGTGTCCAGGAGCTTCGTTTCCTTTGCCCGTAACTTTGAGCTGCATCCCCTCCTCCACCCCGGGAGGTATTTTGATAGACACCGTTTCTTCAGAGACCTTTAACCCAAACCCATCAGCATCCGCAGGTTTCTTATCTATTATCTGTCCGCCACCACCACAGGCAGAGCAGCTGGCAGAGGTCTGCATTCTTCCAAGGATGGTATTCGTTATTTTCGTAACCTGCCCGGTACCATTACAGGTACCACAAGTTTTATAGGTGACACCAGGGGCCTGAATCTTTCTTCTTACTTTTACTTTCTTTTCTACGCCATTTGCAACTTCATCCAGGCTAAGCTTAACCCTGATTCGCAGGTTTCCTCCCTTAACTCTTCTTTGACCACCGCCAAAACCTCCGAAGCCTCCAAAGCCACCTCCAAAAGCGCTTCCAAAAATATCTCCAAACTGGCTGAAGATATCTTCCATATTCATTCCGCCACCTCCGAAACCACCACCTTCAAAGGCCGCATGACCAAATTGATCGTAACGGGCTTTTTTGTCAGGATCACTCAAAACCTCATAGGCCTCCGCCGCTTTTTTGAACATTTCTTCGGCTTTGGTATCTCCGGGATTCTTGTCAGGATGATACTCAATAGCCTTTTTACGGTAAGCCTTTTTTATTTCGGCTGCCGAAGCATTCTTATCAACCCCTAATATTTCGTAAAAATCCTGCTTCATTCCCTTGCTTTTAATTTCCTACTACCACTTTAGGATGTCTAATGATCCTATCCCCCAGGCTAAAACCCTTTTCAATAACATCAATTATTTTTCCTTTAAGTTTTTTGCTGGGCGCCGGAATTTGAGTCACGGCGTCGTGAACCTCAGCATCGAAGACGTCGCCTTCTTTGATTTTTATTTCCTGAAGCCCTTTAGACTTAAGTGTCTCTTTTAGTTTATTCTGAATGAGTTCGACCCCCTTAAACATTTCTTTGTCATCTGACTTAGACAGTTCTTTCAAGGCCCTTTCAAAATCATCTAAGACCGGCAACAGAGAAACTATTACCTCCTGGCCCGCTGTTTTAAAAAGATCCATTCGTTCTTTTGAGGTTCTTTTCTTGTAATTCTCAAACTCGGCAAATAGCCTTAAGAACTTATCTTTTTCTTTGGCCAGATCTTCCTTCAGAATTTCCTCCTTGGATCGCTCTTCAGCTTCTTCTACTTCTTTGTTGTCTATCTCAACATCCTGCGGAGTTTCTTCGGTCTTCGCCTTTTCAGAAATTACTTCCTCCAGGTCTTCTACCTTCGTTTTCTTGCTCATTTAGTACGCGTTTAATAACTACTGGATTTAAGATGGCAAAAGTACTGCCAATTCTTTAAAAATGTCAAAATGTCACAAAAAAAACATCCGCTAAAAGCGAATGTCTTCCTTTTTCAAAACTCAAGAGGGTTTAAACGAATTCTCTTTGCAACTGATCATCGTGGGCATTCTTGTCGGCCTCGCCTAGCAATATATCTTCTAAGGCCCTACTAACATTGGGAAACGAAAAGTCGAAACCCTCTTCTTCTATTTTTTTGGAACTTACACGTTGGCTTGAAAAGAGAAGGGAAGACATCTCTCCAAGCGCAAGCTTTAAGGCAAACTGTGGTACATTAGGTAAAAGCAAAGGTCTATCGAGTATTCTGGCAATTTCACGTGTTAATTTGGCATTGGTGACCGGGTTGGGTGCCACGGCATTGTAATTACCTTCTAGTCTGTTCTCAAGTATAAACAGAAATATTCTGGCAAGATCGTGAAGGTGAATCCAGGACTGCCATTGCTCTCCCGAACCAAAAATAGCGCCTAGATAGTTTTTTATAGGTTTTACCATTTCTGCCAGTGCCCCTGCCCTATCTGACAGTACAAGGCCTATTCTCACTTTTGCCACCCTGATCTTTAGTTGCTCTAAAAGCTCGGCCTCTTCCTCCCAGGCTTGCACCACGCTACCCAAAAAACCCTCATCTTTAATATCGGTGTCTTCTATGTAGAAGTTTTCCAGGGAACTTGGATAAATACCAATGGCCGAGGCGGTTATAAACGTATCTATTTGCCCATTTTCAATCTCCTGAAAACCTTTGCAAAGTGTTCTTATACTGTTTATCCGACTAGAAAGAATTCTCGCCTTATGCGCTTTTGACCATCGCTTGGAAACCGAGGCGCCTGCAAGATTTATCACAGCGGTAACACCTTTAAAACAATCCGGATCTATTTCTCCCTTTTCGGGATTCCAATAGAAACCATTAAAATCTGTCTTATTTAAAAGCTTCTCCCTATTGGTGGTGAGGTAATTGACGGCAATATTATTCTCAAGACATAAATTAGTCAGTTCTCCTCCCACGAGCCCGGTCGCACCTGTAACTAAAATTTTCATCCTGATTTTTTTTGTAAAGGTATTGGTTTTCTGATGTCAGGCTTTCTCATTTAATTAAGGTTTAACACTACTGTTTAAGCTTTTAGCTAAGATTTAACAAGCTTTCTGGCTCTTAACATTTCGCGTTTTCCCGGCGGACCGGGTAAGCGTTCAACAGTGAATCCCACTTCCTGCATGGCCCTTCTAACACTGCCTTTTGCTGCATAGGTTACCAGGACCCCATGAGGCTTTAGGGCGTTAAACATTTTTGCAAAAATAGGCGCGGTCCACAAATTGGGTTGTACTCTAGCCCCAAAAGCGTCAAAGTAGATAAGCTGATAGGCCTCCTGTTCCTCTATTTCCAAAAAATCCTTCTGTAGCTTTTGAAGGACGAAATTAGGGTTTAGCTGGTTCATCTCTCCCCAAGTTCCCAGATGCATTTGTTCAAATAGGTTCTGATAAGCAGGTATCTCAAGAGACTCAATATAATTCAGTTGCCGTAATTCTTCGTTACAGACAGGGTATTTTTCTACCCCGGTATACCTAATATTCAGAGATTTTTTATCGGCTTCTAATAAAGTTATTAGGGCATTCAAACCTGTGCCAAAACCAATCTCCAAAATACTGATGGATTTTCCCTCAATTTCAAACAACCCATGTTCGATAAATACATGATACGCTTCCTGAATCGCGCCGTGTTTGGAATGATATTGCTCATCCCAGCCCTCAATATGAATGGTTTTGGAACCATCTGCCGTTGTAATAACTCTTCGGTTCAAGCTTATTCTTTGACAAGTACGCCTTCGGCTTCAAAACCATACGACCTTTTTGGTGCGGTAATGGCAGCTATTTCATCTGCAGTCTTTCCGGCATCCTCTGCATAATGGCGCTGATCTTCAACACTCATCTCATCTACAAACGCAATTCCGTTAACTACTACTTCTTTACCGGCAATGTCTTTGGGTACAAAAAAACCATAGTCTTTAAACTTTACCATAGCTTTCGTTCCGTTTTGAAGATCCAATTTCATCCAACAACCTTTAGCCTGGCATACGTCTGTAACTATAGCACTGAACTTCGTACTTATCGTGTCTTTAAGCTTAAGTTGCTCAAAAACCTGGGCAATTTCGGCACTTTTCTTAGCATCGGTCGGAGTTATTTTTTCTCCAAATGCTGCATACTCCGGCTCTGGCTGGTTTTCTGTCTCCGTTTTGGGTTGTTTTTGGTTTTGCCCACATCCCAGAATTAGTACCAAAAACACAACTAAAATGTTAAAACTTTTCATAATCCTCAATATTTCTGTTGCATGTACAAAACTGGCGATTTTTGGGCTAAAAAAGAAGGATCAACTCTATATAAATGCTTAATTTTATTCTCGCAAAAGCCATATCTATGGAGACAACCGTAAAGAATATAAGGATTGAAAAGGTGAAAACCTCGCGGATTTCGGAGGTGGATTTCGACAATCTCTCATTTGGAAAGGTCTTTACAGACCACATGTTGGTATGCCATTTTTCAAATGGTTCCTGGCAATTTCCCAAAATTGTTCCTTATCAACCCTTATCTCTGGAGCCTTCGGCAAAAGTGTTTCATTACGGACAAACTATTTTTGAAGGAATGAAAGCCTATAAGGATAAAGAAGGAAGCGTTTGGCTGTTTAGACCACAGGACAACCAAAAGCGCCTTAATATTTCTGCCAGGCGTATGGCAATGCCAGAATTACCTGAAGAATTTTTTATGGAAGGCTTGAAGACACTACTTCAGGTGGATGAGAAATGGATTCCGCAATCTGAGGGCAGTTCACTTTATATTCGGCCATTCATGTTTGCCTCAGGGACAGGCTTCCACGCCTCTCCGGCAGACGAATACACTTTTATAATCGCCCTGGCTCCTTCAGGAGCTTACTTTTCGGGCAAGGTAAGTGTTCTTATTGAGGAGAAGTATTCAAGAGCCGCTAACGGCGGGGTAGGATATGCAAAGGCAGGCGGAAATTATGCCGGACAGTTTTATCCCACCCAACTTGCCATAGACAAGGGATATCAACAGATTATCTGGACAGATGATAATGCCCATGAGTACATTGAAGAAGCCGGAGCAATGAATGTCTTTGTTCGTATTGACGATACCTTGCTTACAAGTCCGGTAAGCGATAGGATACTCGATGGTATTACCAGAAAAAGTATCCTGGAAATAGCCGAGGGTGAGGGGATAAAAGTTGAAGTACGAAAAATAAGTGTTAATGAACTTATTGAAGCTTCAAAGGAAGGGCGCCTAAAAGAAATGTTTGGTGCAGGTACGGCGGCTGTGGTTTCGCCCATCGCTTCCTTCGGACATAGGGATACCATCTATGACCTCCCGGAACTTGAGGACAGCTACGCCAGTATGTTGAAGAAACGCATTACCGACATACAGTACAACCGCGCCGAGGATAAATACGGATGGCGGTTTCGGGTAAAGTAGTTGTATTTAAAATCTGAATAGGAGCGCAGTTGCACTCTTATTACTTGTCTAAAACAGTTTTGATATCTGGTTTAAAATAATCCGGGCCTTTCAGGACCTTCCCGTCTTCTCTATAGATGGGTTTGCCATCTGCGCCTAGTTTGCTCATATTGCTTTTTTGGATTTCTTCGAAAACCTCTTCTATTTTGTATTGCATCCCATGTTCCAGAATAGTACCACATAAGATATATAGCATATCTCCCAGTGCATCTGCCACCTCCACCAGGTCGCCGTTTTCGGCTGCATCAAAATATTCTTTGTTTTCTTCATCCATTAAATCGAAACGGAGGCGGTTTTTTGTAGATCCAAGGTTGGCTCGCGGTGATGCAGAAACACCCAATCCAAAAGCATTGTGAAATTGCTCGACCGCAGCAATTTTTCTTTTCATTTATACGGCTTTTTTAAGTTAGCTTTGCACAAAAATAAACAATATGTTCAGCTTTGGACAAATCATTTTTGCGGTACTTTTTTTCCTGGTTTTTGTGGTCGTAATTTTTATTCAATACCGAAAGGATAAGGAATTACACCGTAAGAATTACAAAGGAGTTCAATGGATTGGGGTTTTCTTTGTGACTTTCGTAATAATCCTTTTTCTGATTAAATATTTCTTAAAGAATTGATGCCAAAAAGTGCATTCACCACAAAAATTAAGGGATTGACAACATTATTTCGTTTTCATTCGTATAATATAAGAAAAGGCGTAATTTTGCGTTATAATGTCAGTAAAATCCGATAAATGGTAACTTTTTTTGCGATTCTTCTTGTTCTAGTTGTTCTTAACGTAGCGGTTTTGGTCTTTAGCGCTGTGGATACTTCCAGCGAAAAAGCTTCTACCCTTGCCAAGAATATTTCAGAGCAATCAGCTGCAAAAATCCTCCCAATGGATTTGATCACTTCCAAATACAAAAAAGCAATTTAGTTTTATACCTTTAAGGTATGAAACAACAAATTTTGCTTGTTTTTCTTGGAGGAGGCGTAGGAAGCTGTCTCCGTTACATTATCTCCCGTAATTTTAATTCGTATTTCGAACACTTTTTTCTCGGCACTTTTGCTGTCAACATTCTGGGAAGTTTCTTAATTGGTATTATCCTAGGCTTATCTGCCAAAGGCAATTACCTGAGTCAAAGCCAGGTTTTACTTCTTACTACTGGTTTCTGTGGTGGATTTACCACGTTTTCAACCTTCGCTTTTGAAAAGCACTCCTTGTTAAATTCCGGAGAACTACTACACTTTAGTTTTTACGTATTAAGCAGTATTATCACGGGCGTCGCCGCTATAGCCTTAGGCCTGTGGATATCCAAATTGTTGTAGTTAACACATTTGGAATAGTTTTTATTTTAAATTCAAAGATTTCCCTGTTTTTTCAACATTTTTTGAACAATCTGCATGAAAATGTAGTGAAATACGCACATTTTTCAAAAACACTCTGCGGACTTCTTAGCAATCATCATTAAATCTTCATTTTTTATTATCATTAAAGGTTATACCCTTAAAATTATAGGGGTCATTTTGAAATTATTATAAAAATGTACCTATTACCCCTAAATTTTGATGGGGCTAAGTTTTTTGGATTTATATTTGGCGCATCAACAATAAACTATACAAATGAAAAAAATCGAGGCAATTATTCGAAAATCGAAATTTGATGATGTCAAAAAGGCATTACATCAAATTGAGGTGAACTTCTTCAGTTACTGGGATGTAACCGGAGTGGGGAACGAAAAGCAAGGGCATGTATATAGGGGCATCTCCTATAGCACCTCAGACATCCAACGAAGGTACCTTGTCATTGTAGTTTCAGATGAGTTTTTAGACCGAACGCTAAATACCATTTTTGAATCGGCAAGAACGGGCAATGTCGGAGACGGAAAAGTCTTTGTTTCCGATATTATAAACGCTTACCGTATCAGAACAGGAGAAAACGGCCATGCCGGAATCAACTAAAAACCAACTAACTAATACTTATAAGAAATGGACGCAGGATTATTTACAGCTAATAATGTTTGGATGATGGTTTGTACCGCCCTGGTGTTTTTTATGCACATGGGATTTGCTTTTTTGGAAATCGGACTTACCAGACAAAAAAACACGATCAATATTTTATTTAAGAACGTTTTTATTATCACCGTAGGACTACTAATGTACTATATAGGTGGTTTCAACCTGATGTATCCCGGATTTGCCGATGGATCTTCGGGAATTTTAGATTTTGCAGGTTTCGGCATAGCCGCACCTGAAAATGGAATGACTCCAGAATATGCAGATGGAGGCTATACCTGGTGGACAGACTTCCTGTTCCAGGGTATGTTTGCCGCCACTGCTGCCACCATTGTGTCTGGAGCAGTAGCAGAGCGTATCAAACTTGGCTCCTTCATGATTTTTACTATTCTATATGTAGGCCTTGTTTACCCAATTATTGGTTCATGGCAATGGGGAGGTGGTTTCCTCTCTACTCTTGGTGGTGACGAGGGCGGATTTTATGACTTTGCAGGTTCAACACTAGTGCATTCCGTTGGTGGATGGGGTGCCCTTATTGCGGTTTACCTCTTGGGAGCCCGGATTGGAAAATTCGGCGAAGATGGAAAAACAAGAGCAATCCCTGGTCATAACATTCCTATGGCAGCAGGCGGGGTATTGATTCTCTGGCTGGGGTGGTTTGGCTTTAATGGCGGATCTGTACTTTCTGCAGACCCAGCTACCACTTCCCTTGTACTGGTAACAACTTGTTTGGCAGCCGCAGCAGGTGGTGTAGGATCATTTATACTATCAACAATCCTTTATAAGAACTACGATCTAACGATGTTCCTCAACGGAATCCTCGGTGGTTTGGTAGGAATTACTGCTGGAGCAGACCTGATGTCTCCTACCGAAGCAGTAATGATAGGGTTAATCGCCGGAGCAATCATTGTCTTAGGCGTAGCACTAATAGACCGATTAAAACTAGATGACCCCGTAGGTGCCATCGCCGTTCACCTTATTTGTGGTATCTGGGGTACCCTTGCAGTAGGTATTTTTGGCTCAATGGCAGGTGGTCAGCAATTCTTGTATCAGCTTGCCGGGGTTGGAGCCGCCGCCACAATGTGTACAGTGTCGGCCTTCATTATTCTCTTTGCACTTAAGAAAACCATTGGATTACGAGTTTCCAAGAAAGAAGAGCTGGAAGGACTAGACATCCACGAACACGGTATGGATGCTTATGCCGATTTCAGAATGAATCAACACTAAAACTAGCTCATAAAAAAACGGAGCGTTTGGCAGAACGCTCCGTTGATAACCATTTCATAAAAACTAAAGCTCAATTAACTAGTAAACATCCTTTTTAAGGATACAAATCATTGAAATATGAAAACGATTACCTATACAAATTACGTAAAAAATATCATTCTTTTGGCTATCATGTTTGTCGCGAGCGTCGCTATAGCACAGGAAGAAGAGGAAGAGAAGAAGAAATTTGAATTTAGTGGTACTGTTGACGCCTATTATCGCGCTAACTTTAACGGACTTAATAAAGTAGTTCCTAATGATGATCCTCTTGGCGCATCTTTTGGACCCACGGCACCTGGTACATCTTTTGCAAACGATCCTGGTTTTGCACTTGGTATGGTAAACTTAATTGCCTCTTATGAAGGAGACAAAGTTGGTTTTGTAGCCGACCTGGTTTTTGGACCCAGAGGAGAAGACGCCGTATTTGGCTCTCCCTTTGGTTCGCCAAACATCGTAAACCAATTGTATGTATACTGGAATGTAAGCGAAGGCACTACCCTTACCTTTGGGAATTTCAACACTTTCCTGGGCTATGAAGTAATTTCACCGGCCGCTAATTTCAACTATAGCACCTCATATATGTTCTCTTACGGACCTTTCTCACATGCTGGCCTAAAGGCAGATTTTACCTTGTCTGACGACTTTAGTTTGATGCTGGCAATTCTTAACCCAACAGACTTTACCGATGTCAACCCATTCGGAGAATTATCCTTCGGAGCGCAATTGGGCTTTTTTGATCAGTACCTGAACTTCCTTTTTGGCAAACAAGGGTTTAACGAAACTATCGTAGGAGGTACTTTGACCGACACAGATATTAAATCGCTATTTCAGGTCGATTTCACCGGAGGTTTTGATGTATCAGAGGATTTCTTTTTAGGTATAAACGCAACCTATCAGGATACCGATGGCGTAGGTTTTTACGGAGCCGCCCTTTATCCGCAGCTCAAGACATCTGAAAACTTTACCATTGGCCTAAGAGGCGAGTATTTTGCTACACAGGAAGGTTTTGGGAATGTTGCCGGCATAGGGGCAGACGCAGATGGCGATGCCAATGTATTAGCCGTTACCCTTACCGGAAGTGCAACCATTGGCGACCTGGTACTCAAGCCAGAATTACGGCTTGATAGCGCCTCAGAAGATGTTTTCATCAATAATGATCTTGAAGCAAACGGAAGCCTGGCTTCCTTTGTTTTAGCCGCGGTATACGCGTTTTAAGATAAAACTACTTGATTAGTTTGGTTTTGTTTAGTTCACTCAGGCAGAAAAGCTCTGATCTTTAGATCAGGGCTTTTTTATTTCTTAAAAGCCTTGACCCCTGACATTACAGCAATATCCAGGTGGTTCACTTTAGGGACAATCGGACATGAGAATTTTGGATTATACGCGCAATACGGGTTATAGGCCTTATTGAAATCAATAATCAAAGAATCTCCTTCCGGAATAGAAAGGTCTATGTAACGTCCGCCCCCATAGGTTTCATCACCATTAGTCTGATCGGTAAAAGGTAAAAACAGATACTTTTCATACTTGCTATCAAGCATTAACTCCTGGTCCTGGTAAACTTCCAACTGATGCCATTTTCCATTTAGAAAAAAACGCGCTATCCCAAATACCTTTTCTTTAGATTTTCGTTCTGTGGTGGTTGGCATTAAAAAAGGTAAGGCGTCTGGCGTTAATGAAAATTCCGCTACTACGCGATAATTGGTATCTGGCTTAAAAAAATCAAGACTGAGAAAATCCTTGCGATGCCTGTCTGCCAAAGGAGAAGTTTTTGGATCTTTAAATTCTTCATTCAGCTTTTTCTGAAAACTCAAGACTTCTTTTAGAGCGTCGGTTTTGGGCATCTCCTGCTGTTCTTGAGCGATGTCATGATATTTTTTGTCTTGCTTGCATGACCCTATAATCAAAACACAAAACACCAATATTGGGCTAAATAAACATCTCACGATCTCACATTTTTTATCAAAAATACAACATATGGTTTTTTTCTTTAGCTTTGTGCTTCATCTAAAGAAAATGCTACAAAATTCGATTTATAAGACCGTCAGAACCAATTCACCGAAATGGGTCAGGAATCGCTATGTCTAAAATCGAATGTATCAAAATAAGATAAAGCCCTGACGAAATCGTCAGGGCTTTTTTAATGCTTCAATACCATGAAGAAACTCTATCTCAATTATTTAAATTCCTTCAAAGGGCTTTCCGCAGAGGTCTGGTGGCTGGCACTCATTACCTTTATTAACAGGGCAGGCACCATGGTAATTCCATTTCTGTCGCTCTACCTTACGAAAGATCTTGGATTAAGCTTCGAAGACGTAGGAATGATTATGAGTAGCTTTGGGCTGGGCTCATTAGCAGGGGCGTGGTTAGGAGGTAGACTTACCGATCTTTTTGGTTACTACCGTGTAATGCTCATAAGTCTGTTATTAACAGGTGTGCTATTTATTGGCATTCAGTATCTAAATGAATTCTGGTGGCTCTGTGGCGGCATTTTTGCTTTAATGGTCGTCGCTGACTCTTTTAGGCCGGCATCTCTGGTGGCCTTAAGTGCCTATAGCAAACCCGAAAACAAAACACGCTCTGTAACCCTTATTAGGTTGGCCATAAATCTGGGCTTTTCTGCAGGGCCCGCTGTGGGTGGACTAATAATAAGTTCTTTGGGGTACAACGGACTTTTTTGGGTAGACGGAGGTACCTGCGCTCTTGCAGGCATATTGTTACTTGTGGTCTTGCATCCTAAGAAGGCCAAAGTGCTTGACAATATCATCAATGAAAACCCCAAGTCTGCCTATACAGACCTTCCATACATACTGTTCCTTGGAGCCATGGTTCTTTACGGGTTTATCTTTGTGCAATATTTTTCTACCGTACCGCTTTATTATGAAGATTTTCATTCGATGACCGAGTTCGAAATTGGTCTGCTACTTGGAGCAAATGGCCTTTTGATCTTTGTTTTTGAAATGCCGCTTATAAAGTATTTAGAAACAAAAACCTGGTCTAAAGTAACTCATATGGTCATAGGACTCTTCCTTGTGGTACTTAGCTTTCTCATCCTCAATCTTACTTCCTGGACCGCCATTGTGATCTATGGAATGCTGCTAATGACCCTGGGAGAAATGATCGCCTTCCCGTTTTCCAATGCTTTTGCCATGGAAAGGGCAAAAAGAGGGAATCAGGGAGAATATATGGCCTTATATTATATCGCATTTTCTATTTCTCACATTTTTGCACACAATTCAGGGATGCTCTCAATAGACCGCTACGGATATGAGGTAACCTGGTACGGCGCTTCGGTTATTGGCCTATTGGGGATTTTACTACTTTTATTGCTTAGAAAACGAATTCAAAGAAAATGAAATATATCTATGGTTTTATAACCCTCGCATTCCTCATTGGGTGTACTGCAAAAAGCAAATCTGATATTCAGGAGCGGGCCTATGCTCCGGTAATTGAACCAGACAGGTACAACGTGGCTTTTCTAATCATGGACGGCACTTATAATACAGAGTTTACCGCCCCCTTCGATATATTTCAGCACACCCAATACCGCAAAGGGATAAAGGCTATGAATACCTTTACTGTAGCCAATACCAAAGAGCCAATCCTCACCTTTGAAGGCGTTCGTGTCTTACCAGACTTTGACTATACCAGGGACAGTTTACCCCAGATAGACATTCTGGTGGTACCCAGCGCAGAACATCATCTGGATACCGACCTGGAAGATACGGTGATGCTCAACTTCGTAAAGAAGGTAGATAGCAATGCCATGTTTATTACTTCGCACTGCGACGGCGCTTTTGTCCTGGCCAAAGCAGGGCTCCTGGATAAGTCGGTGTCAACCACCTTCCCCAGTGATATTGGTGCTTATAAGGAGATGTTTCCACAGCTTCAGGTTAAAGACAGTGTACTCTTTGTTCATGACGGAAAGTATATTACCTCGGCGGGGGGCGCCAAGAGTTTTGAAGCCGCACTTTATCTCTGCGAATACCTTTATGGAAAAGAAATAGCCGTGTCTTTATCTAAAGGTCTGGTCATCGATTGGGATTTAAATACCCTCCCAACACTTATTCTTCCTTGATTTCGTATCTGGCACCCTTTAAATACTTGTTTATTATTTTATTAAAATCAGGGCTTATACGCAGCAGGGCCGAGTGTTCAAGAGAATAGAGTTCCTCCTCATCTGTATAGCCATTTTTTAGCAGTTCTTCCAGATAAAACAGCGCAGTACCATAATCTTCGTATTTAGAGCTGGTAGAGATAATCTTGAGATAGGAATCATAGGTTTTCGGGGCTGTAATAGTCTTTAGCATCCATAGAAAAATAAGCCCTTCTTCATCTTTTATTTCTTCACCATTCAGGATAATAATCTCGTCTTCAACTAGTGCATTTAGAAAGCCATCAAGGCGTTTTCCCATCTTTTGCACTTCCTTATCATTGCTTTTTTGATATTTCTCCAGTTCTCCCACCTGGTAGTTCCACCATCCCAAATTATTGAAATTATAGGTAAGCAAATCTTCTTCCAAATAGTAGAGGTAGTCTTCTTTTATCAGCGATTCTCTAAAAAAAATATTGTTCTGATTTCTTTTTTTAGTCCTGTAAAATTTATCCCTTTTTAGTTCTTTTCTTTTTTCTTGAAGAGAGTCTATATTGAAGTGCGCTCTGTAAACCGAATTAATCTCCAGAAGCAAGTCATAAGCATTTAACCAATCTCGGGAAGCAAGTGAAGCCTGCATTTCGCTCAATCTTTTCTCAAAGCTTTGTTTTAACAGATCCTCATCCTTAGAAATATCTCCTTTTCCGATTGCCGAGATCGTAAAGATTTCGAGCGCTCTATTCAAGAGCCTATCCGGGGGCCATTGGCGGCCTCCCTCAAAGAGAAGAAGCTGGTTTGGGAATTTTAACCTGTTCAATGTTTTCTCGGTGTTCCTCATGGGAGGATAATTGTAATCCCCTGTGCCTACCAGACCAATAAAATAAAAGGGATTTTTGCTATTTAGCAATTCGGTATTAGGAATAGCCGAACTGCAAGAAATAACACCATCCACTTCTTTAATAAAAGTAGGAATAGTTGAGGCAAACTTTCCTCCTGAGCCAAAGCCCGCAGTGTAGACCCGATCTCTGTGAATCTGGAACAGATCGAAAACCCTATTGAACATTCGGTTGGCTATCAGGACATTGTTTGATAAGGGAATGGTATCTCGTATACTATTGGAAGAGGCAAGCAGGTATCCGTGTTTCTCGGCGGCGTCCTTGAACATGTGAAGCGCCTGTTTTCCTCTGCCCTCAAGATCAAAAACAAATAAGACAGGCCAACTTTTTTGATTCTCAAAGCTTGTCGGAATATATAATGAAAAGCTCTCCGTAATAGAATCGTTCACTACCAAAGAGTCAATAACCGATCCTTTCTTAAGCGTAAGTTGCTGACCATACAGGTTTCCGATAAGTGCCGCTCCCAGAAAGAAAAGGAATGGTAAAGTTTGCTTCATAAAATTGGGTTCATCAAAAACCTAGCCAAAATAGTCTTTTTGTTTCTCCTATTCTCCAATAAGTCCCATTTCTACACCTTCTGAATAAGCTACTTTGATATTCTGACTGTTAAAAGCAGATTTTATTGCCTTATTGGCTTGAAAAGTAACCTCCCAAAAGTCGTCCGGAACTACGAAAGGGCGTACAATAAGTTCAACATTATGCGATTCGAATGTTAATATACCTATTTCTGGCGGAGGCTCCTTTAATATTTTAGGAATCCCTGACAGGGCTTCTTCAATGGTATTCTTAACTCTGGGAAAGCTCTCTTCATAGGGCATGGTAACAGTTAACTCAAGCCTTATCATTCCCTTTTCAGAATAATTGGTTACTAAAGAATCTGTAACCTTAGAATTCGGGATGATCAGGATCTTATTTCCAGGAGTTAATACGTCTGTACTAAAAATACCAATTTCGGTGACTCTGCCAAACTTATCTTCCAATTGAATCCAATCCCCAACCTTATAGGGCTTAAGTGTCAGGATTAGGATACCAGAGGCGAAATTGCCCAGACTTCCCTGCAAGGCCATTCCGATGGCAAATCCGGCAGCAGCCAGAATAGCGATAAGACCCGTTAAATCTGCCCCGATCACGGAAGCAATTATGAATAAAACCGCTCCTTTTAATAAAATACTTACAGTTGATGAAAGGAAAGGACGAAGTGTTTCGGAAAAACCGGCCTTTTCAAGGACTTTTTTAACAAGGCCAACCAGTTTTTTTACAATTTTGAAACCTATCCAAAGAATGATCGCTGCCAAAAATATTTTGGGAACGAAGAAGACAATCTTGTCTAAAGCCAACTGCCAATATTCATTGATCTTGCTCATGTCCATAAGATAAAATAAGCAATTATATCTCTGAACCACAAATATTAAAACCTATTTATGAACCGATTTTATTGCCCTCATATAGTTCTTTAACTCCTCTTTTACTTTCGGAACCAGAACAAACAAACCAATCATGTTGGGTACCAGCATCGCGAAAATCATAGCGTCAGAAAAATCTGTAACGGCTTCCAGGCCTGCAGCGGCCCCTACAATGACAAAAAGGCAAAAAATGGTCTTGTACAAAACCTCCGCTTTCTTTCCTCTTCCGAAGAGAAAAGACCAGGCCTGATGACCGTAATAAGACCAGGCGATCATCGATGAAAATGCAAACAGGATTACAGCAAAGGAAAGTAAATATGGAAACCAGGAAATTCCGCTTTCAAGGGCATTCGCGGTAAGTACCACTCCCTGTGCATCTGAGATCTCTGCGCCAATGACGATCTGGCCTGTAATAATAAGGGCAAGGGCTGTCATTGTGCAAACCACAACGGTGTCTATAAAGGGTTCGAGCAATGCTACCAGACCCTCGCTGGCTGCAAACCTGGTTTTTACAGCGGAATGTGCTATAGAAGCAGAGCCAATGCCCGCTTCGTTAGAAAAGGCCGCTCTTCGAAACCCCTGAATTAGAACACCTACGAAACCGCCCACAACCCCCTCACCTGTAAGAGCTCCTTCAAAAATAGAACTAACGGCCATTGGTATTGCCTCGTAATTGATACCAATTACACAGAGTACGGCTAAGACATATAAAACCACCATGGCTGGGACAATTTTGTCTGTAACTTTTGCAATTTTTTTAATCCCGCCGATAATTACGATGGCCACCAGAATTGACATGATCAATCCAAAAACCCATCCATAGCCATTTACAAAACTTTCTTCACCGCCAGTAACGTACTGAAATAATTGGAAGGCCTGGTTCACCTGAAACATATTACCACCGCCAAAAGATCCTCCAATACACATTATGGCAAAAAGAATTGCCAATAGTTTTCCAAACCTGGCCATCCCCTTTTCTCTTAGTCCTTTCGTAAGGTAATACATGGGGCCTCCGTATACAGTGCCATTAGCGTCAATTTCACGGTATTTCACCCCCAGGGTACATTCCACAAATTTGGAAGCCATTCCTAAAAGGCCTATCAGAATCATCCAAAAAGTGGCGCCCGGGCCACCAATAGAAAGTGCAATAGCCACCCCGGCTATGTTCCCAAGACCTACGGTAGCCGAAAGCGCAGCGGTTAAGGCCTGAAAATGGGTAACCTCGCCATGATTACCCTCAATTTTAATAGTTTCAAGTATGTCTTCCTGCCTTCCTAAGGGTGTTGTAGAACCCGCTATCGCGGTAGTATTTTCAAGATGATCGTACTTTCCCTGAATAATTCTGACTGATGTTTTAAAACCCCGGAGATTTATTCCCCTGAAGTACAGGCTAAAATAACTGGCTCCCAGAATCAGTACGATTAAAACCCAGGGCACTCCAACTGAGGCCGTAATCGGGATTTCTGCAAAAATCGCATCAACAAACCAAGCTGTAGCCCTTTGGAAGTTATCATTTATTCTTTCGTCCAGGTTTTGCTGGGCTTGCCCTAATGCAGGCAAAAGTGCCATGCATAAAAAAAGAATGCCATTTTTCATTGCTCCAGAAATTTAAAGTTCGGAGCGAATTTGAACTTTATTCCAGGAGCTTAAAAGCTTAAGTAATACTCAAAATTTGAAGGAGCCCGGGTTAAGCATGTACTTAATCACAGTATGAAAAGAAGGATTCTACCCTCTTAAAATTAATGGTTTTGAAAGGCTATTTGTCCATTTGAATGCTGGTGAATCTAAGCAGGTCGTGCTCTTTAGCATACTGAATCAATTGTGTTTTGCCTTCAGCCCCGCTGATGTTGAGCACCTTCTTAATCTGATGAATATGGGCCTGAAAACCATCTACGCTAATGTGCATGGCTTCGGCAATTTCGGTATAGGACTTTTGTTCACCCCAGCTTCCTAAATTAGCCAGGACTTCCTTCTGTCGCTCTGATAGCTCTACCTTGTTTGCAGTATGTAGAAGCTGAACCTCCTCCTTAAGTCTGGCAATGGTATCCAGGTGGCTCTCATTGGCCAATTGCAGCTTTTCGTTCGTTTTAGAAAGGCTGTTTCTTTCTTGGTTGGCGATCTCTAACTGTGATTGTTGTCGCTCTTTTTGAGAAAGAAACTTCCAGCTATAAAGCAATATGGAAAACAAAAGGATAAAGAGAAATTTAAATGAAAGCGCGGTCACCGTTCCCAAAAGAGACCAGGAACTTATGCTTATGGATGATGGAACCAAATCGTTGGGTATGATACGATGCGTTACTGCAATAACAATCAACACAAACAAGGCGAAACTCGGGAGATACATAAAACGCATATTGCGATTGCTAAAAGCTTTATTGAGTTCTATAAGGAGGGCAAATGCGACCACTATAGAAATAGGGATATCTATCAGCCAAATAAAAGAATTTTTAAGGCCCGAACCACTTAAAGAAGTGGCCATAAAAACAAAGGCAAGCATGATCATAATCCCGCCAAATATCAAGTAAAATTCACGAGCGCTAAAACGTTCTACCAGCCTGACAACAATATTCCGTTCCGAGCCATGCTCAATAGAGGGGAGCGATAAAAGAATAAACATCGAATTTAAAAGTGACACTGCCACCCCTATAAAAATAAGAAGCCTATGATCTCCCGGCCAACCCAGACCAGAGACCATAAACAGATTTACCAGCGCTCCCAGGCCCCAGATGAAAATTGCCAGGCCAAACCATTTAATTCCTGAAGAATCCTGTGGTTGAGTTGCAGCTTTTTTCTCCTTGTAATAGATGCGATGTATGACTACAGCTGTAATCAAGCATACTATTGCAGTGACCGTATTTTCTAAGGTCGCGAACATGACCAGTTTGTTAGAGCACTAAATATAGCTAAAATTGCCTTTTTGATATGAAACCAGGGCTTAGAGCGGATCGGAAACGGCTTTTCTTATCGGCGAATCGGATACCACTTCAGACAGTATGATGTGTGTACGGGTTTCACCGTATTGTATCAGTTTATCTATAAACTTCTCCAGATGCGCCTGGTCTTGCAGAACCACTTCCATGATAATATTTTCATCTCCGGTAATACGATAGCAATTCACAACCTCAGAAAGCGACTTAACCATTTGTAAAAAAGGCTTCAGTTTTCCCATAAAGGCCTTTAAGGTGATAATTCCCTTAAGTTGATATCCAGCCTTTGTATAAGACACTCGTGCCACGTAACCTTCAAGAATTCCCAGGTCTTCCATTTTCTTTACCCGCTCTGCCACAGCAGGGGGTGTAAGGCCTACTTTTCTACCAATATTGGCAAAAGATTCTCTGGAATTTCTTTGTAGGGCGCTAAGAATAGCCCAATTAAGCTCATCTATCTTTCTATTCAAAACTGAATTCTATATTTTATTTATTTTATAAAGCAAAAATAAGAAAAAGCTATTGATTCCAAAGAAATTTTCTTCAAATTGGCTGTAATTTTATAGTACGAATTTGCTAAGAAAGAAAAATGCCCCACAATAACTTAAGAACCTTACCGGTTTACAGAAAGTCGTTAGATCTGTGCTTCATGAGCAGAGAATTAGCTTCCTATGTTTCGTACAATAAAAACCTCCTGAAGCTATATCAATCTAATAGCCTCCGGGATCATATTGCCGATTCATTACTGACAGATTCTATTCTTATTTCGCAACAAATCGCCAAGGCCGAGACTTCTAATTCATTGGCTGTGAGGATGAAAAGTGCAAGTTTTATCAATGTGATGATCAGGAATATCATCTCGTACTGCAATGGACTGGAAAAAGACGGAGTAAAGGAGAAGGAATATTTGAATCTATTACGCAAAGAAATTAGGGTTTTTAGAAAATCTTTCCGTTCCTGGAGAAAATCACTTGGTAAAAATAACGACGGACTCTCCTGGGGGTTTAATGATTTTCTTTAGTAGTAACCGATCATTAGAAAGTAACTATTTCTCACCAAGGTCAAAAAGACACTTCGGCTGCGTCAGTGTAAGTGATTCGCAGTCCATTCTAACAGCTACTGCGCCTCAGAATGAACGCTCTATACTTACATATTGCGTCTATACTGCCCACCTACTTCGAAAAGTGAATTGGTAATTTGTCCTAAAGAACACACCTTAGTGACTTCCATAAGTTTTTCAAATACATTTCCCTGTGCTATTGCCACTTGCTGAAGCTCCTTAAGTTGTTGTTCGGCCTCCCTGGAATTTCGTTTGTGCAATTCCTCTAAGGTATTGATCTGCCATTGCTTTTCTTCTTCCGTTGCCCTGATCACCTCGGCTGGAAGTATGGTTGGCGAACCTTTGGAGCTAAGGAAGGTATTTACCCCAACAATAGGATAACTTCCAGAATGTTTCAGGGTCTCATAGTGCAAACTCTCTTCCTGTATTTTAGAGCGTTGATACATGGTTTCCATGGCGCCTAGCACTCCTCCCCTTTCAGTAATACGATCAAATTCGGTAAGCACGGCTTCTTCTACCAAATCTGTAAGCTCTTCAATGATGAATGATCCCTGCAACGGATTCTCATTTTTGGTAAGCCCTAATTCCTTGTTTATGATCAGCTGAATCGCCATTGCTCTTCTTACAGACTCTTCTGTAGGGGTAGTAATGGCTTCATCATATGCATTGGTGTGTAAAGAATTGCAATTGTCATAGATCGCATAGAGCGCTTGCAAGGTGGTTCGGATATCATTAAAGTCTATCTCCTGGGCATGCAAACTCCTTCCTGAAGTTTGAATATGATATTTTAGCATCTGCGCTCTGGGGTCAGCTCCGTATTTGTCTTTCAACGCTTTTGCCCATATACGCCTGGCCACTCTGCCGATAACTGCGTACTCAGGGTCTACCCCATTTGAAAAGAAAAAAGAAAGATTGGGTCCAAACTTGTTGATATCCATCCCTCTGCTTAGATAGTATTCTACATAGGTGAAGCCATTGGCAAGTGTAAAGGCCAATTGCGTAATTGGGTTAGCACCTGCCTCGGCAATATGATAGCCAGAAATTGAGACTGAGTAAAAGTTTCGAACTTCATTCGCAATAAAGTACTCTTGTACATCGCCCATTAACCTCAGCGCAAATTCTGTAGAAAATATACAGGTGTTCTGCGCCTGGTCTTCCTTCAGAATATCTGCCTGCACGGTACCTCTAACCTGGTTTAAGGTTACCGCCCTAATCTCGTTATACGTCTTTGAAGGAAGTACCTGATCGCCTGTTACCCCCAGAAGCATTAGTCCTAAGCCGTCATTCCCTTCTGGTAAGTCTCCATGGTAACTGGGCTGTTTGCAGCCTTTCTTTTTGAAGATGCCGGCAATCTTCTCACGCACTTCTTTCTCTATCCCCTTTTCCTTAATATATTTTTCGCAGTTCTGGTCGATCGCCGCATTCATAAAAAATCCGAGAAGCATTGGTGCCGGACCATTGATAGTCATGCTGACCGAAGTCATGACATCACTCAGATCAAAGCCTGAATACAATTTTTTCGCGTCGTCAAGGCAGCAAATAGAAACGCCGGCATTTCCAATTTTTCCATAGATATCAGGCCTCAAGCCTGGATCATTGCCGTACAGCGTTACGGAGTCGAAGGCTGTTGACAGTCTCTTGGCCGGCATTCCCAGACTTACATAATGGAAGCGCCTGTTGGTGCGTTCTGGCCCACCTTCTCCGGCAAACATTCTTGTTGGATCTTCCCCGGTTCGCTTAAAAGGATACAGTCCGGCTGTATATGGAAAAGCTCCTGGGATATTTTCTTGTAGGCTCCAGTGCAACAAGTCGCCCCACGCCTCAAATCGGGGAAGAGCTACTTTGGGGATCTGTAGCTGTGAAAGCGATTCTGAATGCGTTTCCATAGCAATTTCCTTATCCCTTACCTTAAAGGTGTACACTTTATCCCTGTACCTTTGAGCGTTAGATTCCCAATTGAGAATGGTTTCCCAGTGATGCGGATCTAAATTTAGTTTCACTTCTTCAAACTCCTTACACAGCAATTCAAGAAAGTTGGCTTTTCCATTCGTCCCAAGCTGCTTCAACAAAGCTTCCTTGCGAATTCCACTACTGTCTAAAAAATTGAAATCTGCCTTGGAAGTATTACCATTCTGCTGTATTCCTGAAACCGAAAGTAGTGCCTGGTAGATGCCATAAAGACGCTGCGCAATTTGTCTTTGATCATCTGCCCTGGTATCATAAGATCTATTGTTCTCGGCAATTTCAGACAGATAACGGGTTCTTGCCGGCGGGATCACATACCTTTTTTCTGAAATCTCCATGTTGGCAGCAAAGTCAGAATTTAAATCTGCCTTTGCACGTTCCTGCAGAGTGCTGATAACCGCCTTATAAAGCAGGTTCATACCAGGGTCATTGAATTGAGAGGCAATCGTACCAAAAATAGGCAGGTCTTCTTCTTTACTTTCCCAAAGTTGGTGGTTGCGAACATACTGTTTTCTTACGTCCCTGATAGCATCCAGAGCCCCGCGCTTGTCAAATTTGTTGATGGCCACCAGATCTGCAAAATCAAGCATATCTATTTTTTCGAGCTGCGTGGCTGCTCCAAATTCTGGAGTCATAACATAGAGAGAGACGTCACTATGCTCAATAATCTCGGTATCGGATTGCCCGATACCGGATGTTTCCAGGATGATGAGATCAAATTCCGCGGCTTTCAAAATGGAGATTGCCTCGTTTACGTGTTTCGACAAAGCGAGGTTTGATTGGCGTGTGGCCAGGGAACGCATATAAACGCGCTCATTGTTGATGGCATTCATTCGTATTCGGTCGCCAAGGAGCGCGCCCCCAGTTTTACGTTTTGAAGGATCAACCGAAATAAGTCCAATCCGTTTATCCGGAAAATCCATCAAAAACCGTCGTACCAATTCGTCAACCAGGCTGGATTTACCCGCACCACCGGTACCTGTAATACCAAGGACCGGAACTTTGTTTTGTTTTTTCTTAAACGCCTTGGCGTGTTCCTTGAATTCTTCGGGCCTGTTTTCGGCAAGGCTTATCAAGCGAGCAATAGTGGTAATATCCTTGTCTTCAAGGCTCTGTACTAACGTTTTGCCTTTTGGAAGTTGAAGGTCCGGAACTGCGAAATCACTATGACTCACCAGGTCGTTTATCATGCCTTGTAAGCCCATTTTTCGTCCATCGTCAGGAGAATAGATCCTGGTTATACCATGGCTCATTAGGGTATCTATTTCCTTAGGTAAAATAACTCCGCCTCCACCACCGAAAACTTTAATATGCCCTGCCCCTTTTTCCTGGAGCAAATCGTACATATATTTAAAGTACTCATTGTGCCCTCCTTGATATGAGGTCATCGCTATGGCATTGGCATCTTCCTGGATCGCGCATTCTACCACTTCCGCGACGCTTCGGTCATGACCTAAGTGAATGACTTCTACCCCGGTTGCCTGAATGATTCTCCGCATGATATTTATAGCCGCATCATGGCCGTCGAAGAGCGAGGCTGCCGTCACAATTCGCACTTGATTTTCAGGAAGGTAGGGTTTTGCTTGCTTCATTGATAATAAAAAGACAATTTGGAGGTCGCAATTTACGGAAAATGCAAAAATTAATTGGTTGTAATCAGAATTTTATAAAAATTTAAACAGACACTCCCTGCCTTTTGTTAATACCATAATTTTAGTTCATAAAAAATACCATTTTGAAAACAACTCTTCTAATCCATTGCCCGGATCAGGCCGGAATTATCAGCGCTGTAACCGGCTTTATCCATTCTAAAGGGGGAAATATTACGTATTTAGACCAGCATGTAGAAAAGGAAGTGGGTGTTTTCTTCATGCGCCTGGAATTTGATTTTGAAGCCAGGGAAGCGCTTCCTCCCCATTTTAAAACCGAGTTTGAAGAAGAACTGGTGAAGTCTTACCAGATGAAATGGGGCATTTACGAGGAACATATTAGGCCAAAAATGGCTGTTTTTGTTTCAAAATACGATCATTGCATTTACGATCTGCTCAGCAGATACAGATCTGGAGAACCCAAGGTAGATATTCCTTTTATTCTGAGTAACCATACAGATCTGAAATATATTGCAGATCAGTTTCAAATTCCATTTTATCATATTTCTGTTACTTCGGAAACTAAGAAGAAGGCCGAGGCGCAGCAATTAGAGTTATTGCGATCTCACGAAATAGATTTCGTTGTTTTGGCGCGCTATATGCAAATTGTGAGCAATACGCTAATTACAGCTTATCCCAGCAAGATCATTAACATTCATCATTCATTTCTACCGGCTTTTGTGGGTGCCAAACCTTATCATGCCGCATTTGAACGGGGTGTAAAAATTATAGGAGCTACAAGTCATTATGTGACCGAGGAATTAGATGCCGGGCCAATTATTTCGCAAGACGTGGTAACCGTATCTCATTCGCATACAGTTCAAGATCTTATTACAAAGGGAAGGGATTTAGAGAAAATTGTACTGTCCAGGGCGGTGCAGCTGCATCTGGACCGAAAAACGATCGTCTACAAAAACAAGACCATCATATTTTCGTAGCGCCTGTTTATAAACTATCTTTAGTTTAATAAAAACTATTAAATGAAAAAATCAATCTTTATCCTTCTGATCTTTTTAAGCACAGGCTGCGGAGAGTTACAGCAGGTCGTAAACCAGTTGCCAGGCGGAACGGTTGGCGTAAGCAACATTGAAATTGCCAAGGGGCTTCAAGAGGCCTTGCAATTAGGGATAGACCGGCAGGTGACCAAGCTTACGCAGACAGATGGTTTTTTTAAGAATGAGCTTGTAAAAATCTTACTCCCGCAGGAACTACAAAAGGTAGATAAGACCTTAAGGGATGCTGGACTGGGAAAGCTGGCTGATGAGGGCTTGAAAATTCTAAACAGAGCGGCTGAGGACGCAGTCAGCGAAGCCACACCCATATTTGTAGATGCTGTGAAAGGGATTACGTTCAACGATGCCAAAAATATTCTCCTGGGAGAGCCGGACGCCGCGACCCAGTATCTTTCTGCCGCTACCAAGGAACCACTCTACGGAAAATTTCATCCGGTCATAAAGAACTCCTTTCAAAAGGTGGGAGCAGATCAGATATGGGGTAATCTTATTAATAAATACAATGGTTTACCCTTTACAGCTGATGTAAATCCTGACCTCACAGATTATGTGACTACCGAAGCATTAAAGGGCGTCTACACTATGATTGCCGTTGAGGAAAAAGAAATAAGAAATAAAATTTCCTCCAGAACAACTGAGCTTTTAAAAAGGGTTTTTGCACTTCAGGATTAGAAAGCGACGATTCTTCAATTTTTTTATACAATTCTTATACTATTCTCGAAATTTTAACGTTTGAAAAAAGAGTACTACTTCTTTCTTAGTAGTTTTTTAAAAATAAATCTGCTGATTATAGTACCGAATTATTTGAGTTAGTATTTTTTGAGTTAGTTAGTTTTAAACCCCGACGGTAAAGTCGGGGTTTTTTCTTAAAAAAAATCAAATACCACAAGAACAGTCCATTACCCTCCCTATCTCCTTGTTTTTCAGGCTTATTCATCGTGTTTTGAAAGGTAAACTATTATCGGGGTTTACTCTATTTAAGAGAAATTTAAGATTTGAAGCTTAAATATTAGTTAAATTCATGATGCGCTAATTCATCAATCAAAGAATGGGACGGAACTATATTGTTTTGTTTTTTATCCTCTGCTGCGGCTATGTGTACCCTACTCCGCCGATAGACTTTGAGGATAATACCTTCTACCGAAATCACTTCATTCCACAACAAGCGCTGGAAGAAGCTGATGTATTCTATCATGAACAAAATTACCGTCAAGCTTTAAATTCCTACCAAATAGCACTTACGCAAGCATCTGGTGACAGTGCTACCATATATAGAAGGATGGCTTTAAGCGCCGCGGGCATGGGCAATGCCATGGAGGCAGTGGAGCATATTGAGAATTACTTCCTTATAGATTTTAAGCCTAATTTCCTTCTCAGTGAGGGGTTTACTTTAATTCAAAGCACTCCTGAATTTAAGGAAACCCTGGCAAGATACAATCCAAGGCTCACCGTTTGGTCTTTTGTTTATTTATACGTCGCCTTTATTGGTTTCTATATTGCTATCGTACTCAACTTTAATAAAAAAATCGATTGGGTCGCCAAGCTATTGATCAGTTCTTTTGTATTTATCCACTCCTTCTTCATTTTCAACATTTGCCTGTTATTGACAAACTATCAGTTTGAGTTTCCTCACTCCTATTTAATGTCTACGGTTTTCTCCTTTTTATACGGACCACTGCTGTACTTCTATTTCAAACGCATTACACAGCAATATAAATTTAAGAAACTAGACCTGTTGCACTTAGTGCCAACGGTACTTTTCTTATTCTACATAGTGCCTATATATGCAATGTCGGCGGAGGAAAAACTGGATCTTATGTTGAGCAGGCTCGTAGCGGGGTTTAATCCCGGAGACTCGGTAGACCTTACGGCCATAGTAGTACTAAAACTCTTGTCCCTTATTATATATGGTTACTTTATACGGGGACTATATCGTAGAAGTAAGCAGAATAAAGAGCTTAGGACCGAGAACAAGATTTGGCAGCGAAACCTGTACTTTATTCATGTTGCTTACATTATTACTTATGCCGTATACGGCACATTAATAAGTTATAACATTAACACAGGCCCCCTCTTCCACTTCCAGATAATGAGTATGGCCCTAATGGTGGTTTATGTAGGATACTCGGCTAATGTGCAACCACATTTATTTAGCGGACTTTATTCCTATGACAGCCAATTGCTATTCAAATACAAAAAATCCGGCCTTACAGAAAGTCTGTCAAAAGAATTGAAAGAACAGCTTATTTACCTGTTTGACGAAGAAAAAATATACAAAGAAAGCGACATTAGCCTTGAGCTTCTCGCATCCAAATTGAATACTACGAGGCATAATGCATCGCAGGTAATTAATGAACACTTCAATGTTAGCTTTCATGAGCTTATAAACAAGTATCGAATTAAGGAGGCGAAGAAAATATTGGATAGCGACTACCAAAAGAATTTGAATATTATAGATATCGCTTATGAAGTAGGTTACAACAATAAGGTAACCTTTAACAAAGCCTTCAAAAAAGATACTCAGTTGACTCCCAGCGAGTACCAAAAGATCTTCGTTAAGACCTAAAACGTAAAAACACCGTAAACTTTTGTCGGGACAGTAAACGTTTATCAGTCTTTCCTCCATTTATTGGCATAGCCTGTTACTTTGACGCCATAACTAGCTAATGTAAATAATGCAGCTCTGAAAAAGTATCCTAAAAAGACTCACTTTGGTCTCATTTTTTTGGGTATTTATTTGAATTAGTCATCAATACCTTTCAGGGCTGCCACTTACATTAAATAACTCAAACATTAAATCGTATGAAAAAAAAATGTAACTGGCTGTGCTTTCTTTTTCTCTTAGGAGTTTCACTGGCACATGCGCAACAAAAGACAATCACCGGAGTTGTCACGGACCAAAATTCCATTCCCTTACCAGGGGTAAACATTTTGGTCAAGGGAACCACAACGGGAACCCAATCAGATTTTGACGGTAATTATGCTATTAACGCGAACGAAGGAGATGTCCTTGTTTTTTCTTATTTAGGACAGCAAACAACCGAGCGTACCGTCGGGGCCGCTAATACCATAGACGTACAAATGGCAGAAGATGCTCAGGCCCTAGAAGAGGTCGTCGTTATCGGTTACGGTAATCAGGAGCAGCGAAAAATCATTCAGAACGTCGGTATTGTTAAAGAAGAGGCTATTGACAACTTACAGGTTGTCTCTGCCGATCAACTATTACAAGGACAATCTGCAGGTACTCAAATTGTAAATGCATCCGGGGTTTTAGGCTCTGCTGCAGTTATTAGGGTAAGGGGTGTTAACTCCATCAATGCAGGTAGTCAACCACTTATTGTAATAGATGGTGTCCCTATCACAGATACCGAAGGGAATACACTTAACAGGGGTGGAAACACAGATATTAACCCATTATCGTATGTAAACCCAAACGACATTGAGTCTTTAACGGTCTTGAAGGATGCAGGTGCAACTTCGATCTACGGTTCAAGGGGTGCGAATGGGGTTATATTGATAACCACTAAAAAAGGTAGAAGAAACTCTAAAACCACTTTTACCTTAGATGTTAATACCCAATTTACCCAATCAACTGATGTTCCTGACATTCTAACGGCCGACGAATTTCGTCAGTTTAAAGCCGAGGTAGCTAGCATTCAGCAAGGAACTACAGTGACTCCTGAGTCTTTAGGGCTTGGAGCCATTGGTTCTGGAGGTACTGATTGGTTAGGCGGAGTACAACGTACAGGTATCTCTCAAAATTACAACCTCGGAGTTCGAGGCGGGGGAGAAAAGACATCTTTCTTCTTTGGAGTTGATTATCAGGATACCGAAGGTTTTATTATTGGAAACGATCAGCAAAGGTCTGGAGCGCGAATTAACATAGATACCGATGTCACAGACTGGCTTAAGGCCGGGATGAACCTGGGTATCACCAATACGCGATTAAACAGGGTAGGTGTTGAAAACAACATTAACGCCCCCTTTACTACCGCCTTTCTTCAAAGTCCGGTTGTCCCTGCCTTTGACGATGAGGGTAACTTTGTACAATCAGGTTCTTTTATTCCCAACATTTTTGCACGGGTAGCGCTGAACTCTGACGAATTAAAGACGTTTAGGGTAATTGGTAACTTCTTTACCGAGGTTACTCCTTTAAAGAATGTTACCTGGCGTTCTGAATTAGGTTTCGATAAACTGGAACTTGAAGAATTTGTAAGAAATGCTGAATTCAATACCCCTGGAGGTTTTGCACAGCAGATCTTCGTTACTGAAGATCGTTGGTTAACCAACCAAACGATTACCTATGCCAATACCTTTGGTGAGGATCATACATTAACTGCATTAGCAGGTCTGAACTTTGAAGAAACCATCAGGACACGTTCTAACGTTTCTTCTACTGGCTTCTTAACAGATGACCTTAGAAACCTAGGTTCAGGATCTACTCCAACAGTATTGAATGGAGATCGTTTCCCTTCTAGTCTATATGGACTTTTTGGAAGGGTTTCCTATGATTACAAAGGAAAATACCTGGTTGAAGGATCGATAAGACGAGATGGTTCTTCTCGTTTCGGTGCCAATAACCGTTTTGGATATTTCTGGTCTGCTGCCGCAGGTTGGGTTATTTCTGAGGAATCTTTCCTTGAAGATTGGGGAGCCTTAGATTATCTTTCACTTAGAGCCAGTATTGGTACAGTGGGTAACGACAGATTAGGAACTTTTCCTTCTTTAGGACTCTTTAATGCAGGAGCAATAGCGGATTACAATGGCGAATCAGGGGTTATCCCTAACCAGCCTGAAAATCCAGACCTAAAATGGGAAGAGAGTGAAACCTTAGATGTAGGTATTAAATCTACATGGTTTGGAGGGCGACTTAATTTTAATGTTGCTTACTTTAAAAAGACAACCAGCGATCTCTTACTTAATCAGGTTTTACCACCTCAAACCGGTTTCGCAACCATTAGCCGAAATATTGGGGAAATGGAGAACCGTGGTTGGGAATTTGAAATTAGTTCTGTAAATGTTCGATCTGAGAACTTTGAATGGAGGACCAACTTTAACCTTGCTACAATTGACAATGAGGTACTAAAGCTTAATGCCGATGCAGCGACGGATGCTCAAGGTAGAAGGATCATTGACGGACCTATACAGCGTGCGATAGAAGGAGAATCACTAAACAACTTCTTCCTGATCCGCTATGTTGGAATAAATTCACAAACCGGTGATGCAGAGTGGTTAGATGTTAATGGAAACATTACAAACAACCCTGGAACAGGAGATAGAGTTGTAACCGGTAGTCCATTACCAGACTTCTCTGGGGGTATGACAAACACTTTCAAATTTTACGATTTTGATCTGTCTGTACTCATGAACTATTCTTATGGAAACGACATTGTTATAGATGGGCTTAGATTTGCTGATGGAAACGACGCCATTGGAGGTATTGTTAACATTAGGAGACAAAATCTAAATTTCTGGAGGTCACCTGGAGACAAAGCTTTTTTGCCTAGTCCGACAAGTTCTACATTCAACCTGTTCAATCAGCGATCCTCGCAACAGCAATTGGATGCTTCGTACTTGCGTATCAAAAATGTTACTTTTGGTTATAATCTGCCACAGAAGGTGTTAGACCGTTTGGGAGGTATATTTAGTGGCATTAGAGTTTACGCAACTGCCCAGAATTTATGGACACTTAAAAAAGATGAACTGGATGGGATAGATCCGGAAGTAACAGATGATATTGACCCCTTATTCCAGGGAGAGTCATTTTTTACAGCTCCTCAAGCCCAATCATATTTATTCGGAGCCAGGTTACAGTTCTAATTAAAAAAAATATCGCAAATGAAAACATACAAAATCATAACAGTATTCTTAAGCCTCATGGTCTTTATTTCCTGCGAAGACAGACTGGAAGTAGTACCAGAAGACCAGGTGGCCTCTAATACCGTATTTAATACCTTTGCCACCATAAACGGAACGGTTGTAGGTATTTACAGTAAAAATCAAAGTGGGGATCTCAACGGGATGGCCCAATTAACTTCAGATTTTATGGCAGATGACGTAAACTTCGTTGGAAGTTTCCCGTCGCTCCAGGAAATTGATCAGTTCAATACGCTTGCAACCAATGCGTCTATTGATAATATTTGGCTAGACGGTTACGAACTCATCGGTGCCGCCAACAACGTTATTGTAAACCTTCCTGAGGTCACTGACGTCACCGGTTTAGATGACGCTACCAAAGCGCAGTTTGTTGCCGAGGCTAAGTTTCTAAGAGCCATTACGTATTTTCAGTTGGTAAATTTATTCGCGCAACCTTACCAGTTCTCTAACGGAGCTAACCTGGGAGTACCTTTAGTACTTCAGCCTTTTCAAGGTGGGGATATTTCCGAATTTCAGTTAGAGCGGTCCACAGTGAACGAGGTGCACGCGCAGATAGAGCAGGACTTGTTAGATGCTGCGGCAGTACTCCCTGCTGATAACGGAACCAGGGCAGAATCTGGAGCTGCAAGAGCCTTATTGGCACGTTTGTACCTGTACAGAGAACAATGGGCCCAGGCCGCAGATTTCGCGGATCAGGTGATAAGTTCAGGCAGCTATGCTTTAGCGGCCAACTATGATTTCTACGATGCCAATCCTACTTCTTCTGAGCACATTTTTGTGGTGATCAATACTCCCACTGATGGGCCTCAGGAAAATGCGGGTTCAGATGAAGTTTATGTAAACTTCTACAACCCTGCTCCAGGAGGAAGAGGTGATGCGCCTTTCAGTCAGGACCTTATTGATGCTTTTGCATCAGAAGCAGGTGACAGAAGATTTGACGAACTTTCTGCAGCCGCTACAGACGCAGGTGGTAATAATACCTTCTTTACAACCAAGTATCCTGATATTGTGAACAACGCATCAGATGGGATGGCGTTGAGAATAACTGAGATGTATCTTATCAGAGCTGAAGCCAATTTACGTGGTGGAAGTTCTGTTGGCGATACCCCGCTCAATGATATCAATACCTTAAGGACCAGAGCCGCATTAGGAAACCTTGGCTCTGTAGATTTAGATGGTCTTTTAAATGAAAGAAGAAAGGAACTCTGCTTTGAAGGCCATAGAAGAATGGATCTTCTTAGAAACAACAGAAATCTAAGACCGGGTGGAGGGGCAATGACTGCTCCGGGTGCAGATAAAGTAATCTTCCCAATCGTGGAAGATGAAACCACAAACAACCCGAACATTACTCAAAATCCGGGTAATTTCTAGACCGCATCGGTCCTTATAGAACTCAAAAAACCATCAGGGCCGTGAGGACGCCTTGATGGTTTTTGAGTTTTTAAAATAATTTTCTATGAAAAAAATAACAACTGTCTTTTTTTGCCTTGCATTGATCCCTCTTTTTGGGATGAGTCAAATCGTACAACCTAGAAACAATTCCTTCAAGGAACTCGAGTTTTTTGTAAATACAGATTCAAACAATCCTAAATACAGCGAAGCCGAGGGTACAAGATTTCTCAATGAAGAGTTCATACAAGCAAAAATCAATGATATAAAAGAAACACAATTCGTGCGTTTTAATGCCGTAGACCATAGCATTGAAGCCCAAAAGGGCAATGGCGAAATCATGACGCTTTCTAAATCTTATGCCTACCGCATAGCACTCCTAGATGGGTCTGATAGAATATTTCAAACCGGTACTCACATTAATGAAGATGGAAATAGCGAATGGTCATTCTTCGAAATTATGCACCAATCAGAAAAATTCACGCTTTTCTTAAAGGAAACCATCAAGTTTATTCCTGGAAAACCAGAGAAGAGCAGTTATGAAAAGGCGGTACCTCCAAAATTTGTTAAAGGAAAAGATCGCTATTATATTCTGGGGCTACAGTCTCAGCATCAAAATTTGCTGTTTTTACCGAAAAAAAAGAAAGATTTTCTTCAACTTTTTGGGAGCAGCGCTAAAGAAATTGATAAAATGATGAAGAAAGATAAATTAAAGACAGATAGGAAAGAAGATCTGGTTAAAGTCCTGGAGTTCTACTTCAGCACGAAGTAATCTCCCACCAAATACAGTAAACCCAGCGTAAACTTTCATCGGAACGGTAAACGTTTATCAGTCTTTCCCGAAAATTCGAGAAGACCCCGTTACTTTGAGTAAACAACCTTAACAAAATGTAAATAAAGCAGCCCTGAAAACTTACTTCTAAAAAACTTCTGTCTCATTTTTTAGACTGTAATTATTTGAATTAGCTATCAAAAAAATTCAGGGCTGCATTTTACATCTCTCCTCAAAACTTCAGTACAACATTTCAGACGCTCACAGTCCTAATCCTTTGACAATCAAAAAGGAGGGCTGTATTTGATATAAATTCTCATAAGTTATTTCTATGGAATGTTGAATTTATAGGTCTTAAAATTGATAAACAATGTAACAGAGATGACTCAAATTGTTACAAAACGTAAAAAAAACGTAAACTTTCATCGGAACGGTAAACGTTTATAAGTCTTTCCCAGTATTCCTCTAAGAGCCTGTTATTTTGATTTTATAACTGGCTAATGTCAATAATGCAGTTCTGGAAATCTACCCTTAGAAGAGACAACCTTCGATTCAATTTTAGCAGGATTTATTTGAATTAGTCTTCCAACCATTCCGGGCTGCGCGTTGCATTCTAACTTAAACAATTAACAACATGAGAAAAAACTGCATTTTGTTTATGCTGCTCCTCATTGCAGGATCGTGGGCATATGCACAGCAAAAAACGGTATCGGGGACAATCACCGATAGCTTTGGAGTACCCTTGCCAGGTGTTAACATCATTATTAAAGGAACAACTACAGGGGTGCAATCAGATTTTGACGGAAACTATGCCATTCAGGCGAGTGAAGGTCAAACTCTCGTATTTTCCTATCTGGGTCAAAAAACAGTAGAACTGGCGGTGACTTCCTCTGACACACTTAACGTACAGATGGAAGAAGACACCCAGGCTCTAGAGGAAGTAGTAGTAACTGCACAGGGTATTGTAAGAGAGAAAAGGTCTCTGGGCTACGCCGTTACAACGGTGGAGTCAGATTTGGTAGAATCAAGGCCCGAAGCAGATATAGCACGGGTTTTAAACGGTAAAGTTGCGGGGGTAAACATTACTTCTAACAACGGCCTTTCAGGTTCTGGTACCAACATTATTATTCGGGGCTATTCATCTGCCACCCAATCTAACCAACCACTGTTCATTGTAGATGGTGTCCCATTTGACTCGGGTACCAACACGCAAACAGATTTTTTAGATGGGAACACGGAATCTAGCCGTTTTCTGGATATTGATCCTAATACCATAGAAAACGTAAGTGTACTTAAAGGTTTGAGCGCAACGGTTTTGTACGGAAACAGAGGTAGAAACGGGGTAATCCTGATTACCACCAAAAACTCCTCTTCCGGGCAGGCAACCTCAAAAAATGAAGTCTCTATAACGCAGTCCATTTTTGCTTCCAAAGCAATCGTTCCAAAATATCAGGACAACTACGGGGGCGGATTCCACCAGGGATTTGGTTTCTTTTTTAGTAACTGGGGGCCCCGCTTTGACAGGACAGACGATGACGGTATCGCCAATGCTGCTCAGTTTTTAAGTAACGGTCCGGGCGGAATCGCACTGCTAAGGCATCCGCATAACTTTATCGCAGACCCAACTCTAATTGCCGGATTTGAAGACCTTTTAAACAATCCTTACCCATACCAACCTTATAACGGAGTTGAAGAATTCTTTAGAACCGGATTTGTTTCCAGTACTTCAATTAATATCCGTGGTGGTTCGGAAAAGGTAAATTTTAACGCCAATTACGGTAGGACAGATGACCAGGGTGTTACTCCCGGAAATGACGTTCTCAGAAATAATTTCAGTCTTGGTGGTAGCGCTCAGTTGAGCAACAATATTACGGTTTCAGGAGTTTTTAATTTTATAAGAACGGGCTATAAATCGCCTCCTAACGCTGTGAGTACTGGTAGTGGCGCGGCCTTTCTTGGCTCTGCAATATTTGGAGATATTCTTTATACTCCAAGAAGTGTAGACCTCACCAACCTTCCATTTCAGGCAGCAGATGGTAGAAGCGTCTATTACAGGTCTGGTAATGACATTCAAAACCCTTATTGGACAGTGGCCAATGCCAAAACCACACAGGATACAGATCGTTTCTTAGGAAATATGTCTGTAAATTATCAAATAAACGACTGGTTAGGGCTAGCCTACAGAATGGGGCTTGACACCTACACGGAACTTAATTCGTACGGCCAGAATAGAGGGGGTGTTGATGGTCCTACACTGGGAATCTTAAGAACTTCGGCAGTGCGAAATACTATCTGGAATCACGACCTTATTCTAAGCGCGGACAAAAACCTCAGCGAAAACCTCAATCTTAAGGCAACCCTGGGTTTGAACAGCAGACGTGATGTTTTCCAGCAAGATGGCCTTGAAAGTCAGGGACAGTTGGTTTTTGGAGTCTTAGAGCATTTTAATTTCACTACGCCTTCTTCGGTAAACTCCTTTTCAGGTACCAATATGAACCAGGATTTTGAAGAGAATCTGGTTGGGGTATACCTGGACGCCACCCTGGGTTATAAAGATTTCTTATATCTCAATGTCGTAGGAAGAAACGATTGGTCTTCCACCCTGGAAACCGAGAACAATTCGCTATTCTACCCGGGAGCAAGTATTTCTTTTGTACCTACCACAGCTTTTGAAAATTTGCAAAGCAACGCCTTAAACTACTTGAAATTTCGCTTTGGCTACGGCTCTTCAGCGGGTTTCCCAACACCCTTTAATACAAGAGACGTTCTTACCTTAGGGGCGCGTAATCTGGTAGATATTAATGGAAATGTTGTTTCTGGTAACTCTGTATCCGATGCACTCGGGAATAGAGATTTACAACCAGAACGTGTAGAAGAACTTGAGATAGGGATTGACAGCCGACTCTTTAATCGTCTGAACCTAAATGTAAGTTTATACCAAAAAACAACCACAGACCTGATCACCAACAGAACTTTAGACAGTTCTACAGGATTCCTCAGCACTTTTGTAAACATTGGGGAAATACAATCTGAAGGTGTAGAGGTAGATTATGATATAGACATATTCAAAGGTGGTGAGGATCGGTTTGGTTTCAATCTGGCAGGAAACTTTACGGCTAACGAAACCATTGTTACAGATCTTGCGGAAGGCACCAACAATATTCTTCTGACAGATGCGATAGCCGGGGAAGCTGCTAACTATGCAGTTGAGGGCAGGCCTTTTGGAGTATTCCTTGGAACTACCTTCCTTGACGATGGGAATGGAAATAGAACAGTTGGGAACAATGGGCTTTACCTGGTTGACAACAATATTTCTGAGATCGGAGATCCTAATCCAGACTGGACAACGGCGGTCATACCAACTTTTTCATACAAAGGCTTTACACTTTCTGCTAACATACAATACAGACATGGAGGAGACATTTATTCTGTAACCTCTGCAGCGCTTATTGGTAGAGGGACTGTTGACGCTGATGACCCTATAGACAGAGAGGCTCAATACATATTACCTGGAGTCTTGCAAAACGGAACTCCCAACAATATAGCAATTAGCTCTACTGAATTTGGGTTCAACACCTTCTTTGGTGGTGACATCAATGAATTGAGTGTTTTTGATGGTACTACCATCAGGTTACAGGAAGCATCTTTAGGATACGCGCTATCTAGAAAGATGTTAGAGAAAACACCCTTAGGAAGCTTAACATTCACGCTCTCTGGATCCAACCTATGGTATAAGGCAATCAATTTTGAAAAAAATCTTCGCTACGATACCAATGCTTCAAGTACCGGTGTAGGAAACGGTCAGGGAATCGATTTCATTACCGGTCCTTCAACGCGAAGATTTGGATTGACCGTAAGAGCAACCTTCTAATTGTTATGAAATAAATTAAAGCAAAATGAAAAATATATTAAACAAAATAAATATCGTAGTTGCCAGCACTATTGTTTTTTGCCTGACTGGCTGCGATACCACAGAATTAGGGGTGGTTCCCAGCCCTAATGAATTAAGTCCGGATCAGGCCAGTGTGGATTTCTTTTTGAATCAAATTCAAATCCAGGTTGCCGAAATTCATTCCGGAGAGGAAGATCGCGGAGAGTATGGCCTGAGCCAGCTAGGTTTAGAGCCCGTTCGAATGCTTAACGGGGCTAATGGACCTACCTACAGGGAAATTAATGATCCTGTGGATTACGACAGGTTGTGGGACAACGTTTACGCCAGAGCCTTGATTGATATCCGTACTATGAATCCTGTTGCTGAAGAATCAGGACTGTTCACCCATATTGCAATCGGACAAATTCTTGAGGCTTATGTCATCATGTCTATGGTAGATTTCTTTGGAGATATCCCGTATTCTGAAGCCGTAAGTGGTGGACAGGGAATTTTGAACCCTATTCTGGATTCTGGAGCTTCGGTATACGCCGCTGCCGATCAGTTATTGTTAGACGCTATTGCAAACCTCGGCAGGCAAGAATTAAACCTTCCTACCAATGATTTGTTTTATGGTGGAGACGAAGGCAAATGGAGAAAGGCGGCAAATACGATGAGGCTAAAATTATACTTGCAATCCCGCCTCGCTAATGAAGAAGGCTTCGGTGCGGCAAGATCCACTTCGGTAATCAATGAGCTTATTGCAGGCAATCAGCTTATCACTGATTCTGGAGATGACCTGTTCTTTCAATGGGCCACAAGTAATGCGGCTCCAGATAGCAGGCATCCGTATTTTGCGCAAAATTTTGACGGTGCCGGGCCAGATTCAGATTTCTATATGTGCAACTATTATATGGATTTGCTTGCCAACCAGTATGGCGATGCCGATCCCCGAATTCGTTACTATTTTTACAGACAGGTTTCGGATTTCTCGGGAGCTGATGTGGTTACCAAAGAGTGCGTGACAGAAATCACCAGGCCTTCATGGTGGGCGGCAGACCTACCTTACTGCCTTGTACCCAATATTAATGGCTTTGATGGAATGTGGGGAAGAAATCACCTGGACAATGACGGTATCCCACCAGATGATGCTTTTAGAACTATGTTTGGGGTATATCCTGTAGGAGGGCCATTTGATGATGATTCTTTCAGGAATGTTTCGGGCTCTGCAGCTGTTACCGAAGGTCTTGCAGGAGCGGGTATTTCGCCTATTATGATGTCTTCCTATACGAACTTTATGTTGGCAGAAGCGGCTTTAACCTTAGGCACTTCGGGTGACGCCAGGACTTACCTGGAAAATGGCGTAAGAGAATCGGTAAACACAGTGATTACGTTTGGGTCTTCTTTAGCCGCCGGTTCTGGTTTTGTACCCAGCAGTACGGATATTGATGATCATGTCAGTGATATCCTTGCGGCTTACGATGGTGGTTCGGATACCGATAAATTACGAATAATAGCAGAGCAGTATTTTATTGCTCTATGGGGTAACGGTATCGAAGCATATAATACGTATCGCAGGACAGGGCAACCTGATAATTTGACTCCTGCTTTCTTCCTTGCAGACCCAGGAAACTATTTACGCTCACACTGGTACCCCCAGGTGGCATCTGACAACAATACAAACATTCAGCAAAAAGCAGCCCCGGAAACCCCGGTATTTTGGGATACTAACCCGGCAGGTTTTGTAGATTGATTTAAACCTATAAAAACTTTCTAAAAATGAAAATCACAATAAAATCATTAATCGTTTTACTCCTGGCATCGACGGTCTTTGTGGCCTGTGATGACGAGGACAAAAAACCGCTGAACCTGTTAGGAGGAGATGAAATCATTGCTCCTTATGTTCGGATAATTGTAGAAAGCCCTATAGTGGCGCAAGGCGATATTGCCAGCAGTTCGTTCAAGGGAGTTGTTAGCGCTTTAAACAACAACGTGTCTTCTTATGAACTGAGTGTAAGCAGAGAGTCTGGGGGCGTAGCTAGCGATACCGTTTCACTGACAACTGTTACTAGTTTTCCCAGTGAGATCTCTATCCCTTACACAGACATTGCAAGTGCTCTGGGAATTACCACCAATGACATCCTTGGAGGCGATTTCATTCGTTTTTTGGGAACAGCAACCGGCAATGACGGCTCTGTATTTACATTCGACAATTTTACGGCAAGTATTACTGGTCAGCCAGAACAACGGCAGGCGTTTAATTTTATCGTTCTGATAAAATGCTCTCCTATCTCCGATGCCACGGTACCCGGTACCTGGATTGTTGAAATGACCGACTTATACGGCGACGGCTGGGATGGTGCTTTCCTAACCTTTGAAATAGATGGGGTAGCCACAAATTATACCGTATCTGCCGGGCAAGCATCGGCGGCGACACATATTATTGATGTCCCGGCCGGAACACAAAGTCTGGTGATCTCCTATACGAGTGGAGCCTTTGAAGAGGAACATGTGTATACGGTAGAAACACCAGATGGTGATGTTCGCGGTCCCTTCGGGCCTAATCCCGCACCTTGTATCAATTAAATTCCAAGGTCTGATTTAAAGACCATCTTAGCGATTGCTAAATAGTTAATTAAAAAGCTATGGCCGGTTTAAACCGGCCATAGCTTTTTTTACTTTTTAAACCCTTTACTATTATTTCGCTGTTTTTTTATAAAGTCCGTCGAAGAGCGTATTCGCAACAACTCCTTCGTTGAGCAATTCCCAGAGTTGGCGTACAGTCCCATCATCATTCAATGTCCAGGTTATTCGGTTTACGTACACTTTGCCATCGGTATGCGTAAACTCCTCTGAGGCCAGGATCATTTGATTTTCTACCCGGTTTCCTTTTAGCTTTAGATGAGAACCCGAATTGTCTATCCATAGTTGTTCCCACCCTTTGGTCTGTCTATTATAAAAATTTATACTACTGCCCGTAAAACCTCCCTGGGCGCTTATCCAATTTTCCTTAAGTATACATCCGCCCTGAACTTTTTCGATTGTATTCTTACCTGCTGCCGTACCATCGGCATTGGTGACATCCCAGGTCCCTACCCAGAAATCAAAATTAGTATGATCTTCAGTGCAACAAGGGCAATCTTGCTGTTGTGCCATTAGGTATTGGCCTGAAACTAAAATCGAAATAACGATGACAAATTTTCTCATTTTCAAAGGTTTTGGTGTTCAAATAAAAATACAAAATTCTAATCCTGACTCAAGAACAAGACAATTTTCATTTCGAACTTTCGGCAATTTTTTTGTTAAAGAAATGCTATAAAGGGCCCTAACAGCATGGGTTTTAGTTAAAAAATAGATAAACCACCTGATTTTTAGTTGAATACCTCAAGGTTAGGACATCTAAACTTTCTTTTAGGCCGTATATTTGTAAGAACAAAGATTATGACTATGAACAATCAGTATTGCAAAGTTGGTGCGATTACCCCAATCACCAGTGGAAGGCATGCGGTAGCATTACTGGAATATCAATACCAGAACTTTATGCAGAAGGCGTCAGACCTCACTTATACCGATGCCAAGTTGAGAGAATTTTTTGAGCAAAAAGCCATAAAAATTCAAAAGACACTGGAGAGTTTAGTAAAGTAACCCAGCTTTTAAAGTAAGTTTTTTAATTGTATGGCCATTTGGCCCTGCAGTTCTTTTGCCTTAACCGAAGCGGCCCGATCAAAGTCCGCACCGTCTGAGGAATAAATAATTCCACGCGAAGAATTTACCAAGAGGCCAATTTGAGAGGTAAATCCATTTCTGCAAACCTCTTCCAGACTGCCCCCCTGTGCTCCTACTCCTGGAACGAGTAAAAAGCTATCAGGAATAATTTTTCGAATTTCCTTTAAATATTCGGCCTTGGTAGCCCCAACCACATACATCAAATTATGGGTGTTGCTATAGCTCTTTGAAGTTTCTAAGACGCTTTTATATAGTTCCTGGTCTCCAAATGATTTGGTTTGAAAATCAAGAGCGCCTTTATTTGAAGTTAGCGCCAGGAGAATAGTGTGCTTATTCTCGAAGGCCAAGAAAGGCTCAACAGAATCCCTGCCCATGTAAGGGGCCACCGTAATGGCATCAAAATCCATTTCTTCAAAAAAGGCTTTGGCATATCTCGAGGAAGTATTTCCTATATCGCCTCTTTTGGCATCTGCTATCGTAAAGATCTCCGGATGGTTTTCATTGATATATCTAATTGTTTTCTCTAACGAAGCCCAGCCTTTCAGGCCGTAGGCCTCATAAAAGGCGATATTTGGCTTATAGGCTACACAAAGGTGATGTGTTGCATCTATGATAGCTTTGTTGAAAGAGAAAATAGGATCATCTTCTTTCAGCAACTGCAATGGGATTTTCTCAAGATCTGTATCAAGGCCAATACAGAGGAAGGATTTTTTTAGGAGTATTTGTTGGGTTAGCTGTTCTTTGGTCATTTAGACGACACTTATTATATTAATAGGGCTTATGGATTGGCTATGGTTTAAGGTTTTCAAAATATTCTAGTAGGCTTCACTATATCACTATTTCACTATTTCACTATCCAACTATCTCACCAATCAAAATATTTCGGAAGCCTCCTTGAGCTTCTCTGTATTTTCAACCAGCATTAGTTCATCTATTATTTTTTGAATATCTCCATTGATGATATTTTGTAAGTCGTAAAGCGTAAGTCCAATCCTGTGATCAGTTACTCTTCCCTGAGGGTAATTATAGGTTCTGATTTTTGCTGAGCGGTCTCCGCTGCTAACCTGCGAATTTCGTTTCGCGGCATCTTCCTCCTGCTTCTTGGCCAGCTCCATATCGTAGAGTCTGGACCGGAGCACCTTAAACGCCTTGTCTTTATTTTTATGCTGAGATTTTTCATCCTGGCACTGGGCGACCAATCCGGTAGGAATATGTGTGAGTCGCACCGCTGAATAGGTAGTATTTACAGATTGACCTCCAGGACCTGAGGAACAGAAATAATCAATTCTAACATCCTTGGGGTCGATCTGAACATCGAAATCCTCTGCTTCAGGAAGTACCATCACAGTTGCGGCACTGGTGTGTACCCTCCCCTGTGTTTCGGTCTGAGGCACTCGTTGTACCCGGTGTACTCCAGCCTCAAATTTTAAGGTGCCGTAGACATCGGCTCCACTAACTTCAAAATGGATTTCTTTATACCCCCCACTGGTTCCTTCACTCAAATCGATAATATTGGTTCTCCAACCCTTAGATTCGCAATATTTCGCGTACATTCTATAAAGGTCTCCAGCGAAAATACTGGCCTCGTCACCCCCGGTACCTGCCCTGATTTCCATAACCACGTCTTTAGCATCTTCAGGATCTTTTGGAATTAAAAGGACCTTTATTTCTTCTTCAAGGGCCGGCAGCGCCTCCTTGGCCTCCTCTAGCTGCATTCTGGCCATCTCCAGCATTTCTGTATCACTTCCATCCGCTATGATCTCTTCGGCTTCTGAGATATTATTAGATAATTCCACATAAATCTCCCGCTTGTCCATAAGAACTTTCAGATCCTTGTATTCACGGTTTAGCTGGATGTATTTCTTTTGATCGGAAATGATATCGGGTTGAATGATCAAATCTGAAACCTCATCAAATCGCTGTTTTACTATGTTTAGTTTATCTAACATGTCCTGTCTTCCCTTAAACTGCGAATTTACAATTTTTTTAAGCAAAAGATTGCCATGGTCCTGACCGAAAAAGCAGATGGCCTTAAAGCAAAATTAGGGGCTCAGTATAGATCAATTGCCTAATATCAGGCCATCGCTCTTATGAACTTTATTTAGGTTATCTATGATTATGGCCTCAGGCCCTCCCAATTGATTTATTAGCGCCAGTCCTTTTTCCTTTCCCAATACAAAAACCGCTGTGGCTAAAGCATCGCACAACTCAGCACTTTTGGCGAGTACTGTCACTTTAGAGATGCCTTCACTTGGGTAGCCTGTCATTGGGTTTATAATGTGTGAATATTTTCTTCCGTTAAAAGTTATAAAGGCATCTTTGTTCCCTGTAAGGGCCACTGAAGACTCTACAAGCGGCACCCAAGAAAAAAGCTTGCCCTTGCCCTCAGGGTTGGCTATCCCAATTAACCATTTCTCACCTGTCGCCTTCGTACCCCATGTAGTGATATCCCCGGCGGCATTGATCATTCCCGCGGGAACCTGTTTAGAAACCAGCAGTTCTTTAACCTTATCGGCCGCATAGCCCTTACCTATACCTCCAAAACCAATTTTCATTCCCTTTTCTTTTAAAAAAACGGTGTTCTCAGAACTGTTCAAAACAATTTTTTCGAACCCTACCTTTGCAACAGAATCGCTTATTTCATAGGGAGTTGGAGGGTATTGCATAGATCCGTCAAAACGCCAGATCTTATCCATAGATGCATAGGTAATATCGAAGGCTCCAAAAGTAATTTCGGAGATTTGAACAGAGCGTTCAATGAGCTTAAAAAGTTCGAAGCTTACCTTAACTGGCCTAAGGCCTGCATTTTTATTGATTAGTGAAGTCTCTGAATCCGGATCCCAAGAAGATATAAGTTGTTCTATCCGTGTTACTTCTGCCGCGGCCTCTTCAATATAAATATATCCAATGTCCTCACTTTGTGCTACTACGGTTACCTCAAATGAAGACCCCATAAGTCTTAGGTTCCGTTTCACTGTGACGTAAGAGGTGGTCTGAGCCCTTAAGACTGTCAATGCAAAAATACTGAAGAGAAAGACGGTCAAAGTTCTCACGTTACCCTATTTTAAATCGTACTTTGGCTGTTAGTCTCCAAAAGCCTTTGTCCAGAATGACTTTTGTTTAAGCAAGGCGGCTTTATGTCAAAATTTTTAATCCGCAAACTTCTTAAATCAAAAATCACCTATTCAAAAACTCTTAAGATAGAACCGTTTAACTCAGTATTGAATATTTTTAGTGGGTTGTTTGTAATGGTATTTAAAGGCGTGCCATTTTGAGAAAACTGCGATCCATGCGTAAAACAGTGAAAAATACCTCCATCATCCTCAAGAAAACGCACCTGATCGGTCTGCTGATGGCTGCATATTTGGCTTGCGGCGATAAACGCTCCTTCAAGGTTCTTTACGACTACCACATCGTTCTTTAGGATAAAATCTCCGTTGTTCTGGAGTCCTTCTCCTTCTGCAGAATCAAGGTCTACGGTAAAGTCCACACCGGTAGGTATGGGTTTCATGTTAACATCTCCTTCACCATCACTCGAACATCCATGAATACAGGGAAAGGTAAGCGCAAAAGCGGCTCCTGCTCCTAAACTTCTCAAAAATTCTTTTCTTTCCATAACATTGCTAGTTTTATTTAGAAAATAGCTCATTACACCCAAAACCTGCCTTCTCAGGCAATTTCGGTGCAAATTTGGGGCGCGAAAACACTAAAAAAGGCTACTTTCTATAGCTTAGGCTTCGCTATAGAAAGAACGTTCTAAATCTCTAAATCGTATACCTAATAGGTAAAGATCCCATGCGGACTCTGAATTGTTAGTTTTTTGGTCTCAGACTCTTCTACACGGCCTATTATTTGGGCATCTACCTGAAAACTTCCGGCAATGGCAATAAGGTCTTTAGCGATACTTTCATCAACATATAATTCCATACGGTGACCGCAATTAAAAACCTTGTACATTTCTTCCCAATCCGTACCAGACTGTTCTTGTATAAGCGAAAAGAGAGGAGGAACATCGAACAAATTGTCTTTTATGACGTGGAACTTGTCAATAAAATGTAAGATCTTGGTCTGTGCGCCTCCGCTGCAATGCACCATCCCATGGATGGTTTTAGCGTCGTATTTTTCCAGTACTTTCTTAATGACCGGCGCATAGGTTCGTGTAGGGGACAAAACCAATTTGCCGGCATCAATCGGAACTCCCGGAACAATATCCGTAAGTCTTACATTCCCGGAATACACCAGCTCGCCAGGTACAGCGGCATCGTAACTTTCGGGATATTTTAGGCTTAAATATTTCGAAAAAACATCATGCCGGGCAGAAGTAAGTCCGTTACTGCCCATACCCCCATTGTATTCCTTTTCATAGCTGGCCTTACCAAATGAGGCCAGGCCTACAATGACATCACCGGCTTTTATATTTGCGTTATCAATGACGTCTTCTCTTCGCATCCGCGCTGTCACGGTAGAGTCTACTATGATTGTCCGAACAAGATCTCCCACATCGGCTGTTTCGCCTCCTGTCGAATGAATCAGGACGCCAAAATCTGCCATTTCGGATATCAACTCCTCTGTCCCTGATATGATTGCAGCAATAACCTCGCCCGGAATAATATTTTTATTTCGGCCAATCGTGGAGGAGAGCATAATATGATTTGTTGCTCCTACACAAATCAGATCGTCAATATTCATGATAAGAGCATCTTGTGCAATACCTTTCCAAACAGAAAGATCTCCGGTTTCTTTCCAATACATATAAGCCAGCGAGGATTTGGTTCCTGCCCCATCGGCATGCATAACCAGGCAATACTCCTCATCCTGGGTGAGGTGATCAGGAACAATTTTGCAAAACGCCTTAGGAAAAAGCCCTTTATCTATATTCTTAATGGCATTATGAACATCCTCTTTTGAGGCAGAAACACCCCTTTTTTGGTATCGTTCACTGTCAGTGGCACTCATTTTTTGAAGTTTGGGACAAAAATAACGCAATTCAATAAAAAAACAGCACTAGCTTTCCAATGAAAAGAATTCTTAGTCTAACATGTATTTTACTTAATAAAAAGTAGCTCCCTATACTTGGCCAGAGGCCATACCTGATCATCTACCAATTGTTCTAGCTTGTCACAATGGTATCTTAATTCATCGAAATAGGGTCTAACAACATCACAATAGGCCGCGGCCCTTTTAGCCGCCCCTTTCAGCGCATTGGCCCTTCTTCTGGCACTGGTCATTTCATCGGTTTTCTTTTTAATTGTGGCTACATGTTCTCCTATTTGCTCAATTATAGTAGATTGTCCGTCTGATAATTTCTTATGTGCGGCCCCATAGACTTCTTTTAGCCCCAATACATTTGTAATCAAGGTGTTTTGATAAGCAAGTGCAGCAGGAATGATATGGTTATAGATAAGTTCATTAAACACCCTGCCCTCTATTTGGGTTTGCAGAATATAAGTATCCAATTCTACCTCTTGTCTCGCTTTAACTTCAACCTCACTCATTACACCGGTTAGCCTGAAGAGCTCTAGAGTGGCCGTAGCAGTCATCACTTTCAGCGCTTCGGGAGTACTTTTGTTATTGCTTAACTTTCTCTTCTTTGCCTCTGCTTCCCATTCTTGGCTATAACCATCTCCATCAAAACGGATCCTTTTAGAAGACTTGATGTACTCTCTAAGAACATTAAAAATTGCTTCGTCTTTTTTAAGGCTCTTTTTATCAATAAGGGCGTCAACCTCTTTTTTAAAAGCGTTCAACTGATGCGCCACAATGGTATTGAGTATTGTCATGGGTTTGGCGCAATTAGTCTTGGCACCTACCCCGCGAATTTCAAATTTGTTCCCGGTAAAAGCAAAAGGAGAGGTACGGTTTCTATCGGTATTATCCAGGAGAATCTCAGGAATTTTACCTACCACATTAAGCTTTAATTCTGTTTTTTCTTCTGGGGAGAGTTTTCCTTTGGAAACCCCTTCCAGCTCATCGAGGACAGCGCTTAACTGAGACCCGATAAATATGGATATTATTGCCGGTGGCGCCTCATTAGCTCCGAGTCTATGATCGTTACTGGCCGATGCTATCGAGGACCTCAGCAGTTCTTCGTAAGAATCTACAGCTTTAAGTGTGTTTACAAAAAAGGTAAGAAACTGAAGGTTTTTCATTGGTGTAGAGCCCGGACTTAGCAAATTAACACCCGTATCTGTAGCCAAAGACCAGTTATTGTGCTTACCAGAACCATTGATGCCCGCAAAGGGCTTTTCGTGAAAAAGCACCTTGAAATGATGCTTGTCTGCCACTTTTTCCATCACATCCATAAGCAGCAAATTATGGTCTACTGCTAAATTTGCTTCTTCAAAAACAGGTGCCAGTTCAAACTGGTTGGGAGCCACTTCGTTATGCCGGGTCTTAACCGGAATGCCTAATTTGGTGCATTCAATTTCCAGGTCGCGCATAAAATTAATAGCGCGCATAGGGATAACGCCAAAATAGTGGTCATCTAATTGCTGTCCTTTGGCGGCTGAATGCCCTACCAGTGTCCTTCCTGCCAACAAGATATCGGGCCTGGAGTTTGCAAGCGCTTTATCAATCAAAAAATACTCCTGTTCCCATCCCAGCGTAGCGTTTACTTTACTAACATTCTTGTCAAAATACCTGGCAACCGCAGTGGCCGCCTCATCTATGGTGTGCAAGGCCCTAAGTAGCGGAGCCTTGTTATCCAGAGCTTCTCCGGTATAGGAAACAAAAATTGTGGGGATGCATAGGGTGCTACCGTAAATGAAGGCCGGCGAGGTTGGATCCCAGGCCGTGTACCCCCGAGCTTCAAAAGTATTTCTTATCCCCCCGCTTGGAAAACTTGAAGCATCAGGCTCTTGCTGCACCAATTGCCCTCCTCCGAATTTCTCCAGGGCGCTTCCGTTTGGTAGAAGGTCGATAAAAGCATCGTGCTTTTCTGCTGTTGCACCAGTTAGCGGTTGAAACCAGTGTGTATAATGAGTTGCACCCATTGAAATTGCCCATGCTTTCATCGCTTCGGCAACCTGATCAGCGATCTTCCTATCAATTTTAGACCCTGAAAGCACCGCACTTTTTACACTGCGATAGGCATCCCTGGTTAAGTATTGCAACATGCGCTCCTCATTGAAAACCTGTACGGCAAATATTTCTGAACGTTTTCCAGGTTCTGAGACGGGGATATGCGATCTTAGGCGGCTGTTCTTTACAGCTTCAAATCTTGTTTTGGACATTTTCCGGATTTTATTGGAATTGGATGAATCGCAAAATTAAGCATTTCACAGAAAAACCAAATATTTATGCAAAATTTGCAAAATACCCCCTCAAAAAAGGGGGTGTTAATAAATATGTATAATTTTTTAATATTTACCCCTTATTTTGTTGTGGCAATACTCTTAAAAAGTATATTTTTGACGGTCTTAAAAAACTAAAATTAATCCTTGGTATTATGAGCAAAGCAAAATTAGAGTACATATGGTTGGATGGTTACAAGCCTACCCAAAATATGCGTAGCAAAACAAAAATCGAAGATAACTTTAGTGGAAAGTTGGAGGATTGCCCTATTTGGTCTTTTGACGGCAGTTCTACCCTGCAAGCAGAAGGAAATTCTTCGGACTGTTTGTTAAAGCCCGTTGCTATTTTTCCAGACCCGGCTAGAAAAAACGGGTTTTTGGTAATGACTGAAGTTTTAAATGCAGATGGAACACCTCATGAGAGTAATCATAGAGCTCGCATTGATGATGATGATAACGATTTCTGGTTTGGATTTGAACAAGAATACTTTATCATGGATAGGGACACACAACTACCTCTGGGATTCCCAGTAGGTGGATATCCTGGCCCTCAGGGGTTATACTACTGCTCTGTTGGAGGTAGAAATACCCACGGAAGAGATTTTGTTGAGGAGCACGCAGACCTATGCCTTGAAGCAGGTATTAACTTTGAGGGAATCAACCAGGAAGTTGCCAGCGGACAATGGGAATTTCAAATTTTTTCCAAGGGAGCTAAAAACGCGGGTGACCAAGTATGGGTAGCGCGTTATCTTTTAGATAGACTTACGGAGCAATACGGATTCTATATTGAATACCATCCAAAACCGATTAAGGGAGATTGGAATGGTTCTGGAATGCATGCGAACTTCTCTAATTCTACTTTGAGAAATGCAGGTTCTAAAGAGGTATACGAGCAAATTTGCGAAGCCTTCAGACCAGTGGCCAAAGAACATATCGCAGTTTATGGTGAATTTAACGACCAGCGTCTTACAGGACTCCACGAAACGGCTTCTATCAATGATTTTAGCTATGGCATATCAGACAGAGGTGCTTCAATCAGAATCCCTATCGCCACGGTGGAAAAAGGATGGAAAGGTTGGCTGGAAGACAGAAGGCCAGCTTCTAACGGAGATCCTTATAAAATAGCCGGAAGAATCGTTAAAACGGTAAAAGGTGCTGAAGTTACGGCTCCTGCAACAAGTTAAATGTTAAATAATTTATAGCCGAACCGCTTTGGATTTCAAATCTGAAGCGGTTTTTTATTGCACGGTAAAGAAGAGGAAGGTAGCATAAGCCGCCAGAAGTACCAGACCATCCCTCCATCCCAACCGAAGCCCTTTGGGGAAGAAAACCAGGGGTAAAATAAGGAAGGAAATGCCCAGCATCCAGAGGACATCGTTCGTTAGCAAACCCCGATCTACAACTTCAATTGGGGTGATTATGGACGTTATGCCAAGAACGGCCAAAATATTGAAAATATTAGAGCCGATAAGATTCCCTACGGAAATAGCCTTCTCCTTTTTAAGAATGGCGATAATGGAGGCTGCGAGTTCTGGAATACTTGTACCAACCGAGACTACCGTAATTCCAATTATCCTTGCGCTAACCCCAAAGGCTTCTGCCATGCCCACGGCACCACTGATTAGAAGTTCGGATCCTCCCCAGAGCGCTGTACCTCCCAATCCGAGGAACATTACTGATTTATAGAGCGGCATTGGGATACCCTCAGGGGCGACCATACCATTAACCACAGCCGGCCTTTGAAACCTGAGCAGATAGACAAGAAATACAAAAAGAAAAACAAATAAGATGACTCCTTCGTACCGCACCAGGCTCTCACCTGTATAGAGAAAGAAGTAGAACATTAGCGAGGCTACCATCATTACGGGCCAGTCTGTAAAATAGAAACTTTTTCGAACCTCTATACTTCCCAAAATAATGGTGATGGCCAGAACCAACCCAAGGTTAGCAATGTTAGAGCCTATGACGTTTCCAAGAGCCAGATCCGCAAAACCATTTAAGGCGGCCTTAATACTAACAATCAATTCTGGTGCCGAGGTGGCAAAAGAAACAATGGTCATTCCAATTACAATTTTCGGAATGTTGAGTCTGATAGAAAAAGCTACTGCCGATTTTAATAACCAGTTCCCGCCGGCGATCAGAAGAATCAAGCCTAAGAGAATATAAAGCAGGTCCTGCATTCTAGGAATTTTGAGTAAATATAGATGAAGATTTTCTTTTATCGCTCATCTGTTTTAAAGTAAGTAAACTATGTGAATAGTTAAATAACTATAAAATTAGTTGTTTAACTAAAAAAATAGTAATATGTTTGAATTCAAAATTCATCATCATCATGCGAACGGTATTCAAATCATTCTTTATTCTCTGTGTTTTCATGCTGTTTTTGGGAATAGGCAGCTTGCAGGCTCAAAATGAGTCCGCTTCGACTATAGTTCAAAAAATTGACACCTATTTAGCTTCTTTGGAAGGTCCCGGATTTTCGGGTACAATATTAGTAGCACACAAAGGCCAAACAATTTGGTCAAAGGGATTTCAGTATGCCAATAGGGAAACAGGACTCAAAAATTCTCCAAATACCGTCTTTGATATTGGTAGCATCACCAAGCAATTCACGGCGGCTGGTATTTTAAAACTTGAAATGCAGGGCAAACTTAGCACAGAGGATAAACTTGCTGATCATCTGCCTGGTGTTCCCGAAAAATTTGAGCATATAAGCCTGCATCATTTGCTAACCCATTCTGCCGGCATGCCAGATGCCATTGGAAATGATTATGCGGCCATTACTGAGACAGAATTTGTAAGCCAGGCCTTTAAAAATGTTAAAGCCGGGCGAATAGGGAAAAAGTACCATTATTCAAATGTTGGTTACAGCCTTTTGGCCCTCGTCATTGAAAAGGTGAGCCAAATGTCTTATGAGGCTTATTTAAAACAACATTTGTTTGCGCCTGCCGGAATGATGAACACCGGTTATGTTTTGCCCAATTGGAATCCAGAAAAGATCGCCATTGGTTATCGGGGAAAGAAAGTCTGGGGAAAGCCTACGGATAAAAAGTGGGCTGGAGACGGACCCTATTTGCATCTAAAAGGAAACGGAGGTATCTTATCTACTGTTGAAGACATGTACCAATGGCATCTGGCCCTGGAAAGCGAGAATATATTATCTAAAACTGCCATAAAAAAGTTCCAGCATCCACATATAAAAGAGGACCCTTCGGGCCGTTCATTCTATGGCTACGGCTGGGCCATTTTCCCTACGCCAAGAAACACACAGCTTATCGCTCACAACGGCGGTAATGGAATTTTCTTCGCAGATTTTTGGAGGTATCTCAGTGAAGACATCACCATAATTGTAATGACTAACAACACCAACGAACACAGTGAATCTATGGCCTCTAATATAGCCGGTATCCTATTGCAAAAAAGTTAAGCGATTTAAAATTATAGTAGCATGCAAAAATTAACGAACAAAGAAGAAGAGGTTATGAAAATCCTTTGGAACCTAAAAAAGGCTTTTGTTAAAGAAATAAGAGCGGAATTCAAGGGTGAAAAACCACATTATAATACACTCTCCACTATTGTAAGAAATTTAGAAGACAAAAAGTATGTCTCTTATGAGGCATTTGGAAATACGCATCGTTACTTTCCGATTGTAACAAAGGAAGCCTACAGGAAGCGTTTTATCAATTCTACCATCGCCGATTACTATGATAATTCCTATAAGAATCTGGTATCCTTTTTTGCGAAGGAGGAGAAAATATCGGTAAAGGAACTCAAGGAAATTATTGACCTGATTGAAAAGAATAAGTAATGGAAACATTTTTTATATACCTCTTAAAGGCCTCCGGTATACTGGCGCTTTTTTATACGATATATCAACTTTTCCTTAAAAAGGAAACTTTTTTTAATACCAATAGGCATTTCTTGCTTGCAGGCATTGGCTTGGCTTTTCTGGGGCCTCTGGTGCTTATTACCCGTTATATCGAGGTCACCCCGGTTTCTACTGAAAGTGTAGCGGCCTTGCCCTATACAACAGAGATCGCAGGAACGGCCGAAGTAACTGTGGATTGGTGGAATATTGCGTTTTACACCTATCTCGCAGGGATGCTGGTTTTGACATTCCGGTTTTTTCTTCAACTGGCTTCGCTTTATAGCATCTGCAAAAACGGAATTCGCCGAAATGAACAGGGGTTTACTTTGGTAGAAACAGCTGCAAATGTGGCTCCTTTTTCTTTCTTTAGGACCATTGTCTACAATCCGAGCCATTATACCGAGCAGGAGTTACAAAATATTATTAGCCATGAAAAGGCGCACTGTGCACAGCACCATTCTATAGATGTCTTAATGGGGTACTTGCTTACCATTGTGCTCTGGGCGAATCCTATTAGCTGGCTATATACCAAGAGCATACAACAGAATTTAGAATTTTTGGCAGACGCCTATGCAATTGAGGGGCGGGCTTCTCTGAAAGTCTACCAGTATACACTATTAAAGGTTTCCGGAAATTCTTTCTGCACTTCAATCACTAATAATTTTCATAATTCATTAATCAAAAAACGAATAGTCATGTTACAAAAATCAAGATCCAAAAAAGGCAGCGTTCTCAAAACCGCCTTGGTCATACCCACTTTGGCGCTTTTTCTTATAAGTTTTAATACCACAGAGGTGTATGTGCCTGCCGATACCGGCTCTGCCGAATTTTCGCTCTCGCTTCCTACCAGCAAGAATATTGAAATAAAAATCGATAAGAATACTTCGAATTCCGACTTAAAAGAAATCAAACGAAATTTGTCGAAAAAAGGAATCGACTTTTCGTATGATGTTAGGAGAAACGAGGGTATGGAAATCACTTCGATCCACATACACATGGGAGTTACCAAAAAAGAGGGGAAGCAATTTTCGGCCTCTTCCTCATATGACAACGACGGTGAGCCAATAGATGAAATCGTGATTTTTTATGATCCCAAGAGCAACACTTTTTCCCTAGGTGGAGAACCTGCGGTTTCAAAAATTTTGCATAGCAACAATGGCAGTAGTGTCTGGATAACCAGTGATGATTCGCAGGGTAAAGTCATTGAAATTGAAGATGAGGACGGTAAAGAGGTGATTCGCATAGACGGTAAGAAAGTGAGCCGGGAGGAGTACGAAAAGATGAAGGAAAATGGAGAATTGCATGATAGCCGTATAAAAATTGAACACTCAGACAGCGACAACAACAGCAACGTCATGATTTTGCGAGATAGCGATGATGAGCATGATATTGACGTTATGTCTGCGGTATCTGGCAGCTTTTTATTCATTGATAATGATGGCATTGAGCCATTGTATATTCTAGATGGTAAAGAGGTAGACGAAAAAACTGTTAAAAACCTCTCACCAGACGATGTTGAATCTATAGATGTCAGCAAAGGAAAGGGAGCTATCAAAAAATATGGTGACAAAGCAAAAAACGGAGTCGTGGAAATTACTTCCAAGAAGAAAAATTAGTCAGTTTTTTAACTAAATACCAAGGAAGTTTTGGTTTAAGATACCGGTCGTTTTCACGACCGGTATTTTTATTTTCAAGGACGAAATGACCGAAAAACAACACTTTTGCTTCAAAACGGCCCTTGCAAAAACAAAAAGCCCCAAAAAAGCCCCTTCAATTGTTTAAAACTGTAATAGTTCAGATATTTTTTATTAACAGTCTATAACTTATCCCAAGGAGGTCACTCAAATTTTATAATGCATTTCATCTTTTTGCTTACAGTATTGTATTCAAATGCATTATTTCTATTCAAATTGTTAGTATTTATGATCCTTTCTTATATATCTTGAATGGATAATTAATGATTTGCAACATACTATAACCTAAAAAAGTACCTCTATGATAGCTTTAGCAAAATTTGTAATCAGCCTTATTATCATTTTCATATTAGCCAACTTTTAAAAAATTATTATGATACCCACACAACGCACACAAAAATGCAGACATATTGCCCTTATGGATCGTCAACGCGCGAACCTGAGAAATGATGCCCTTTACCAGTTTGAGCGGAGTCGAGAACTTTAATTCTATTTCTGAATTTAGATTTCAACTGCGCTCAACCTGACAATTTCTGTACCCAGAGACCTTTTCTTAGCCGCACTTTATTACAAGCAATCTACTTCCACTACTCCCCTACTTTTTGTAAAAAGTCCATATCTTCTTCAACCGTTAGTAACAGTAAGCTTGTTGCCGTACAAAACACCGGGCTGGTAATGCAATGATGGCCGTTCCAGCTCCCATCCTGGTTTTGAATCTTTAGTATTCGTCCGCTCATCTGATCGTACCAGTTTTTCCAGTCATCATCCTTGCTTACGAGCATAGACTCGCCAGTCTGCAAGTAGCTTAGAAACTCTTCACCTCCATTATTTCCAAAACCGTCGAGCACTTCATCCTGTTGTGCCACCTGCTTGGCAGATTCATACACATTATATGCTGTACCATACTTCTGTGCTTCACCCCTAACATATCCGATTTCCTCGAGATTTTCGGCATTTACTTCGGCATCTGGTGCCAATTTACCTTCAGCTTTTGCTTTGTTGATGTCTGCCTTGGCCTTTCTGGCCTCTTTAGCACTAGCCCTTACGCTACCGCTTACCGAATAGAGCATTATTCCCGCTCCATCATCTGTTTTGACAGAACCATCATTCTCGTTGTAGTTGCCTTTTTGATACTTCTTAGACCTTTCAAGCACTTCTTTGTCCACATCAGCCCCAACAGCCATCGCAGATTCCAGGGCGCTGTTAGCCATCCCACTTTGCAATACTCCGGCCCAACCAGCGCCTCTTTGCTTTCCGTCTGCATCAGTTCCTTGCTGTATGCGACCCACACAAATATCAAGACAACGCACCACACGCTTTCTATCTACCCCGGCCAGATTGCGATCCAAAATGTTTGAAAGAAATTGACCAGCAAGAACCGCGTCGATATTCTGACCTAGTTTACTCTGTATTTGCGTATTGCGGACCTTTGTAATATACGGGTCTCCGGCCTCTGCACTTTCAACGGTCTCAAGGATATAATTCAACGCTTTTTCGAGGTTTTCTGAATGACTTCCTTTTACCAAGGTGGTTCCGCTCCTTAAAAGCGCCATTCCTACCATGGCAGTGGTAGCCGGATCTGATTTTACGGCATGCGGATCACGTATATGCTGTGCAGAATGACTTCCTGCACCATAACCTCCGTTTGGCAATTGCGCTTCAGATAACCATTGTAGGCCATCCCTTACCGCTAGATTTATGTTTTCATCTGTTTTATACCTATTAAATCCCTGGGAAGACTGTTCTCCCATAACTGTCATAAATACACAACCCTTCTCTGGCTGTAATGTTCTTTCTGGCTCTGCAGCCATTGGCTCAAAATAAAATACCATCCCTAAAAGTACCAGGACAGGAACCAGGAGAAAATGCAATTTTGTTTTCATCTTTAACTGTTTTTAGAATTTTTCCACAAGCTAAGGTGTAAGCGGTTTCAAAAAAATGTGTTTTTAGCCAGGGCTCTTCTACAGTGAGTCTGACACCCACTTCGGTTAGGCAAGTGGGCGTTGATAGATTTTGGTTACCTTTAAGGCAAGTACCTTTGTGATGAAAAAATCTTTTTTTGCTTTCCTGGCGGGGATAAATAAGCTGATTTTGCCCTCATTTACCAAAAAACGTCTTGATCTTTCTAAGGCTTCCAAGTTTCAATTGGCCATCATAGGTTGGCGTTATTACGTTACCACCAAAGCACTTGGAAAATAACAGAAAGCGTTACGTATGAGCACATATTTGATCCATAATATTTAACCTCAGGTAATTTTGCCTTAAGAACAAAAAGAAATATATTTGCACCCCAATATTAAACGGCCTCGTGGCGCAACTGAATAGCGCATCTGATTACGGCTCAGAAGGTTGCAGGTTTGAATCCTGCCGAGGTCACGAATGAATCACAAAAAAGTGAATTACAAGCGAGTTTCAAAATTGAAGCTCGCTTCTTTTTTTGAAAATTGTGAAGTAATTCTTTTGTGATTCTCAAAGCGGAGCTTTGTCAGGAAAGATGAAATCAATCCTGCCGAGGTCACGAATAAATAGTTCGATAAGAAAAAACGCCAAGCTTGCTTGAGCGTTTTTTTGTTTAGACTATTTGGAATATTCGGCATTGCGTTTTGGAAGAGGGTAAAACATGATTACAACTTTTGTTTTTAATGATCGACACAGCAACCATCATTTTCGCAGCGACAGTAATGGCGATTGTAAAAGTGAAGTAATATTAGCCCAATGGTAGGAACATATATTAATTCCTCTGCCAGATGCCCTATCTCTAGTTTTTCGTTAACAATAATCAAGGCTAACATTATCCAAAGGCTCCAGAAAGCATATTTAATCCATTGTTTTGAGGTATTCCTGGCCGACCAATAAACTGCAAAAAATGAAATAGCAAGAAACAGCATATCCATAGTACCCCACCACCAGGGACGCGATTCTTCCGCGGAGGCAAGACCAGCCTGTGCTACAAAAAGGATCGGTGTTGCCAGGCAATGTAAAAAACATAGCACACTTGCCATAGCACCAATAATATCCGACTTAGAACTAAGGTTCAACAAGTTGGTCATAAACAGCGTATTTTGTGATCTCGAGCATTGACTATACTCAATGTTTTTGTTTGGTGGACAAATGTATTCAATTTTTGTAAATGCAACTTAGTTGCATTTAATTATTTTTTTATTTTTGTGAAAAGCTTTAAATGGTTAAAACATCCAATCTTTCTTATGCTTACGAAAATGGAAATGCGCTGGCGTTTCCTGATATTGAGCTTACCCCCGGAGAACATTTGCTGGTCATAGGGCCTTCAGGGGTGGGTAAAACCACGCTTTTGTATCTGATGGCAGGTCTTTTGCCTTCCTTAGGAGGTATAGTATCAATTGCGGGAACGGAGTTAAATTCGATGACACGGCGCGAACTGGATGGCTTTAGAGGCGAGCATATTGGGCTTATCTTCCAACAATATCATTTTATCAAATCGCTAAAGGTGGCAGACAATCTTCGCCTAAGGCAGAGTTTCCCGAAAAACGCTAATGACAAAAAAAGAAGAAATGAACTTGCAGCAAGGTTAGGGCTAACCGAACATCTAAACAAGAAAGTTTCTGCATTGAGCCAGGGACAGCAACAGCGACTTTGCATTGCATTGGGGCTAATCCACAGGCCCAAGATCATTTTCGCCGATGAACCTACTTCTAACCTGGATGATGAAAACTGTGCAAAGGTTATCGCTCTGCTCAAGGAAGAGGCTAAGATTTGCAAGAGTAGCCTGTTGATCATTACGCATGATCTTAGGGTAATGTCCCATTTTCAAAACCAGGTTACCTTATGAATTTAGGCTATCTCGCTTTTAGAAATATGATCTCCAAACCGCTCAACTTATTATTGAGTTTGTTGTTGTTGTCGTTGAGTGTCTCGTTGGTCACCTTTGTTTTACAGTTGAGCCAGCAACTGGGAGGACAGCTGAACAAGAACATTGCTCCTTTTGACATGGTTGTAGGCGCCAAGGGAAGTCCCTTACAACTCGTTTTATCTTCGGTACTTCATGTAGATGTACCCACAGGGAATATCAACATGAAGGAAGCAGAGGTCTTGCAAAAACACCCTTTTATACGAACTGCCATCCCTGTTTCCTATGGAGATAACTACAAAGGATTTCGGATTTTAGGGACTCAAACCACATATCTAGAACAGTATAATGCCCAATTGTCTGAGGGAACGTTGTATGAAAAGCCTTTTGAAGTGGTGGTTGGTAGTAAAGTTGCAGGGCGGTTAGACTTGAATGTGGGAGACAGTTTCATAAGTTCTCACGGTTTGGCCGCTGCGGGTATCGAAGCGCACGACGAACATCCTTTTATCGTTAAAGGAATTTTAAAGCCTACCGGAACCGTAGTAGACCAGCTACTGATTACCAATCTGGAAAGTATCTGGGATGCTCATCATCATGTAGATGAAGTTAATCTTCGGACAGAGCAAGATCATGATGCAGAAAGTGCTTCTAAAAAAGAAGGGACGCCTCAAGAGGACAATCATGACGAAAAAGAAATCACCTCCCTGCTGGTGAAGTTCAAAAGCCCCCTGGGTATGGTTCAGCTACCCAGATTTATCAATGAGAATACCTCTATGCAGGCCGCTTTACCTGGCTTTGAAGTACAACGACTAATGGGACTGCTTGGTTCTGGAGTACAAGCCATAAACGGTATTGCACTAGCAATCCTTTTGGTTTCAGGATTCAGTATCTTTATCAGTCTATTGAAAACTATCCGAGAGCGAAGACAGGAACTTGCCCTATTAAGGACCTACGGCCTTAGCACGAGGCAACTTCTTGGATTGGCACTTTTGGAAGGAATTTTTCTGGCGGCCATTGGATTTATGATAGGTTGGCTCCTGGGCCGGGTTGGGCTATGGATGATTTCTTTTTATACTCAAAATTCATTTGGATATACACTGCAGATTAGTGCTCCAGACACTGTTGAAATTATATTGTTTGGCCTTATTCTTGCCCTGGCCACTATAGCCACTTTGTTGGCATCGCTTTCAATTTTTAAATTAAATGTTGCTAAAACCTTATCTGATGCTTAGACCTTTATTAATTGTTTTGTTTATAACTTTAGCCTACCCATTGGCAGCCCAGGAGCAGTTGACATGGGAAGATTTTGCCGATGTCAGCTTTGAACCCGTATACAGCGAGAAGTACGGCGTACATTTCTTAATGCCTAAGTTTGGTGAAAAAATAAAATCCTACGAAGGAAAAGAAGTGAGTATCCAGGGTTATTTTTTAGACATTTCAGGAAGCGGAGAGATATTTTTGGTGTCACAGAACCCAATGGCCTCATGTTTTTTCTGCGGTGCAGCCGGACCTGAAACTATTGTTGAGGTCCGTTTTAAAGAGAAACCAACGTTTAAAACCGATCAAATTGTACTGGCTACCGGAATGCTTGAGCTTAACCCAAATAACGTAAACCATTGCAACTATATCCTGGAAGTAGCTACGGGTAAATTAGTGAAATAATGAAATTGAGATTATCCCTCTTTATGATATTATTCTGGGCAGGGACGGAAATCCGTTCTCAGGCTGTGTTAGATTGGTCTGACCTTTCTGAGGGAATTTCATGGGAACTTCCTGCACCCGGGGCTATTTTCCCTGGCTTTCAAAAAGCCAACTTTTCTTCAGAAATACGAGCTCTAGAGGGAAAAGAGGTTATCATCACCGGATACCTATTAATTTTAGATGCGCAACAGACGGTATTTCTTCTCTCAAAAAACCCTATGGCTTCTTGTTTTTTCTGTGGAAATGGAGGCCCGGAAACCGTAGTAGATTTACAATTTTATGAGAAGCCTCCTTTTGAGATGGACGAACTACTGTCAGTTCGGGGAATACTGCGCTTGAACCGGGACAATCCGAATGCCAGTTACTTTAAAATCGAAAAAGCAGATGCTATTAGTTTCAAATAAAGTGTGTGGGCATGAAAAAAGAAGACTACGAACAACTTTTAGAACAGAAAGGACTAAAGAAAACCAAGGTTAGGATGGCCTTAATTCATCACTTTATCAATTTGGAACATGCGCAATCATATACAGACCTGCAAGCAGCTTTGCTCGGCGAGGTAGACAAGTCTACACTTTACCGAAACCTGACAAGTTTTGAGCGTGCGGGGATTATTCACCGTATTAATGATCATTCTGGTGTAGCCAAGTACGCGTTTGGTAAAGCCCCATTACAAGGTAATGAACACGCCCACTTTGTTTGTGAATGTTGCGAAACCGTGTATTGCATGGAAGAACTGGTGCCGTCTCAGCTTAGTGTTCCTAAAGGATTCAAAACAAACAAGGTGCAAACCATAATTAGAGGTATTTGTGCTGACTGTTGAAAACATTTCCAATCCTAACAATACGAGAGGCCCATACGAATATCTGATATATGCAGCTTGCTCATTTTGGCCATTTAGACAATAAATAGAAATATATCATGCCGTATAATCGTAGAAAATTCATCAGCTTTTTGGGAAAGGCAAGTATCGGAACGGCGGTTTTACCTCCTTTTATGATGGGTTGTGGAAATTTGGCCTCCCCAAATGAACAAAACATAAAAACTTCTAAGCAAACTCTTGAGCGCTTAAAGCAACTAAACATTTTAGGGCTTCCACCGTCTAGTAAAGATGATCTTTTGTTGAGCAACGGCCTGGACTATCATGTTATTTTACGCTGGGGCGATGAAATAAGCCAAAAAGACCGCTTTGGGTATAACAATGATTTTACCTGTTTTTTACCATTTAATGAGGAGGATCCTACAGATGGTCTGCTGTGGGTGAATCACGAATATGTAAATCCTTTGTTTGTTTCTGGATTTGACGCCAGCAAATACCAAAACCCGGATAAGCACCGAACAAAAGCACAGGTAGATAAAGAAATGTACAATGTGGGGGGAAGTATTGTTCGCGTAAGACAAACCAATGGAAAATGGGAACTAGTGAAAAATGACCCTCACAATCGTCGTATCACCGCCAAAACGCCCATTGCACTTAATTGGGACCATCCTATTAAAGGAGCCTCCACGGTTATTGGTACGCACAGCAATTGTTCTGGGGGAGTTACCCCATGGAAGACATTTTTAACGTGTGAGGAGAATTACGACAGTTTTTTTGGAGAAACCGTATACGATCAGGACAATCAGGCACAGCACCAACCCAGCAGTGAAGGCTGGGAAAAGTTTTATGCCTATCCGCCAGAGCACTATGGTTGGGTGGTGGAAATAGACCCAAAAGACGGTTCGGCCCAAAAACACATTGCAATTGGCAGGTATGCCCATGAATGTTGTACGCTTTATGAGTTGGAGGATAAAAGAGTGGTGGCGTATTCCGGGGATGACAAAAACAACGAACACTTGTACAAATTTGTTTCATCCAAACCAGGTTCATTAAAAGAGGGAACACTATATGTCGCGGATACTGTTAATGGGAAATGGTTGGCGCTTGATTGGGAAAGTCAACCCGCCTTAAAAGAAAAATTTAAAGATCAGACCGAGGTTTTGATCCGTACGCGGGAAGCGGCCAAACTTTTAGGCGCTACTGAGCTAAACCGCCCCGAGGATATAGAAATAGACCCAATAAGTGGAGGTGTTTTTGTGTCTCTTACCAACAATACCAGTAAAAATGACTTCCACGGATCTATTTTAAAGATCGAGGAGGCCAATGGCAAGTATGACGCCTTAAGCTTTAGGGCTTCCACCTTTATGGCCGGAGGTGAGGAAAATGGCTTTGCCTGCCCTGATAACCTGGCTTTTGATATGGCAGGGAATTTATGGTTTACTTCCGATATGTCTGGAAGCAAGATGAACAAGGATGGCCCCTATAAAGCCTATAAGAACAACAGCCTTTTTGTAATTCCACGCTACGGAAAGGAAGAGGGCAAGGTGATTCGGCTGGTTTCAGCTCCTATAGATGCCGAGCTTACCGGCCCCTGGTTTTCACCAGATGGAAAAACCTTGTTTCTAAGCGTACAGCATCCCGGTGAACAAACTACCGATCTTGGAAACCCGACCAGCAAATGGCCTTTTGATGCAGATGGCATTCCAAAACCTGCGGTTGTGGCCATTACAGGTGATCTTATCGAAAAAATGAACAAACTGCATCTGCTGGAAGACGCCGGTTAGCAGGAAAATGGGTTTGGTGCTTGCCAATTATTTTGCCATTTTGAGTTCCTTTTTCAAAATACTTGTAAATCTTGTTGCGCTTAGATAATGGTCGTCTAATAACTTACCGTCATGCAAAAGATTGAAAACGCCAAAGCCCGAAGGTGCCATTTTGGCTTCTTCTACAGTATTTAATTTAGACACTTTTAGATCTACACCGTAATCCATCGCGACGTTTAGTATAGCCGCCACAGACTTTTCGTTCCAGGGGCACTGGTCTGCATAGAGCAGATGCCAACCTTTGTATTTTTCTTGTTGGACAGTCCAATTGTGAAATTTCGGTTTTTTAGCATCAGTGTTCCATGCTTTTGCCATTAATTCAAAGCGGTCTTTTGTTTCAAGCTGTGTAAAGCCATTTTTCTCAAAAAGGCTTTTATTGGCCAGCCAACCACCTTTACTTGTCATCACACATAAACCATCCATGCCTTGGGCTTTCGCTTCTTTTTCAGCTTCTTCTATAAGCAAGGATCCATAACCCTTGTTTCGCTCCTTTTTGGAATATATGTAGGTGCAATGTATAAACATATAGTTATCAGCATCTATGGGCCTCCATGCGTCCTTAGCCGGGACATATTCAATAAACCCAATCATCTTGTCTGCGTCGTTTTTAAGGATTTTTATTCTTAAACCTTCTTTGTGGCGCTTTTCAAACCATTGAAGTTTATCTGTAAACCCCTGTCTCTTTGTGTCCTTGATGCAGAAGAAAGTCTCTTCAAGTGCATTTTTCGGTGTTACTTCTACTATTCTCATACGATTTGTATTATGCCTCTAAAATCTTTGCGGTAGGTATCACAGGGATATCCCAGGCTTCCTTGATCTTTCCATCAATAATGCACCATATTACAACTGCATCGATCTTCATGGGTTTGCCATCCAGAGACATGGTATCTTTAACATGTGTTACAATGAGCTCATCGCCCAAAGGGACTACTGTTAAGGGACTTACCTTAAAGGAACCCTCCGTGCGACCTGCCAATGTTTGAAAGAAGTCTTTCAAACCGGAGAGGCCCAAATAGTCTCCTTCTATCTCGGGCAATTCAGGATTATAGTAATGCCAAACAAAGTCTTCTGCAAAGATTTTGGCGCTTGCTGATAAGTTGCTAAGGTCAAGACTTTTTAAAACCTCAATATTCGGATGTTCTTTGTTCATTATTTTATTCTTTTACGAGTTGTTTTTTGGATTGAATTACTTTTAAAGTCAATGCCCCATAAGTAATTGATAGGATAACTATAGAGATCAATATACCAGCATAAGGGATCATAGTTAGCAAACGCAATAGGATAGCAAATCCTAATGCCACGAATGTGACAGGCCAAAAGCCCCAATTCTTATCTTTACTATTCCTCAAATAATATGCTATCAAAATAGCAGCAATGATTTGTCCAAAAACCAGGCTAAATACAAAAACTGCCGCTGCAAAAAGTCCTAATTTGATACCTATTGTTATAAGAAAGGCAAGGAGGATTGCGACAGGAATCCCGATTAGGTAGATCAGGCCAAAACCAAAGCTCTTCAACAATCTGTCTTCCAAACCTTCCACTGCACTTGAAAATGCATTTCTAAAGAGAGCGTGGAAGACCAAAATAGCTAAAAAGGCTGACGCGACATAGATCAACCATTTTTTGAATGATGTAATCCCGATGGTAGATAATGATATTTGTGATTCTTCCTCAAGATCTTCATTGAACTGAGCTTCGGCATTCACCAGGGCATTATTGAAATTTATCTCTCCATCGCTATGCCAGTACTCCACATCTTTATGGAATTTCGCATTTGACCCAAGAGTAAGGTCTTCTCCTGCTATTTTGGATGGTCCTCTTATATTTCCGTTAATTGACACATTGCCCCCGCCAATTTTCAGTCCTTCTATGACTTCACCATTGACGGTAATATCGCCGCCATAGCAGGTTAGCCTACCGTTTATCAGTGCATTTTTCGTAATGATAACTTCCCCGCCAAAAACCACCAGATCATCCGCAATTACCCCGTTTATAGTAGCTCTACCCACGGCTATACGTACGTCATCTGCCACATAGCTATTGAGGAATAATTCGCCTGCGGCTGCGGTTAAGTCTCCATTTATGCTATCATTGATAATGAGACTTGCTCCTGCAATAACCAGGTCTCCCTGCACCGGGGCATTTACCTTAATGGTTTCTCCTGCCCGGTAAGCATCGTCTTGAAGTGTCTTACTGATGAGGATATCACCTTCCTTAACTGTTTGGCCAAAAGAAATAAATGAGCACAGCGCAATGAGTAAAATTGTTATTTTTTTCATCTGTAATAAGTTTTCGGGTTGAGCAATAACCTACTATTCGTCAGCGATTTAAAAAATGATATAAGTCATTGAGCAATTTTTTAAGATTGATGAGAAATTGGAGATGCCCTTTGCAAAGGGAAGTCTATATTGAATATCAAAGTGATGAAATTGTGGTGCGTTTAGTTAGGTTGGAAGTTATTAAAGCTCTGGTAGACCTTTGATGTCCAGTAGGTTCATTGTTGAGATCACTACAATAAAAAAATCCATTACCTCGGTAATGGATTTTTTGTTTCATAAAGGACCTAAAGCTAAACTAACAGCAGTTTGCGAGTCTTGGTAGCCTCGGAATTAAAACGGGCTTGGCCCACCACCTCCACAGCTGGCATCATACTGACCTAGCGTGAGATCACTCACGGTCTGATTGCCACAGTCTGAGGTAAAGGTAACAGAGATTGAAAAACCACCTGAGGATGGCGCCAAAACCCTGACACTAGATGTACCTTGTCCTGATACTATTGATGCGCCCTGAAAAACCCTCCATTGGTAGGAACCTGTAGTAACATTACCGCCAAAGAGGTCGGCGTCAAAGTCAATGACCGCTCCAGGGCAATCTCCCGGCGATTCATCCTGATCTATTTCTACACTGGAAGGTGGGGTACATTCAACGATGCTGAATTCCTCGGCACAGTTATCATTGCCGTTCACGCCAGACCCGATTAAAGTTCCATTGGAAAACTGGCTGCTGAACTGTACCGTAACAGTGCTGGTGTTTTGACCGCCTGTTATTGTTATTCCAGAACCGGTCGTACTCCAGGTGATGGTACTAGCGTTAAAGTTGTTGCTATAGGTGTAGGTATAGGTATCTCCCGGAACTACAATACTCGCTCCGTTAACCTCACATTCTATGACACTTGACCGACCTTGGACAACAACAAGTTCAGGATCGTTAACTTCGTTTTCTTTGCTACAAGAGACAGCCAATAACAAAACAACTGCAACTCCAATAATCTTTTTTACTTCACTAATTTTCATAATAATGATTTAGGGTTTATCAGAATAATATTACAAAATAAAAAGTAAAAGACTGTTAAATTTTAATTATAAAACGACATCAAACGAGGATTAACATCCTATTAATAGTTATCTATACCTATACTGGCTATCTTTCCAATAAGCTAATTTATCACAACCAAAACGCAGTTTATGGAAGATGTTTCAAGTTGGATTTTGGCCCTGTTTATCATAACCACTGCCATATCTATTGTTTTCTTTTGGTTCGCAACCAACAAGAATACCAAAATTGCCTATCTGGTACTGGCCTGGGCGCTGTTTCAGGCTATTCTGGGAATATCGGGCTTTTACCAAAACTTTGAAGCTTCTCCTCCTCGTTTTATTTTTTTATTAGCCCCAGGATTCTTAGTAACTGCCATGCTATTTCTAAGTGGGCGTGGTAAGAAATTCATCGACTCCCTGAACATTCAATGGTTAACTGTACTGCATACGGTAAGGGTCCCTGTCGAAATTGTTCTTTACTATATCTTCTTAATTGGTTTGATCCCTGTTGAAATGACCTTTGAAGGGAGAAATTTTGATATTATAGCTGGGCTTAGCGCACCTTTGATCTATTTTTTCGCTTTCAAAAACAGTCAGGTTAAAAGGTGGTTGTTATTTGCCTGGAACGTGGCCAGTCTGCTACTTTTAATCAATATCCTAACTATCGCAGTTTTAAGTGCCAAAACTCCCTTTCAACAAATGGCGTTGGAACAGCCCAACATTGGCGTAACTTATTTTCCCTTTGTTTGGTTACCATCAGTCATTGTGCCTATTGTACTGATCTCACAACTTGCTGGGATTAGAAAAGCTGTGCTCAACAAACTTTAAATGAACACAGTTCTCAACCGGCCTTTCGTATCACTTAGTGCTCAAGCCAAAAAAAATCTTCACATCCACTTCTTCCCTTCCATTTTATCGAAAAGAAAACTAATATCATCCTCAGATCCCATGGTAACCCTTGCCCAATTGGGCTTGCTGGGCCACCCTCCGGCAAGTAAAATTTTGTTCTTCCACATGAGGTCCTTATACGCTTTGAAATTGCCAACATCAAAGTAGACAAAATTCGTAGCGCTAGGAGTGTATTTCAGGCCATGCTCTTTTAGCCTTTCACAAAATTTATCTCGCACCTGATTGTTATAACTCCTCGATTTTACCATAAACGCATCGTCTTTGAGGGCAGTAATTGCAGCGGCCATGCTAAGCGTATTAGGCATATTACCCGGAAATCCCATGGTAAATTTAGATTCCAGTTTGCTTACCAGCTCTTCGGGGGCTAGCATAAAACCAACCCGCAAACCGGCCAATCCATAAATTTTTGAAAACGTGCGGGTTACGAGCACATTTTTGCCTTCAGCTATGAGGGGTGCCATGGTTTTCTGCCGCCATGAGTCTAGAAAATGTATATAAGCTTCATCGATTAGCACAGTAGTTTTATCACTAATTAGTTTGCAAAATGTTTTTAATCTTTCTGTTTCTATCGTTGTTCCTGTCGGGTTATTGGGATTACAAAGTGTTAAGAGGCTTGTATTTGCTGTTAGCCTGGATTCCATTTCACCCAAATTCATCCTAAAATCAGCATCAACCTCTACTGCAGATACTTTTGCGCCCAATTTTCTGGCAAACGAACCCACCACATCAAATGTGGGACTGGGAACTACCAAATGTTCACCTTTACTTCCAAAATGTGTTGCGGCCCAAATTAAAGGTTCAAAAGAACCATGACCCAGGAGTACATTTCCGGGTTTAAGTCCCTCTTGCTCAGCAATTAGTTCTTTTAGGGCCTTGTAGTCATACTTGTAAAAAGTAGCATACCGATTGCTCCTTAGCACTACCTCATTAATGATCTTCTGCACACTTTTGCTCGGACCAAGATGGTTTTCATTATAAAGTAGCCGTCGTACGGTATCGGTTTCCAGGCTACTTTCCAGGCCATAGCTTGCCCCGTTGATTTGTGAAAAAGCCTTTGAAGAGAAGAGGCTTAAACCTGCTGTCGCGGCCAAAGAATTTTTAAGCCATTGCCTCCTGTTAATAGTATCCATGATTTTTTAGTTTTCTCTAAATGAACCAAAAATTACAGACACTTTCCATTGGATTCATGAATCCATTATCGATTTAGAACTAGGCGGTGTTTTCGGAAGAGTGTTTTAAACGATATTCTGAAGGGGTGGCTTTTGTAAACGCCTTAAATGCCACATTAAATGAAGACAAATTGTTAAAGCCGGAGTCTAAGGCTATAGCGAGAATTTTTGTATTAGACCGTCTTGTTCTCAACAATTTTTTAGCTTCTTCTACGCGATACTCATTGATAAAGCTCGAAAAGTTTTTCCTGGCATGCCTGTTAATAATTAACGAAACATCTCTTCCAGACAACCCTAACCTTGAAGATAGGGTTTGAAGGCTTAATGTTGAATCAAGATAGAGGTTTTCGTGCTCTAAAAGGTTCCTAAGCTTGTCTAGATACACTTTGCCCTCTTCAAAGCTAATTTTTGAATTTAGGTACTTTCTCACAGCTTTGCCTTCAAATATTTTTCTTCGACTAAAACCAAGGAAGGACAACAAAAATATCAAAATAGAAAACGCTATTGGCCCTGCCGCATACACCGGAAGTACTTTAATAAATATTAAGGCATAAATTATCCAGATTGTGGCAAGGGCGCCCACCAGCTTAAGGTACCAATCTATTAATTCCTTTTTAATTGACGGTGGCTTTTTATAAAATAGGAAAAGGCTCAGGGTCACATACACAAAAGAGTGAAGTAGAATAAAGGAATAGCTTATTCGCCATATGTCATTGTGAAAATCGTTTGGGATATAAGTACAGAAAACAATATACCCCAGGCTTGGAACAAAATGCAGAAAATTAAGCTTAGAAATCTTTTTTAGCTGTTCTTTTAGCGAGCGTCCATAAAGATATAATAAGGGACCCACAGCCAAATTGGCGGCCAACCCGAGATTCTTGATATAAACCGGGAGCTCTATAAAATTATAAAAGACCGATTTTGCAATCCTAAGTGAAAGTACGATAAGTAAAATGCCTAGAATTGTATTTTGAAGTCTTCTGTACCCCAACAAATGGATACCAAAAAACAGGCCAATACCAAGGCCGATACCACAGATAATTGCTATGAATAGTGTAGTGGTCATGCTATTTTGAAATTCTGGTTTTGGGCTATGCCCTGACCTTAGCAAAATTAATTAAAAGTAACTCCAGGCTTGCAAGCTGCTTCTAAAAATACTTTCAAAAATGCAATACCTACTTAAAATAAAATGAAAAAAGTCCCGCAACAGGGACTTTTTTGTTTACTAATGTGGATTACAGCTATTTGTTAATTTCAATTCGCTCAAACTTAAAGTAAAAGGTATCTTTCTTAGCTTGTATAATTTCAATTTCCTCAACCATTTTTCCATAATCGCTATTCGTCCATTTTTTATTGATTATTTCAATGACTTCTGTGGTGTCTATCGGACTGAGTAACTCGACCTTAGAAATCTGCCGGGTGTTTCTATTGTAGTAAATACTGATAGGGTTACGAAGCCTGTCAATAGCGCGATAAAGCGAAAGGTCCTTATCTAAGTGATAATCAAAAACTATCGAGTCAAAAAAGTGTTGTGGATTAAAGTGCAATCGATGAAAATCATGACTTCGTATCATCTCCACGGCCCTATTTGGAAGTGTATCAATAACGGTTTGCATGCTATCAATAACAAAGCCCATAAGGTCCGAATTTATTATTGCAGTAAACGATTTACCGCTATTGGCATCGACTTGTGAGAAAAAACAACTCCCATCTGAGGAGGATTTAACTTCGGTGGTATAACGTCCCTCTGGACCCAGGCAGTTGGCGAATGTAGAAATATGTTGAATTTTCGGATACCTGGAATCGAGAATCAATTCTGGCACTTTCTCATTCTGACCACAAGAAATTAGCAGTAAGATAAATACCCCGAGATACATGGAGAGTTTAGCCTGAAAAAGCAAAACGAGCCCTTTTAAAAATCGCGCCATAATCTTGTCTTATTTTAAGGAGCTCAACAGTGCAGGCCATGAGTTCCTTATTTGCCAGATCTCATACTCTTGTCCATTCTTCCATCTCTATACAGACCCTGTATGGCCACAATTGCACCTTGTTCTTCCAGCATTTGAATTCTGAAGTAAGGTATTTCTTTGATTCTAAACTTTTTAGCTGTCATAGGTATAAGCTGGTAGGCGTTATTTCCTTCTCTTTGATAGTATAAGGCGCCATTTTTGAAGTGGATTTTTCTCGGACCGTAGTTGCCTGCATATGACTTTAAGGTGGTTTCATCAACGACCACCTCAGCTTTTGCCGCTTTATACCCTTCTAGAGCCCATTCTATATGAAAATTATCTTTGCCCTTTCTCTTTTCTAAAATGGTTTCAAGCGCCTTAATTTTAGCAAGTTCAAGTGCTTCTTCCGCTGCAACCTTGATGTGGGGTTCAACTCCGACCCCTTCCCAATTTGTATTTGTTATAGGGTTAATAGCTCGGCCGTCCGGGACCCAAATCGTAAACCGGTCAGTTGCTATGCGCGTACCACCGGGGTGTGCTCCTCCACCGGTAACTTCACCAATGAGAGTAGCGCGTTCCAGATTGCGTAAGTTGTAACTAAATTCTTCAGCAGCAGAAAAGGTACCAGAGCTTGTGAGCACATAAACATCAACATCCGGTCTTCGTTTTCCAGGAACATAAGGAAGTGTCCAGGTTTGGGTAATATTATCGGTGGCCCGATTATAAAAATTATTTAAATGAACCCTATTGGGGCCATAGAGGTAACTGGTGATCAACTGAATCATAGAAGGGCTTCCACCACCATTTTGCCTAAGATCTATAATAAGTGCATCTGCGTTACTCAAGAAGTTCATCGCGGCGTGGGCGGTAGCCCCAGCTTCCTCGTCAACATAGGAAAATCCGCTTAGATTCAGGTAACCAATGTTGCCATCTAGGATTTTTACCTCCCGAAAGCCGTAATTGGCAGCTCTGTTGTTCTGCAGTCGCCTTTCTGCAAAAGCAATACTATCTTCAGCAGACTGACTGGCGTTTCTCCTTCTCGCAATGTTTTGGGGATCAAAACGCACTCTAAGATGTAAGTCTTTGCTCACCGATTGAACATCGGCCGTTAGCACTTCTGCGAAAGCATCAGGATCCTCAATTTTAGCATATTTCTTGCCCTTTAACTTGTCTTTGAGTAATTTGTTCATTTTAGCCGCCACCTCAGGAAAGACATAGTTGGCCTCTAATATGCTTGTAATGGAATCGACCACTTCTTGCTTTTCCATTGTGGAAATCTTTTGTGGATCGTTTTGAGCGCAGGATGGCAGCACCACCCCGCACCAAAACGCAATTAGTAATAGTCGGGAATTTTTCATGATTGTTTCGTTTTTTGATGAATTGTATTTGTGCAATTGTCTGTAATTTTTAGCAATAAATTTCGAAGCGTATTTATCTCCTCGGAACTTAGGCCCTCTAAAGCTATATTTCTGTTTTGCAGCACCACAGGGATCACCTCTTCCTCGGCCATCTTGCCTATGGTGGTAAGTGCCAGCCCAAATCTTCTGCGGTCTTCCGGGTAGGGCGACCGCTCCAAAAACCCCTTTTTTACCAACAGATCTATCATCCTTGTTATAGAGGCGTCATCTTTGAATACTTTTTCGGCAATCTCTCTTTGGGTAACATTCGGATTGTCAGAAATCGTTTTTAAGATCAACCATTGGTCTATGGTGATATCTTCATTTACCTTCTTTAGATTGCGCTGCGCAAACTGTCTGTAGGATTTAATTGTCCTTTCCAAGACATAGAAAAGCACATTTTCCAGCCGGGAGACCGTATCCGTTGTTTTCATTGATACAAATATAATTGATATATCAATTAATTTAAATTATTTAGATATTTTTAGCACTTGAAACAGCTAAACAATGTATTTAGATAGCTGGGCAGCTTTTAATTTCCCGATTAAATCCTTATACTTGATAAAAAATTGCCTACTATGAAACTTTTCAGGTATTGTTTCGGCTTGTTTGTAATTCTGGTATTATTCCAGGCCTGCTCTTCAGATGATGGTCCGGACGAACCTCAAGTCGATGATTTCCTGATTGGTACCTGGCGATTGGCCGAGCTTAACATAAATCCGCCACAAGACATCGACATGGATGGAACGCCAACCGCTAATGTTTTATCTGAACTAGATTGCGTAGCGGGTACTTTAACCTTTAGCAATGACAATACATGGGGGCTGTCTTTTGACGGCGTAAGCGTAACCACGATAACGAACGACCTTTTTATTATTCAGTGTACGAGCAATGTCACCACTTCCGGCACCTGGCAACGGCAGGGAAACCAGGTAACACTATTTAGGGGATTCGACGCTATTTTCTATACAGTTAATGAAAGCAATAGTACACTCACTAATACCATCGGTGAAGACCTTCCTAATTTTGAGAGTGAAGTATACGAAAAACAATAGCGCTGTAAGGGTTGCTGCCCGCCACAAAGAAATGCTTCTCACAACCTCTGTAACTAAAATTACATTTCCGGGCCCGCTTTTGCGCTAAGTTTGCCAAAACTAGTTTCTATGGAAATATTACTTAAACCCTGGCCGTGGTATATTACCGGACCCATGATTGCATTGGTATTGGTACTTCTTACCTATTTTGGAAAGACATTTGGAATGTCTTCAAACTTAAGAACCTTATGCGCCATTGCCGGAGGAGGAAAATATGCGAATTTCTTTAGATTTGATTGGAAGTCCCAGAGATGGAATTTGTTTATAGTTCTTGGCGTAGTTATCGGAGGTTATATTGCGGTGAGCTTTCTTAGCGATGGGCAGCCCATAAATCTGAGTGAGGCTACTGTACAGGATCTCGAAGCCTTAGGTTTCCAGGATTCTGGGAAGACCTTACTGCCTGGCGAGATCTATGCTCCCGAAAGCGCTTTTAGTGTAAAAGGGCTTCTCTTACTCATCTTAGGCGGGTTCTTGGTTGGTTTTGGTACCCGATACGCAGGTGGTTGTACCTCGGGACATGCGATAACCGGACTCAGTAATTTGCAGCTGCCCTCACTTATAGCAGTCATTGGATTTTTTATTGGTGGGCTGCTTATGATTCACTTTTTGTTTCCCTTAATTTTTGGCGCATGAAGTATCTGAAGTTTATATTGGTTGGAATATTTTTCGGAATAGTATTAATAAAATCTGAGGCCGTTTCCTGGTATCGCATTTATGAAATGTTCAAATTTCAATCCTTCCATATGTATGGCATCATTGCCTCAGCCGTCTTAGCAGGAACAATTGCGATAGCGCTCTTAAGGAAAACGAAGAGCAAAAATATTGAGGGAGAGCTTATTGAAGTAACCCCAAAGGCAAAGAGTGTCTTTCGTTATTTATTTGGCGGTATTATCTTCGGACTGGGGTGGGCTTTAGCCGGTGCATGTCCAGGACCAATGTATGCCCTGTTAGGAGGTGGTTTCTGGACTATTTTAATTGTCCTTGCTTCGGCAGTTGTCGGGACTTTCGTATACGGTTTGCTAAGATCACGCCTACCACATTAGATGAAGAAATGAATGAATTGAAGAGTAAAGCTAAACGACCTCTGCATTTAAGCCGGCCTGAAGTAAGCGGGTACATCGGGGCTTGAGGTCCTTGTACTCCCCTGTTTTTACAGTACACTTACCGTTGTAGTGAACAATAAGGGAACATTGCTCTGCCTGCTCAGCGGTGTGCTCACAAACATCTATCAAAGTCTCAATAACGTGTTCAAAGGTATTTACATCATCATTAAAAAGCACAATCTCGTTTTGCTTGACCGTTTCTTCATCTAAAAGAAGCTGTTCTAAGATTTTTTCTTTAGGCCCCATTGATGCTGATTTTTTACTAATATACTAATTTTTTGTTCTTAGCCTTATGCCTACAAAAAAACACAAAGAATTTAAAAAAAGTGCCCAAAATGGGCACTTTAACATTATTGTAAGTTCTGTCCTTCAGGATATTAGTAAAGATAATTAAGGGCTGTTACATCATTGTTATTAAACTCTCCATCTTCGTTTGAGCTGAAACAGGCCAACATGATGGAGCTTGGGTCATAAGCTGCAGGTGTTCCGGGAATTGGGTTAGCCCCAATAGAGCCAACACCTTCATTTACATTCTCGCCACAGCTCTGTCTGCTGAACCAATCGGTATGTCTGAAACCTACAGAATGGCCCATTTCATGAGTGATCACATGTTCATTTACATTGGTTGAAAAACCGTCCAAACCAAAGATCTGAATGAACTTATTAGGGTTTCCATTATTCGGGAAACCGGCCGATCCTCCATTTCCAGAACGATTAGGATTGAAATAGACTACCATATCTTTATTTTGGTAGTTGGTACCAAAAGTAAGATTGAAACGTATACTGAGATTAAGCCTATTGTAATTGTTAACAGACCATTGCAAGGCGGTTCTTTCTTTGCTTGAAAGTGCAAATTGCCCTCCGGTATACCCAATAATAGTGAGTGTTCTGGGACTCACCAGGTTATTGGTATGGTAGTTCCTTGAATTGGCTTTCTCCAAAGTTTTCAAACTAGCGATGTCCGCAGCAGAAAATGTAATATCATCTTCTATCTGAAAACGTTGTTCAACACTTCCATCGGGAAGCTGAAAATCAATCACTTCTATTTTTCCCACGTTGAAATAGTTATCCTTAAGGAGTCTGACAATGTCATCGCTAAGTTCAAGTGGTTCTTGATTCGCGTTATTTTCCTGACTGACCTCAGGTTCATTAAGCTGGTCGCTATTCTCTTTCTGACAAGAGAAAAGCACCAAAAGAAAAACAAATAAGAGTAAGGGGGGTTTTAAAAATTTCATAAGACATAATTGTTAGTGTTCATTAAAATTTGAGGAATTTACTTACAACAATATCTTAAAATACTAAATAATTTGGAGTCTTGTAGGAAAAGTTCTATAAATTTTTAAGAAAATCGATAAACGGCAGCCACCCAGGAATTCTTGCTTAATTGCCTAATATACTCCAGGCCGTTTTGAGCGCACTTGGCAGATATCAGTGGAAGATCGTCCTGGTAAAAACCGCTTAGGCAGAGCAAGCCCCCAGAAACCAAATGCATGGAGTATTGCGAAATATCTTCCAGCAAAATGTTGCGGTTAATATTGGCTAAAATGCAATCGTACATCTCTTCTCTAAGCAAGTTTACATCACCCTGGCGCACCTTGATGCCTTCCTGAGTATTTCTTAGCGTATTCTCTTGAGTGTTTTGATAGGCCCAGGGATCAACATCTATAGCATCAACAGCCTTTGCACCTTTCATTGCGGCTAATATTGCCAGGACACCGGTTCCGCAACCCATGTCTAATACCTTTTTTTCTTTACAGTTGATATCGAGCAGCAATTGAAGCATCATATAAGTGGTTTCGTGATGTCCTGTACCAAAGCTCATTTTGGGTTCTATTACGATATCATAGACTGCTTCCCGCCTTTTATGAAATGGCGCTCTAACTGTACATAGGCCCTCAATTGCAATGGGTTCGAAGTTGGCTTCCCAAACTGCGTTCCAGTTCTCTTTTGCTAATTCGGTAAACTCATAGGTGATTTTGAACTCAGGCTTAGTTAATATCCCTACTTCTTGTATTAGGGCTTCATTCCAGTCGCCTTTCTGGATATATGCGGAGACCCCATCTTCCGATTCAACAAAACTTTCAAAACCCAGCGCTGCCAGTTCCGCGATCAGAATCTCCGCTGCCGGTTTTATAGGATCAACTCTAAACTTATATTCTAAGTAATTATCCTTCACTGTGGGCTTACTCAACCGCTTTTATAATTGCAACAAAGTCGTCAGCAACAAGCGATGCCCCTCCTATGAGACCACCGTCAACATCTGGTTTAGAAAAAATCTCTTGTGCATTCCCGGGCTTTACACTACCCCCATACAGAATACAAACTGCCTTAGCTATAGAAACATCATAAGCCGAAGTGATGGTTTCTCTAATAAAGGCGTGCATTTCCTGAGCTTGTTCCGGGCTGGCCGTCTCACCTGTTCCTATGGCCCAGACCGGTTCATAGGCCAAGACTATGTTCCTCCAGGCTTTGGGGTCCAGATCAAATAAGGCATTCTTAAGCTGGCTTTCCACAACTGCGAAATGATTTCCTGCCTTACGATCTTCCAATTCTTCGCCAAAGCAAAAAATTACTCTCATGTTTTTGGCTATCGCAGTTTTTACTTTTTTTGCCAATAGCTCATCGGTTTCGCCAAAGAAAGCCCTGCGTTCTGAGTGACCTATTATAACCGTATCTACACCGATCTCAAGCAACATATCAGCCGAGATTTCACCTGTAAAAGCACCGCTATCCGCGTAATGCATATTTTGGGCCACAACTTCGATCGTGGATGCCTGGCAAACATGCAAGGCAGCGTGGAGGTTTATAAATGTAGGGGCTACCATGACTTCAGCCGGGGTGTCTGGCAGTTTGGCGGCAAGCTCTAGCAACAAGGTTTCCGTTTCTCCCAAATTTTTATTCATTTTCCAGTTTCCGGCAACTATAGGTCTTCTCATGTCTTAGTATTTAATGTGCTGTCTTTTTGTGATGTAGTTTCCGTTTTACAGTTTTAGATCACTAATATCATTATAGTGCGCCTTTTGATTTATAGTTCCTCTTTCAAGGACAAGAAGGCCAGGGTTAGATCTTACAATAGTTTTTAGTGTGGTCTCATCTGTGAAATAAAACTCAAAGTTAAGGTCATTCTTCTTTATAATATTTGAAGTAAAAGCTTCATTAGAGGCAGACATACCTATAACCTTATATCCCTTTCTTATCGCCTCATCTGTTATTTCTTTGATTTCTTTAAAAACGGTCTCATTGGTTTTTGCAAGATCGTAGGCGATTACCATCACCAACTTTTTTTCGCTTAAGATTTCCTTGGTAAAATCAACTCCCTCCTGTTCTATGGTAAAATCGTGAATCGGAGGTTCATAGCCCTTCTGAATTTCAGTGGTTTCCACATCTATAAATTCACCATCTACCGTAGGATAAGCTCCATTGGTAACAACAATTTGATCTTCCCCATTCACCTTAAACCTCCAGGCATATTCAAAAATAGCCTTGGGGGCATCTTCCGGGACACCCATCCCCTCTTCTATATTAGCGCCAATCTTATAAGGTCTGAAATCAATGGTAGGCAAGTGATTCAACACAAAATAGGTGTACCAAACGCAACCTAATAAAACCACTAAGACTGCCCCCTTTCTAAACTTCATAGAAAACAAGGGGTTAATAAAGCGTTGTCCTATGAATAGAACGATAATAAGTACAAGTAAAATGACATCCTTGGTAAATGACTCCCAGGGTGTGAGTTTAATCGCATCCCCAAAACAACCACAATCCGTAACCTTATTGAAGTAAGCGGAATACCCGGTCAGAAAAGTAAAAAAGAGTATCATCAGCAGCAGGCTCCAAATGGTAAATTTTCGTTGAAACCCCAAGAGCAAAAAGACGCCTAGTAGTACTTCAAAAATTACGATAACAATAGACAAGGCAAGGGAATAGGGCATTAAGAAAGGCATATCTAATACCCCTGCACTAAAGTACTCTTCAAGCTTAAAAGAAAAGCCCACCGGATCGTTAAGCTTAATAAAGCCGCTGATAATAAAGAGGATTCCGACTGCGATTCTAGAAAAGGCTACAAGGTATTTCATATGGTGCTACAATTCTAAAAATAATTACATTTCTCTATTGTGAGGCTGTAGTTTCCTCAATGTGAATCATTGCAAAAACAGCATAGTTGATCATATCCTGGTAATTTGCGTCTATGCCTTCGCTCACAAGCGTTTTGCCCTTGTTATCCTCAATTTGTTTTACCCGCAATAATTTTTGTATGATCAAATCGGTTAGTGAACTCACCCTCATATCTCTCCAGGCTTCTCCGTAGTCATGGTTTTTAGCTTCCATTAATTGCCTGCTGATCTCAACATGTTTATCGTACAAAGCGGTGGCCTGCTCTTCGGAAAGATCAGGTTCATCCGCTACTCCTTTCTCCAGCTGTATCAGAGCCATAGTGGCATAATTTATAATTCCGATAAACTCGGATTTTTCATCTTCATCTACCTTGCGTACTGCATTTTGCTGCAAGCTTCTTATCCGCTGCGCCTTAATATAGATCTGATCTGTTAGGGAAGGTAATCTTAAAATACGCCATGCAGCACCGTAATCTTTCATCTTCTTTAAAAATAACTCCCGGCAAATAGCGATGACGGCACTATACTGTTCTGAGGTTTTCTGCATCGAGTTCCTGGTAATTTGCGTAAATTTCGTTCAAAATTCTGTAACCGTCAAAGTTTAGAGTTTAAAGTTCGGTTTTAGACAAAACGAACCATTTGCTCGTACTAAGCCCATTTTCATGACCATAAATTGTAAGGGAAATCTAGTAGACCTCAGTAGTCCGAAAGTAATGGGGATCTTAAACTATACTCCAGATTCATTTTATGACGGAGGAAGGTTCAATAATGAAGCGGAACTGTTAAAGCAAGTTGAGAAAATGCTGGGTGAAGGGGCTAGCTTCATAGACCTCGGAGCCTATAGCTCAAGGCCGGGCGCTAAGGCAATATCAGAGGAGGAGGAGTTAAGGAGAATTCTTCCAGCTGTGCAGTCTTTGATACGTAGTTTTCCAGAAATTTTACTTTCTGTTGATACATTTAGGGCCAGCGTAGCCAGTGAATGTCTGGATTCCGGGGCGGCTCTAATCAATGATATATCAGCTGGGCAGGCGGATGAAGCAATGATTCCCCTGGTGGCCAAACGGCGCATCCCGTATATCATAATGCACATGAAAGGTACTCCACAAAATATGCAAAAGCAAACAGACTATGAAGACCTGACCGGAGAGCTCTTGTATTATTTTTCAGAAAGGGTGGCATTGGCAAGGTCAGAAGGCATTCAAGACCTCATTATCGATCCTGGTTTTGGTTTTGCAAAAGACAGAGATCAGAACTATGAACTACTTAAAGACCTGCATGTATTTCGGACCTTAGGACTGCCCATTCTGGTTGGACTGAGTAGAAAGTCAATGATTTATAATACTCTGGATATTAAAGCGGAAGAAGCTTTAAATGGCACCACGGCTTTGCATATGTTCGCCTTAACTCAAGGTGCTAATATTTTAAGAGCCCATGACGTGAAAGAGGCTATGGAGTGCATTCAATTGTTTGAAAAAATATCGTAGGAAAAGACGGCTTATTTGGTTCGGCTATTTTAACTAATTTTACAAAAACGTCAAGGATTGGATTTTTTAAATTTTTTGGAATTCAAGATTACAGATATTATAGACATTGTCCTTGTCGCCATTCTTCTCTATTATATCTATAAGCTGGTACGGGGCACAGTTGCTATCAATATTTTTATTGGTATTGTTATCGTCTGGGGCTTTTGGAAGCTCACCCAGCTGCTAGACATGAAGATGATCAGCAGTATGGTAGGCGGTTTTATGCAGGTGGGACTTATTGCCTTGATCATTGTTTTTCAGCAAGAGATCAGAAAGTTTTTGTTGATGATCGGGTCTACCAACTTTGCCAACAAACGCAATTTTGTAAGGCACTTTAAATTCCTTCGCCAGGACGGCATTACTTCAGAACTCGATGTGGAAAGTGTTTTAACCGCTTGCGATAGAATGGCAAAAAGCCGCACCGGAGCGCTCCTGGTTTTAAAACGCAACAACTCCCTGGATTTTGTGAAGTCATCCGGAGATGAGATGTACGTGGAAGTAAACCAACCCATTATTGAAAGCATTTTTTATAAAAACAGTCCTTTACACGACGGAGCCGCTATAATAGAAAACAATCAGATTGTGGCTACCAGGGTAATCTTACCCGTTTCTAATGAACGTTCAATCCCGCTACGTTTTGGCTTACGCCACCGGGCCGCTGTAGGGATAACCGAACGAACCGATGCCGTGGCCCTGGTTGTCAGTGAGGAATCAGGGCAGTTGTCGTACATTAAAAACGGGGAGTTTGTACTATTTAATGACCTAACCGAACTTAGTAATTTAATAAAAGAAGATCTCTTATAACCAACACCAACCATGAGCTGTAAAAATTGTGGAACAGCACTTCGCACGGACTACAACTTCTGTCCGGCTTGCGGGGCTAAAGTTATTCGAAATCGCCTTGATTTCAAAAGTCTTTGGATAGACATTAAAGACCGGTATTTCAATTGGGACAACACCATTTTAAGGACCTTTGTTCACCTTTTTACGAAACCTCAGGAAGTTATTAACAGTTATATTATCGGGGTACGAAGAAAGTATCTCAACCCCATTAGCTATCTGGGAATTACCTTAGCAGTGTCTGGTCTGTTTCTATTTCTGATGCGGAAAGTATTTTGGGATGATATTTTTTCCGGAGATATGGGCCCCGCAATGAATATGGAGGCGGCCGAGAAAATAATGAGCGTAACCTTAGATTTCTCTAATTTTGTCTTCTTGCTGTATATTCCAATCTTGGCGTTTTCAGGCTGGATGGTCTTCAATAAGCGTAATTATAATTTAGCGGAATATATTGTCGTAGGTGTTTATACACTATCTCAGTACAGTCTTGCGACAACTCCGATAAGCCTTCTTGTATTAATGGTTGCCCCAAGCGAATATTTATCGTATTCCTTTGCATTCATTGCAGTGATGGCCCTTTATGCCATATATGTTCTGAATAAACTAAATGGAAGAAGTATTGGAAAGTCGCTCTTGTTTTTATTTCTTTTTGTGATAGGCTTTATTGGCGTGAGCCTCGTTACGAACTTAGTTTTGCTGGCAACAGGACTAATTACGCTCGAAGACTTAGCTCCAAAACCTTAAGCAACCTCCTCTGCCAAAAATTGTGCTTCGTACAGATTACGGTAGTAACCACCTTTTTTAAGCAATTCTTTGTGGGTACCCGTTTCAACGATCTTTCCGGCGTCCATGACAAGGATCTTGTCTGCCTTCTTGATGGTAGCAAGGCGGTGCGCAATGATGATTGAGGTTCTTCCTTCGGTAATTTTTTCCGTGGCCTTCTGGATGAGTTGTTCGGAATAGGTGTCTACTGAAGATGTGGCCTCGTCAAGCACAAGAATGCTCGGGTTACTCACATAGGCCCTTAAGAAGGCAATTAATTGCCGCTGCCCGCTGCTTAGCATGGTGCCGCGTTCTTTTACATTGTACTGATAACTTCCGGGAAGGCTACTGATAAAGTCGTGTACACCAATCTGCTTGGCTGCCTGCTCAATACTTTCCTGGCTTATTTGTTCACTTCTTAAGCTGATATTATTGGCAATCGTATCAGCGAAAAGAAAGACATCCTGCAGAACAACGGCGATGTTATCGCGTAAGGAGTCTAATTTATAATCTTTAATGTCTGTTTTGTCTACCAGGATTGTCCCGGAATTAATTTCGTAAAAGCGGTTGAGTAAATTAATAATAGTAGACTTCCCTGCTCCTGTGGCACCAACAATAGCAACCGTCTCCCCGGCGTTCACTCTAAATGATATTCCATGAAGCACCTCTTCGTCTTCTAAATATCCAAACCGAACCTCTTTAAATTCAATGATGCCTTTTACATCCTCTTTCACCACTTCACCCCGGTCCGGGATATGGCTCTCGGTATCCAGGATCTTAAACACCCGGTTGGCAGCTACCATACCCATTTGTAAGGTGTTAAACTTATCTGCAATCTGCCGTAAAGGGCGAAAAAGCATTTCAATATACAGGATAAAGGCAAAGATAGTTCCGGCAATATTAACCGAAATATTTGCGATATTTTGAAGGCCCCCGTACCATACTACGAGCCCTATAGCAATTGAAGTAACGATTTCCGCTACAGGAAAAAAGAAGGAGTTGTACCAGACGGTCTTTAGCCAGGCATTTTGGTGCTTTTCATTGATTTTTCTAAAATTCTCACTTTCTATTTTCTCTCTTGTAAATAACTGTACGATCTTCATCCCGGTAATACGTTCCTGGACAAAAGAGTTAAGATTAGAAACCTGCGCCCTTACTTCTATAAATGCGACCTTCATCGCCTGCTGAAAGAGCCGGGTGGCATACAGTATAACCGGAAGTACGGCAAAGACGATCAAGGCAAGCCTCCAATTCATATACAACATCATAGAGGCTGCGGCCAGCATCTTGAGCAAATCGCCCACAATTACAAAGAAGCCCTGACTAAATATCTCTCCTATACGCTGCATATCGGCAACTGCCCTGGTTACCAGAAGTCCGATAGAAGAATTATCGTAATACTGCATCTTAAAGCCCAGCATACGCTTAAAGAGTTTTATGCGAATATCTTTTATGACCGATTCTCCAAGCCAATTGGCATAGTAATTAAATGCTAGTTGAAAAGTAACCTGTGCAAATAAAACCCCAAGCATGGCCAGAGACAGGTTGAGCAATTTTTCCGCATCGCTTTTTGCGATGGCGTCATCAATAATATTCCGAAGGATATAAGGGGTTAAAACCGCAAAAAAAGTAAGGAGTATAGCAGACAGGGCTACACCGTAAAAAGTGAGCTTGTAAGGCCTGGTATGCGCCATTACTCGCTTAAATAACTTAAAATCAAATGCTTTTCCGGTGTCTCTATCCATATATTAAAACTAGTACACGTATTTAAAATCCGCTATCCCAGGTTGAGCACGGTCGTGACTTCATCCAGGCGCAATTTGTATAGTTCTCGACTGCGCTCGAACTGACAATACCTCTTTTCCGAATTATTAGTGAAATACTAAAGATTTAATTTTTAAGAATCCCTTCCGGGTACAAAACCTCTGTCAAATATAATCCTTTTGCGGGTACCGAAACACCGGCCCTGCCCCTATCCTTGCTTTTTATAATAAGCTTAACATCTTCAATAGTTATCTTGCCTAAGCCAACCTCAAGAAGGGTCCCTACAATGGCCCTTACCATATTTCTTAGAAAGCGGTCTGCCGTGATGGTAAAGACCAATAATTCTCCTCGCTGCTCCCAGCTTGCCAACTTTACATCACAAATAAACGTCTTAACATCCGTGTTAGATTTAGAAAAACACTCAAAGTCCTGGAAATTTAATAGCAAAGCTGCGGCTTCGTTCATTTTTGTGATATCCAGTTTTTGCTTCAAACAATACGCGCTATCGGTATAAAACGGATTCTTTTTTTGAACAATCCAATATTCGTAAGTACGCTCCAGGGCATCAAAACGGGCGTGGGCATCATCTGCCGCCTGGGCAATAGACTGTACTGCAATATCTTCAGGTAAAAATGAATTTAACCTATGCCTGAGATCCGTTAGGTCTGAAACCTCCTCCATATCGCAATGCGCCACCATTTTGCGGGCATGCACACCAGTATCCGTACGGCCTGCCGCAGTAAGGCCTATAGATTGCCTTAGGATCGTAGAAAAACACTCCTCCATAATCTGCTGTACACTTACTGCGTTGGGTTGACGCTGCCAACCGTGGTATGATTTTCCGAAATACGAAAAGCTGATAAAATATCTCAAAGGAATCCTCTAGTTTTGTGACTTACAAAGATAAGCAAGTGGGAAATATGAAATACGAAGTGGAAATTGGGAAGTGGGAAGTAGGCCGGGGAAATAGAGATTCTTAATTCTAAATTCAGAGACCAGGTATGACAAAAATCCTTCTTCTATCAGACACACATGGACACATCGATGAGCGCATCCTTGAATATGGGAAACAAGCTGATGAGATCTGGCATGTAGGTGATATTGGTAGCCTTGATGTGACAGATGCTTTGAAGGAACTAAAACCGGTCAGGGCGGTATATGGAAATATCGACAATGCCACTATTCAGTCTGAATTTCCCCTCGATGAACGTTTTTTATGTGAAGAGGTGGATGTTTGGATGACGCATATTGGTGGTTACCCGGATCGCTATAGCCCAAGAGTACGGGAAAAAATTAAGGTGAATCCTCCCAATTTGTTTATCAGCGGACATTCTCACATTTTGAAAGTTCAGTGGGATAAGAAACTAAAGCTCTTACACATGAACCCTGGCGCTTGCGGCCGCTATGGTTTTCATAGGGTACGTACAATGATTAGGTTTACAATTAACGGTAAGGAGATTAAGGATCTTGAAGTCATCGAATTGGGTAAGCGTTAGGGATTGAGGGTTTGTTGGAGCTCTCCTCCGTCGCCTGAGGCCAAGGTGGAAGCGACTACCGAAAGCCCGGTCCTGAAGTGAGCTTGTGCTACTTCAGGGGAACGCCAAAAAAAACCCCGAAGCAGAGACAAACTCGCTTCGGGGACGCACTAATACTACTAAGATGTTAGGTTTAACGTAAGCGATCAACAGATTTTACAAGATCTTCATCCTTCTTAATAGCCCTGTTGGCCAGGACCAAAAAAACGATAGAAAATACAGGAATCAGCATCCCAATACCCTTCTCTGAAACCGAGGTTTCTCCGGATAAGTTTAGCGATCGGTAAACGAAAAATCCTAGTAAAAAAAGATTTAATATGATATTCAATCTGTTTAGAACAAATTGATTTTGTCTGTTCTTGTATAGAAAAATGGCTATCAAGGCTAGCAGCGTAATCCCGTAAAATGCCAGGGAAATTAAAAGCTCTTGCTTTGCAAAGACGACCTCTCCCGAGGCTGTGGTCCAAAGAGACAACCAAAAAGGCAGGGCTCCCGCCAGGAGCGCCACAATAAGTAAGTAAACTGTCTGTATCCTTTGGATCATACGGATCAACTTTGAGGCGCAAAAATACAGGTCTTTTTAAAATTTAACTATGAAATCGGACAAAAAAAGTAGGTTTCCCGATATGTGAACAGTCCATCAAATTTCATGCCTGCTTTAAATAAATAGATCTTATGAGATGAAATATTGAAAATAATTTGTATTATTGCTTCGTTATTCGTTATAGCACTTACCAATAGGGATATCATTCCCAAGTAATACCCAAATAACAATACACTTCATTTTTTTGATTTACGCAATAACTTATTCAAAAACATAATGTTTGAAATTTCTGATTTAAAAGCAAAGAAGCTACCCGAGCTTCAAGAGATTGCGAAGGGTTTGAGTGTACCTAAGTACAAGACTCTAAAAAAATTGGATTTGGTTTACCAGATCCTGGATGTACAAGCCAGCAACCCTGCTGCTGTTCAGGACAAAAAAGAAACCGAAAAAGAAAGACCCCAAAAACAGCAAAGAGCGAGGAAGCCCCGAGCTCCGCGAAAAGAAGAACGCAAACCTGCTAAGGACAATGGCGAACTCATAGCGGAAGCTCCAAAGGCCGAAGCCAGTGAGGAAACTAAGCGCCCTCAAAGCAATCAACCTAAAAAAGAGCATCAAAAAGGTGCTGGCCAACATAAGACCCAAGGTGGTAAAAAGAGCCATCATCACAAAAACGGGCACGACAAAAAGAACAGCAACTTTGATAAGGACCTGAAAAATAAATACAAGCAACCCGAATACGAGTTTGACAGTATTATTGAAAGCGAAGGGGTTTTAGATATCATGTCTGACGGTTATGGCTTTTTGCGTTCCTCAGATTACAATTACCTCTCCTCTCCCGATGACATCTACGTTTCTCAATCACAGATTCGCTTGTTTGGGTTAAAAACAGGAGATACAGTTTTGGGCAATGTGCGTCCGCCAAAAGAAGGCGAAAAGTACTTTCCTTTAATTAAAGTAAATAAAATTAACGGCCTGGATCCTCAGGTAGTGAGAGACAGGGTTTCTTTTGAACATCTGACACCACTATTTCCAAGGGAAAAATTTAAGCTGGCCGCACTACAGAGCAATATTTCTACGCGAATTATCGATTTGTTCTCCCCTATCGGAAAAGGACAAAGAGGTATGATTGTTTCGCAACCCAAAACGGGAAAAACGATGTTGTTGAAAGACATCGCTAATGCCATCGCGGCAAACCATCCCGAGGTTTATCAGATTATTTTATTGATCGATGAACGTCCGGAAGAGGTGACAGATATGCAGCGAAACGTAAAAGGCGAAGTAGTTGCCTCAACCTTTGACAAGGAAGCTACAGAACATGTGCGGGTTGCCAATATCGTTATTGAAAAAGCAAAACGCCTCGTAGAATGCGGTCATGACGTAGTGATCTTGCTCGATTCTATCACGCGTTTGGCAAGGGCTTACAATACCGTACAACCAGCCTCAGGAAAAGTCTTGAGTGGAGGTGTAGATGCCAATGCATTGCATAAGCCAAAGCGTTTCTTTGGAGCCGCCAGGAATATAGAGAACGGAGGTTCACTTTCTATCATTGCCACAGCGCTTACCGAAACCGGTTCTAAGATGGATGAAGTGATCTTTGAAGAATTCAAGGGAACAGGTAATATGGAGCTGCAGTTAGACAGGCGTATCAGTAACCGTAGAATCTTCCCGGCTATTGATCTGGTGACCTCAAGTACACGTAGAGATGATCTCTTGTTAGATGAAAACACCATACAACGCATGTGGATCATGCGCAAATACCTGGCAGATATGAACCCGGTAGAAGCCATGGAGTTCATGGAGCAGCGTATTAAGCAAACACGAAACAACGAAGAGTTCCTGCTGACCATGAGCGAATAAAGTTCAGGCAAAGGATCATATTCGAACTTATAGTAGAAATCCCAATAGTTTAGGCTATTGGGTTTTTTTTGTTCCGTCACTCATCGAATACCCGTATGGAGTAATACAATTATGCGGAATAAGTGCTATTTTTATTGCACAAGATCGTTCCCCTTCGCTATGAAAAAGTATTCAATAGATAAACTTTAAAATTTCATACCATGAAAATGATTCGAAAAAAACCAATGCCAATGGCAATTGCAACTTGCGCTATACTCCTAAGTTTTTTGGTTGTGGAGAGTTGTAAGCCTAAAGACGGTGGGGAAGAACCAAAAGAAGTAGAAGCACCCAGACAAATTGTAAGCGTGGATGATGCCAGGAAAATGTACAACAACTATACAGACAGAAGGGCGCAATTAATTCAGAAGTACGAAGACTCCTTAGACCGCTCCGGGAAGGATTATGAAATGCAACAGCAGAAAATGAAGGAAGAAAATGCTGAAATGGAAAAGGACTCCTTTGATGTCGCCAGATACGGAAAATATGATATCAAAGAATTAAGGCAATATTTAGATTTTGTAGAACAGGAAGCTAAAAAGGCGGGTGTGGAAGTCTCCTCAATTCGGTTTTATTTCTCCAATTACGCAAATATGGAGAAATACGATGATGGGGCGGCCGTAAAGCATCCAAGACAAAATTCATTCCTACTTGTACCGGCAGCGGTAAAGGGAGATAGAGATTATGCCTTCTTTGTCAGAGAAGATGATCAGGGGGTTTGGAAACCGGTTTTCTTAAGCGATCGCCTAGACCAAGAAATGGAGGATGGCCTGGGAGTTGTTAATAGAGACAGGCAATTAAACCATGCTGCGTTGATTCCCTATATCTTCAATAAGAGTACAGCCAACGCTCCACTGACATTTGCCGGAGATCAAAGCCTGTTTAGCAATGAGGTAGATATGGTACCTCCTCCTCATCAATAGACAGCTTTAAGAACTTTGCCAATTTAAATTAATAAACTTGAGCTTTGTAGACATTATTTCGGATAATCTGCATAGAATATTCTATTCGGGAGCCATTATTATGGCCTTAATTAGATATCCAAAGTACTTTGACACCCCTTTAAAGTATTTCCCAATTCTTTTAATGTATACACTGCTAAACGAAACCCTAGGTTATATAATCAGCCATAGCGATGACTATAACTTTGTATGGAGCGAATTTTACTCCACCTATAATGTCATAATTTACAATATCTACAATGTTGTTTTCTTTCTGTATTTCTTCGTGGTTTACCGTTTCTATTTTCAAAACAAAAAACACAAGAATTTCGCCACTATTGCTATTGTGCTTTTTTTAATAACAGCATCGATAAATCCGTTTATAGAAAATTTCATGCTAGAGCAACAGACCTATACTTATGTGCTTGGGGCAGCACTTCTGATCTGTTGTATTGTGTTTTATTTTATGGAAATTTACAGCAAGCTTCAACGCTGGTTTCTTTCTAGAGACCTTGTCTCTTGGGTAAGCCTAGGTCTGTTTATTTTTTATGTGGGATACCTGCCAATCAAAATTTCGAGATACTACAGCACTTTATACGGTCTTAGCGAAGCTCCTTATGTTAGAAACATATTGATAGCTTTGGTAATCGCAATGTATAGCTGCTTTATTATAGGGTTTTGGCGAATGAGAAGGCGAAAAATAGCTATAGAATAAGTAAAGAATATGAAAATAGTAATCATAGGTGGGCACGGCACTATTGGAAAAAAAGTAGCCGACCATTTTTCAAAAAAACACGAGGTGATTGTTGCCGGCCGAAGAAGCGATGATGCTCCGGTAGATATCGCAGATTCAGCTTCAATAACAGCTTTGTTTGATAGTATAGGTGCCGTGGATGCCATCATCTGTGCGGCAGGCGAAGCCAAATGGGCTCCTTTTGAGGAACTAAGCGAGGAGGATTTTTATATTGGTCTGCGCTCTAAATTAATGGGACAGGTAAACCTGGTACGTATCGGTAAAACCTACCTGAGTCCGGGAGGATCTATAACGCTTACCACGGGTATCCTTGCAGATGATCCAGTGCCCATGACCACCAGTGCGGCCATGGTAAATGGAGGTATTCATAGTTTTGTAATGGCAGCCGCCCTTGAAATGGAAAGCGGCATCCGCATTAATGTAGTTTCCTCGGGCCTCGTAGAGGATGCCCTTGAAAAATACCGGGATTACTTCCCCGGGCATCACCCTATACCTATGGAAAAGATGCTAAGGGGTTATATACGCAGCGTGGAAGGCAAGGGAAATGGTGAGGTTATTAGGATCTACGACTAAAACTTAGGATACTAAAATGGGCTTCTACGATCTCCCCAAAGCTGAAAGGGCAGAATTGGTTCAAAAAATTGAAGATACCTTAGCAATAGACTTACAGAAGGGTGATAGAACTATGATATTAAGGTATTTCTCCGATGAGGATACTTATATAAGAAAAGCAGCCTATCTGGGTATAGGAAGACTATATCTTAAGCAAAAATCTTTACGCCCGATAATTCTTTCCAGACTTGAAGGTTTATTAGATTCTGAGCTTCCCAAAGTACGCCAGACTACCATTAATTCTGCTGGTGAGATCGGCATGACAAATTTTGATATTGTCCGGTCTTTTTTTGACAGCGGACTATTTGATGCGCATCATTCGGTCAGGAATGCGGTTATTGGCTCTCTTAAGAAAATGGGGCAAAAAAATCCGAAGCCCACCCTGGGCTGGGCATCAACTTATTTAAGGCACAAAGACAAAGAGGTGAGGCGAGAAATTTGCCATGGCATAGAACTCAGGGGAAGAACCCATCCGCAGGATATACTTCCCATGTTAGCCGAGCTTCAATTTGATAGTACGGCTAGGGTTAGAAATACTTTAATACATGTTTTGGGGCAGATTGCCTATAAAAAAGGGTGTTTAGCAACCGTGGTTCGCGCGTTGAACAGCTGGGAAAACAAAGCTTTGGTTGAGGAGGCTCTCGATGAAATTGTAGATGTACATGAGCGCTATAAGAATTTCTCAGCCCTAAGCCAGGAAGAGGCAATAAATTATATCCAAAATCACTATTCACCATAAAAAAACCCTGACCAGGAGGAGTCAGGGTCTATAAAATAGGATTTAGAAGCAAACTACTACAAAGCAGCAACCTGCTTCATTAACTTACTTTTTAAGTTACCCGCTTTGTTGGCATGGATGATATTGCGTTTTGCTAACTTATCTATCATACCCACAACGGCAGGCAACAATGCTTCTGCCTTTTTCTTATTTTTTTCGCTTCTTAATTTCTTAATGGCATTACGCGTAGTTTTATGCTGATACCTATTGCGAAGACGTACTGCTTCGTTTCTTCTAATTCGCTTTAATGCCGACTGATGATTTGCCATGTTTTTACCTCTTACTTCGTATTTCTAATTTCGTATTTCGGTTGTAGCCCGTAGGGGAATCGAACCCCTGTTACCAGGATGAAAACCTGGCGTCCTAACCCCTAGACGAACGGGCCAGTTTGAAGTTAGAAATTAGAACTGCGAATAAAGAATTTTCTTATTTCTTATTTCGTACCTCTAATTTCGCGCTTCGGTCGTAGCCCGTAGGGGAATCGAACCCCTGTTACCAGGATGAAAACCTGGCGTCCTAACCCCTAGACGAACGGGCCTGCTTCGCATAATTGCGGATGCAAAAATACAATTATTTTTCACTAAGACAACACCAACTCCTTATTTTTTAGGTAAAACCCAATCCCTAATTATCTGAATGGAAACAAATTCCAAAACTCGGGGGTAGATTCTTGCCAAACATTGGCATTCCTTACCAAAAATTTCCAGTGCTAGCCTTATAAAAGAACTCATTCATAATATCTGCATGGAAATTGCATTGAACCGCTTTAACTTAAGAAAGGGGCGGGGTCTAGACCCCAGTAATTTATTCATCTTTCAATAGCCAAGTAAGGAGAAATACTATTAGACCTTTAAGTTCAGCTCCTTAATACGCCTTTGCAAAAAGCACCCTCCTGTCTGATGGTTTTCCTGTGACCATACAATTCCCAGCCTCCTCATTCCCTTCTAACGGGATGCAACGAATAGTGGCCTTAGTCTCTTCTTTTATCCGATCCTCGGTAGCTGTTGTTCCGTCCCAGTGTGCAGAGATAAATCCACCTTTACTTTCAAGAACTTCTTTGAACTCGTCATAAGTATCAACCTCCGTAATATGCGTTTCGCGATAATCGAATGCTTTTTTATAAATATTGCTTTGGATATCCTCGAGTAAACCAGCTATTTTTTCTACTACATCAGCAATTGGTACAGTTTCCTTTTCAAGAGTATCTCTTCTGGCTAATTCTATGGTATCATTTTCCATATCGCGTTGCCCAATAGCCAGTCTTATTGGAACTCCTTTTAATTCGTATTCGTTGAATTTAAAGCCTGGTTTGTGCGTATCTCTGTTATCGTACTTAACAGAAATTCCTTTGTCTCTTAATTCGTCTATTATCGGACTTAGCTTTTCCGAAATAGCCTCTAACTGCTCTAAACCCTTGTAAATAGGCACAATAACAACTTGTATAGGTGCCAATTTGGGAGGTAGCACCAGGCCGTTATCATCACTATGCGTCATAATCAATGCCCCCATCAAGCGGGTTGAAACACCCCAGGAAGTGGCCCAAACATGTTCTTGCTTTCCTTCTTTAGTGGCGAATTTCACGTCGAAAGCCTTGGCAAAATTCTGCCCTAAGAAATGAGATGTTCCTGCCTGTAAAGCCTTCCCATCCTGCATCAATGCCTCAATGCAATAGGTTTCTACAGCCCCTGCAAAACGTTCGCTCTCGGTCTTAATTCCTTTTATTACAGGTATCGCCATATGCTTTTCGGCAAAGTCGGCGTATACTTTTAAAATCAGTTCGGCCTCATCAATGGCTTCTTGTTCCGTGGCATGCGCTGTATGCCCTTCCTGCCATAAAAACTCGGTAGTTCTCAAAAAAAGGCGGGTACGCATCTCCCAACGTACTACATTAGCCCATTGATTCAATAATAGGGGAAGATCCCGATACGATTGTATCCATTTTCTATAAGTATCCCAAATAATGGTTTCCGAGGTAGGCCTCACAATAAGTTCTTCCTCCAATTTGGCTTCTTCATCCACAACAATACCACTTCCGTCTTCGGCATTTTTCAGTCTGTAGTGCGTAACCACTGCACATTCCTTGGCGAAGCCTTCTACATGACTTGCTTCCTTGCTCAAATACGACTTGGGTATAAACAATGGAAAATAGGCATTCTGATGCCCGGTGTCTTTAAACATCTTATCCAATCCGGCTTGTATTTTCTCCCAAATTGCAAAACCATAAGGTTTTATAACCATACACCCTCTAACACCGGAATTCTCTGCTAAATCTGCCTTTACTACAAGCTCGTTATACCATTTAGAATAATCCTCTGCTCTCTTCGTTAAATTTTTACCCATTAAAAGTACTTTGGCACAAAACTTGTGACATTGTTAGAAAATTAGTTCGGTAAAACTAACTATTTTTAGTATGTTCAACAATATAAATTTACGACGATGATTCAATCTCTACCCCAACCCAAAGCTACAAAAGCTTCTTTACTCGTTCTTTTGTCGGTCGTTTTAGTTTCCTGCGGTTCTTACCAGCAGGCTTCGTACTATGATAATGATGGCATTTACGCAGAAGGTACAGAGCGCACAACGGTAAACAGGAATCCGCAAGTTAAAAAACAAGCTAAGGAAAGTGACGGCATTTACGAAGATTATTTTGGACGTAAAGCAGAACAAATCGCGCAGATCCGGGAAAACGAGATCTTTACCGACATCGATGGGTATTCCAGCGATGTAGAGAGCGACAGTCTTGAGCTGGGATTAGAAGACGACAATTATTTTGAATCTAATAACGACTATAACGGATATGCCGGTTGGGGCGATAGTGGCTCTAACGTTACCATCAATGTTTATGATAACTTGGGCTGGGGCGGTGCCGGTTTATGGGGCTGGGGTGGTCTTGGTTTCGGATGGGGATGGAATAATCCCTGGTATGGCGGTTACTATGGCTGGGGATGGAATAGACCCTGGTATGGCGGATGGGGATGGAATAGGCCCTGGATTGGCGGATGGGGATGGAACAATCCCTGGTATGGTGGCTTTGGATGGGGATATGCCGGTTATTGGGGTGGTTATTACGGCTATGGTAGATTTGGACGAGGATATGGTTATAATTATGGCAGAAACTATGCCTTCAACCGAGGTAGACGAGGTTACTACAATAGAAATACATTAGCCACAACTGGCGTTCGTGGACGATCTAATCTGGGAACCCGTTCTCGAGGTACTAATACCAGGTACAGAGGCAACAGTGGAAGGTCTAATATCAATACAAGCAGGGCTACTTCAAGGAGCTCCAGCAGATATAGAAGCGGTACTACCGCAAGACGATCTGTAAGTGCAGATGCGATTGCCAGAAACCGGTCTTACCGGTCTAGCCGAAGTACAAGAGCTGTTCCACGTTACAATAGCAGTTCAAGGTCTAATCAATCGTATAGAAGTAATTCTCCAAGAAGCAGCACCTATAGAAGAGGCACCTCTAGTGGCACTCGCAGCAGAGGCACCTATAGAAGCAACGCACCCAGGAGGTCTACATATTCCTCAGGTTCTAGAAGCTCAGGTTCCAGAAGCTCTGGATACAGAAGTTCTGGCCGAAGCAGTTCATCAAGAAGCTCTGGGTACAGAAGTTCGGGTAGCAGAAGCTCCAGAAGTTCAGGTAGCTATAGAAGCTCGGGCGGAGGTTCCAGAAGTTCTGGCGTTCGAAGTTCAGGAGGCGGTTCCAGATCTTCCGGTGGAAGAAGTGGAGGCCGAAGTGGGGGAAGAAGATCATAAAATCATACAATCAATTTTCTAAGTAAACTTTTATAAAAATGAAAAGGTATTTTACTTTCATCATGGTATTGGTATGTGCGGTTGCAACCGCACAAAACATCAATGACGTATTGAGGTACAGCGCTGAAAACACCCAGGGAACAGCTAGATTTCAGGGTATGAGCGGAGCTTTTGGCGCCCTGGGAGGTGATCTTTCGGCATTAAATGTGAATCCGGCCGGATCAGCGGTATTCAACAATAGCCTTATCACGTTTTCGGGCACCAATTACAACCGGGATAACGATGCTATTTATTTTAATAGCCTCAACAATAGAGAACTAAATTCTGTAGAGTTAAACCAGGCAGGCGGGGTTTTTGTCTTTAAAACTACAGACGACTCTAATTGGAAAAAAGTATCTCTCGCCTTTAATTATGATATCGTACAGAATTTTGATAATGAGTTCTTTGCTTCGGGTAATAGTACCCAGGGAATTGATAATTATTTCCAGGCCTTTGCGCAAGGCGCTCCTTTAGGGCCGCTACGAGTACAGGATGGCGAATTTATTGAAGATGCGTATTTAGATATTGGTTCCAGTCTTGGTTTTGTTGATCAGCAGGCATTTTTAGGCTTTCAGGCCGGTGTTATTGATCCTGTAGACCCCGATGATGATGACAACACCCAATACGTTTCAAATGCACAATACAGTAGCGTTAACCAGGAGTTTTTTCAAAGTACTTCGGGGTACAACAACAGATTCACGCTTAACGCGGCCGCACAGTACCAGGAAAACCTTTATTTGGGGGCTTCTCTAAACTTTCATACGGTGATTTATGATAAGCTGACGCTTTTTGATGAGACCGGATACGATGCAGCTTCTCCGATACAAACCACAACTTTTGACAATTTCTTGCATACAGAAGGAACCGGATTTTCCTTTAGCGTAGGAGCAATAGCTAAGCTGAACGACAATATTCGCATTGGAGGGAGCTATCAGTCACCTACCTGGTATCGCCTGACTGATGACCTTTCTCAACGAATAAATACCGATTTTGCTGATAAAAATCCGGACATTACGTTCATCGACTTTAATATTGTCAACTTATTTGAGGCCTATACAGTAAAAACACCGGCTAAGCTAACCGGTAGCGCCGCTATTGTTTTTGGAAAACAAGGCCTGCTGAGTTTTGATTATGGGTATCAGGACATGACTGAGGCGGAACTAAGGCCCACATCGGATCCTAGTTTTTCAGAAGTGAATCAGGATATTGCCAGTCAGTTAAAAGCAGTATCTACCTTTAGAGTAGGTGGAGAATATAGGATTGATGCCGTGAGCCTCAGAGGAGGTTACAGATTTGAGCAAAGCCCGTATGAAGATGAAATCACCATTGGCGATTTAACAGGTTTTTCTGCCGGAATTGGTTATAATTTTGGTGGAAGCAGATTAGATCTTGCTTTTAGCAGGTCTGAGCAAGACGTTAATGAGCAGCTCTTCGATGCAGGGGTCACCACTCCCGCCCTGGTGAATAGGATTAACTCTAACGTTACCCTTGGTTATACCTTAAATTTCTAGTCAGGAATTAATAGTATGAATATAAGCCCCTGCTTAACTGCTGGGGCTTTGTGTTTTAGCGCTTTAACGTAAAATGTGTTCTAATGGTATTAGCCACCAAAGCCCCGCCTTCATCTCTGGAATATTCTAACCTAAACCAATAGTCTGAAGAAGGCATTGGGCGCCCGTTAAACGTGCCGTCCCAACCTATAGTGGTTTCATCAAGCTGTTTTAGTAACTTTCCATAACGATCAAAGATAAACACCACAGGGTCTGTCAATGTTTCTATCCCAAGAATATTCCAGGCATCGTGAATACCATCGCCATTAGGTGTAAAGAATTTAGGATAGCCAACGACTAGGAATGGGATGGGTTCTGTAGTTCCACAACCATTCTTATCATTAATGATCAAGGTGTTTTCACCCGGAGGAACATCGATAAAAATAGGTGAATCTTGAAATTCGCCATTGTTAATGGCATATTCATAATCACCATTTCCCTGAACAAATACTTCAATATTGTTACTGTCCGAGAGGTCGTCCAGGATATCTACCCTATCTAAAACAGGTACACCATAAAAAGTAATAAGGATCCCACCAACATCGGCTACCGTAGGTGGCGTTCCGGAGGCCGTGGTAATTGTTGCAAAGTAGCGGCCCGAGTTAGGGCTGGCAACTACCAATTCTGCTCCAAATGGCCCGGTTCCTGGCAGCGTAGCGTCTATCGTACCGTCGTCGTCGAAATCAACTTCCCACAATACGTTAGCAATATCGGCTCCGGCAGGGGAATTAAGTGCGCTTAAAGTAATGTCAGGATCGCCTTCGCAGGCAATGATATCTAAGCCTAAAAATTCATCTCTTAAGGTACAGTCTAACGCCGTATCCTGGTCTGCGTCTACCGAAGTTCCCGTAAACGTTAGCGTATAAGGCTCAGGGTTTCCGTCGAAATTAGTATTAAAGTTATTGATTAGCAGATAGTAAATTTCGCCTGCCTGTACGTCAATCCATTCATCATAAGTATTCTGGCTCCCGGTTAGGTGAGGCGCCCCTTCCTGACCATTTTCAGGATTTACGCCAATTCCCGTAAAATTTGTATTGTTTACTTCGTAATTACAGCGAATTGGCACAGCCGTTCCGTTGCTTATGGTGGTGCAGTCCACATCGGGGCCATAAAGGGCAAAATCCCATTCTGCAGTAACAGGCCCGGTTCCGCCCCCCACAGGCATCGCTTCAATGTCAAAACCTATTCTGCCATCGGTCCCTGCTCTAAAAACATACCAGGAGGTGTTGTTTTCAATATTGGCAGAAGCAACACTCCCTTTTTCCAGGCAACCGCTCATACGGATTACATCTGGATCAAAATCGTCAATATCGCCATTGCCATCAGCTTCAGCCATAATTGGGGCATCTGCACAAACGGGTATAGCAGTTCGGCAATCGGGTGAGTTCTGCGCCTGCAGTCCATATACAAAGAGGAGCAGGCAACACAGGAAAGAGACAAGTGTCCGCATAGATTGTGGGGCTAACGTTTACTAATCATCTAGTATAACTCAGCTCCGTCGGATTTAGTATAATTTCGTCCGACTTTTTCTACGCTTAATCGATAAACTACACTGAAACGAAAATGCACGAAAATTACCTGCGAAGTGAAAAATGATTGCTGATATACTTGGCTTCAACGGTTTGTCCTTCAAAATTTGTGTAGGTAAGCTTAAACCAATAGTCTGTTGAAGGCATCTCCCTACCGTTAAAAGTACCATCCCAGCCCGAACTGTTTTCGTCTAGCTGTTTTATCAATTTTCCGTAGCGGTCAAAAACATGAACTACCGGATTTTCCAGGGTAGTAACGCCTATAATATGCCACAAATCGTTAGCACCGTCACCATTTGGAGTAAAAAATTTAGGAAAGCCTACAACCGTGATAGTTTCACTAACCATCCCGCAGCCCATAAGGTCGTTTATCGTCACTGTGTGCATGCCCGGAATCACATCGTTAAAAATGTTAGAAGCCTGGTAAGGTCCGTCGTCTAACTGATATTCAAAATCACCCACCACGTCGGTAAGTACCTCAACGGAATTGTTTTGTTCGAGATCATTGATTACAACATCCGTGATTCTTGGGGTTTCTGAAACTACAACCGTGATTTCGGCACTAGTCGTACAACTTATTCCCGATTGTGTATTTGTAATGGTTAAAGTATGTGTGCCGGCATCGGCAACCATGATAGTGGAGGTGACTTCGCCAGAATCCCAGGAATAGCTAAAAGCAGGATTTGGATTGCTCTCTCCAATGGCTATACCACTGCTTTCTTCACAAACAAAAACATCCGTGGAAAAAGTAATCGGTGGTGTTTCCACCACAGTGAGTTGAAATTGTTCGGACGCGTCAAAACAATTGGAGTTTTCTACAGAGCCAACCCTCACATAAATAGTCTCCGAGCCTACATTGAGTTGGTAGAACTCCTGCAAAGCGTTAATTCCGGCCTGGGCATCAGATAAAGAACTGTGATAGGTGACAATATAGTCTAAAGGGTCTTGAGAGCCCAGTATTTCATCGTCCTTGGTCGTTAAATCAAAAAGGAGCAGATCGGAACAGATAACCTCATGGGATGGCGTGTTGGCCGATGGTGCGACGGAAAACGCCACTTGCACATCACTTATAATGTTCATCATGGTTGTTGTAATCACCTCTACCCTATACATTGCAGACTGCGTTACATTGAGAGTAGCAGCTGTTTCGCCGCCTATTACTTGAAATCCACTGCCTATATCACGATACCAAGTATAGCTTACTGCATCTGTCGTGGTCGCGTCTAAAATTACAGTCTCATTATCGCAAGCCGCCAATGGAGGCCCAAGAAGATTGTTGATAATGGAACAATCTAAGGCATCAAAAGGATTGGTATTAAATATTTCCCCTGAAAATTGTATGGAGAAGCCAGAATTGCTGTTGCTGAAATTGTTGATCAACAGGTAATAATCCTCACCAGGTTCAACCTGTAGCCAATCCTCGTAGAGGTAGGTGTCAGGATCGCCGGTAGGGTCTTCCCCTACTCCCATATACGCCTGTTGGTCCTGATTGTCGAAAAAATTGCAACGTACGGGATCACCCAGATTATTACAATCACTTGCCCTGTAAAGGGCAAAATCCCAATCTTCTGAGGTATCAAAGCCAATATTAAAGCCTAAAAGCCCTGAAGCCCCTGTTCTAAATCTATACCAGGCAGAGTTAGATTCTATGACGCCTGTAATCGTCTGCTCAAGACAACCACTTGTAGCCGCTCCGTTAAAATCGTCTACTCCCCAGCCTTGAGTCCCGGAATTTACAGGGGTATTGCTACAAATGGGAATAGCATTCGCGCAATCAACCGCTACCTGGGCAAAAAGTCCAGTGCTGAAGAATAAGATCGAAAATACCAAAGTCTGGCAAAAATGCTTCATAAGCAGACATGAGATTTGGAGGATATAAAAATAATCCGTGACTCATGTTAACACTAATTTATGTTGTGTAACGGCCTAAACAAGCTATAAAGTGGCATATTATGTATATCTTTGCTGTTCGTTAAACATCGATTTAAATGAAATTTGACAGCACATTGGAAGAGCGCTTTGAAGCCATGGGAAATGATCATATTTCTTCTTCTGAAGAAACTCCCATGAGAGAAGATGCCTTCGTTCTCAGTGAGGAGGAAAAAATTGAGCGAATTCGTGGAAACGTCAGGGAAATTATGCTCACCTTGGGGCTGGACCTGGAAGACGATAGTTTAAAAGGTACTCCAGACCGTGTCGCCAAAATGTATGTTAAAGAAATTTTTGGCGGATTAGATCCCAAAAAGAAGCCAAAATCTTCAAAATTCAAGAACAAATACAAGTATGGCGAAATGCTTGTAGAAAAAAATATTACGGTTTATTCTACCTGCGAGCACCATATGCTACCTATAGTTGGGAAGGCGCACATAGGATATATTTCTAATGGAACGGTCGTGGGCTTGTCTAAAATGAATCGTATTGTAGATTATTTTGCAAAGAGGCCACAGGTACAAGAGCGCATGAACATACAGATCGTCAGGGAACTACAAAAAGTGCTCGGCACAAAAGATGTAGCCTGCGTGATAGACGCCAAACACCTATGTGTTAATTCTAGAGGGATACGCGACATTGACAGTAGTACCGTTACGGCAGAATATGGTGGAAAATTCAAGGAAGAGGCTGTAAGAAGGGAATTTTTAGACTACATTAACCTGGAAACTAACTTTTAAATAGGCTTTAACCGCAATGCAATTGTATAAGAGTCAAACCTTAAAAGTCTACAACTCACTTACCGGCAAAAAAGAAGTTTTTGAACCTTTAAATGAAGGGCATGTTGGCATGTATGTATGCGGACCAACAGTCTATAGCAACGTGCATTTAGGTAACTGCCGCACTTTCATGTCTTTCGACATGATCTTTAGATATTTTAGGCATTTGGGCTATAAAGTCAGATATGTCAGAAATATTACCGATGCAGGCCACCTTGTAGATGACGCGGAGGAGGGAGAAGATAAGATTGCAAAAAAAGCGCGGTTAGAACAGATTGAACCCATGGAAGTGGTTCAAAAGTATACGGTAGATTTTCACAACATCCTTCAGAAATTTAATTTCTTGCCTCCCAGTATTGAACCCACTGCTACGGGGCATATCATTGAACAAATAGAGATCATTAAGGACATCATGGAGAAAGGGTTTGCCTATGAGAAAAACGGTTCTGTTTATTTCGATGTTAAAAAATTCAATAACTCTTACGAATACGGAAAGCTCAGCGGCCGAAAGTTGGAAGATATGATTGCCAATACCCGAGAGCTTACCTCCCAGGATGAAAAAAGGAGTCCGCAAGACTTTGCACTTTGGAAAAAGGCCGAACCTCAGCATATTATGAGATGGCCCTCTCCCTGGGGCGACGGCTTTCCGGGATGGCATTTAGAATGTACTGCAATGAGTACTAAATACCTGGGAGATACCTTTGACATTCACGGCGGAGGTATGGATTTAAAATTCCCGCATCACGAATGCGAAATCGCCCAGGCAGAAGCCAGCAATGGCCATTCTCCAGTCAGGTATTGGTTGCATGCCAATATGCTAACCATGAATGGTAAGAAAATGGCGAAGTCTACCGGAAACAACATCCTGCCCAACGAGATATTCTCAGGGGAGAACAAGATTCTCAGCAAAGCTTTTTCCCCTTCCGTAGTACGTTTTTTTATGATGCAGGCGCATTATACCAGCATTCTGGATTTAAGCGAAGATGCACTTCTTGCGTCTGAAAAAGGTTTTAACCGCCTTATGGAGGCCATTGATACCCTGGGGAAATTGAATGGCACAAACGAAGAGACCAACGGATTTGATATCACTTCCTGGAAGCAAAAATGCTATGATGCCATGAACGATGATTTCAATACCCCGATCCTTATCGCGAACTTATTTGATGCCGCAAAGTTTATCAACCTGGTAAAGGACGGAAAACAAAGTATTTCCGGTACAGATGCTGAACTTCTGCTACAGATCCTCAATGCTTTTGTATTCGACATTCTGGGATTGGAAAATAAAAGAGGGGCAGGTGCCGATACCGAAAAGTTATCTGGTGTTGTACAATTGCTGATACAAATGCGAAATGAAGCGAGAGCCAATAAAGATTTTGCAACCTCAGATAAAATCAGAGACGAGCTTGCCGCATTGGGCATTCAACTGAAAGATGGAAAGGAAGGAACTACATTTACCGTTTCTTAAGCCCAATTTGAGTTTCCCCAGGCCCAATCTTTAATGTATTGTTATGAGAAAAGTACTGATTGCTCCTTTTATTTTTCTGGTAAGAGTCTACCAAAACCTAATTTCTCCTTTGACTCCTGCCAGCTGCAGGTATTCACCAACTTGTTCTCAATATACTATTGAAGCCTTGCAAAAGCACGGAATTTTTAAGGGGGGATGGATGGCGGTCAAAAGAATTTTTAGTTGCAATCCATGGGGAGGATCGGGTTATGATCCGGTACCTTAAATTTAGTCAGTTAGTGGACTAGTGAATTAGGTGATTAGCAGCATATTTAGTCGGTGGTTCTCTAAACTCATGACCCAGGTCTAATTGCGACTATCACTTTTTTATAATTTTCTTTTAGCAGATTCACTATCGCACCATCTCACTAACTCACTTTATCACTATTTCACTATTTCACCATGTCACACCTCCACTTTTCTTATCTTAGCGCATCAAAATTGTACGTATGCATTTTTTAGGCTTTACATGGAATCCGAATGAAACGCTTTTTAGCATCGGATTTGTTCAAATAAAATACTACAACCTGCTGTGGATAGTAGCCTTTGCCGTTGGTTGGTATATTATGAAGCGTATTTTTTTGAATGAGAAGAAGACCATTCAGCAGTTAGACACCCTGTTTATTTACACTTTAGTTGCCACCATGCTGGGAGCCAGGCTGGGCCATGTATTCTTTTACGATTGGGACCACTATAAGACCAGGCTTTTAGAAATTCTCCTCCCCATCCGAAAAACTACAGGTGGTTCGCTTTTTGGAATTATTGACGGCTATGAATTTACAGGTTTTACAGGCCTTGCTAGCCACGGAGCAGCTATTGGGGTGATCATAGCTATGTATCTCCTTACTAGAAAATATAAGGATTTTAAAATGTTATGGATCCTGGACAGAGTGGTTATCCCCGTTTCGATTGGTGCCTTCTTTGTTCGCCTTGGTAATTTCTTTAATTCTGAGATCAACGGGAAAGAAGTGAATGAGTCCTTCATTTTTGCCACTCGCTTTGTACGAGATTCTGAAGACATCTCGGGTTCAGACGCACTGCGGATAACCGGAGAACAGTCTGTCAATGCTGCCTATAAGGCCTTAGAGGCTAATCCGCAGTTTGCGCAGTATTTAGAAACTATTCCGTTTAGGCATCCCGCGCAATTGTATGAAGGGATCTGCTATATTTTTGTGTTCCTCATCTTGTACTTCCTCTACTGGAAAACTGATAAGAAAAATAGTCCTGGCTTTTTATTTGGCTTGTTTTTAGTGCTATTATGGACCATTAGATTCTTCATTGAATTTGTGAAAGAACGGCAGAATGATTTAGACAAGTCTATGGAAATCTTATCCATCGGACAGTGGCTAAGTATTCCGTTCATTCTAATAGGCCTGTATTTCATTTTTAGGAAGAAAGGAGCCCGGACTTAGGCAAAATATAGAGGATTAAGGTGATTTAAATGAATTCAAAAAAACTTATCGGACTTTTTCTTTGCTCTACTTTAGTACTAACTTTTGCATGCAAGGAAGACTCAAAAAAAGTGATTAAAACAGAACCAATAAGCTTTACCAAAGAAGGAGAGCTAAGTATCTATAAAGCCGAGACCGACACTGTCATCAGCACATTTGATATTGAAATCGCAGAGTCGGAATACGAGACTCAAACCGGTTTAATGTACAGGGAAGCCATGGAACCTCAGCAGGGAATGCTCTTTATTTTTCAGGATGTAGCTATGCATTCTTTCTATATGAAGAATACTAAAATTGCTTTAGACCTCATTTTCATAGACGAAAATCTAAAGATTGTGAGTTTTCAGGAAAAGGCCAAACCACTTGACGAAAGCGGCCTTTCTTCTAAAGTTCCGGTACAATATGTATTGGAGGTCAATGCCGGAATAGTGCAAAGCATGGGATTATCTGTTGGCGACAGTATTGCGTATCAGAAACAATAATCTCTCTGGCATGGATGTGCAAACCTTAACCATAGCCACTCCCCTGGGCCACTCTGTAGCCCTTACGCGTTTTTCATCTGCTTTATCAAACCAAAAAACACTGGTCATCTCATCTGCCACTGGAGTTTTACAGGGCTATTACAAAAAGTTCGCTTCCTATTTTGCAAGCCTGGGCTATACTGTTTTGACTTTTGACTATTATGGTATTGGGCGTTCTGGTTCTGACCTGGCTGCTCTAAAAATGAATCGGACCGACTTAAACAGTTGGGGAAGCAATGATCAGGCCGCAGTAGTAAAGTATGCCAAAGACCAGAATCCGCAACATCAAATTATTCTACTGACACACAGTATAGGTGGGCAAATTGTTTGTTTTAATCCGCAATACCCTTTGCTAGACAAAATTGTGATGGTGGCATCTCAAAGTGGTTATTGGAGGGATTTTAAAGGAATTCATATCCCAAAGATGTTCTTGTTTTGGTATGCGATGATTCCGACGCTGACACCCCTTTTTGGTTATTTCCCGGCAAAAAAAATCGGCCTTTTTGAAAATTTGCCAAAACGCGTGGTTTACGAATGGATGAGATGGGGAAGAAAAAAGAGGTATATGTTGCACTACTATGACGACAGCAGTCAGTTCTTTGATAAAATTAAAGCTCCCATACTGGCAATGAGTTTTCCCAGAGATGACTATGCTCCAAAAAGAACGGTAGATTGGCTGGTAGAACAATTCGTAAATGCCCCAACTGAACGTCTTCACTATATCCCTGGGAAAAAAGATCTTGGAAAGCTAAGGCATTTTGGTTTTTTTAGAGAGCATTTTAAAAGTCAGTTATGGGAGCTTACGCACCAATGGATTGAAAAAAAAGAATAGTTATGGCAAAGTTCATACTGGAAGGAGAACAGACAGACAGAATACGATTTAGGAGAATTCGCCCTTCAGATTTTGAGGCATGGTTACCATTCTATTATGATCCTACCAGTACCCAATACTGGGAGGGAGTCCCAAAAGACCCTCATGTAGCTTGCCAGGGACAAATAGATAGGGCCTTTGAGCGCTATGAAAAAGACCTGGGAGGTATGAATGCTTTGATTGAGAAATCTGATGGCGCCCTAATTGGTATTTGTGGCCTTCTGGTACAAGTCGTTGACGAACAAGAAGAATTGGAGATCGGATATTCTTTACTACCTAAATACAGAAAGCAGGGCTATGCTATAGAAGCTGCCGCAAAGTGCAAGCTTTTCGCCTTTGAACATCAACTGTCTGAATCTCTTATTTCTATCATCCATGTAGACAACCTTCCATCACAGAAGGTAGCTTTAAAAAACGGGATGTTTCTCGATAAAACTACAGTCTATAAAGACAACCCTGTACATATTTATAGGGTACTGATAGCATCGCCATAGACCCTCATTAGTCTACCTCTGTCTTGCAGGTACTCAACCCAAATGGTGCGTATAAGGGGCAAAAACTGATAAAACTTGTCAGCAGAAATACGGCTGCAACTACAAGCAATACGATACCTAAAGTCCCGGAAATGGTGCCTGAAAAGTACAATACAGCAATTATCGCTGCCACTAAAAATCGGATTATTCGGTCTGTAGACCCCATGTTCTTTTTCATCGGATGTGATTTAATTTACCATGAACTCTACCAGCAAAGTCACTATTGTAATAAACGCCAGGCAAAGCAGGCATACCAGAAGTAACTTTTTTCCTTTAGAGCGCATGATGCTGTTTAAGGTAAATGTACAGCTCCCGTAAAAATTAAAATGTGACTTTGGTAACATTAGACAATACCTCTGCCGTTATTCCGGCTGAAAGACTTAACCCTTATATTTGTGGAAGCGCCAAAACAAGGTGTGTCGCGAATCTATAAGGGCAAGAAGTGCATCAAAAACAACATTGGGCTATCTTTATTGATAATAGATCTGATAAAAACGGACTTATCAGTCGCCTGCTTTCCAACGATCTTCCAGAAAATTTTAAAGCGTTATACACCCTCAGGGGAGCCTTATTTTCAAAGGGAGCGCTAAATCATTTTATTGAAGAGGAGGCTATACACGATCAGAAATTACTGAACCCGGACACTTCCCAGAGTTTACAATCTATGAGTAGCGGGGAGCGTAAGAAAGCCCTGTTAGAATATTTGCTCCAAGGCCAGCCAGACTTTCTCATCCTTGACAATCCTTTTGATAATCTGGATAGGGATTCTCAAAAAAAAATAAAGGCGCAACTGAAAGATTTATCTCAGTCAATATCGGTCATACAAATCGCAAGTAGAAAAGAAGATCTCTTGCCCTTTATAAACACCTACGGAAGATTATTAGGTTCAGAACTTCTTTTTAGCGAAAGCCTTGCTGCCTTGCCCAATAGCAATGATTCATTGAATTTTCAAAGACCCCTTCCGGCAGCTCCCGAAAACAATGCCTATGAATGGCCGTATTTGATTCGGTTGAAAAGTGTCAGTGTTTCGTACGGAAGTAAGGGTATTCTTAACAACATCAACTGGGATGTTAAACCTGGAGATTTTTGGGAGCTCTCCGGTCCTAATGGCAGTGGTAAGACCACCATTTTATCTATGATCACAGGAGACAACCCCAAAGCCTTTGGGCAAGACCTGGAGCTCTTTGGTTACAAAAAAGGCAGTGGCGAAAGTGTCTGGGATATTAAGCAGAACATAGGGTATTTTACACCGGCTATGATAGACAGGTTTAGGGGATATCACAGCCTGGAGAATATGTTGATCTCTGGTCTTTTAGACTCTATCGGGCTCTACATAAAACCTACTGAGGCACATTTGCGTATTGCTCAGGATTGGCTAGGTCTTTTAGGAATGGAAAAACTGAAAAACACTTACTTTCATGAGCTCTCAGATGGGCAGCGTAGGCTAATCATGTGCGCCAGGGCAATGGTTAAGCACCCCCCTTTGCTTATTCTTGATGAACCAACCGCAGGGCTTGATGATGCTAGTGCGGCATTGGTAGTAGCCCTGGTAAACAAGATCGCTGCAGAGAGCAAGACTGCCGTTATCTATGTGTCACATAGAAAAGAACCAGGCTTAAAAGCACCTTTACTATATGAACTACAGCCCAGTTCAACTGGTTCTACAGGAAGGGCTAAAACTCAATGAGAGGTCTAAAATTAGCCCAATATCTTAGAACAGTTCATAAAAAAACCGCCTGATAGACACAAGCGGTTTTCAATATGTGTTTTATGTACACCTAAGCTGCGGCAGCTTTGGTTTTTACAATCATTTTTCTCAAAGTATCAAACATTACCGGAGTAGCGATGAAAACCGATGAATACGTACCAACGATAACACCGACGATCATGGCGAACATAAATCCTCTTAGAGATTCACCTCCAAAAATAAAGATGGACAGCAGCACCACCAAGGTGGTTAGCGAGGTATTTAAAGTTCGGCTCAAAGTACTGTTCAATGCCAGGTTAATGTTATCTCCGGAACGCCAACCTTTTTCATTTACGATTTCTCTGATACGGTCGAAAACTACCACCGTATCGTTTAATGAATATCCGATCACTGTAAGTATGGCGGCTATAAACGCCTGATCTATCTCCATGCTAAACGGCATAATCTTGCTGGTTAGGGAGAAAATACCCAGAACTATTAAAACATCGTGGAAGACGGCCGCAACAGCTCCCAATGAGAATTGCCATTTTCGGAAACGGAGTAAAATATAGAGGAAAACCACCGCGAGAGATCCTACGATCGCCCAGAGCGCATTCTTCTTAATGTCATCAGCAATAGTGGGTCCAACCTTACGGTATTTCATCACCCCTACATCATCATTTGTACCCCCGGGAATAAAGTCCTGATAGCTGGTGCCGTCTGGTAAGTACTTCTGTAGGGAGGTATAGAGTATGTTCAAAATTTCATCATCCACTTCGGTACCTTGCACATCTACTTTGTATTTGGTGGTCACCATAATCTGATTGGCATCACCGAAAGTTTTGGCACTTGCACTTCCCAGAGGTCCGGAAAGTTCGCTGGTGATTTCAGTTGGGTTTACAGGGTTTACAAAGCGTACCTGATAGTTACGTCCACCCACAAAGTCAACCCCTTGATCCAGTCCCTGTGTAATTAAAGAGAACAATCCAACGGCTACCAAAATTCCAGAAAGCACATAAGCGATCTTTCGCTTGCTTAAGAAGTTAATGCTAAGGTTCTTAAAGAGGTTTTTGGTAAGTGCCGTAGAGAAATCGAGTGATCTTCCCTTCTTGGAAATGTACCAGTCTATAAGTAATCTTGTGATAAAGATTGCCGTAAAGAGCGAGGTAAGAATACCTATGATCAATGTAGTAGCAAAGCCTTTGATGGGCCCCGAACCAAATACCAATAAAATAAGTGCTGTAAGTCCCGTAGTAATATTCGCATCTAAAATTGAAGACAGGGCATTGCTAAAACCATCGGCCACCGCCTGTCCTTTGCCTTTGCCTTTTGCGAGCTCTTCTTTTACCCTTTCAAAGATCAGTACATTTGCATCAACAGACATACCAATGGTCAGGACAATACCGGCAATACCAGGCAAGGTAAGTACGGCACCAAGGCTGGCCAATACTCCAAATATTAAGACGATGTTGAAGGTAAGGGCAATATCTGCGAATATTCCAGCTTTTCCGTAATAAAAGATCATCCAGATCAAGACAAAGGCCATGGCGATAAGAAACGACATAAAGCCGCTGTCTATAGCTTCCTGACCCAAAGATGGTCCTACTACAAAAGAATCGATGATCTCCGCGGAGGCTGGAAGCTTACCAGCTCTTAAAACGTTAGCGATATCTTTAGTTTCGTTTACAGTAAAAGTTCCTGTGATTTCAGAACTACCCCCTGAGATCCCGCCAACCTGGGAAACTCCTGGAGCAGTGTATACTTTGTTATCCAGTACAATAGCAATCCCTGTATTATTCAGGTTAACCTCACTGGTAAGTTTTTCCCATAATTTGGCCCCCTTTACATTCATGTCCATGCCTACAGCAGGACGATTGAACTGGTCAAATTGGTCTCTGGCATCGCTTACCACATCGCCACTTATTCTAGGTGTATTTTCGCGATTTGATTTTAGGGCGAAAAGAGCGGCAACATCCGAATCTTTAGAAGGGCGCTCCCATAGAAATTTTGTGAATTGTACATCAGAAGGAAGTAGTCTTCTAATTTCAGGCATCCTTAGGTAGGCCCCAACTTCAGCGGTATCTTTAATCGCTGCAATAGCCACAGCAAATCCAGGGCCGGGAATCTGTAATTTCTCAAATAGCGGATTGTTTTGATTAATAAGGTCTAAAGAATCTTGCTCTACATCAGAAAGCAAAGAGTCTATCTCAGATTCTTCTTTTTCAACAGTTTCCTCAGGGTCTCCAACAATGTCTTTTAGTGTCTCATTGGCCTGTATCATAAAATTGAGCAAGCTCTGATTTCCAGACTCGTATGTTTCCCAGAATTCTAATTGGGCAGTACTGGAAAGTAATTCCTGAGCTCTTGCAATATCGCGTGCTCCGGGTAATTCAACCAGGATTCGGCCAGAGTTCCCTTCCCGCTGAATATTGGGTTGGGTTACGCCAAAACCATCAATACGTTCGCGAAGTACTTCGAAGGCAGAGACAATTGATTCATCTATTTTTCTTCGAATAATGGGTTTTACCTGATCATCCGTCATCTGGAAATTGATCTCATCGCTCAACCCTTTGTTCGCAAAAATATCTGGTGAGGCCAGTTTTACATCCCCTTTGACTGCATCAAAAGAGTCAAAAAACAGGTCTAAATAAGTATCATCACTATTCGTAGACGCCAAATCGGCATCGGCGAGGGCTTTGTTAAAAACCGGATTTTTGGTATCGTTAGCGAGACCCTTAAGTATATCTTTTACGGAAATTTGAAGGGTAACATTGATCCCTCCTTTGAGGTCTAAGCCCTTGTTTAGCTCTTTTTTCTTAGCATCTTCGTAGCTGGTATAGCCAAAAATATCATCTTTACTGATAGAATCGAGGTAGCGAGCTTCTAAAACCTCTCTCTTGGCTACATAGCCTTCTTCCGAGCTCGGAATAGCATTTGCAGCATAGGCGGCAGCTTCATTTTCGGTTTTGCTGGTAATAAAAGTGTAAGAAAGTTGGTAAATACTGACAATTCCGAACAGAAAAGCAAAAAGCCTTATTAGTCCTTTATTCTGCATGAGTTATTTTGATTAATTGGAATTAACTTATGGTATTCGTAAACAGCGTGCAAATATATCATTTCCCCTAGGAACTGACAATATATTTAAGGGTTTTGTAAGCAAACAAAAAAGGTGTCATACCTGATTGTAGACACCTTTTCCTTATAAAAATCAGTTATAGAAACTATACTTCAAGCAAACCATTAGTGGCTCTTACGCCTGCTGCACTTTCCTGCATTTTGGCTTTTTCGGCTTCACTTAATTCAATCTCAACAATCTTTTCTATTCCATTTCTTCCCAGCAGTACCGGTACTCCAATACAAATATCTTTCAAACCATACTCACCATCGAGTAATGTGGAGCATGGAAACATTTTCTGCTGATCGCAAGCTATAGCTTGTACCAGTCCGGAAACTGCCGCTCCGGGAGCGTACCAGGCACTGGTGCCCAGTAATTTGGTAAGTGTGGCCCCGCCTACTTTTGTGTCTTCAACCACCTGCTGCAGACGTTCTTCAGACAAAAATTCGGAAACTTTAACACTATTCCTGGTAGCATGTCCGCTTAAGGGAACCATTCCTTTGTCGCTATGCCCACCTATAACCATTCCGTCAACATCAGAAATCGGGGCCTCTAGAGCTTCCGCGAGCCTGTATTTAAAACGTGCGCTGTCTAAGGCTCCTCCCATACCAATAATTCGATGCTTTGGTATATGGGTAGTCTGATGTACCAAATAGGTCATAGTATCCATCGGATTACTCACTACAATGATAATGGCATTAGGCGAATGTTCTAGCAGGCTGGAAGAAACCGCTTTGACTATACCGGCGTTTATCCCAATGAGTTCTTCCCTGGTCATTCCTGGTTTTCTTGGAATCCCGGAGGTAATGACAGCAATATTGCTATTTGCAGTTTTAGCATAATCGTTGGTGGTTCCTGTGATTTTTGTATCGAAACCGTTTAAAGAAGCCGTTTGCATAAGGTCCATAGCCTTGCCCTCTGCAACGCCTTCCTTTATATCCAATAATACCACTTCTGACGCAAAATCTTTTATTGCGATGTATTCTGCACAACTGGCACCTACGGCCCCTGCTCCTACTACTGTAACTTTCATAAAATGTCCTTTTTCAAATGATTTATAAGCCTGCCAAAAATAGCGAATTTTAACAGAAAATAGCGCTAAAACGGTCAGCTAAATTTTTATTTCTTTCTGTTGGATATTTCATAAAAGACGGGCCGTTTTGTTAAAAAAAAAGGTAGTTCAACGAAGAAAAGGCAAATTTTAGGTAGTACATCGAATTTTAGCAATACCTATTAAAAAAGGTGCGTTAGCAGAGTTACAGATCCCAAATCTGAAAACCTACTAATCAATGAAAAAACTATTTTCATTCTTGGCCATAGTTGCTATTGTTTTTGCAAGCAACTGTTCCAGAATCCCCGAAAACGATGATCCTGTAATAGGGATCTGGTCTAAGGTGGAAGTATTGAATGCCGGCGAGACCGCCAAGCAAACTATTCGTCAGGAATGGATTTTTAACGATGTTTTCCTGGGAAGGTACCACAAATACAACGGTGCTACGCTGGAAGTGATCACCGATTTTGGCTGGAAACAGCAAGATGGTGTCTATACTATAAGCTATCCCGGAACAGATATGCCAGACAACAAAGTAAGTATGAAAGAGTCTGCAGACGGAGAAATGCTGGAAGATGCTCAGGGCAATATCCTGGCTCACAGAGAATAAATCCCCTTATTTTTTTCCATATAGTTACGAAAAACAGCCTTTTGCTATGAGGGCTGTTTTTTTTTGCTCAATCTCCAAAAAAAAGGCCGGTAACATCTGCTACCGGCCAAATTAATTTCTTTTGTATTCTAGATTACCTAAATCCAAAGTTGATACCTACGGAGAGGTTATTAAACTCGGCTATGGTATAATCTGCATGCAACCTAAAAAACCCCAGCTTTAGTTTGGTTCCGATATTGGCGGTTACCCCGCTTGCATCGGCACTAACACTAAAAGGGTCTTCATAGGTGGTTTGAAAAGGTCCGGACTGCACTGTATAGGTTCCTAAAACATCGGTTTCAGACTTTCCGGTTAGGTAACCCACACCACCATAAAAATTGATTACAGGAAGCCTTGTGGATACAACGGCTTGAAAAACCCAGGTATTAATGTCCATATCAATACGCTGATCTTGTCCGTCTACAATAGAAGTAGCTGTAAAGTCGTACATCCCATCGAAATGGGTATACCCTATAACGGCAGAAATGGCAACTGGTAATATCTTGTCTGCAGGAAGGTGTTTTGTAAAATCGTGCTGTATACCAAAACCGTACAAACTGATTGAGGCCTCATCTGTATTAATTTTCGGAAGAAATCGGGCCTTTAATTCTGTGCCTTTAATCAATCCCACACTAGCCTGGACATATCCTGATGGAAGAAAATTGAAGTCTTCTGAGGCCAGACCACTGGGTAATTCGAACACTTCGCTAAAGGTTCCGGTACCGTCAGTGACAATCACGTTAACACCTTCTATATCTCCAAGTGCTGAGGATACCAGCCTGGAAGTACTACCGTCTACAAACTGCAGGTTTTCGTAATCTGCAGTATCTAGCGTAAATGCTTTTTTATCGTCTTTATTTTTAAAGCCTGTCAGGTTTCCAATTATCGCAATTTCGAAACCGCCTAAAGGCTTTGCATCGGCGCTGTTATACCAGCTTCCGCCAATACTGTAAATCGCACCTTCAGAGACCGGTGACAAATAATCGTTTGTAAATTGCTGCGCGTCCGATATTCCCGCGGCAAGCAGGTCGTTAATATTTGATTGCCCCCAGGAAAGCGTTCCACATAATAGTGCAAGTAGGAAAATGTTACGTTTCATGTCGTAGAATTTTTCCTAAAACTAAAAAACCCTGACGTTTCTGTCAGGGTTTTTGTTGTGTAAGTGCTATTTCTTATGCATCAATGTTCGCATAAACGGCATTTTTCTCAATAAATTCTCGTCTGGGAGGTACCTCATCGCCCATCAACATAGAGAAAATACGGTCCGATTCCGTGGCATTTTCAATAGTCACCTGGCGTAAAGTTCTAAACTCAGGATTCATGGTAGTATCCCATAACTGCTCTGCATTCATTTCTCCTAAACCTTTATAGCGTTGAATGCTTACTCCTCCTTTGAAACTTTCAGCAATTTCGTCCCTTTCCTTGTCGTTCCAGGCATATCGCTTTTTAGCTCCTTTTTTAACAAGATACAAAGGTGGTGTAGCAATATAAACATGCCCGTTTTCTACCAGTTCTCGCATATAGCGGAAGAAAAAGGTAAGTATAAGGGTTTCTATATGGCTGCCATCTACGTCCGCATCACACATAATAATGACCTTGAAATAGCGCAATTTGTCCAAATTCAGCGCTTTACTATCTTCCTCGGTGCCTATAGTTACCCCCAGGGCAGTATAGATGTTTTTAATTTCCTCGTTCTCAAATACCTTGTGTTGCATGGCCTTCTCAACATTCAGGATCTTCCCTCTTAGCGGAAGAATCGCTTGAAAGTTTCGATCTCTTCCTTGTTTTGCAGTTCCGCCTGCCGAATCTCCCTCTACCAGAAACACCTCGCATTGCTCAGGGTCTTGCTCTGAACAGTCGGACAACTTTCCAGGAAGGCCTCCTCCGCTCATTACATTTTTACGCTGCACCATCTCCCGTGCTTTGGTAGCTGCATGACGTGCCTGTGCGGCTAAAATGACTTTTTGGACAATAATCTTAGCATCATCCGGGTGCTCTTCCAGGTAATTGGTGAGCATTTCGGATACTGCCTGGCTTACTGCTGAAGAAACTTCTCTATTGCCTAATTTCGTCTTTGTCTGACCCTCAAACTGAGGTTCGGCTACCTTTACAGAAACAATGGCGGTAAGTCCTTCTCTAAAGTCGTCACCTGAAACTTCAAACTTTACCTTGTCTAGCATTCCGGAAGAATCTGCATATTTCTTCAGGGTTGTTGTTAAACCTCTTCTAAAGCCTGAAAGGTGCGTTCCGCCTTCGTGAGTATTAATATTATTCACATAAGAATGTAAATTCTCCGTATAGCTGCTGTTGTAAATCAGAGCAACTTCTACGGGAATGTCATTCTTTTCTCCTTCCATGGAGATAACTCCTTGTATAAGTGGTTCCCTGTTGCTGTCAAGGAACTTGATAAATTCTTTAAGCCCTTCTTCAGAATAAAAAGTATCGGAGACGAATTCTCCCTTCTCGTCTTTCTGACGCCTATCAGTAATAGAAATCGTAACGCCCTTGTTTAGATACGAAAGCTCGCGCATACGATTAGACAGGGTCTCATAACTGTATTCTATGGTCTGGGTAAAAATCTCTTTATCCGGGTGGAAAGTAACTATGGTTCCAGTCTCTTTAGAGGTCCCAACACTTTTTACGGGGTATAGGGTCTTCCCTCTTTCATATTCCTGCTCCCATACTTTTCCTTCCCTATGCACGGTGGCTTTTAAGTGGTTAGAAAGCGCGTTTACAACAGATACTCCTACGCCGTGCAAGCCTCCGGATACCTTGTAGGAATCCTTATCGAATTTTCCTCCGGCTCCAATTTTAGTCATAACCACCTCAAGGGCTGAAACACCTTCTTTTTTATGAAGGCCTACAGGTATTCCTCTTCCGTTGTCCTGGGTAGTTATGGAGTTGTCTTCATTTATTGTAACGCTAATGGTATCGCAATAGCCACCCATCGCTTCATCAATAGAGTTGTCTACCACCTCATAAACAAGGTGATGCAGCCCTCTGACACCCACATCTCCGATATACATAGAGGGGCGCATTCTAACATGCTCAATACCTTCCAGGGCCTGAATACTATCAGCTGAATAATCGTTCTTTTTTACTTCTTCACTCATAAAATTTCAAAGTTGTTTTTGCTTCGTTCTTTGGCATCCTACAAATATAACCAATCCCCCATGGAATCTAGGGTTTTAGCAGTTTTTTAGCATTGAAGTTATTAACAAAAAATGTGGAAAAATAGGGCTCGAAAATTCTCTTATTTAAACAATTCTAAAAAGATCCTTTTTTGGGCCAATAATTATGCTTCTCAGCCCCCTGAATCCGGGTTAAATAAGTCAAAAACCATTCCGAAAAAGTCAATTTCAAGGCAAAAGCAAGGGAAAACCCTGATTTTTTGATCCCCTTGCTATACCTGATGTTTTTTAGGGCTTTAAAATGGAAATTGCCCCTAGAAACCACAAAATCTATTGTAATGAGGACCCATTATCTATTTTTTGCACTTTTTTTCTCTTTAATCCTGATTTCTTGCTCAAATGATGACAATTCGGCCGATGATCCTTTTTCCGATCCAATAATTGGAAACTGGCAATTTATCCGAATTTTTGATCTGGGTGTTAATGGTGACCCTGATTCTGAAGAAAATTTTGAAAACTGCGATCGTCCGACTATTCTAGTTCTAGACCCAAATGGGGTTATTTCCGGTACTGGAGATTGTTTTGAGGATGGAATCGTCTATGACGGGACCTGGTCCAGGCTTTCGATAGACAGATATCACATTGATGCCCTTGAAATTCCAGAAGATGGAGATACAAGGCTTCTGTTTGCAGATGAGCTTATCGTTAATTTTATTGATAGAAACCTTATGCAATGGACCTATATCGAAGAAAGTGGAGAGACCATCTATTTTGAGTTTAGAAAACAACAGGTATTTTAAACAAAAAACGCTTCAATTCACTAATAAATAGTGTTTTAGTATCTTTAGTTGAGTTGCAAAGGTCTAGAAAACACCTTCCATTCTAAACAATATGCTACCGATCAAAATAATTCTACGTCTCGGGTTGTGCTTATCTCTAATTCAGGGGTTTTCTCAACACTCAAAGATTGATAGCCTGCAGCAACTTTTGGCAGTTGCTGATCAGGATACGACTAAAATAAGCCTGCTACTGTCCCTAAGTAAACAATATCAGTCAAAAAACCTGGATAGTTTCAGCTCATATGCAAAAAGAGCTTTAAAACTCTCTCTTCCAAACAATGACTATAAACTAGCGGAAGTTTACAATAAAATAGGCCTAAGTTATATTTACAATTCAAAAAACGACTCCGCACGGTATTATCTGGACGAGGCTCTAGAAAAATTAGACCTGCAGGATGATCGTAAAGTGCGGTCTGCGGTTTACGCCAACTATTCCATGTCATATCATAGTTCTGACAATTTTGATCAGAAAGCGGAATACAATTTAAAGGCTATTGATTTGGTCAAAGACGATGACCGCGAGGTTTGCAGATTGTATTTTAATCATGCCGTAATGCTGGCCAATGCCGGGTTCAACGAAAAAGCCAAGCACTATCTAAAATTGTCATTACAGAGCAGTCAGCGCGGTAAAAATTACCTAATTGAAGCGGTCGTCCTAAAGGCCATGACCTATTATGCCATCAATGAAAAAAAATTAGATAGTGCCCGATATTATCTAGACAGGGGGCTAGCTTTATGCGAAATCACACAGTCGCCACAAATATGTTTTGAGATGCATAGCAAACTGGGAGAGTTTTATGGCGATATACAAAAATATGACAAGGCCAATCATGAATTACTAAAGGCTAAAAACTATGCCCAACTCCGCAATAAAACTTACGACATAATGGTTACCTATGTCACTCTTGGGAACAATGAACTCAAACGAGGAGATTTCAAAAAGTCGGCAACCTACTTCCAGGAATTTGATGAATTGTATCATGCCAACCCCTACCCAGATATTGGTCAGGAAGCCTATAGGTCGTGGGCTGAGGCAGAAAAAAAGAGGGCAAACTTTAAAAAGTCGAATGAGCTCCTGGAAAAATATGTGACCATCAAAGATTCTGTTTTTTCCAATGAAAACCGGGTAGTTTTAGCAGATGTGAATACCAAATATGAAACCGAAAAAAAAGACAAAGAACTGGCCGAGCAACAATTGTTGCTCAAAGAACAGGAGAACAGCATCCTAAAAAATGAAAAACAGTTTAACCAAGCTATTGGGGGGGTAATGTTATTGCTTTTAATGACCTTTGGGGGTTGGTTGTATTATAGGCAACGTCAGAGAACCAAATCGAACGAAATTACTGCCCTAAAAGCCCAGCAAGATGTCGTGAAACTTCAGTCGCTTATCCAGGGAGAGGAAAAGGAGCGCGTGAGGCTGGCACAGGACCTGCATGACGGTATCAATGGCGACCTCGCAGTCATTAAGTACAAAATCACGTCCTTGAACCCCGTTAAATTTAAGGCCAAAGAAAAAGAGCTCTACAAAGATGCCATAGGTATGCTAGATATTGCTGTAGACCAGGTGCGCAGAATCTCACATAACCTGGCCCCTCCCTCCTTACATAATTTTGATTTATTAGAAGCCATAAAACAATATTGCACAAAAGTGACCTCCGCAAACGCACTCAATATAGATTTTCAATTCTTTGGAGGCCCCCTAACCCTGGAAAAGGAAGCAGAGACAGCTATCTACCGCATGATACAAGAGTTGTTAAATAATGTGGTAAAACACGCCAACGCAACCGAAGCGCTGGTGCAAATAAACCACAGAGACCATAGCCTCCATGTCGTTGTAGAAGATAATGGGATTGGTTTTAAACCCGATTCTAAAACCAATGGTATTGGGCTTCAAAATGTACGTTCCCGGGTGAATTACCTAAAGGGTACGCTAGATATTGATTCTGGTGACGGAGGTAGTACCTTTACTATTGAAATAGACCTTAAAAAAGTGCAAGACTTATGATAAGAGTAGCAATTTTAGATGATCATCCTATGGTGGTTAAGGGAATTGAGGCTATGCTCGAGGACATAGATTCACTCCAAATTACGGCTACTTATCACAGAAGGATTCATTTGCTTGAAGGATTTAAAGAAAAGCAACCCGATGTATTACTTCTAGATATTAATTTACCTGATGGGAATGGCATAGAATTGGGAAAAGAACTTCTTAAAAAGTACCCGGATATGGCCATTATTGGCCTTTCTAATTACAGCGAAGCCGGATTTATTAAAAATATGCTCAGGAATGGAGCCAAGGGTTACCTCTTAAAGAACACCGGTAAAACAGAATTGATTGAAGCCATTGAAACCGTATATAATGGAAAAATATACCTGCCAAGAGCTATACAAGACATCCTTTTAAACGACAGTATAGGAAATCCGCTTTCAACAGGTTTTATTCCAAAGCTCACGCGAAGGGAAAAAGAGGTTTTAGACCTTATAGCACAGGAACACACCAATCAGGAAATTGCAGATGCGCTTTATATCAGCACTAAAACCGTAGAGAGCCATAGAAACAATCTTATGCAAAAATTGGGTTCCAGAAATACGGCCGGACTCATAAAATCGGCTATGGAGAAGGGGTTGATTGGTTAGTAGTAAGTACCAAACCATAGGTAGTAAGCAGTTGTGTAGCATTAGAAAGATTAAAACAGCTCATTTCTCGATTCTTCCATTTTACCATTCCTAAGTTTATCAAAGGCTCCTTTTAATCTGCGTTGACAAGTAAGTTGCTTGAAAATTGCAGGGAGTAATTTTAACTTAATGCGGGGCGGGGTTTGGACCCCTACACGGAAGAAAAATATATCCGGAAAAGCAAATTTTTCAAGACAAGGATACCACTGACCGGAGCTCAACTGTATGATAAACCATTACAATATTGCTCAGTTCCTCTTTTCTTCAATTCTTCCGTTTCAGTCCACCTACTAAGGGTTTTCCCTTAAATCAGCATTCAGATACTTCCACCGATGTTTGGCGTACTAAATCTCAGCAATTTGCAACAGTATTATCAAATCGTTGAGTTATGAAAACAATAATAAAAAAAATAACCTTTATAGCATTCGCTTTGCTTTCTATACAATGCAGCAAAGATGATAACAGTCCGGTGATCGCAGATCCTGATCCGCCAGAACAGGAAGTCAACCTGGCGCCCACCGAGCCCGTAGACCCCGTACCAGCCAACAACAGTGGTATTGAAGAATTCACCAATGTAGAACTTAGCTGGACCAGTAGCGACCCTAATGAAGACAAGCTGACATTCGACCTTTATTTTGGGCAAAATATTGCCCAGCTCGAACTCATTGCGGAGGACATAAGCACTTCAAATTTCACCCTAGATCTCATTGATACCGGCGAATCTTTCCTTTGGAAAGTGGTCGCCAAGGATGACAAAGGGCTAAGTACTGAGAGCAAAGTCTTTTTCTTCAATACTCTTGAAAACGTGCTGACGGAAAATGCGGTTCTGACAACACAACAAGAGGTCAATGATTTTGGGGCTATGGGCTATACCAAGATCGATGGAACCCTAATTATTGATCATGCTACCATATCCGACCTGACCCCATTGTCCCGCCTAAACAAGGTCTCAGAAAGTCTAGAAATTAGAAACACCGGACTAACAAATCTCAATGGCCTCAATCAAATCACTCAAATTTCCGGAAATCTAGCAATTGTTGAGAATCCAGATCTGAAGGATCTGGAAGGCCTCGAAAATCTAAGAGTGCTGGTTGGCGAACTCACTTTGGAATCTAACTTGCTATTAACTGATATTAAGGCCCTCAGCGCAATAAGTAAGATAGAAAGTTTAAGTATCCAGGACAACCCATCCTTGCAAGCTTTGGAAGGCCTTGAAAGTCTTACAGCCATTGCCTTTGATATGGATATTGAAAGGAATTTTACCTTACAAGACCTGAAGGGTCTAACAGCCCTGAAGCTTGTTGGAGATAGGATTTAGCATACAGCAAAATCCGCTGCTAAAAAGTTTGGACGGACTTGAAAATTTGTCTGGAGTTGAGGACATAGAGATCTACTCTAATGATAATTTACAGGATCTCGGCTCCTTACCGCAAATTAGTGTTTTACAACAACTTGCCATACATGAAAATAGTAAACTTGTAGATATAAGTGGGTTAAGCAATCTTACCCAAACTTCTTCCCTTTACATCGGCAACAACAAGGAGCTCGCCAAACTAAATGGCCTGCACAATGTAGCCACCGTGGAATCTGACCTGAATGTATCTGGTAATACAAAACTTTTAAACCTCGACGGACTTGAAAGTTTAGAGTCAGTCGGGGAAAATTTAATCCTTGAAGTCAACCAGAATCTATTAGACATTAAGGGCTTGGCCAACCTCACTACCATTGGGAATGATCTTTTGTTATTTGCCAATACGAATCTTGGAAATCTACAGGGCTTAGAGAACTTAATAAATGTAACCGATGATTGCGTGATTGAAAACAACAGCAGTCTAGAAGACTTCTGCAGCCTTCAACTCCTTATAGATAAAGGAAATATAGGAGGTGGTCTTTTTACGATGGGTAACCTCCATAATCCCACGGAAAAAGACATTCTGGAAGGAGCTTGTAAACTTTAAAACTTGCATTATGAAAAACTACATTATCATTTGTTTACTACTGACGGGAATTATGAGCACGAAAGGTCAAGACACCGGAAAAGTAAATTTTAGCGAAGAGGGAATTGGTTTTACGATCCCGGAAAACTGGATGGGCCAAGAATTAGAAGAGGCATATTTGATGGCCTCAACCAAAGATGCCGGAATGATCGTACTATTGTTTCA
>CBDBVE010000002.1:0-52709 GCA_965212595.1 Flavobacteriaceae bacterium
TGGTTTACAGATGAAGTTCTTGAGAACTTTGACAGCAATTACAAAGTATCCCCACCCCTGCGTACCATTACGGATAAAAAGGCTTTGCTAAAAGGTTTAAAAGATGGCGTAATTGACTATGTAACCACCGATCATACACCAGTAAATATTGAAGAAAAGCGACTTGAGTTTGACAATGCGGAATATGGTTCTGTTGGACTCGAAAATGCCTTTGGCGTGTTAAATCTGCTCTTCGATCTGAATACCACAATTTCCTTACTTAGCAATGGAAAAGAACGTTTTGGCGTCCCAGCTCCTGCGATAGCTGAGGGAACGAGAGCTAGTCTTACTCTTTTCGACCCTTCGGTGACCTACATGCTATCGGAAGATGAGCTTAATTCCACCTCTAAAAATAGTATGTTTATTGGGCAGGAACTCAAAGGGAAAGCGCTTGGTATTGTCGCGAACGACCAGCTTTTAATGTTATCTGACAATTAAATTTCTCCTGAGTAAACTTAAATTTAACGCCAATGAACGAACAATCTGTTAAAGAAGGAAAAACCACTGCAATCATTGCCTATCTTACCATTATTGGAGCATTTATTGCCATTACCATGAATATTGAACCCAAAAACGAATTTGCACGTTTTCATACCAGACAGGCTTTTGGTTTACATCTTACCTTTATCGGATTTGCTCTTTTCTTAAGCGTTTCTTTTAATAAATATGCCTGGTTTGGCCTGTACATTTTTTATATTGTACTCTGGTTTTATGGCTTTTTAGGAGCTTTGAACAACAAAAAGCAATCAGTGCCTGTAATAGGCCCATACTTTCAAAAATGGTTCACCTTTATCCGATAGAATGACCCTAGCCCACTTGTCTTTAGAACACTTAATAAGGCCTGCAACGCAGCAAGATGTTTCGCCTCCTGTTATCTTTCTTTTTCACGGATATGGTAGCAATGAGGAAGATCTTTTTTCTTTCGCGCCAGAGCTTCCGGAAAAGTTTTGTGTGATTTCTGCAAGAGCCCCTCATGCAATGGAACCTTTCGGACATGCCTGGTATAGCATTAATTTTGATGCTGCTTATGGCAAATGGACCGATGTGGAACAAGCAAAGGTATCCAGGGATAAAATTCTAAGTTTCATTGATGAAGCCTGTGATGCCTATCATTTAGATAAGAATAACATCACCCTCCTGGGTTTTAGCCAGGGAACTGTTTTAAGCTATGCCATTGCATTGTCTTTTCCTGAGAAAATAAAGAACCTGATCGCACTAAGTGGCTATATTGACGAGAAAATCTTAATCCCAGATTATCAGGAAAAAAATCATAGTAGTCTAAACGTCTATGCCTCTCACGGGCAGGTAGATATGGTTATTCCACCAGAATGGGCGCAGAGAGCACCGGTATTGATGAAATCTCTTGGTATAACGCACAGCTATGAAGAGTTTCCCGTGGGCCATGGGGTATCTCCACAGAATTTTATGGCTTTCAAAAAGTGGTTAGAGGAAAAGAGCTAAACTAATTGCTTCTGGTGTACAATAAATGATCCAGGAGTGTAAAATCTACACCTAAATTATCTTTTAGCTCGTAACCTATTACAAGCTCTCCCCAGTACTTACCATCCGAAAAGTCGGCCACAATCCACTTGTGATTCAATATTTTAATCTTATTGATTTTAAAGTCACTTTCCATACCCTCATATGGAATCAAAGGATTGTCTCCTCTTTTTTCATTTGTTTCCAGAAGTTTATCAGCGATATATCTGGAGGGATTTTCTAGCTCGAGATGGTCATAATAAGCCAGGGCGTCATCATTATTCTCCAAAGAGAAGTACTGCATGTCCAACACCTTAAGCTGCGCTGCTTGAAGCGAGTCTCGCAGTCCGTCTACCGAGGCGTTTAGCTGTTCAATTTTTACATTTTGATCCTTTACCCTATTATCGCCGCTAACAAAAAAGTAAAGACCGATTAGCGCGGCAAAAATGAAGAGATATAAAAATATTTTACTTTTCATAAAAATGGTTTCAAGATTCTAACTGTGCTATTAAGTATTGGGTTAAATGGTAAGAACAAGATTATCATAGGCCAAATGTACATTTTTTGGTAGTTCTTTTTCAACCTCCTCATGAAATCCCATATAATGACTGATATGCGTAAAATATGTTGTCTCTGGTTGCACTTTCTCCACAAAGTCCAGAGCCTCTTCCAAATTAAAATGAGAGTGGTGAGGCTTTGCTCTTAAGGCATTGACACATAATACTTTAACATTCTTTATCTTATCTATTTCTTCTTGTTCTATTGTTTTTACATCTGTGAGGTATGCAAAGTCTCCTACCCGGTATCCAAAGACCTGCAATCTATTGTGATAAGCCTGGACAGGAATTGCCTTTAAGCCTCCAATATGGAAGGGCATATTATTGCTAACTGAATTTACTTGAACAGCCGGGGCACCGGGATACCTGTTCTCATCGGCAAAAATGTAATCGAATCGCTTTTGGAGAGAACTAATTACCCTCTGATGTGCATAAATTGGAATATCTCCCTGTCTAAAAAAAAAGGGTCTAATGTCATCTATACCTGCCGTATGGTCCGCGTGTTCATGGGTAAATAACACCCCATCTAATTTGCGAACATCATGTGTCAGCATCTGTTGCCTAAAATCAGGACCGCAATCGATAACATAGTTGTAATCTTTCCAGGAGAGCATTACAGAAACACGAAGTCTTTTGTCCTTTTTATCCGTGCTCTTGCAGACGGGGTGATCACTCCCAATTACTGGGATTCCCTGAGATGTGCCGGTTCCCAAAAAAGTGATTTTCAACCGCTCGTCTATTTATTTCAAATTTATAACTTATTTATTTAATAGATTATGCAATCTTATTAACTTTGTCGATAGCAAAACCCATAAAATGGCTTCAGTTTTAAAAAGAGATCCGGCTTTTGAAAACATTCCTTCCATTAAGGCTAAAACACTCAGAATAAATTTAAATCCAGATATTTACGGAACTTTCGCGGAGATTGGTGCGGGTCAGGAAACTGCCCGGCATTTTTTTAGAGCTGGTGGCGCATCTGGTACTATCGCCAAAGCTATGAGCGCTTATGATAAGTCGTTTAGTGATGCGGTTTACGGCATAGAGGAAGATGGGCGATATGTTACCCAAAGCAGATTAAAGAAAATGCTGACGCACGAGATGCGATTGATGGACGAGCGCATTAGCCGAGAAGAACATCCAGACCGACTTTTCTTTACTTACGCAAACACCGTAGCAACGATCGACTTTTCGAAGCGGTACAAGGGCCATGGCTGGGTTGGTATTAAATTTCAGTTAGACCCGGGCCAGAAAGAACTGGATGAAATTATTCTTCATGTTCGTTTTAAGCAAAATGAAGCGCGACTTCAACAAGAGACCTTAGGTATTGTTGGCGTAAATCTTATCTATGGCGCCTTCTACAAATACAATAAGCCCAGAAAGCTTATGAAATATTTGTACGACCATATTGACACGGATACCCTGGAGATAGACATGGTTAATTTTTCAGGGCCTAACTTTAAAAATGTTGACAACAGATTGATGAGTTTGCAGCTTATCAGGAATGATATGACAGACGCTGTGATGTTTGGTCCTGATGGCAATAACTTACTTCCTGCGGCTATTTTATACAAGAAAAATATCCTTGCGTTACGGGGAAGTTACAGGCCAGCTACCAAAGTGAACATGGATATGTTTGAAAAGTCCCATGATATTTTTATCAGGGAACAAACGGTAGAAGAAGAAAAATCCATTGTGATCTTTGAAATAACTTTATCTAATCTCAAGGCATCTGGTGAGATAGATGAGCGCGATTTCATGGACAGAGCAGAGCTATTGTGCTCTTTAGGACATACTGTAATGATTTCTAAGTTTCAGGAATATTATAAGCTCGTAGAGTATTTTAGCAATTTCACAAAAGCCCGAATTGGCCTGACCATGGGGGTTAATAACCTAATTGATGTCTTTGATGAGAAATACTACAGACATCTTAGCGGCGGTATACTGGAGGCTTTTGGCAAACTGTTTTTTAAGGATCTCAAGGTATACCTCTATCCTATGAAAAATCCAGAGACCGGCCAGATAATGACCAGCAATAATATTAAGGTGCATCCCAGAATGAAAGAACTCTATAAGTTCTTTAAGTATAATGGGAAGGTAATGGACATTATTGATTACGACCCTGATATCATGCATATCTTCTCACGAGACGTGCTCAAAAAAATCAACAATGACGAAGAAGGCTGGGAAGAAATGATTCCTGAAGGAATTGCAGAGATTATCAAAGAGAAAAAACTGTTTACCTTGAAAGAAATACCGGGAAAGAAGAAAGAAGAAAAAGAAGCAGTAAAGTAAAACATGGCCCCAGAAATCTGGGGCCTTTGTTTTATATGGGTTTAACCCATAATTTGAGTAGTGTGTTCTTTGGCTTTTACCTTATCAATTACTTCAGAAACAGTGCCCTCTTCATTTATTACAAAGGTCATTCTATGAATGCCATCAAACTCCCTTCCCATGAATTTTTTTGGCCCCCAAACGCCGAAAGTATTAATAACTGCCTTATCTGTATCTGCCAATAAAGGGAATGGAAGATCGAACTTCTTGCGAAAATTACTCTGCTTTCTTTGTGTATCCGCGCTAACCCCTAATAACTCGTAACCCTCTGCTTTCAGGATACTGTAATTATCCCTGAGATTGCAGGCCTCGGTGGTGCATGTAGGAGTGTTTGCGGCGGGATAGAAGAAGACTACCAGTTTTTTTCCAAGGTAATCCGACAGTTTTATGTCATTTCCGTCTTGGTCTTTTGCTGAAAAATCGGGTACTTTGTCGCCCGCTTTAAGTGTATTCATTTGTGATGACTGAATTTACTTGTTTAATAATTTTTATATAAAATTAAACAAAAATGACCAAATCTGAGAAGGTTGCCTTTGTAATTTCCACTTTGCAGAAGATCTATCCCCAAATTCCAGTCCCGCTGGATCATAAAGATCCATATACCTTGCTTATCGCAGTGCTTCTTTCAGCCCAAAGTACAGATGTTAGGGTAAACCAGATTACTCCCCTACTCTTCGCAAGGGCTGACAATCCTTATGAAATGGTAAAACTGACGGTAGAAGAAATAAGAGAGATTATCAAACCTGTAGGGCTCTCCCCAATGAAATCTAAGGGGATTCACGGTCTTTCTAAAATTCTGATCGAAAAATATAAAGGCAAAGTACCTCAGGAAATCGAAAAATTAGAGGAATTCCCTGCGGTTGGGCACAAGACTGCCAGTGTTGTAGTTTCCCAGGCATTCGGCATCCCCGCTTTTCCGGTAGACACCCATATTCATAGGCTTATGTATAGATGGGGCCTATCTAACGGTAAAAATGTTGTTCAGACCGAGAAGGACGCCAAGCGGCTTTTTCCTAAAGAACTATGGAATGAACTGCATTTACAAATTATTTGGTACGGCCGTGAATACTCTCCAGCGAGAGGTTGGGACCTTGAAAAAGACATTATTACAAAGAAAATAGGGAGAAAGAAGGTTTTGGAGGCCTATTCTAAAAAAAATAAAGCCCGCTAGAAGCGGGCTCATCTTTTAGTTCAGACTTGTTTCAAATTTGAAACTCTTGTAATCCAGGATCCTTAGTGCCTTAGAATAGTCAAGTAGAAATTTGACCGTTTCCGCACTTACCCTTGTCAGCTTACAAGCATTTTTTTCTTCAGAGTAAATTTTTTCCATATGTAAATAGTATAGTTATGTTATCATAACGCAACTAAAATGGAAATATTGCTCTATATAATTTAAGCGCTCTAATTTGTTAGCACGATGTTGTGCTTATCTATGATTTTTCTAAGGTTTATTAGGGCATAGCGCATTCTTCCAAGAGCGGTATTAATGCTTACACCGGTATTCTCGGAGATCTCTTTAAAGCTCATATCCTTATAAATACGCATTAACAGCACTTCTTTTTGATCGTCGGGCAATTCTTCGATCAACAATCCGAGATCGCTGTCTATCTGATCCTTGATAATTTGCTTTTCGGCGTTAAGCTTGTCATCTCCAATTACAGAAAAGATGTTGAAATCATCATTGCCTTCGAATTTTGGCATTCTCTTGTTTTTTCGGAAATGATCAATGATCAAGTTATGTGCAATTCGCATAACCCAGGGTAAAAATTTCCCTTCTTCGCTATAAGAACCTCTTTTAAGTGTCTTGATTACCTTAATAAAGGTATCTTGAAAAATATCTTCTGTAATATCGCGGTCAAGAACTTTTGAGTAAATAAAGCTTGTAATGCGTTGGTTGTGTCTGTTGATGAGGACCTCGAGGGCTCTTTCGTCCCCGCTAATGTAGTCTCTTACTAGTACCGAATCATCGATCTCAGGTTTCATAGGAAGTATTTTGGTTAAGATTAAGGGCCTTCTGTTAGAAAAGCTTTTATTGGTTATCAGTTTTTAATTACAGACTAAAAGTAGATAAACAGGGAGGTCTTTAAAAAAGTATGTTGTCAAACGGCCTATTTCTGATGTAAAAAGCCATTTTTATAATTCTTTAGGATACTAAATCGCTAAAAAAAGAGTTAGGGCGAAAAAAACTTGAACTGGTTGTGCGTCCAATCTTACAGTAGGAAGGCCGAGTTATTACATTGTACTAATAAAAAAACCCCCGGTTAAATAAACCAAGGGGTGAAATCATTATATATAAACTGTAAAGATTACAGGCCTGTCTAATTCAAATTGCTTTCAAACTTAATTCCTTTATGCTTCGCTACGTGCAAAGACTTAGAATAATTAAGCAGGAACGCAACAGTTTCGGGCTTGGCCTTGACCAATTTACATATATCCGGGTTTTCAGCGTAAATTCTTTCCATAAATACTATTGTTATGTCTAAATAACGCAACTATTATGGAAGTGATCGGATTAGTCGATCTAAAACCTATTAATTCGTTAAAACAATATTATTACGCTCAATAATCTTTCTAAGGTTTATAAGGGCATAGCGCATTCTTCCCAGAGCTGTATTGATGCTGACCCCCGTGTTCTCCGAGATCTCCTTAAAACTCATGTCTCTGTAGATACGCATTACCAGTACTTCCTTCTGATCTTCTGGCAGTTCATGGATAAGTACTTCAAGGTCGCTATCTATTTGATCCTTTATGAGTTGTTTCTCGGCATTAAGCCGGTCATCACTAATTAAGGAAAAGATATTGAAGCTATCATTTCCTTCAAACCTTGGCATCCTGCGGTTTTTTCTAAAATAGTCTATAATAAGGTTGTGAGCTATTCGCATTACCCAGGGGAGAAATTTCCCTTCCTCACTATATGTGCCTCTCTTAAGGGTTCTTATCACTTTAATAAACGTATCCTGAAAGATGTCTTCAGTAACGCTCTTATCCATAACCTTTGAATAGATAAAACTGCTAATACGTTGATTGTGTTTGCGGATCAGTAACTCAAGGGCTCTTTCGTCCCCACTCATGTAGTCTCGTACGAGTATCGAATCATCGACTTGTAGTTCCATACAAATTACTTTTTTGGTTCAACTTAGGTGTACCCTTCTTTGAGAAAGGGCTTCAGTTATCTAGGTTAATTTTCAAAAAGTAATTTTTCTATTATAGGCCTGTCGATTTTATGTTACAATGCTCAAATATAGAAAAAATATCAACTTTCAAAAAAACAATGTTGTGATTTACATCATTTTACGCATAAAATAAGGTCATTCGGTATTGAAACTAACATATTGTATCTTTGCTGGCTCAGCTATTAAAATGAATAGAATTTCCGATATAGACCCTAAGCATAACATCATTATAAAGGGTGCAAAATTGCATAACCTTAAGAATATAGACGTGGTAATTCCAAGAAATAAGCTGGTAGTTATCACGGGCTTGTCGGGCTCTGGAAAATCAAGTTTGGCCTTTGACACGCTTTATGCGGAAGGGCAAAGACGTTATGTGGAAAGCCTTTCATCTTACGCCCGTCAGTTCCTGGGAAAGTTAGACAAACCCAAAGTTGATTACATTAAAGGAATTGCACCTGCAATAGCTATCGAACAAAAGGTTAATTCAACCAATCCGCGCTCAACAGTTGGTACCACTACGGAAATTTACGATTACTTAAAATTACTTTATGCCAGGGTTGGAACTACCTATTCGCCCATTTCAGGGAAGGAAGTAAAAAAACACACGGTGACTGATGTAGTCACACATGTAAGGTCTTTTGCAGACGGGACAAAGCTCCTGTTATTGGCACCTGTACATATTCCTGAGAACCGAGACACATTGAAATCGCTTCAATTGCTTTCAAAGCAGGGATACGCCCGAATAAAACACCAAGGCGAAGTACTTAGAATTGATGATACACTCGAGGACATAGGCAGAGATTTCTACCTGGTAGTGGACCGGATAGTTAAAAAGGAAGATGAAGATTTTTACAACCGCCTCGCCAATGCAATTGATACCGCATATTTTGAGGGCAAGGGAGAATGTATTATTGAGGAGTTAGCTACGGAAAAACAAACCCGATTTAGCAATAGGTTCGAACTTGATGGCATTACATTTTTAGAGCCCAATGTTCATCTTTTTAGTTTTAATAACCCATATGGAGCCTGTCCAAGGTGCGAGGGATATGGCGATGTCATCGGTATAGACCAGGATCTGGTTGTACCCAATACCGCTTTGTCTGTATATGAAAACGCCGTTTTTCCCTGGAGAGGTGAAAGCATGGGATGGTATCGGGATCAGTTGGTGAATTCTGCCTACAAGTTCGACTTCCCGATTCATAAACCCTGGTTTCAACTTACCGAAGAGCAAAAACAATTGGTTTGGGAGGGAAATGAGTACTTCACTGGTATTCATTCTTTTTTCAAAATGCTGGAGGAGAAAAGCTATAAAATTCAAAACCGTGTAATGCTCTCTCGCTATCGCGGCAAAACCAGATGTACCCAATGCAGAGGTCGAAGACTAAGAGCAGAAACTGATAATATCAGGATAAACGATAAGTCGATTTCCGATCTGGTAGAAACGCCTATTGATGCATTGCAATCTTTTTTTGATACCCTAGACCTTAATGCTAACGATTCTAAAATCGCGAAGCGTTTGATGAAGGAAATCAGGACCCGCCTTGGCTTTCTCGGCAAAGTGGGCTTAAACTACCTGACACTAAACCGCCGATCTAATACACTTTCTGGAGGCGAGAGTCAACGTATTAATCTGGCTACTTCGCTAGGAAGTAGTCTTGTTGGTTCTATGTATATTTTAGATGAACCCAGTATAGGGCTACACCCAAAAGACACTGAAAACCTTATAGAAGTTCTTAAATCACTAAGAGATTTGGGCAATACGGTTATTGTGGTAGAACACGATGAAGATATCATGAAAGCTGCTGATGAAGTCATTGATATAGGTCCGGAAGCAGGAACTTATGGTGGCGAGGTTGTAGCTCATGGTCCTTTAGATAAAATTCTAAAGTCTTCTTCCTTGACCGCCGGTTATCTAAACGGGACCGAGCAGATTAAAATTCCTGAGGTCAGGCGAAGTTCAAAGAACTATATCGAAATTAAAGGTGCCAGAGAGCACAACCTAAAGAATATCGATGTTACTTTTCCATTAAATATGCTTACTGTGGTCACCGGAGTGTCTGGAAGTGGTAAGAGTACCTTAGTAAGGAAGTTATTATACCCTACAATTCTTAAGGAAGTGGGTGGTTATGGTGAAAAAGCTGGACAATTTACCTCTTTCGACGGCAAATACCAATTGCTTAAAAACGTAGAATTCGTAGATCAAAACCCTATTGGAAGATCATCGCGTTCAAATCCTGTTACCTACATAAAAGCGTACGACGACATTCGCGCACTTTTTGCCTCACAGAAATTAAGCAAGTTACGAGGGTATCAAAGCAAACATTTCTCATTCAATGTAGACGGAGGCCGCTGTGAAAAGTGCAAAGGGGAAGGCGAAATCACTGTAGAGATGCAATTCATGGCAGATGTACACCTGGAATGCGATGTTTGCGATGGAAAGCGGTTTAAAAAGGAAGTTTTAGAGGTAAAATTCGAAGATGTAAACATCAATGACGTCCTCTTAATGACCATAGATGATGCCGTAAGCTTCTTCGCTGAAAAAAATCAAACCAAGATCGTAAACAAACTAAAGCCGCTGCAGGATGTCGGACTTGGGTATGTGACCTTGGGGCAATCCTCCTCTACCCTATCTGGTGGAGAAGCACAGCGCATAAAGCTCGCTTCCTTCCTGGTAAAGGGAAATAGTAAAACCAAGACCCTATTCATTTTTGATGAACCAACTACCGGGCTGCATTTTCACGATATCAAAAAACTTCTGAAATCTTTTGACGCTTTGTTATCAGACGGCCACTCTATCGTTGTTATTGAGCATAATATAGAGCTGATCAAATGTGCCGATTACATAATAGATCTCGGCCCGGAAGGAGGCACTCATGGCGGTAAACTGATTATTCAAGGCACTCCTGAAGAGGTAGTTCAAAACACAGAAAGCCATACTGCCCGCTATTTAAAAGAGAAGCTCAATTAAGAGCCATAGATCATCTATTTAGGCAAATATTGAATTAAAATTACTTTGGTAGTTCCTAAATTGTCCTGGGGGGCTTGCTCCCAACTTTTCAATTCTTCGTCGCCTCGCTCAGATACTTTGTAGCGCAAAGCGATCAAAGCGACATAAAATTCTAATCTTAGAAATTGCTTTCTTGCTAAGAAGAAATTTTAAGACAGGTATAACTGATTGACAATCAACATTTTAAATTTTTTTATTTTTTTTGGCACGCTGTTTGGTATATACCTATCGAATGTAAATAGTTGCATTCGGAAATTTAAAACCTTATATCATGAAAAAAATCGTACTCATATTTGCGGCCCTAGTTTTTGGTACTGCGAGTACCCTTGCTGCAACAGCTGAAGATAAGGTTGCCCTACGCAATGCTTATAGATACAATAACTCATTCATCTTTGTTGAGAATGGCATTACGTTTTCGGTATATCCGGATGGTGAATTTGACTTTTACATTGACAATCGCGTAAACTTTGGAGCTGGGTATCATTCAAGAAACACCAGCATAACTTTTAACTCTGGTTACAATTACAATGCTTATGTACAATACGATGACTATGGCGCGGTAATCCAGGTAGAAAATGTTCCTGTATATTATGACTATTACGGTCGCGTATCTCAGATTGGTGGTGTGGATGTCTGGTATAGAAACGGACGTGTAAGACGAGTAGGAGGCCTTAATGTCTACTACAACAACGGAGTTTTTGACTACCATACTGGATATGTTAATACCTATAACAGATACTATGTTTACAGGCCTTTTCACAGATATTTTATAAGACCTGCGGTTGGATTCTGCCTGGTGTATAACAGACCCTACAGAAGATATTATAGCCCACTAAGGTATACCTATTACAGGCCTTATAGATACAATACGAGACGAGCTTACGCCAATATTGGAAAAACGTACAGATATAACAGAGCTAATAGAAGAGCTAAAATATATAGAAATGACAGGCGTGTAGCCGTCAGGGAAAACCGAGGCCGAAGGGTTGACGGTGTAAGAAGTAACAGAAACGGTTCGGTTAAGAGAAATCAGGCTGTGAGAAGTAATCGCAGTGTAACTAAAAGAGGAGATGCTGTATCGCAGAACAGAACGGTAAAGAGAAGTACGGTAACGAAACGCGATAATAGCAGCAGACGAACCACGAGTCGGAGTAATGTTGAAAGGAACCAAAGCCTGGAGCGAAGTCAAGCACGCCGAGGAAATACCAGAGCAGTTAGTTCTGCTGACAGAACTGTTAATAAGAAAAAGGTAGTACGTACGCCAAGAAGTACCACAGTAAAAAGAAGTACGACAAGTACGTATAAAAAGCCTCAGAGCAGAAGTACCAATAAGAGAAGCGTAAGCTCCGCTAAAAGAACGCAGCGCAGTGTTGCTTCCAGGTCTTCCTCAGCATCACGGAAATCTGCAGGCAAGAGCAATATAAGCAGAAGCTCTTATAAAAGATCTGCTAGCAAAGCCACATCGAAAAGCAGAAGTGGTGGAAAGAAAACAAGAAGCAGAAGCACAAGAGTGCAATAAAGATAGTTTTTAGGTTGGTTAGTTGTTTAGACCCCGTAGCGGATTCTTCCCTGCGGGGTTTTTAGTTCCTAACCATCTGCTGTGTTAAAGATTAATCGCAAGTTTTTAATAGCTCTTATCAGGGAACTACAAATGAAACCGTGCTTACCGAGTTTAAGTTCAGGTTGGGATAAACACTCCTTCCCAGACCAGGGTCGTCGTACTCATTACTAAAAAAAGAATCACCATAAACCCTTAAATAGACAGTGCTTCCAGATTGTAAGCCCAGGTTAACGAGCTCCGTAGCAGTTACCGTTATACTACTCGGATTGATGCGCACCTCAATCCCCGGACTAGCCTCAACGAAACTTGTGTTGCTCACGGTATCATCAGTTCCGTAAAATACCCGGAGGTATTTTGGATCATTGTTGCTTACTGGCGGACTGATACTTACGTCAATAGTGACCTCATCGCCATTTACGGTAGCATCAACAGAAAATACTTCTGTAGGTGAAGTTTCTCCGAGGGAAGGAGCTTCTGTCAGTAGTGTACCGGTGGTACTATTATGGTCTACATTGAACATTTTAAAATCTCCATAACCAGTTTTGGAAAAAAGTAGTGTATAGGTCCCAAAAGAAACATCGCTAAGTATAAAGGCGCCTTGAGAATTTGTTACGGCTGTTTTTAAAGGATTAGTACCTTCTACCGTTACCGTCATCCCCGCACCATCCAGCTGTTGAGTTCCAGCGTTGTATAAATTAACAGAACCACTGATATCTGATGAAGTTACAGGATCAGGATCAGACCCGCCGTCATCGCTGCCGCAGGCAACGGCCATCAATAGATAGGTAAATACCACAAAGACATTAATTTTTTTCATAATCAATTTTTTCTATAGAAATCGTAAGAACTTACCTATACAATGTATGAAAAAGTACCACAGTATTCAAGAAAAGTCTAAAAGTTTGTCCTCCTAGCGGCTAAAAAGCCTCGAGATTATTTCAAAAACCTCCTCAGACAGTCGCAATCTGTAAATAACACCAAAGTACATCAGGGTCATCAAGAAGCTTTTGAGCAGAATATTCGCTATTGGATGAAATGGAAATTGCAGCGTAGAGAAAAGAATCGTTATAAATATCAGTAGCAAGGCTATTTTGAAGGTGCTTGGTGAAAAGGGAGACATGCTAAACTTAAGCCTCACAAAGATTACTTTAATTGTATTGTATAAGAAAACCGCAAGAAAGGTAGCCATAGCGGCGCCTTCTATTCCAAAACTTGGAATGAACCACATATTGAATAGAATGGTCATTAATGCCAAAATAAATCCCAAAATTAATACGGTTTTATAGTAATCAGAACTAAATAGGATGGCGTTGTTATTTCCCAGAAGTGCGTCATAGACTTTGGCAAGACCTATTAAAGCCACCACAAAGAAACCACCACGGTATGCCGCAGGCAGTAAATGATATAAATCTTCAAGATTGAGTAGTATTAGAATAAAAATAAGCCCGGCGGCAATAAACAAAGTAAGTGAGCTCTTCTTGTACAAATTTCCTAGTTCGGAAGTGTCTTTTTCATTGAGAAGTTTGGCGGTTAACGGGTAGGTGATCTGATGCATAGCCCTTGAAGGTACACTAATCACCACGGCTATATAAATCGCCACACTGTAATAGGCCACATTCTTGATTTCGATATATTGATTGATCATAAAGCGGTCTATTTCTAATACAATAACCGCAGTAGAAGCACCTAAAATAATTAAAGCGCTATAGGCCAAAATTGCCCTGGTATTGGCAGGAAAACTAAAACTAAGCTGCGGCATTCGTACCCCATAAGCATAAATTTTCATAATGACTGTCCTGAGCAGGTACAGGCCCACTAGCGACATAAGGAAAGTTTCAACGGAAATGGTATTCAGATATACTAAAATAAGTAAAATGGTAACTCCTGCCCTTACGAACACCTCCTTCATAAAATTGCCAAAGATAGATTTCAACTGCACTTTAGACCAGGAGTAGAAAACCTCAAAATAGGCCATTGCCATGCCAATGAAAAAGATGTGCCAGACATATCCTTTAACTATGGCATTCTCTCTGGCCAGGAAATCGGCGATCACATCATTAGCTAGATAGCTGAACACGGCTATTGGAAGCAAGAGAAGCAATGGCAAAAGCAACATTAGTGTAAGGAAACTGTCTAAGGTCTTTGCATCTGTGAAGCTGCTGTAATACTTGATCAGGGTGTTAGGTACGCCAAAAGCCAGTAGTGGCGCCAAAATGGTGGAAGTAGACAAAATCACTCCTACCAAACCAAAATATTCATCAGTTAAAAAACGGGTGTAGAGAAAGAGCGTATTTATGGCTCCTATGCCAAAACCAAAATAAGTAATAATGGTATTGTTAAGCGATTGTTTAAATACGATCCCCATACAATTGTTCTGCTAATTTTCTGGTAAGTTCCCTCCTGCTATACTGTTCAATATTAACTGCCTCCGACTTTAACTTCCCATCACAAAAATATTCAAACCAACTTAATACAAGCTGCTTTAGTTCGGAATGCGCACTATAATCAAATACACGCCCAGACCTGGTTTCATCTATTATTTTTCCAGCATCCCATTTCTTAGGGCCAACCGCAAGAATAGGCCTACGTGCCGCCATATATTCAAAGAGCTTCCCCGGAACAATCCCCCTGGTTTCATCAGAATTAATTTCGATTAGCAACAAGAGCTGCGCCCGACGTTGCCTGTATAGTACTTGTGTATGAGACATATACCCCTTCAATTTTATATAGGGGCCTAATTCATATCGGTACAGGCTATCCATTACTTCCTGACTAACCACCCCGATAAACTCTAATTGTAAAGCAGCTCTAAAAGTTTCGTTTTCTGTGGCCAGCTCGGATAATACCTTCCACAAGTTTTTTGGATTTCTGCCAGAAAGCAAGGAGCCGATATGTGATATGGTAAAGGTATCATCTATATTGGCCCCTCCGGCATAATCAGAATCATAGCCGTTGGTAATCACTCTTACGGGCCTTTGAGTCAGGCTTTCAAACTCTTTTCTTGTGGTATCGCTTGTTACGAGAATTTTGTCAGCTTCGTTTAAGACAGCTTTTTCAAGTGCTTTGTGCTTCTCTTGGGAACTAACGGTCAGTTTAAGCTTTTTATGATACCCTATAGAAGTCCAGGGGTCTCTAAAATCCGCGATCCAGTGTATTTTTTTTTCGGCTTTCAATACTCTGCCAATAAGATGTACGCTATGCGGGGGGCCTGTAGTAATTACAGTTTCAATATGCTCCTTCTTTATTATTTCTGACAAGAACTCTACAGAGGGCTGTACCCAGGATACACGCGCATCGGGTATAAAGAAATTTCCTCGTATCCAAAGCAATAAACGCTCTGTTAACGACGATTTCTCCGTTTCAATGATGCCAGAACTTATCTTATCTATTTTCTTCTTTGAAAAAAGCCGTGCCCATTTATAGGGTTCTTTGATAGGCTGTTTGTAGTACCTGATCCCTTCCGGGATCTCACTAATCAAGGTCTTATCAACAATTGGATATTGGGCATTCTCCGGAATATAGACGACCGGGTTTATATTAAAATCTCTTAGATATTTTGTAAACTTAAGCCAGCGCTGAACTCCCGGCCCTCCAGCAGGCGGCCAATAATAGGTGATGATCAGTACTTTTCTCAAATGCTTTGCTATAAGATGTGACTATCCTTCTTCTTCTTTGGCTGGCGCCCTTCTGAACGACAACCCGATACCCCCTAAAATAATCAATCCTAGAATTATGGAGCCGGCTAAGGTGATATTACTACCGGTCTCTACCACTTTGGGCTCAAATTTAAACTCTACGGTGTAATCTCCAGCCGGTACTCTGAGTGCCCTCAAGGCATAGTTAGCTCTAAAATAGGGGGTTTCTTTGCCGTCTATAAAAGCCTTCCATCCGTGAGGATAATACATCTCTGAAAATATTGCCACACCGGTATTAGGGTTTGTGGCCCTATAAGTCAGGTGATTAGGGGTGTAATTTACCAGTGAAATAGAAGCCGAAGAATCGACCTGAAATTCCGTTCGATGTATTTCCGGGAACCTGGAAACATTAATAACGGCCTCTTTTTTTACATCCAGGCTATCTAAGACCCCAATCTCACTATCTGAATTTGTAACCGTATGTAGCTTTTCTACGAACCAGGCGTTGCCATTAGCCTCTGGGTTAAGGGCTGCATAACTTCCTCCTTCTTCGTCTTGCTGCACCACATATTTTACGTTCAGCATATTAAGGACCCGCACATTATTCTTAAAAATATGAAATTCAAAAAGGTCTTGCATCGCCGCTGGTTTTGCAGCGTGATATCCTGTTATAGATTGATGAAAATAAGAAGTTCTGGCACTGTTAAACCCCTGACCGGGATCGTACACTCTAAAGACCGCCTTATCTTCTTTGATTCTTTTGTCAAAGGCCATCTCCTGAAAAGGTCTATCTATCCTGCGCTGTCTAACAAAATTATCTTCGTTAACATAACGCCAGTCTACACCAACCAGATCAACAGTTATAAGCAGCGCCAAAAGTCCAATGGCAAGGGTTTGCTTTATTCTATCCTTAAGGAGCAGCCAAATTATCGCCGTTGCTAAAACCACAAAGATCAGGGAACGAATGGTGTCGCCAATATAAACCGCCTCGCGGTCTCTTTTAATCATATTAACAATCTCATCGCCATAGTACCGCTGGTAAATACTGTCGCTCTGCCCTATAAAATCAAAACTCCCTTTTAGAAGAAAGAGTAAAATTCCAAGTCCTGCGGTGATAAAGAAACTGAGTTTTAGGGCATTTAATTTTTTAGCTGCGCCAAGTGATGGGTTAACAAGCCGTACCAAAGCCATCACCGCTAATATGGGAACGCAAAGTTCGAGGATCACCTGGATGGAAGACACGGCCCTAAATTTATCATAGAGCGGAAAGTAATCGATCATAAAGTCGGTAAGCAAGCTAAAATTCTTCCCCCAGGAAAGGAATAGCGACATTACGGCGCCTCCAAGCAACCACCATTTTAGCCTTCCTTTTACCAAAAATAGCCCAAGTATAAAAAGAAAGAAAACAACCGCGCCTATATACGCAGGGCCTGAGGTGCCGGGCTGTTTGCCCCAGTACAATGGAATTTCACTTGAGAATTGGAGCGCCTGGCTACGTTGTAATCCCTGACTGGTCAGGTACTCATAGGCCTTTGAATCCTCGCCTAAATCCTCTAAAGAAGCCCCTCCGAAAAGTCTTGGCACAAAAAGATTTAAAGATTCGGCAATTCCATAGCTCCATTGAGTAATGTATTCTTTGCTAAGACCATTTGTATTCTCTTTGAGAGTACCATCTGGTTGTATTGTAAGCTCTGAAGGCCCTCTTGTGCTCCAATCGGCATACTCTTTGGTTGCCATGAGGCTTGTGGCATTTGTCGCAATTCCCAGGGCCACCGCCGCAACCAAGATCCCAACGGAGCTAAAGAAGTGCTTTAGCTGTTTTTGGCGAATGGCGTCTATGAAATATGCTATTCCCAGGATTAATACCAACAACATAAAATAGTAGGTCATTTGGTAGTGATTGGCCATTATCTCAAGTGCCATGGCGAGGGCAGTAAGCACAAAACCCCAAAGATATTTTTTACGAAAAGTAAGTATTATACCGCCCAAAAGCATTGGGAGATAACCAATGGCATGCGCTTTCGCATTATGACCCACACCTAGGATTATGATCAGGTACGTAGAAAAACCAAAAGCCAATGCCCCTAGAATGGCTAATCTATAATCAACCTTCAAGCAGCATAATAAAATATAAAAGCCCAGAAAGTATAAAAACAGATAGTCTGCGGGCCTTGGTAAGAAGCGAATAAGCCGATCTAATTTTTTTATGTAATTATGAGGGTAATTTGCCCCTAACTGATAGGTAGGCATGCCTCCGAAGGCGCTGTTGGTCCAATAGGGTTCGGTTTGGGTTTTCTTGATAAAATCACGCTGTTCCTTGGCCATTCCATTGAACTGCAGAATATCTGATTGTTCTATGGACTTCCCTTGAAGTACAGGATAGAAATATGCGAGAGAAGCTACAACAAAAAAGGCCAGTGCACAGAAATGCGTAAATATGGCTTTAATACCTGGTTTCATTTGGTCGGTTTAGAAATAAGGATCACTCAATTTCTTCAAAATCGATGTACTCTCCAACTTCTTTAGATGCTTTTTTTTGATGTGTAGTCTTTCTATCAACCGACACCTCTCCTACCTCAGTTTCCTCTTCCGGATAGGAGCTCTGGAACTGACCGAATCTTTCCTGAAAATGTCTTTCGGTCTTTTTGGCCGCATAACTGAATAATTTAGGGCCAAACCATCTTGCCAATAGCTTAAACAGGTAATATACCAGCAGGATAATTAAAATCGTCCTCAAAAAACCCATATTGTTCTAGAAATTTATATCAAAAGTACAATTCCAACGTTGTAATAAACGTATAAAAGTCATAAAATAATAATAAAATAGGCCAGATGCGTCCGCTTTTTGATTCGATTTCAAACAAAAACCCACTTCTAACTCTTTTTCTGATTTTACCTTTTGTAATCTCCGCGCAATACACCGACGTGATTAATTCTAACCGGCCGGGTCTATCGGTTGGCGCCTATGCCGTTGGAAAAAATGTTTTTCAATTAGAGGGCGGGGTATTCTTTGAACAGCAAGATCACAGCGACCTCAGCACCGAATCGAACATATGGGGGACAGACCTTTCGCTGCGCTACGGCTTATTGTTTGAGCAATTGGAGATCACATGGGATGGTACCTTCCAAAATCAGAACATTACCTTTACGGGCTTCGATTTGGAAGAAAGCCGAACAGACTTTTTTAGAAATCGATTGGGTTTGAAATATTTAATCTACGATCGTTTTAAGAACCCACAACGAAGCAAACCCAACCTATATAGTTGGAGAGCAAATAACAAGTTCCAACTTAAAAACCTCATTCCTTCAATATCTATCTATGCCGGTGCCAACTTTGTGCTTGGCGATAATCCTTTTTATGCAGGAGATCCGACAATTTCGCCCAGGGTTATGGTGGCTACCCAAAGCAAACTCACACCAAAATCTGTTTTGATCACCAACATCATTTATGATCGAATCGGTACAGATTTTCCGGAGTGGAGCTATCTAGTCTCTTATCAGCATTCTTTTAGGAACCCTAAATGGAGTGTGTTTGTTGAAAATCAAGGAATTGACAGTGACCGTTACTCCGATATTTTATTGCGAAGTGGCGTGGCACATCTTATCAGCAAAACCTTGCAAATTGACTTGAATTTGGGGGCAAGCTTTAAAAACACTCCTTCCCGTATCTTCGTTACAGGAGGTGTCGCCTATCGCTTTGACTTTCACAAAGACGAGCCGAAACCGATTGAAGATCAAAATGCAGGTGAGAATGGCGGACCAATCAAGAAAAACGCGATGAAGAAGACCAAAAAGAAAGATAAAAAGGCTCGCAAAGCCAATAAAGGTAAGGGAGCTGAGGATATAGATTTGAGTCCGTCTAAAAAACAAATACGAAAGAAAAGACGAGCCGAAAAAAAGAAAAAGGGCAGCGGGGCAATTGACTTCTAAAATTCTACCTGCGGTTCTGTGCACCATTTTTATTGATAAAAGCTGACTGAAGCTTTATTCTCAGAACATTTATTCCTAATATTGAGCTTCCAAAATTATGGTATGGTTACCCTTAAAGAAGCCTCATCAAAGTCAGATCTGAAACGATTCGTAAAATTCCCATTTTCACTTTACAAAGGATCTTCCTATTGGGTTCCACCTATTATAAAAGAAGAGCTAAACTCTTTTAACAAGGATGTCAATCCCGCCTTCGAAGATGCAGATGCCTGGTTTTTTCTTGCCTATAAAGGCTCTAAGATTGTGGGCAGGGTGGCTGCCATAATCAACTGGATTGAAATTAATCAGCAGAAAGTACGCAAGATGCGCTTTGGCTGGTTTGATTTTATAGATGACCTGGAGGTATCCAGGGCCTTGTTGGATAAGGTAAGTGAAATTGGGAAAAAACATCAATTAGACTACATGGAAGGCCCAGTGGGCTTTTCAAATTTGGATAAGGTTGGGGTTTTAACGGAAGGCTTTGATCATATCGGGAATATGATCACCTGGTACAATCATCCTTACTACAAAGAACATTATGAAAAGTTAGGTTTTGCAAAGGAAAAAGAATACCTGGAGAATAAGTTTCAGATGGCAAATGCCAATCCTAAGGACTTTGCTAAAATTCAGGTTTTGATAAAAAAAAGATATGGTTTAAGGGAGCTGAATTTTACCAAAACGGAGGAAATTATGCCCTGGGCAGATAAAATGTTCGATCTCTTTAATGAGTCGTATGCTACGCTAGCCTCTTTCGTACCTATCACTGATATTCAAAAAGCCTATTTTAAGAAAAAATTCATAGGTTTTATTAATCCGGAGTACATAAAATTCGTCGTTGACAAGAACAACGACCTTGTTGCTTTTGCCATTGTTATGCCTTCCTTTTCAGAGGCCTTACAAAAGTCAAGAGGAAAACTTTTTCCATTTGGAGTTTATCATTTACTAAAAGCAAGAAAGCACAGTAAAGACGTTATATTCTATCTTATCGGTATTCTCCCTGAATATCAGAATAGAGGTGTAACCGCCATAATTTTCAACGAGTACTACAATACATTTACAGCTAAGGGTATTGTAAACTGTATCAGAACGCCTGAGTTGGAAGAAAATGTGGCAATACGGCAGATGTGGAAACATTTCAATCCGGTAACCCACAAACGCAGGAGAACCTACCGTAAGGAATTACAATAAATTCGAAAATTTAGGTTTTTGGTTACTCTCCCATTGCAGCAGCTACTGCCGCAGAAAGTCTTTTGTAAGTGCCGTTTTCGAGCCGCTCTCTAATTGCTGAAAAAGCATCTAAAGTCTCGGCGATATCCTCCAGGGTATGGGTGGCTGTCGGAATCATTCTCAGTAGAATAAGCCCTTTAGGAATTACCGGATAAACCACAATACTGCAGAATATGCCGTAATTCTCTCTCAGGTCCTTTACAAGAGCCATAGCCTCAGGAATACTACCATTAAGATATACGGGAGTAACGCAACTCGTGGTGGTACCAATATCAAAACCTCTTTCTTTGAGTCCGTTTTGAAGCGCATCGACGTTTTCCCAAAGCTTTTCCTTTAATTGAGGCATGCTTCTCAGCATATCCAGCCGTTTAAGTGCTCCTTTAACATAAATCATAGGGAGCGACTTGGCAAACATTTGCGAACGAAGGTTATACTTCAGGTAATCAATAATTTCCTTGTCGGCAGCTAAAAAAGCTCCTATACTCGCCATAGATTTTGCAAAAGTGGCAAAATAGACATCGATATCGTCCTGCACTCCCTGCTCCTCGCCTGCCCCGGCCCCGGTCTTACCCAGCGTACCAAAGCCATGTGCGTCATCTACCAGCAATCTAAAGTTGTACTTTTGTTTAAGCGCAACTATTTCCTTTAACTTTCCTTGCTCTCCACGCATCCCAAAGACGCCTTCGGAAATCACCAGAATACCCCCACCGGTCTGTTCTGCCATCTTAGTGGCCCTTTCAAGGTTCTTTTCCAGGCTATCTATGTCGTTGTGCTTAAACGTAAATCTTTTTCCTACGTGTAAACGAACGCCATCAATGATACAGGCATGAGAGTCTACATCGTAAACAATAATATCGTCTTTGGAAACAAGAGCGTCAATCGCCGACATAATCCCCTGGTAACCAAAATTTAGGAGATAAGAGGCTTCTTTATTGACAAAAACCGCCAATTCCTGCTCTAATTGCTCGTGATAATCAGTGTGGCCACTCATCATTCTTGCGCCCATTGGGAAGGCCGCTCCATGCTCCAGGGCGGCATCAGCATCTACCTGTTTAATCTCAGGAAGATTGGCTAACCCAAGATAATCATTGATGCTCCAGGTAATAACATCCTTTCCCTGGAACTTCATTCGGTTAGAGATGGGGCCCTCTAGTTTTGGAAACACAAAATAGCCTTCTGCCTGTGATGCCCATCTGCCTAAAGGCCCTTTATTTTCAATGATCCTATCAAATAAGTCTCTCATGTAGTTTAGATTGGTAGCACTGCCAAATCATACAAATATCAGAAATCTATTACGTCTTTTGACAATGCTGCAAAATTATGGATTTTTACTACGAATTCACAAATTATTTTTTAGATATAAAAAAGGGCAACAATCACACGGATCACTGCCCTTTTAACTATTTAAATCTTACTTATTTTACAAACTGTACCTGCTGAGATTCCTCAACATTCTCGCTGTCAAAAAAACCCTGATCGTTCATCCATTGATCGCTATATATCTTGCTCATATAGCGCGATCCGTGATCGGGAAATACAACAACAACCTGGCTATCCTTTGCAAATTTGCCTTTTTCGCTGAGTTGTTTCACCGCCTGCATAACAGCCCCGCTTGTATAACCGACAAATATTCCCTCGGTTTGAGAGATCTCACGGGCAGTATGGGCGCTTTCTTCATCACCTACTTTAATAAATTCATCAATGACTTCAAAATCTGTAGCGTCAGGGATAAGGTTTTTACCAAGACCTTCAATTCTATAAGGATAAATTTCATTTGTATCCAACTCGCCGGTCTCATGAAATTTCTTAAGCACAGAACCATGGGCATCCACACCTATTATGCGTATGTCCGGGTTTTGTTCCTTTAAATAGCGAGCTGTACCGGAAATTGTACCTCCGGTTCCACTACAAGCTACGAGATGCGTAATATTTCCGTTTGTTTGTTTCCAGATCTCAGGTCCGGTAGTATGGTAATGCGCGTCAATATTCAATTTGTTGAAATACTGATTGATATAAACCGAGCCTTTTGTCTCTTCATGAAGCCGTTTAGCTACCTGATAGTACGACCTGGGATCGTCTGCGCTGACGTGAGCCGGACAGACATACACTTTAGCTCCCATAGAGCGCAACATATCAATTTTGTCTTTCGACGACTTAGAGCTAACTGCAAGTATACATTCGTAGCCCTTTATAACGCTAACCATAGCGATACTAAAGCCGGTATTTCCTGAAGTCGTCTCAATAATCGTACTTCCTTTAGTCAAAACACCGCTTCTCTCGGCCTGCTCAATGATATGCGCGGCAATACGGTCCTTAGAGGAATGTCCCGGGTTGAAAGCTTCAACCTTAGCATAGAAACTACCTGTTAAGGGTTCTGCTATTTTGTTTAGTCTGATTAAGGGAGTGTTTCCTACAAGTTCTAGGATATTGTTATAAGCATTTATCTTATTTTCCATAAGGCAAGGTTAGGTCCCGGGTATCGTATAACGATGCCCTCATGCTGGGCACAAAATTACTACTTTTTTTGAATTAGTGAATTTTACCCTCTAAATCTAGTAAAAAGGCGTATTCCTTGGCAGTTTCTTTCAAGGACTCAAATCGGCCTGAAGCCCCTCCATGGCCTGAATCCATATCAGTATCTAAAAACAATTGGTTGTTGTCTGTCTTAAACTCCCTAAGCTTCGCCACCCATTTGGCTGGCTCCCAGTATTGCACCTGAGAATCATGGAGACCGGTGGTCACCAAGAGGTTAGGATAATCCTGGGCTACCACATTGTCATAAGGCGAATAGGATTTCATATAATCATAATACTCCTTATCATTTGGGTTGCCCCATTCGTCATACTCTCCGGTAGTTAGCGGAATTGTATCGTCTAACATAGTTGTAATCACATCCACAAAAGGTACGGCTGCTATGACCCCGTGATAAAGCTCAGGTGCCATATTTACAATCGCACCCATAAGTAAGCCTCCGGCAGATCCGCCGTATGCATACAAATGATCACTACTGGTATATTTTTTTTCAATAAGATACCGAGAGCAATCAACGAAATCGGTGAAAGTATTTTTCTTGCTTAGCAATTTGCCATCTTCATACCAGGGCCTTCCCAGGTACTCTCCCCCTCTTACATGGGCAATCGCATAAATAAATCCTCTATCTATAAGACTTAAACGCACCGATGAAAAATAAGGGTCAGAGGTGCTTCCGTAAGAACCGTAGCCGTATTGAAAAAGCGGGCTGCTTCCATCTAGTTTTGTATCCTTGTGATACACAAGGGAAATTGGCACTTTAGCGCCATCTCTGGCTGTAGCCCAAACACGCTCCGATACATAGTTCTCCTTGTTGAACCTGCCTCCTAAGACTTCCTGTTCCTTCTTGATTTCCTTTTCTTTGGTTCCCATGTCAAAATCCACAATGGAATAGGGAGAGGTCATTGCGTTATAAACATACCGCAATTTTGAAGTCTCAAAATCAAGATTTACATAAGGATAGGCAATATACGTTTCATTGTCAAAGGGCAGGTAGTAACTGTCTGTGCCGTCCCAACGCGTAATTTTTAGCTTATTAAGACCGTTATCTCTTTCCGAAAGCACATAATAGTCTTTGAAAATTTCGATGTCTTCAAAAAGTACTTTCTCACGATGCGGGATAAACTCCTCCCAATTGGCCGAAGAGGTGTTCTGCTCCCCTACCTTCATTAGTTTAAAATTGGTGGCGTTGTCTTTATTAGTACGCACATAGAAATTACTATTATAGTGATAGATACTGTATTCCAAACCTCTCTCCCGTGGTGAGAATACCCTAAAACTACCATCAGGATCATCAGCATCCAGAATTTGATATTCTGAAGTAAGCGTGCTGTAAGACCCAATAATGATATATTTTCTTGATTTCGACTTGTACACAAAAGTTGAAAAAGTCTCATCTTCTTCATGAAAAACAAGTTCATCTTCCTCAGATGAAGTACCCAGCTTATGCTTATAAATCTTATCGGACCGAAGTGTTACAGGGTCTTTTTTAGTATAGAATAAAGTCTTGTTGTCGTTAGCCCAGACAGAGCCACCAGTGGTATTTACAATACTGTCAGGGTAGATCTCCCCGGTTTTCAAATTCTTAATTCTGATGTAATATTGCCTTCTGGAAATAGTATCTGTTCCGAAGGCTGCAAGCATGTTATCCGGACTTACCGAAATACCTCTCAGATTAAAGAATTCGTGCCCTTCGGCCAGTTCATTGCAGTCGAAAATAACATCTTCCTGAGCCTCCAGACTGCCTTCCTTCCTTGAATAAATGGGATACTCCTTGCCGGTCTCATATCTGGTAATATACCAGTAGCCATTCTGTTTATAAGGCACTGAGGAGTCATCCTCTTTTATTCTGCCTTTCATTTCTTCGAAAAGCTCTTTTTGGAAATTTTTGGTATGTGCAGTGGCCGCCTTATAATATTCATTTTCTTTCTCTAAATAGGCAACAACCTCCTGATCTTCCCTGTTGTTTAGCCAGTAGTAATTATCTATCCTCACATCGCCGTGCTTTTCTAGCTGCTTCGGGATTTTTTTAGCTACGGGGGTGTTTACTTCAATCATTTCCTTTTTTTGGTTTTGGCAAGAAGCCGCAAAAATAAGACTTAATAAAACAATAGCTTCTCTTTTTCTGATTGGTCTCATAAAAAGTTTGTTTAAGGCGACAATTTAGTAATTTTGACTTACAGAAACCTTAAAATAAAAACTATGTTTGGAGATCTTATGGGGATGATGGGTAAACTGAAGGAAACCCAGAAAAAAGTTGAGGCAACCAAGGAGCGCTTAAATACAGTCACTCTTGAAGAAAAATCTTCTGACGGCCTAATAAAAGTTACAATAACAGCCAATAGAGAAGTTAAATCCATTGAAATTGAGGATAGTCTTTTAGAAGATAAAGAGCAACTTGAAGACTATTTAGTCAATATATTGAATAGGGCTGTCAAAAAGGCAAGCGAAGTCAATGAGGCAGAGTTGTCAGCCGTCGCTAAAGAAGGGATGCCAAATATCCCGGGAATGGATGGTCTTTTCAAATAGTACCAGAACTTCCCTAGGTTTTTGAATTTTCCCTACTTTTAAGAAAAGTTCAAGCTATGATCGAAATAAAGAAAGCGAATAATAATTATCGTTTCTTCTTAAAAACCAGTCAGGGTAACACTTTGCTTAACAGTGTAGACTTCTCCACAAAGGCAGAGGCCGAAAAAGCAGTAAAGCTATTGAATCCGCTTATGGAAAAGCAAACGGTTTTTGAGCGAAAAACAGATCATAGCGGCAAGTTTCTTTTTGACCTCAAAGATGCCAAAGGTAACTTGATTGGTAAAAGTCAGCTCTACAGTTCTGAAGCTGGAATGGAAAATGGTATTAAAAATCTTAGAAACAGAATTGCTATACTATCTAAGGAGAATTCCTTATAGCTTTGCCAGGACACTAAGAAACACCTCATGCATCTCCTGGGTATAATCAAGATGGGTAACAATTCGAAGTTTTCCCTGCCCCATACCTATTATTTCAACACCATCTTCCTTTAATTTTTGTAGAAAAACGTCCATTGTGAAATAGGTTTCGTCAATTTCAAAAATGACAATATTAGTCTCCACCGGTTCTACTTTTTTCACATATGGCAAGTCTTGAAGTGTATGTGCAATTTCCTTTGCTTTTGAGTGATCTTCTGCGAGTCGCTCTATATGATGTTCTAAAGCATATGTTCCTGCCGCCGCCATGAAGCCGGCTTGTCTCATCCCTCCTCCCAAAATCTTCCGAATCCGTAAAGCCCGATTTATTTGCCCTTTGTCACCTATAAGTACCGAGCCAACCGGGCACCCAAGACCTTTGCTTAGGCAAACACTAATTGTATCGAACAGGGCTCCATATTGCTTCGCAGATTCGCCCTTGGCCACCAGGGCATTCCAGAGTCGTGCTCCATCGAGATGATAGGCCAACCCATGTTCGTCGCATACCGCCTTGATCTTTTCAAGTTCTCCAAAATCCCAACAGGCACCGCCTCCCTTGTTGGTGGTATTTTCAATACAGACCAAACTGCTTAAAGGACTGTGATAAAAATCAGGTGGATTAATAGCGGCTTCTACCTGTTCTGCAGTCATCATTCCGCGGTGACCGTCAACCAGCTTACAGGAGGCCCCACTGTTAAAACTGGCTCCTCCGCCCTCATAATTGTATACATGGGCGTATTTGTCACAAATAAGCTGATCTCCGGGTTGCGTATGTAATTTAATAGCGGTCTGGTTGGTCATGGAGCCACTGGGAAAGTAGAGTGCAGCTTCCCGCCCAAACATTTGGGCCACTTTTTCTTCAAGCGCATTCACAGATGGGTCTTGCTTGAAAACATCATCTCCAACTTCTGCTGTCATCATTGCCTCAAGCATAGCCTTACTGGGTTTTGTAACTGTATCGCTAATCAGATTAATTTCCATGACGTGGGTTAGTTGGTATCAATTCATACACTCCATACCAATTGGCGAGCCATCAGGTATTTGCGGCACTTGAAGGATGCTGAACTTGTCTGGGTGTTTAAAAAAGTTATCTATTCGTCTGATCATCTCTACCGCCTGAATATCGGCACTGGGAGTCAGGCTGAACTTAAGCTGTCTGATAGAATGATTGGCTATTGCATTAACTTGAGGGTGCACATCGGTATGCCTGGCCAGGTTCATAAGATGAAATAATACACGGTAATTAACATTGCGCTGTACCTCCGTTAAATAACCATCCTTGTGTTTTCTATCAAAAGTATCCGAAATAAGCGCGTCTATAAGCTCTGAAAGCCCAAGTTGTTTGTCATCCAGGCTTTTTTGCTGTATGAGTCTCGATGCGCGCTGAGGATGTAGTAAGAGGCCTAAGGTCATATCAGCAGAGGTCTCAGAGGTAGACAGGGCGTCAAAGCTTACCCCGGTCTTCCCTTTGAATGATTCCCTGCTTCTCCCATAACCTATGGCACGGGGAGGAAATAAGCTAAGCTTCGAACGAGGAATGGCTATTTCTTCGGCATTCAATGTCTTCAGTATGGCGCGTAGCGCTTCTTTTTGAATATCAGCTTCAACCGATTTGACGACTGGCTGCCCATCTCCTTTTACCGCGTAATTGTAATCTTGTCCTCCAACAATTTTTGCAACAGCTTCGGTTTGATAGCGATGAAAAAAGTAGAGAGGAACAAAAACATCTTCCAAAACAGAATGGGGTTCATTGGTCCTGATATTGTCTACAGAAAAGTTATTTATCGCCAACTTCCTGATTTTTAATACCTTACCAAGTTCTGCACTGGCATCTTCACCATTATCCCATAAATGGGCCAGGGCATGTGAACCTCCTCGGGGTCTGGCATCCTGATCGGAAATGTAGCGCAGTCCTTCTTGCCTGGCCTTGTCAAGGATGGCGTTCAACACTTCTTTTTCATCAGCGGCATTCGAAGTATCTGTATAAGAATACGCCACAGTAACCTTATCCCATTCACCTATACCGGTGTCGTAGGCATTTACAAAATTAATTTCGCCGTTTTCTATGGAAAATTGTGGGTGCGGATAATCCATCACAGAAGCCCTGTTATTGGTGCTTGCCGCAAAATTATGCGCAAATCCGAGCGTATGCCCAATTTCGTGGGCCGAAAGTTGCCTGATACGAGCCAGTGCCATTTCAAGCATTTTTTCATGGTTCTGGTCTCCCTCGGCAAAAGGCTTGTTCATCAGCGCCTGGGCAATCATAAAGTCCTGCCGTATTCTAAGGCTTCCAAGGCTCACATGACCTTTTATAATTTCTCCTGTCCGGGGGTCTGTTATACTGCTGCCATAGCTCCATCCACGTGTAGAACGGTGTACCCATTGAATTACGTTATATCTCACATCAAGCGGGTCTGCATCATCTGGCAATATTTTTAGCTGAAAAGCATCTTTATACCCAATGGCCTCAAAGGCGTCGTTCCACCACTTTCCACCATCCAGGAGCGCCGAGCGAACGGGCTCCGGAGTCCCGTTATCCAGATAGTAAACAATAGGTTCTACGGCCTCACTTACTTCTGCCGACGGATCTTTCTTTTTCAATCTGTGCCTGGTAACATAACGCTTTAAGATGGGTTCCTGTACCGGGGTACTGTAGTCGTAGTACGAAAAAGGGTAAGAACCGCACCTGGGATCAAATTCTCGCTTATCGTATCCGTCATCCGGTAATTCGATAAAAGAGTGGTGCTGTGCAACCGTAACCAGGCTGGGGTTCGGCGTTACTGAGCGAATGAAACTTCCCTTAGGTTCTCCTTTAAATGTAAGCGTAATGTCAAACTCAACATTTTTTGGAAAGGCTTTTGTACGATCAAGAGCCGTGGCGCTTTTCGATTTGTCGAGCGTATAAGTACCTTGTTTGCTTCGCTTTAACCTTCCGCTTACTCCGTGGGCGTCCCGCATTAAAAAATCAGAAATGTCTATTACATACTTTCCATTTTTTTCATGCTCAATTTTAGCTCCAAAAAGCACAGATTTGGCAAAGGCCTGTTCAACAGATTTACGTTCTAAATCATTTTCTGTCAAGGCCCTAAACCGTAAGTTGGGTTGTACGAGAAGTAATTTATTTCCTGCTTTTTTAAAAAATACAACTTGCTCATTACCAAGCTGTCCTCTATCAAGACCTATATCGTTACTTCCAATACCACTACTTAATGAATAGACATATAAAAAGTCTTTCTCAAGAGCATCTACTTCTAAATAGACCTTGTCGTTTTCGGCATCGTAGTAAAAATCAAAAAAACCGTTGAACTTTTGAAATTTCTTGCTTTTCTCGGCAAATTGAGCGTGCAAACTAATCCCTAAAAATATCAGGAAGAGTGTAAGGAATTTATATCTCATATGAATGGTAAATTGTCTGAATTAGTACGGGACTAAATTTATGTAAAATTGATTGCACAACCATACTTTAGTTCTATTTTTGCCCAAAATAGAATTTGAATGATTACTACAGATCAATACAAAGATCTTTTTGAACGCCTTGGCGCGTTGAGGAGGTATCTTTGACATCGATTCCAAGCTCATAGAAATCGAAAACGAAGAGGAGAAGACTCTGGCCCCCGATTTTTGGGATAACCCCAGAGAGGCCCAGGTTCAAATGAAGCTTATCCAATCTAAAAAGAAATGGGTAGAAGACTTTAATTCGGCCACGTCATTGGTGGGAGATCTCGAGGTATTTTTAGAATTCTTTAAAGATGGTGAGATTTCCGAAGAAGAGGTAGCGACCCAGTACCAGTCTGCTCTTGAAGCTATTGAAAAGCTGGAGTTTAAGAATATGCTTTCCGAGGAAGGTGATGAAATGACTGCAGTGCTTCAAATTACAGCAGGTGCGGGAGGCACAGAAAGTTGTGACTGGGCTGCTATGCTAATGCGGATGTATTTGATGTGGAGTGAAAAGAATGGGTATAAAGTGAAAGAGCTCAATCTGCAGGAAGGAGATGTGGCCGGGATAAAAACAGTTACCCTGGAAATCGACGGAGAGTACGCCTTTGGTTGGTTAAAAGGGGAAAATGGGGTGCATAGACTCGTACGAATCTCTCCCTTTGACAGCAACGCTAAAAGACATACTTCTTTTGCTTCGGTTTATGTTTATCCCTTGGTTGACGATAGTATAGAGGTAGATATAAACCCTGCTGATATTGAGATCACTACGGCTCGTTCGAGTGGAGCCGGAGGGCAAAATGTGAACAAAGTGGAGACCAAGGTGCAATTGGTACATAAACCCACAGGCATCCAGATCTCCTGTTCAGACTCCCGTTCTCAGCACGATAACAGAGCTACAGCCTTAAAAATGCTCAAGTCGCAGCTTTATGAAATTGAATTACGCAAAAAACAGGAGGCCAGAGACGAAATAGAATCTGCCAAGATGAAAATTGAATGGGGCTCGCAGATCAGAAATTATGTGATGCATCCGTACAAACTTGTCAAAGACGTACGGACGGCCGAAGAAACGGGTAATGTAGATGCCGTAATGGATGGTCATATAGATCCTTTCTTAAAGGCCTATCTGATGCATATGGGACAGCGGGAAGAGCAGTAATGAATGAACAGGAAACAATAAAAAATAGTTAGATAGTTAGAACTCAGATATGATCAAAATATATCACAATCCAAGATGCGCAAAATCTAGAGAAGGTTTGGCATTATTAGAAGCCTCTGGCAACGAATTCGAAATTGTACGGTATCTTGAAAATCCACCCTCGGAAGAAGAACTCAAAGAAGTGCTGACGCTACTAGGTATTCAAGCCGATCAGTTGGTTCGAAAAAACGAAGCCGTTTGGAAAGAAAAGTTCAAGGGAAGGCAACTTTCGGCAGATCAAATAATTGCCGCTATGGTTCAATACCCTAAATTAATAGAAAGACCCATTGTCATAAAAGAACAAAAAGCCGTCATAGGAAGGCCGGCAGCTACCATTACAGAACTACTGGCCTAGAGATCATTACCATTTTTAATTAACAAATATTTAACCGCTTGAATTTAAACCAAAGGCTACTTTTACAATCCAAGCAAGAGAAGAGACTCCCATGAGAACCAACAAGCACTACATCCTGGCACTTTTGCTTCTTTTATTTGCGGCTCCTTTCGTAGCAGCCCAATACGGTTATGGTAGCCAATATGGCCGTCAACGTCAGCGCTCTGCGATTCCCAGAGGCCCCGAACCTAAAAGGGAAACCAAGCCATTGACCGCTGAGGAAATTGTTGCGAATGAAATGCCAAAACTTACCGAAGCCCTTGAGTTGAATGAATTTGAACAGGCTGTGGTTTCTTCTATCCTTAATAAATACATGCAACAGCGAATAGAACTTCAACTACTCGAATTGGATGCTGACAAGACCAGGGAAAGTTTGGAGAAGATTATTGAAAATCAAAAGGCCGAGTTGAAAGCAGGACTCTCAGAAGAAAAGTACAACGCACTCCTAGCCTATCAGAAAAACGGCCTAAAAAAAATGAAAAGAAAAAAGAAAAAAGATAAAAAGAAGAAGAAATCTGATGGCTAGACTTTTGAGACAGCTTCTGCCACTATTCCTATTAACAACCTCCATTACATTTTCACAAAGACCACAGGGACAGCGACCAGACCCGATAATCGTTACGGGTATTGTTCTTGATAAGGAAAGCGATAAACCGCTGGAATACGCGACCTTGGTGCTGCAAAGTGTCAGAAACCCAGATAGGGTAACCGGTGGTATAACCGATGAGAACGGAAAATTCAGTGTGGAAACCTTCCCAGGGAGATACAATCTGCGGGTAGAATATATTTCCTATAAAACCTATACTCAGGAAAATCAGGTATTACGTGGTACTACAGATCTTGGAACCATCAGATTGGAGTTGGATGTAGAACAGTTGGAAGCTGTTGAAGTCGTAGGAGAAAGAACTACGGTAGAACTTCGCCTGGACAAAAAGGTGTACAATGTTGGGCGAGATCTTACAGTAAGAGGAGGTTCTGTTACCGACGTGCTGGATAATGTTCCCTCGGTCACGGTTGATGTTGAAGGGAATATTAGCCTTCGAGGTAATGAAAGTGTAAGAATACTGATTAATGGTAAACCTTCAGCCTTGTCAGGGCTGAATCCTGAGACATTGCAGCAACTTCCTGCCGAGGCCATTGAAAAGGTTGAAGTGATTACAAATCCCTCAGCCCGCTACGACGCAGAGGGTACCGCCGGAATTTTAAATATCGTTTTAAAGCAAAGTAAAACGGCAGGGCTCAACGGATCTGTTAATGTTTTTGCCGGCACCCCCGACCTCTACGGAGGGGCCTTGAGCTTAAATCTAAGAAGAGAGAAATTCAATATTTTCACCAATACCACCTATCGGTATAGAAATGCCCCGGGAAATGCCTTGTTTGAACAGGAAAATTTTGATGGCACCGGAAATACAGAAAGCTTTCAAGATGAGATTAGAGACTATCAAAGGCAAAGCGATGGTTTTAACACCAATATCGGTTTTGAGTACTTCATTGACAAAACCAGCAGCATTACCAATTCATTTATCTACCGCAAATCGACCGGAGATGACACCGTTGATATTGACTTTTTTAATTTCGATGCCCTGAGAAATCCAACGCTGCAACGCAATCGCTTTACGAATGAAGCGGAAGACGAAGAAGACGTGCAGTATTCTGTTAATTACAAGAAGCGTTTTAACGAGGAGGGTCACGAATTAACTTTAGATTACCAATATTCCTCAGGCAGTGAGTTGGAAAACTCTATCATTAATGAGGTGATTCTGAGCAACGGCAGAAATTTACCCACAGAACAGACCATAAACGACGAAACCCAGGTCAGGCAACTGGTTCAGGCAGATTATGTCTTGCCTTTTGGAAAAGATCAAAGTTCACAGCTAGAACTAGGCTACAGGGGTACCTTCAACAATTTCAATACTGATTTTGATTTCGGGATTCTTGAAAACGGCATTTTAGATAGCGACCCTAATTTTAGCAATGAGCTCAATTACCGTGAATATGTAAATGCAGCCTACTTTCAATTGGGCACCAAATTAAACAAGTTTAATCTCCTCGGCGGCCTGCGTATGGAGGCCTCTGACATTGGCATTACCCTGGTAAATACCAATGAGGTAGACGACAAGGACTATATAGACTGGTTTCCGTCTGTATTTCTAGGTTATGAATTTTCTGAGGCAGAACAGCTGACCATAAGCTATAGCCGAAGATTAAGAAGGCCAAGATCTCGCTTTATTAATCCCTTCCCTTCCAGATCTAGCAATACCAATTTGTTTCAAGGGAACCCTGATCTGGACCCTACTTATACCAACGCCTTTGACCTGGGATATTTAAAGCGCTGGGAGAAATTCACGTTTTCAACTTCCGGATACTACAATCGCTCTACAGGGGTATTCCAATTCATTACCCAGGAGACAGGAGATTTTGTCGAAATCGAAAACCCTGATGATCCCGCCAACCCCGTATTTGTACCTGTGCAGGTACGTACGCCAATTAACTTAGCGACCGACGAAAGATATGGGATGGAATTTACTACCACCTATACACCAAAAAGAAGTTGGAGACTTAACTGGAATCTGAATCTTTTTCAACAACAATTAAGAGGCGATTTTACCTACCTTAATTTTTTGGGAGAGGAGATTACACAGAATTTTGATGCTGACAATTTCACATGGTTCACCCGCTTTAGCGCAAAAATACCATTACCGGCAAAGATCGATTTTCAAACCAATGTATTTTACAGAGGCCCTAGAAAAAACGCGCAGAGCAGAAGTCAGGGCATCTTAAGCACCAATCTGGCATTTAGTAAAGATGTTATAAAAGACAAGGCTACCATATCCTTAAACGTCAGCGATCTTTTTAACAGTAGAAAAAGGCGAAGTGAAACTCGTACGGATAATGTTTTCACCTATAGTGAATTTCAATGGAGAGAACGGCAAATTAGACTGTCTTTCTTATATCGTTTCAACCAACAACAGAACCAACGAGGAAACAGGCAAAGAAATGGAAATGGTGGAGATGAGGATTTTGAATTTGAAGGCTGATCTTAGAAATTCTAAACAAAAAAAGAAGCCAGTTGGCTTCTTCTAACTATGCTTCGCGTTTGGCGCGTCTTGCCTCGCGTCTCTCTTTCCAAAGTTCAATCAGGTTTCCCCCCAACCAGTAAGGGACTACGAATAACAATAAAAACATCATTAACCAGAAGCCGATTGTCAAAATAGTTAAAAAGGCTAAAAACCCTAAATACTGGTCGAATTCAAACATAGGACACTCTTTTGTTCAGCAAAGATAATCTGAAAATAGGAAATACGAAAAATCAAAGACAAAAAAAGTTAGATCCTTTCTATTTCAATAATTTTGAAAATGGAATTGCGCCCATAAACTCCTACCTTTGTTAAGAAGAAATTTTATTCATTATGAGTTTTAGAATAGAAAAAGATACTATGGGAGAGGTAAAGGTACCCGCCGATAAATATTGGGGAGCCCAGACACAGCGATCCCGCCTTAACTTTAAAATTGGTCCGGAGGCCTCCATGCCATTAGAAGTGGTTTATGGCTTTGCCTACCTAAAGAAAGCCGCCGCTTATGCTAACCATGAACTGGAAGTGCTTTCTCTTGAGAAAAGGGACCTGATTGCCCAGGTATGTGATGAAATTTTAGAGGGTAAGCTAGACGATCAGTTTCCGTTGGTTATTTGGCAAACCGGTTCGGGTACGCAGAGCAATATGAATGTGAACGAAGTTATTGCTAACAGAGCACATGAAATTGCAGGAAAAAAAATCGGAGAAGGAGAAAAACCATCCAACCTAATGATGATGTGAACAAATCGCAATCCTCAAATGACACCTTCCCCACTGGGATGCACATAGCGGCCTATAAGAAAATTGCTGAGGTTACGATTCCTGGTGTCACCAAACTACGCGATACACTTGAAAACAAAGTAAAAGAATTTTGTGATGTAGTAAAAATAGGGCGCACGCATTTAATGGATGCCACTCCCCTGACTCTTGGCCAGGAATTCTCAGGATATGCCTCCCAGTTAGATCATGGCCTCAGAGCGCTCAATAATACCATGGCGCACTTAGGAGAGCTTGCTCTTGGAGGCACTGCAGTTGGCACTGGGTTGAACACCCCAAATGGCTATGCAGATTTAGTTGCAAAATACATCGCTGAATTTACTGGTCTTCCATTTACCTCTGCGGAAAATAAATTTGAAGCTCTTGCGGCTCATGACGCGCTTGTGGAAACACATGGCGCATTAAAGCAACTAGCGGTTTCCCTAAATAAAATTGCCAATGATATCAGGATGATGGCCTCTGGCCCGAGATCAGGCATTGGAGAAATTATTATCCCCGCAAACGAACCCGGAAGCTCAATCATGCCCGGAAAGGTAAATCCAACCCAATCTGAAGCACTGACAATGGTTTGCGCTCAGGTCATGGGTAATGATGTGGCTCTCAGCATTGGTGGAACACAAGGTCATTACGAATTGAATGTCTTTAAACCTATGATGGCCGCCAATATTCTTCAATCTGCCCAACTTTTAGGTGACGCCTGCGTCAGTTTTGATCTGCATTGCGCCTCAGGGATAAAGCCCAACCACGAGGTTATTAAAAAGCTCTTAAACAACTCTCTTATGCTTGTAACCGCTTTGAATACCAAGATTGGCTACTATAAGGCGGCAGAAATAGCAAATACAGCTCATAAAAATGGTACTACCTTAAGAGAAGAAGCAGTAAATCTTGGCTATGTAACCGCCGAAGAATATGATCAGTGGGTAAAGCCCGAAGATATGGTTGGAGGCTTAGGGAAGTAGGCTGTGGACGATTGGCAATTTGAAATAAACAGTAATCAATAATCAATAACTAATAATTAAAAAAGGGGCAGTCTTATAAGACTAGCCCCTTTTTATTAATGGATTAGTGTTTATTTTATTTCAAGGTGAACTTAGAAGTTCCTAATAGCTTAAGATTGTTATCATAAACATTCACCATGTAATTTCCTTTTTGGAAATCACCAGCTGGCTTATTGATATAATCACAAACGTCTAAATTCTTATTCTCGTAGTAGAAGTTTGTTCCTTTGCTATAGGTAACAGAAGCACCATCTTGGTTTTAGACTTGGAAGCTCCTCCACCAAGGACGTATTACCTTGTGGATCTAATACTTCAAGAAAGAACTCTCTATCACCAGCATCCAGCGATAACGTTATCAGCAACGGTAAAACAGATTTTGAATTTATCAGTAGCCTTAGCCCTAGAAGTAGAAACCAATTTACCACTGTTACGCTCTTCCTTACCGCATCAACAGTTGAAGTTAGACAGGTTTAGAGCAGAACCACGCTCAACGGCATCGGCCAACTGTGTATTCTGAACTACCAATGAATCATTAAAAACAGTTTGCTTTTCCAGCTCAGTGATACGTACTGTCACGTTGCATAGCAATCAAAGTATTAGAACGCTGTAAAGAATCAACTTGTGCTAACAACTGCTCTCTTTCCGCTTTCTTAAGAACTGCAACCTGGTTTCTGTATCTTCTTAGAGTACCTAATATCGGCTTTCATCGTTTTTACAGAATCAATATATTTTGCAATATTGTCTCTCGCTGCTACCAATTCTTCATTTGTAGCATTGCTTTCCAAAATAGCCTTGTCATATTCAGATTTAAGGCTGTTAAGATCTTCAACAACCAAATCCTTTTCTTGATTAAGAGACAGCAGTAGTCTTTTTCTTATCTTGATAAAGACTTACAGTGTAGATGATGGTACCCAAAAGAACCACACCTAAGCAGGCCTGCCATTACCTTTAATCCGTTGTTACTTTTTGTTTCAGTCATAATTTAAAAATTAATTAACCTCTAATTTTAGATTTAGATAAAGTATTTGTTTGTATCAGTCTATATACGGTCTAATTTTTCTTTTAGATTTTTTGGATCAAAAAAAATCGGTTTCGCTATTCACGCCAAAAAGCAAATCGTACCTTGTAAGTACTCCTGTTTGTGATCGTCTGAACGGATAGGACATAATAAAACATGAAGTCATGAAAAAGTTTCGCTTTTTACACTTATCAGCTGTTCTTTTGCTCTTTTAGGTTGTAAAGACCACTCAAAATCTAAGGCTGATAGCAATTCTGAACCACAATATGGAGAGGCTGAGCTCCCTAAAAAGAGCGAGTCTTTGGGTTTATCGGAAATCAAAATAATTCCTATTGAACATGCTACCGCGGTACTTGAATGGGGAAATATTACTATCTACATAGATCCCGTAGGCGGAGCGGAGGCTTTTAAAGGTCAAAAACCGCCAGATTTGATTTTGATCACCGATATACATGGAGACCATTTAAGTGTTGAAACACTTGAAGAATTAGAAACCAGCAGGGCTAAAATAATGGTACCGCAAGCGGTTGCCGACAAAATTCCTGAGGAATTTACACCGCAAATAGATGTGCTGAACAATGGAGATAGTAAGGAACGCTTTAATATTAATGTTGAAGCCATCCCTATGTACAACCTCAGGGAAGAAGCCTTGAAATACCACAGCAAAGGCCGTGGCAATGGCTATATATTGAATATGGGTGAGATTCGACTTTATTTTTCTGGAGATACTGAGGATATCCCGGAGATGAGGGCTTTAAAAAACATTGATAAAGCTTTTGTATGTATGAACCTGCCGTACACTATGACAGTACAAAGCGCCGCGGAGGCGGTTTTAGAATTTCAACCAAAACAGGTATACCCCTATCACTATAGAGGAAGGCCTAATGTTAGCGACATCTCTAATTTCAAAGAACTTGTAAATAAAGGTAATCCCGAAATTGAGGTCGTACAATTAGATTGGTACCCGGGAGAGGACTATTAATTTTAAGAAAATTGTAACATTTAATAGACAAAACAGTCCTATATTATCGGTGCAATTGCACTGCAGACTAATTTTGTTAACCTAAAAACTCACGAATGAAATTATCACGAAAGCTCCTTTCGCTAGGTGTGCTGGCTTTTCTTATGCTCAGTTGCGCCGATGAAAAGGATATGAAAAAGGAGACCTCCCAGTTTCAAAGTGCCGGTTGAATATTATAAACTGGACAACGGACTGAGAGTGATCTTATCCCAGGACAACACCTCTCCTACTGCTATTGTTGCCGTCTACTACAACATTGGGTTTAGAATTGAACCCAGAGACAGAACTGGTTTTGCCCACTTATTTGAACATATGATGTTCCAGGGTTCAAATAATCTTGGGAAAATGGAATTTGTAAAGCTTGTACAGCAAAACGGAGGGGTTTTGAACGGTTCTACCCGATTCGACTTTACCAACTATTTTGAGATTGTTCCCTCTCACAAACTGGAAACTATGCTTTGGGCGGAAGCCGATAGAATGCGCGGCCTGGATATCACTCAAGATAATCTCACCAACCAGCAAGGGGTCGTAAAAAACGAGGTAAAAGTAAATGTTCTCAACCAACCATATGGCGGTTTTCCATGGTTAGATATGCCACAGTACGCCAATACAAACTGGTATAACGCCCACAACTTTTATGGAGATCTCAAAGATTTAGATGCCGCCAATCTTGAAGATGTGGCTAGTTTCTTTAAAACCTACTATGCCCCTAATAATGCGGCGCTTTCTATAGTTGGTGATTTTGACATGGAAGAAACTAAAGCCTGGATTGAAAAATACTTTGGAAACATTCCTTCTGCCGAACTACCAGAACAACCGGATATTTCGGAACCAAGACAGGAAGAACAAAAAGAGTTCGTTAAAAATGATTCTTTAGCAAACAAGCCAGCTATTGCTCTGGCTTACCAAATGCCCGAACGAAATACTCCAGAGTATTACGCTATGGGACTCTTAGACCAGATCTTGGTTCAGGGAGACAACAGTCTTTTGGTGCAGAAATTGGAGAATGATAAAGGATTCACCTCAGATGTTAACGGAGGTATTAATTACCTGGGCAATATGTTTAATTACAAAGGGCCCATGTTATGGATGTATGACCTTACACATGATAAAGAAACTTCTAAAGAGGATATCCTGACAGCGGTCGATGAAGTAATGACGGCTTTGAAAACGTCTGTATCCCAGGAAATGATAGATCGGGCAATTGTAAAGATCAGATCAGAACTGTACGATGATATCGGCGGGACTTTTGGTCTGGGAAGAGCCGATCTTCTTTGTAGTTTTGCGCTCTTCGATGACAATCCTGCCAGGATAAACACCCTGGAAGATGAGTTTAAAAAGATAACTCCCGAAATCGTACAGCGTACCATAGACGAGTATTTGCGAGATACCAATCGCACCATTCTCGTCGTGAATCCATTGTTAGCCGATAATGAAAAAACGAACTAGATCATGAAAAAGACAATTATTTATATCGCCGCATTTCTGTTTTTATTCGCTCCGGTTGCTGCCCAGGAAAAGGAGACACCTCCGGAAGGCGGAACACCGAAAAATTTCAACCTGCCAGAAAAAGAGGTAGTTACCTTTGACAATGGCTTAAAACTGGTAATGATCCCATACGGATCTATCCCAAAGGCCTCGATACGATTTAGTATTAAAACGGGAAATATCAATGAGACAGCCGAACAGGTTTGGCTGTCAGATTTATTGGCTGATTTGCTCGAGGAAGGAAGCACCACAAAAACTGCAAAGCAAATTGCAGATGAAATGGCCGGAATGGGTGGAAATTTGAATATAGGAGTGGGAGTGCACAATTCTTCGATTAGCAGTTCTGTACTCTATGAGTTTGCTCCAAATGCCATAGAACTTATGGCAGATGTATTGAAAAATCCAAAATGGCCGGCAGAACAACTGGAACGCCTAAAGAGTGACATGAAGCGTGATCTTTCTGTACGCCTTTCCCGCCCAAGATCGCAGGCATTCCGTGATTTTTATGCCACCTTGTATCCAGACCATCCTTATGGAAGGGTTTTCCCAAGCGAAGACCAGGTTGATTCCTATACTGTTGAGAGCATCAAAGCTTTTTATGATGAAAATTTTGGCGCAATGCGAACAACGGTTTATGTCGCTGGAAATTTTGACAAAGAGGCCGTTAAGAATGCCGTTGAGAAATCTTTAGGAGACTGGCGAAAGGGGAAAGCATCTGACTATCCTATTGCCAACGCTATTACCTCAAATGAGGTGAAGATCATTGACAGACCAGGGGCTCCACAATCCACTATATATTATGGGCTGCCTGTGGCAGATCCCTCAAGCGAGGATTTCATCGCCCTGGATGTCACAAACTCCATATTAGGGGGTTCCTTTGCTTCCCGGATTACAAGTAATATTAGAGAAGATAAGGGTTATACCTACTCCCCTAATAGCGTTCTTGCAACAAATTATAAATCTGGTTTGTGGTACGAAGTGGCCGATGTCACAACTGAACATACCGGAGCATCGCTTGCCGAAATTCAGAAAGAAATAGAACTATTACAAAATGAGGCTCCTTCTCAAAAAGAACTGGATGGGATCATTAATTACGAATCTGGTATCTATGTCTTGCAGAACTCGACTCCTAACGGTATTATAGGCCAGTTGATCTTTTTAGACACCCATGATCTGGGTGATGAGTTTCTTGAAAACAAAGTAAACAATATGCACGCCGTCACTCCGAGAAAGGTGCAGGAGATGACTAAAAAGTATATCCAACCGGGTAAAATGATACTTATTGTCGTAGGCGATAAAGCTAAGATTGAAAGTCAGATTCAGGAGACCATCAACCAGCCGATGAAGCAATAAAAGGGTATTTTATATAACAGCAATAAAAAACTCCCGGTTTTGCCGGGAGTTTTTATGTTTCTATCGTATTAATTTCTTGTACTTAATACGCTTGGGTATAATATCGGCTCCAAGGCGTTTCTTTTTGTTCTCTTCGTAATCCGAGAAGGAACCTTCGAAAAAATAGACCTGTGAATCTCCTTCAAAAGCCAAAATATGTGTACAAATACGATCGAGGAACCAACGGTCGTGAGAAATGACAACAGCACAGCCGGCGAAATTTTCAAGACCTTCTTCAAGTGCTCGCAACGTATTAACATCCAGGTCGTTAGTAGGCTCATCGAGCAACAAAACGTTGCCTTCTTCCTTTAAAGTCATTGCTAAATGAAGACGATTGCGCTCTCCTCCAGATAGCATGTTGACCTTTTTATTCTGCTCACTTCCAGAGAAGTTAAACCGACTTAAATAGGCCCTCGAATTTACCTGCCTGCCTCCCATCATAATAAGTTCCTGGCTATCACTAAAGTTTTCCCATATGGTTTTCTCCGGATCGATATTAGAATGCCCTTGATCGACATAGGCCACTTTAGCGGTCTCACCCACCAGAAATTCTCCCTTATCAGCATTCTCCTCATCCATAATCATCCTGAATATAGTAGTCTTCCCGGCGCCATTAGGGCCTATAATGCCCACGATTCCTGCCTGAGGTAGTTTAAAATTGAGATCTTCATACAACAACTTATCATCATAGGCTTTGCTTACTCCATTAGCCTCTATTACATTGGTACCCAGTCTTGGGCCATTAGGAATATAAATTTCCAACTTCTCATCTAGTTGTTTTTGATCCTGACTCAAGAGCTTATCGTAGTTCTTTAAACGGGCTTTTTGCTTTGCTTGTCGCCCCTTTGCCCCCTGACGTACCCATTCTAACTCACGTTCAAGTGTTTTCTGACGTTTTCCGGCCTGTTTTTGCTCCTGAGCAAGTCTCTTTGATTTTTGATCCAGCCAACTGCTGTAATTTCCTTTCCAGGGAATACCCTCTCCCCGATCCAGTTCTAATATCCAGCCAGCCACGTTGTCAAGGAAATACCTGTCGTGGGTTACCGCAATAACAGTCCCTTTGTATTGGGCCAAATGATGCTCGAGCCAATGCACAGATTCAGCATCTAAGTGGTTGGTAGGCTCATCGAGAAGTAATATTTCGGGTTCTTGCAGTAAAAGACGGCATAAAGCAACCCTTCTACGCTCCCCTCCAGAGAGAATCCCGATTTTCTTGTCAGGTTCTGGTGTTCTTAGTGCATCCATAGCAATCTCGAGCTTGGTATCTAATTCCCAGGCGTTCGATGCATCGATCTGATCCTGTAACTGAGCCTGCTTATCCATAAGCTTCTGCATCTTATCTGCATCTTCATAAACTTCGGGCAAGCCAAACTGTTCGTTTATCGCATTGTATTCGTCAAGAATGGCAACGGTCTCCGCTACGCCTTCTTTTACAACCTCAAGTACGGTTTTCTCATCGTCCAGTTCAGGTTCCTGTTCTAGATATCCAACAGCATATCCCGGTGAAAAAACCACATCTCCCTGGTGGTTTTTATCCCTTCCTGCAATGATTCTTAAAAGTGTTGATTTTCCCGAACCATTCAAGCCCAAGATACCAATCTTTGCCCCGTAGAAAAAGCTGAGGTAAATATTTTTGAGAACAGGAGTATTTGCATTTTTATAGGTCTTGGTCACTCCAGACATTGAGAAAATGACCTTCTTATCGTCAGACATAGGTGCGCTTCGTGATTGTTAAATGATAATAGTTAGTAGTTAATTGTTATTCAGATAGTTAGCAGAATGTCAGGGGTTCTAGACTCTTCCCTTTAAAGCGTTAAAAACCCAGGCAATTGCGAAAAAACCAATACCTACGGCCGCAAAACCCCATCCGGCGACGTCGTCATACCTGAACGCGCCCAGGGCTATCAAAGCAACCCCGACGGATATCATAATAAAAGTCGCCCAGGCGAGGACCGTATTTTTGTTCATTCCCATGCTAGTTTAGTTTCGTTTGGTTGAAACTCAAATATCGTAAATTTTACAAGAATTTGCTCTTAGATTACCGAAACTTTAGCATTAAGAAGGAAATTCAACTCCGGTTTGCTGTCTTATCTCATCCAATAAACCAATAAGATCCAGGCTATTTTGATGCGACCATAAGGTGCTTTCGGTAAGGCCTTTTTCAAGACAAGAATGAACCTCCTCAATCTCATAGGTGTATCCCTTGCCTACCGTCGGAAGTTCGAAATGATGAAGTTCTCCATCCTTTTCTATTGTATATCCCTGGGTTTCGTGCCATCTTGGTTGAATAAAAACACTTCCTCTCTCCCCTGAAATTTCTGCTTTCATTTCAGATTTTGAGTTTAGACCGCTGTACAGGATAGCTTGAGCTTGTTCGTATTCAAAAATCATTGAAGTCTGAATCTCAACCCCGGTTTTATAGAAACGAGATACGGCATTAAGTCGCAGGGGGTTGCCAAGTAGTAAGTAAGCGATAAAAACTGGGTAAATTCCAATATCCAGAAGAGAGCCACCAGCCATTTCCGGATTTAACAGACGGCCCTCCTCACTGCGGTCCAGTGCATAAAAAGCAAAATCTGCATGTAAATAACGGATCTCTCCTATCTCACCAGAAGACACCATTTCTTTGACCCTTCTGATGGTGGGATTAAACCGGCTCCAAAGTGCCTCCATTAAAAATACACCTTGATTCCTGGCAGTTTTAACCATGGAAGCCACCTGTGTGGAATTCAGTCCGGCTGGTTTTTCGCAGAGTACATGTTTGCCGTGCTCCATTGCAGAAATGGCAAGAGCTGCGTGTGAAGTATGCGGGGTTGCAATGTAGACTGCATCAACGTCCGAATCTGCGAACATTTCTTCATAACTCCCATAGGATTTTGGAGCCTGGTGTGTTTTGGCAAATGCCTGCGCTCTCTCGCTACTTCGTGATGCTACTGCATAAAGCTCTCCTCCCTTTACTAACCCCAGATCCTCTGCAAATTTGCCCGCAATATTACCTAAGCCTGCTATGCCCCATCGGATATTTTTACTCATAATTAGATTTTGTTATTTGCTAAAGTTAATCAATATTACTCCTTATCTTTAACACCACAAAGAAACCGTAGTTGCCGCATGAATATTAACTTCAACAAAAACGAGGATCACAACAAACTCAAACTTTCGGAACTAAAAAAGAGACTGGCCCAAGTAAAGCTAGGTGGGGGAAAAAGCAGAATTGAGAAGCACCACTCGGCAGGAAAAATGACTGCAAGGGAACGTATAGATTATCTGCTGGATGATAAGTCGGACGCCCTAGAAATTGGGGCCATGGCCGGCTTCGAAATGTATGAGGAGCACGGTGGTTGTCCTTCAGGAGGTGTCGTCGTAAAGATAGGCTACATTCAAAAGCGGCTTTGTATGGTTGTAGCCAACGATGCTACGGTAAAAGCCGGGGCATGGTTTCCGATCACGGCAAAAAAGAATTTAAGAGCCCAGGAAATTGCCATAGAAAATAAATTACCTATAATTTATCTGGTAGATAGCGCTGGGGTTTATCTTCCAATGCAAGATCAGATCTTCCCGGACAAGGAGCACTTTGGAAGAATTTTTAGGAACAATGCGGTTATGAGTAGTCTTGGGATTACTCAAATAGCCGCCGTAATGGGCAGTTGTGTGGCCGGGGGGGCTTATCTCCCCATTATGAGCGATGAAGCCTTAATTGTAGATAAAACAGGAAGTATCTTCCTGGCGGGTAGTTATCTCGTAAAAGCAGCCATTGGCGAAAATGTGGACAACGAAACTTTAGGCGGCGCTACCACGCATTGCGAAATCAGCGGTGTTACTGATTACAAGGCGAAAGACGACGCGCATGCCCTGGATACCATCAAAAAATTATCGGAAAAATGGGTGCTTCCGAAACAGCTGGTTTTAACAGAGCTGAGGCGAAGAAGCCTAAAGAAGATCCTGCAGACATCTATGGCGTGCTACCGGCATCCAGAACAGACCAATACGATATGCTCGAAATTATTCACCGGCTCGTAGATGATTCGGAGTTTGAGCAATACAAAGAAGGGTTTGGAAAAACCATCCTCACCGGCTACGCCCGAATAGATGGCTGGGCTGTTGGTATTGTTGCTAATCAACGGAAGGTTGTAAAAACCAAAAAAGGAGAAATGCGCTTTGGTGGTGTTATTTATTCAGATTCTGCGGACAAAGCCACCAGGTTTATAGCCAATTGCAATCAGAAGAAAATACCGTTGATCTTCTTACAGGACGTAACCGGATTCATGGTTGGAAGTAAAAGTGAGCATGGGGGTATCATTAAAGATGGCGCCAAAATGGTAAATGCAGTTAGTAACTCTGTTGTGCCTAAATTCACTATTGTAATTGGCAACAGTTACGGAGCAGGAAACTACGCCATGTGCGGTAAAGCCTATGACCCTAGATTCATCGTAGCCTGGCCCAGCGCAGAATTAGCAGTGATGAGCGGTAATTCTGCCGCAAAAGTATTGCTGCAAATAGAAAAAGCTTCCTTAAATAAAAAGGGAGAAAAATTAACGGCACAAAAAGAAGCTGCCCTGTTCGAAGAAATAAAGGGTCGTTACGATTCCCAGATATCCCCGTATTACGCCGCCGCACGATTATGGACAGATGCTATTATAGACCCTTTAGAGACCAGAAAATGGATTTCCATGGGCATGGAAGCGGCTAACCAGGCTCCCATTGATCGGGCTTTTAATATGGGTGTTTTGCAGGTATAATTCGTAGTTATTGGTTGCTCATTCGAATGTTAATTGTGGTTTTGTCCAGTACTTTTACCAAAATGTCCTTTTTGCCCTCGGCCTCAAACCCGATCAAGTCTCCCTTTTGAGCTACTAGTTTATATCTGCCCTTGCTATCCGAGCTGGTAGACTTCTGTAAATTGTAATTGGTAATGATAACATTGGGCAAGACGTCTTTTCCAAACAGTACAAAACCTCTTACTTCCTTTTGGTTCTTTGTCCTTCTATCCTTCGCTGCCTGCCTCTCCTGTGTTTTTTTAGAATATAAAGTCGTTTGAACCGTGTAGGCCATAGCGCCCTCGATGATTTCCCAATTATCCTGACTCGCATATTTTCTGTAGGAGCGGGAATGATTTCCTTGTGCGGCCGCCAGGATTAGGCTAATTTCCTCAGAACCGTAAACTTTTAGCAATTCTATGCCAACAATAAAATCATTTCTGACATAGATCTGATAAGGCCGCAAATCTACATGAGCAATTTTAGTATCGGAGCGAATCGTATAGAGCATGTTTTGACCCGAAGTATTTAAGGAATTTCCCGGTTTGGCAGAAGACTTAACTGCATCGTAGATATTTACCCTTATCAAAAGACTATCTGAAGCGTTTTCCCAAACTTCAAAAAAAAGCTTATTTAGCTTTCGAAGCCCTTTCCTTACCCGGATTTTCGTGGCCAATTCTCCACCCAAAGCAATATTGTCTTTCCAATATCCATAGGTTTCCTCGCCGTAATTCTTATATCCTACCAGCGGGTTCGTCTCATAGGCTCCGAGGTCTGTCAATACCACCTCGTCTAATACGATGGATTGACTTTGAAGAAAAATTTTTGGGTATTCATTGTACACAAATTTCAACTCTGGAACCGCCATTTTCACGGATTGATACCCCAGAGAAGAAATTAGGAGGGTGTCTTTTGCCGTATAAAGAAGGGGATTTAATTCCAGGTGAAAAACTCCATGTTCATCACTTACTGTACCTACCCCTTTGCCTACTATTCCTATGTTTACGTAAGGAATTGGCTGTTTAGTTTGAACATCGAAAATTACACCTTTATAGTCCTTCTGCGAATGCACGTATACAACGAACAGCAAAAAAGACAAAAAGCATATATTGAGTTTTTTAGACCATTTTGAAAACAAATTAAAACTCAAAGCATTCAAAAAGGCCCCACTCATTTTATCTCACGGAAACGGTACTACCCTTAGTAAGCGTAAACAACTGCTGATAAGAACCCTTTAAGCTCAATTTATAGGTTCTACTCTCCTTCCGTTGCGACTGTGTTCCGTAATTGTCATAAATACTCACCTTCAGGTAAGTAGGTGTAAGGCTTTTGTTTCCTAAATATTTTATGTTCACCTTCCAGGTCCCCGGAAGAGAATCGTCTAGTAACTCTTCAAAGGAAGAGTAGCCCAGATCTTTTTCTCTAAAAATACGCTCCTGATTGTCTGCCAGAGTGTGTTTCCATGTGTAGTATTGATTTTCCGGATTTACGAATTGAAGTTCAAAATCGGCTTCACTATCATTCCATTCAAAAACAATTCTGGTGCCCTTAAAATAGGCTTCCTCAGCCACGTAGAGAGAGTTGGCCTTGGCCGTTGACATCAAGGCTTTCTTATTGAGCATCAATAAGTTATTATATTCTCGTGAAATAATAGGTGTAAACCCAGAACTGTCTGATGTCATGATGCCTTCATCGATCAAATATTCATAACGGGCATACATGGAGGCGGCCTGCTTGTTATTTCGTAACTCTCTATAACTGTTGGCCATATCCATATAAGACTGTGCGTAGTTAGGTCTTAACTTAAGTACCTTCTTGTATATTTCGTTTGCTTCTTCGAATCTATATTGTTCCTGGTATCTGTAGGCCAGCGCTTTTAATAAAACAGCATTGTTCTCAAAAAGCCCTATGTTTTCTGAAACAATCGCGTCACTGTACTCCTTAGCCGCCCACTTGTCTGTAAAATAGCGTGAGGCATCTAGTTGAAAGTACGGTGAGCTCGCATAGGATTTAGAGTACTTTTGATACACCTGCTTGGCATCATTCAGAGACCCACTTGCCCTTAATTCTCTCAAATAAGATGGCTCATTAGCCCTAAAGCTGGTCTTCACTCAGAATTGCGCCTGAAACATAATTATTTCTCAGGCGTGCAAAATCTGTCAACTTTCCTGAAGACGGGCTGGCATTGACCGTATTTATGACCACAAACACCCTCCGGCTCCCGCGCTTCCGTACATGGTTGTGGTGGCAAAATTGTTGAGGATTGCCATTCTCTTGACATTTTTGACATCGATCCAAATAGGAACATCGTCAAAGATCTGACCATCCACATCGAAAATTGCTGAACGCGCATTCGTTACAGAATTCGCTCCTCTGACAAACACCTTACCAACAAGTCCGGTATTGCCTAAGGCAGTTTCACGGGTAATTCCTATTGAAATATCATCGTCTGCAGCATCTTGCCCGGTAATATTGCCATTTCCGCCTTCGAAGGTAGGCCCCAAAGCTCCAGTGCAATCTCCTACTACCCTAACCCCCGGGAAATGGTTTCTCAGAACATCTAAAATACACCAGCGTATGGCAGTTATAGATCCTTTCATGCAGGAAACGGATAGTCCCCGGCGCCGTATCTGCATTAAGGATGCCATAAGCAGTACGTATTAGGCGGTTATTTACAGCATACTCCTGTTGCAGCTCTTTTTGACTTTTTCTATTACTTCCAACTACAATAACCTCAGACAGTTCTTCCACATCAGGAACCATACTAAGGTTAAGGATACGTGTTACGTCTTCAACTTTGATCTTTACGGTCTTCATTCCCTGATAGGAATACGTAATGATATCTCCTACCTCGGCATCGATACGATATCTTCCTTCCGCATTACTAAATGCCTCTTCGTTGTTATCATTTATGCCTATGGCTACATTGTTCAGCGGCGATCTACCGTCATTGATAGTACCGGAAATAGTCTTGGTTGTCTGCTGTGACCAGCAAATTAGGGGGGTGCAAAATAGAATTAGCAAAAAACGTCTCATACTTTCTTTATTTTAGTTCCTTTGAAACAACTGCCGCGCTTTTGGTAAGCGTAAATAGTTCTTGATTGAGATTCTTAAGCGATAATCTAAAAACCTTAACTCGCTTACGTTGTGAGCGGGTTCCGTAATTATCGTAGATCGTGGCCTTTAAATAGGTGGGAGTTAAACTCTTATTTCCCGAATACTTAATGTTTACCTTCCAGGTTCCCGGAAGTGAATTATCTATAAGGTATTCTGTGCAGCTATACCCCAGATCTTTCTCGGCAGCAATAATATCAGAACTATCTGCTAAGGTATGCTTCCAGGGGTGTAGTATTGATTGCCAGGGTTAACAAATTGCAATTCGAACTCCGCTTCGCCGTCATTCCACTCAAAAACCAGTCTGGTGCCTTTAAAATCCTCTTCAAAAACAAATAGAGACTTTACCTTATCCTGTCTTACTATCTTGTTTTTATGAAGATAGAGAAGGTTATTTCCCTCTCTTTGAAAAATAGGCTTAAATCCCCTTTCATCACCCATTAATAGACCTTCTTCTACCAAATAGTTGTATCTAGCATATAAGGCGGCAGCCTGTTTTACTCTTCCAATGTCTCTAAAACTATTTGCGATATTCATATAAGACTGCGCATAATTTGGACGTAAAATGAAAACATCTTTGTATAGATCGGCAGCCTTATCCAGGCGTTCCTGTGATTCATAATAAATAGGCAAGGGATTTTAGAATAACGGCATTATCCTCAAAAAGCCCGAAGTGTTCATCTATTATAGCATCTGCATAAGCTACTTCATTCTGCTCATAGAAATAATTATAAGCCTCAAGGAAAAAATATGGAGAGCTGGTATACACTTCAGACTGATCTTCAAAAACCTGCTTGGCCTCATCCAAGTTGGCACTGTCATAGAGTGCCTTAAGGTAAGAAGGAGCATTTTGGCCTACCTGACTTTTTGTAAGCACCTCGCTCTGTAGCATAGTTATTCCTAAGCCTGGCAAGATCTACCGTTTGATTGCCCTCCCGGAAAACTAGCAAGGGTATTAATCACTATAACTCCACCTGCCCCCAGATAACCATAACGAGTGGTTGTAGCCAGATTGTTAAAAACGGCAATTCTCTTAATGTTATTTATATCCAGCCAAATAGGCGTGTCTGTAAAGATGTTTCCATCTACATCGTAAATCGCGGTTCTTTGATTGTTAATTGAACCTCCGCCTCTAAGCGAAATAGAGCCCCCATTAAAGCAATCACCAGAAACAAAAACGCCAGAAAACCGATTCCTAAGAACGTTCAGGATGCACAGACCAATAGGATTAATTTGATCTTCATGTAAGAACCTGACATTCCCGGCAGCAGTTTCAGCGTCAACGATACCATATGCAGTCTTAATGAGGTTTTTATTCACAGGGTATTCATAAGCCAGGTCTTTTTGAGATTTTCTATTGCTTCCCACAACCACAACTTCATCCAGTTCCTCAATGTCTGGCACCATAATGGGGTTTAGAATCCTGGTTACATCTTCCACTCTTATTTTAATAGGTTTCATCCCCTGTAAGGTGTAGCTAAGAAGATCACCTACCTCGGCCTGAAGGCTGTAATTTCCCTCTGCATCAGTAAATACCTGGGTATCCTTATTCTCAACTTCTACGGTTACTTTGGTCAAAGGATTGGTACCGTCTCCAATTTTACCCGAAATCGTTTTTGTAGTTTGTTGACTCCAACACAGGGAGGAAGCCAGCAAGAAAAGAAACGCAATTTTTTTCATAACAATTTTGAATTAACTCCCTTAAAGATAGTGATTTAATGGGAGATTTTACATGCTTTTACCCGCTCAGAAAGTAGGTAAAAGGCAACTATTGAATTCTAAATTGTTTTACTTGTAATTTCTGACCTTGCTTCGTGAACAGCATCAAAAGTTGTTCCTTTTTTTGCTTTACTGTCCCGAAGTCTAAGAATAAGGTGCATTTTAGAATAAATGGTTGCTCAGGCTTTGCTGCACCCAGGTATGAGGCATTTATGAGCCATTCGCCTTTAGAGCCCTTCCCGGTAAGTTCAAACTCTTCCATAGTATGGTTGGCCTAAAACATTTTCCTTAAAGAGCACAGGAAGTTGGTCATATGAATACTCCCAGGAATAGAAGCGGTTCTGGGGATTTACAAATTGGACTTCAAATTCGGCATTGGGATCATTCCATTCAAAAACCAGGCGTGCTTTGTAAGAAACATTGCTTTTATACTTGAATTTACCGATGTAGTAGACAGCTTATTGCCTTTTTTTAAACAGAAGGTTTCTGATTTCGCGATCTACGCTTTTGCGAAAGTTGTCATTTGCCAGCTCCAAAACTTCCGGCCGGCCTGCAAGGCCAACCAAGCATTTAAAGCTCGTTGTGGTTGCTTGTTCTCCGCCAAAAGGAGTGCTTTATTTAGAAGCGCTTGCCTGTTGCCGGGCTCAAGCTCCAGGAGTTGATCGTTAAGTTGCTGATGCATATGAGGCATATCTAAAGTAGATACGGCTAGCTCAACGCTTTTTAAAATTTGATAATTCTCGGGGTATAGCTCTATCAGGTTGCTGAGAATACGTGCCGCTCTCTCCTGATTTCTGGTCTTAAAATAAGTAAAGGCGTCCCAATACAAAAAAGGACTCGTCTTATTTAAAATCCGACGGGATAAATACAGAATGTATGCCTCTTCCTCATCCCTGGCCGAAGAGAGTTGCCCATAAAAGGAACTGGTTTTTACTTCCAAGGGATCATTCGCTTCTGCATAGGTGTTATTGGGAAGTCCTGAAGCTTCACTCTTTTTATTGCCAATTCCAGAGGCCGTAGACCCAGTTTTTGTAGTTATTAGGATCACTCCATTTGCACCAAGAGTGCCATACATATTAGTAGCAGCCAAACCTTTAAGCACCGTAACGCTTTCTACATTTCTGGGGTCGATATAATCCAGGTTCGCATCGGAAACAGGACCCCCGGCACCAGCAGAAAGCCCGGATCTATAGGCACTTTGTTGAGAAACTGTAGACGGAGAGATGCGTATTGCAGATTGTTGCACTGGCATCCCGTCAATTACAATAAGAGCATAAGGATGCTGGGTGATGCTTGTTCCAACCACGAATGGTGGACAAGGATAAGGTACCTTTGCTATCCCAACCCGAAGATGTGGATACATTAAGTCCTGTTACTTTTCCGCCTTAAAGGCTTCGTCTATTTTATGTTCCGAATCCTTGATATCAGCTTCATTGATGGTACTTATCGCGTAACCTACCGAGCTTTTGTCTTTCCATCCCAAGCCGGTATTAACCAGGGTCTTCTTTTCTAAGCGACTCTCTTCCAGAACTACCTCGTCTAGTACTATAGTTTTTGAATCCACAAAGAATTTTAAGGGTTGAAGTACAGTTTTCAACTTCAATATCATAGATCTCTCCATTAGCCAGTATCTTGAGTATATCTCCTTTTTCCGCCGCTATGGAAAAATTACCCTGACTATCGGTTAGGGTGTCTTCATCTTTTCCCTGCACACCGATCCTTACGTTTGGGGCTCCCTTCCCTTTGTAAAATGGTTCCTTTAAGGAGCCTGAGCCACCGTGTTGTCAGGTCTTCAATTGCTTTATTGGAACTAAGCGCCGCAACATCCATGAGTCTGGCCCTATTGAGCAATACAACTCTATTCAAAAAGCTCAGGTT
>CBDBVE010000003.1:0-74608 GCA_965212595.1 Flavobacteriaceae bacterium
TTCTTAGGGGACTCAACGTTCAGTATCCAGGTCTTGCCCTTGTACTTACCATCTAAATTTGAAATATGATCTGATATGGCCGCTTCGCCAGAACTATAATTGCCTATATGGACATAGTTCAACCTGGTTTCAGGATGAGTAAGAATCTTTGGAGACAATCCAACTTTTCTAAGTTTTTTGGCAAATCTCTGAGCGTTAGACTCAGAACCATACACGCCGGCAATCATATAGTATCCGCTCTCAAGGCCTTTTAATGGCTCAATAATGCGATGTGGCACATTGTGCTCTTTAGCCCTAAGCTTAAATTTTAGCTCATCAGAAAATATTGCTGGTGCCAGGGTCTTATCTGATAGAATGGCTGACGTAAGCTCTTTTTGGGGCGCTATTTCTTTTTTAGGCTCCTTTTTGGAAGGCGCCCTGAGTTTTAATTTGGGTTTTTCAATAGTGAGGATCCATATAATGTCTTCGTATTTACCATTGAGTTTAGAGACCGATCTCGCGATAGACTTTTTCCAGTCCTTCTGAAAGTCGATAGAAATGTAGTTTAGCTTAGTTTCCGGATGGATTAGTATACCTGGATGAAGCCCTTTCTTTCTAAGGGTATTGGCGAATCTTTTTGCATTCTGAGGGTTTCCAAAAACACCTGCGATCATGTAATAGCCTTCAGAAATACCGGTAAAACCCGAAATTGTTCGGGTTGGAATCTTGTTCCTTTTGGCTTCTACTAAGAAATTGTCCTTCTCGGCCCTGACTGTAGAAGGCAGAGAGGTCTTTCCATTTTCATGACTTTTTGAAGGCGTAGTAGTGAAGTCTGAGTAAAGGGCTGTCTTCAGCCCGGTATGGCTGGTGTTGGCCTCAGCAGATATCACTAATGCGAAAGCAAAAAGAAGTGCTGTTAAAAAATTTCTCATTGGTTGGCTAGAGCTTTGGGTAAAATTTCTGTCGACAATAAATGGGTTTACGCAAAGGCCTGAAGATCAGGCATCATTTACATTTAACGTCGAAAATAACTGTTCTTATGCTCTCCAATTATTTTTTGTTGTGAAATGAAGGTTTTTTGTCGTGTACGAGGAACTTATGTGTTTTTCCGATGAAATACATCCCTTGAAAGCAATGCTTTTTAATTACAGGCCTTAAAATAAAAGGGGATAAGAGATCGGGTTTGAAAGGGCTTCAGTACCCGAAAATTAAAGGGTAAATTAATAAAATACCGAATAGTATATTAAAAAAACATACGAGAATTGAACAAAAAAAAGACACCCCAATTGAGGTGTCTGTTACTTATATTTAAAGAAATATTATTGCTCTTTTTTCTCTTCTAATTTTTCATCTTCTTTAGAAGCGTCTTTGAATTCTTTAATTCCACTTCCCAGGCCCCTCATTAATTCGGGAATTTTTTTACCCCCAAAAAGGAGTAAAACCACCATAACAATGATGGCAATTTGCCAGGGTCCTATAGCTAAAAAGGTCATTAGGGATACCATACTTTTAAAATTTAATGGATAACAAAGGTACTAAAAAACAACTTAGAAACCTGTTAATACTAACGGTAAGATATATTTTTAATTGTAAAGATCGTAATTTATCTTTAAAACGTATCTATTAGACCACTTGGGCCAGAAATTGGCGATAAATTGGAAGCTGAGGTAGTTCTTAATTAAGGACGAATCTTATCTTTGTCTCTTATGAGCAAGAAAGGAAGAAAAAGAAAGGAAATCAAAAGAAAGCTGCTGCATAAGTATCGCCTGGTAATACTTAATGAAAGCACTTTCGAGGAGAAAATATCCTTTAAACTAAGCCGTTTAAATGTTTTTGTTACCGGATCCCTTTTCATAATTGCTCTAATTGGCCTTACTACCCTTTTGATAGCATTTACTCCTTTACGGGAATATATACCCGGTTATTCTTCAACCAAGTTAAAACGCCAGGCCACAGAACTGACCTATAAAACAGACTCTTTAGTCACTGTTTTAAATTATACCAATAGGTATTTAGACAATGTACGAATGGTCCTTCGTGGCGACGTTGAGAACAATCAAATGAACAGGGATTCTCTTTTTGAACAGTTTAAGATAGACCCTTCAACGGTTGACTTAACGCCAATTAGGGAAGATTCTGTTCTTAGAGCTGCGGTCGCTCTAGAAGATAAATACAATCTTTTTGAACGGAATTCTGAAAGTAGTAGCCTCGTACTTTTTTCCCCGGTCGCCGGAACAATTTCTCAGGGATATGATCCGGAAAAGAAGCACTATGCGGTAGATGTAGTTGCCCCCAGGGAAACCCCGGTTAAGGCAGTTGCCAACGGGACAGTGATTTTTTCAGAGTGGACGGCAGAGACAGGCTATGTCATTATTATTGAACACAAGAACGGGCTCGTTTCGGCCTACAAACACAACGGTTCTCTTAACAAGAGCCAGGGTGATATTGTCCAGGCGGGAGAGGTAATTGCCTCGGTTGGCAATACGGGAGAGCTTACCACCGGACCCCACCTGCATTTTGAATTATGGAGCAACGGAAGCCCGGTAAACCCGCTAGATTATCTAGACTTTAAATAAGCCATGTCTTTAAAGCCCTTAGCCGCCAAGGTATTTGCCAGAAGAATAGCTCGAAAAACCGCGAAATGGGCAGACCATCCCTTTGACACCCAAAAACGAGTGTTTAAAACACTTCTGAACCAAGCGCAGCATACGCAATTTGGCTTTGACCATGATTTTCAAAACATTCGTACGCATGATGATTTTGTAAAGCGCGTTCCCATACGCGATTATGAGGGCTTAAGAAATTATATCAACAAAATGGTGGCGGGCGAGGAGAATGTGTTGTGGCCCGGAAAACCCATTTATTTTGCAAAAACATCCGGGACAACTTCAGGGAGCAAATATATCCCTATCACCGAACCATCCATCAAGCACCAGGTAGAGGCTTCGAGAAATGCAATTCTCAACTACATTCATGAAACCGGAAACACCAATTTCGTCAATGGACGATGGATTTTTTTACAAGGCAGTCCGGAACTTCAGGAAAAAAACGGGATAAAACTTGGTAGGCTGTCTGGGATATCAGCACATTACGTTCCTGGATATCTTCAAAAAAATCGTCTTCCCAGTTGGGAAACAAATTGCATTGAAGATTGGGAAACCAAAGTGGATAAGATAATTGATGAAACTGAGAATGAGAACATGACTTTGATCGCCGGTATTCCTTCCTGGGTGCAAATGTACTTTGAGAAACTAAATGCCAAAACCCATAAAAAAGTAGGCGAGATCTTTGCCAACTTTCAGCTCTTTGTTTACGGTGGGGTCAATTATGCTCCCTACCGGGCGAAGTTTGAGAACTTAATTGGAAGAAAAGTAGATAGCATTGAGCTCTTCCCGGCAAGCGAAGGGTTTTTTGCGTACCAGAATTCTCAGAATGACAAGGGAATGTTACTGCTTTTAAACTCCGGCATTTTTTATGAATTCGTCAGGGCAGATGAATTCTTCAATGAAGATGCAAAACGACTTACACTAGACAAAGTGGAAGTTGGGGTAAATTACGTCATGATCATATCTACCGATGCCGGCCTTTGGGCATATAATTTGGGAGATACCATTCAATTTACTTGCTTGAAACCCTTTAAGATAATTGTCTCCGGTCGAATCAAACACTTTATATCGGCTTTTGGAGAACATGTTATTGCGAAGGAGGTAGACCAGGCCATACAAGAGGCGATCTCCGGCACGGATGCCAGGGTGAATGAGTTTACCGTTGCTCCTAAAATTAACCCCGCAAATGATGAACTACCCTATCATGAGTGGTTTATCGAATTTGAACAAACCCCTGCAAATATGGAAAAATTCAGAGCCATAATTGATAAATCTCTTCAGGAACAAAACAGCTATTATTTAGACCTTATTGAAGGCAAAATCCTTCAGCAACTAAAAATTACCTGTGTTCGGGAAGGAGGCTTTAGGGAGTATATGAAGTCTGTCGGAAAGCTAGGCGGACAAAATAAGGTGCAACGGCTTTCAAATGACAGATCGGTAGCCGAAGCTTTGACAGCGTTTACCTAGGGTGATTTTGAAGCTTGTTTTTTGGGCTGGTCAAAAACCCATTTATCGGCGTACATGCCATAAATAAGGCCAAACTCATTTTCCATGACGTATTTTTCGTCCTTTCCAGGATCAAAGTTTACATTGTAGACATATACCTTTACACCGTTTTCTTTAAGCTTTAAGAGCAAATCTGTCTGACTGGCAATAATTCTTCTGGAAACCGCTACATTTTTCACCTTGTTTATTGCCAGATAGGCTATTTTATCACCTTTCAAAGCAGCCAGGGGTTCTTGAGAAATCATTGCTTCTATGTTGTTTTCGGCAGCCTCCTCAATAGCGAGAGGACTAAAAAGCTCCATGATCAGCCGCTGCTTAAACACAAACTGATTGGCAAATCTAAGCGGGTCATCCACCTTATCTGTAATTAGGATGGCGTCTGGATGTTTGGCAAACCATCTGTTGATCCCATCCATATCCAGTGTTTTATATTTGCCATAAATCTTGTGCTTCAAAAATTCGTTATGGCTTGGAGGTAATGTTCCTTTATAATCAGTAAACCTCGCCCACATTTTCCAGTCGTGCGCGGCTACATATTGTCCGTCAGAGGTTTCAATGATATCTAATTCAAAGAGGCGAAACCCCTTTTGATAGTTCTCATCCAAGGCCTCCCAGGAATTTGTGGATTTGACCCCGTTTACTTCTCCGGCAGCATGTGCAATATACCGATCGTTATTAGGCTCCCATTCCCAAGACGGCTTAGGGAAGTATTCAGTGTCGTCCTTAATATTATGGGGTATCTGTAGCTCTAGGCTTACAGACATATCATGAACTTTCTCTTCTATGCTGCCTCTAAAATTATGTGCAGTATACGCCTGTCTGCTCACAAGCTTGCTCAACATTTCAAAACCTAGTTTTTTAACCTCAGAAGTGTAGTTTTGCAGGCTTTTGGAGGCCGAGTCGTGTGCGAGGATCATGTAAAAGGCCTTACCAGTCTTTAGCTTTTGAAGAACTTCGACAAAATTAGCGGCGGCCTGTTCGCTTCCATAGGTGTCGAAAGTCCTGAATTCGTAAACCTCTGCTGAGTTAAAGTGAATTACGGTAAGCCCTCGGTTAACTTGTTCGGTAACGCCATTTATGGTAAAGACGCTGCGTTTTTTTGCATTGAAACCATGGCTACTAAGGCTTACCTGGCCATCGGTATAAAAATTTGAGCCCAAACCCTCTTTGTCATAGGTATTAGCAAGGAGTTGCTGCTGTAATCCTAATGTGCTGCAAAGGATTACGGTTGCGAATGCCCTGAAAAGCAATGCAAACTTTTTACGGCTATATAAGAAAAATATGTTCACTTTCAATTTGGGATATTTGCTTAGAATGATAACATTCTGCAAGTATCAACGGAATTCTAACCTTCTTATTGTTGATCCGACCTTAGCCGTCTGCTTCGCCACCAGCTTGGCCGGAAGGCTTGTTTTAGCTCCTTCAGGAAAGAATTAAAATGAAGCCCGGAACGAAATCATAAATTTTAAATGTAATTTTGCTCCAGTTTATGAATACAGTAAAGAATACCACCAGAGCGCAAGAATCTACCAACGCAATAGAGCGCTTATATGTTACGATGCGTCACCTGTTTAATAGAGGTTTTTATAAACCTATGGGTGTTTCGGGTGAGACATTAAGAAATGCATTGCTGCTTTTAAGGCCCGAGATCTATGGCTCCATTGGCGAAGAAAAGGCAGAATTAGACGGATTGATTTATGTCCTGGAGCGTCTGCCTGAAGGGATAGAACAGTGCCGCTTTATAAACCTTACTTCGGATGAAGGTTATACCAAATCGCATTTCAAGCCTATCATTCCTCCAAAGCGAAGAAGAAATTGTTATCGTATTGATAACGAGCAAATGAATATTGAAATAACCCGTGGGCGTTCAGACATCTACGATATTCTTACTCACCTAACCTTTTTATTTATTGAGTCCCAGAAAATTTGCGATAAAGTGCTTATTGAAGACAGTGAGGAAACTATTCGCGATTGGAAAAAATTGGAAAACGCTGTTAACAAGGAGGAACTTACACTGGCAGAGCGCGAGGTAGCCTTAATACATACGGCCAATATCCTGGGTAGACCCTTTATGGAAGTCATCGAAGTTTATGAAAAGTTCGCAACGAAGCAGGACCCTGAGCGTTTTTTAAAAATCATTTACTGGCTGGGCAAACTTTCTATTGAAGAGGCAATTGGAGGGGATAAAAGAACAATTACATTTAGTGCCTTGCTTCGGGAAAGACTAGGACATCACATTCATGGAGAGAGATGGGCAAATACTATAAAAGAAGCACTTCACAAGCAAGGCTTGCTTAACAGGCCAATACATATCATTAGTGCTAATATGCACAGCGTGGTGAACTCACTTTATGCCAGAAAGGCTTTGGCCAAAGAATTTCCTTCGAATGACTCTTTAGAGATTTATGAGGCATTAAGTTCTCCTAAGAACGACCATTTGAGAAAAAAGGTCCTTTCTATAGCTAAGAAGAATGGCATGCTGAGTATCGATGATATTTCGGGTACGAACATAGATGTACAAATTTTTGACATGGCAAAGCTAGGAAAAGACGCCTGCTGCTATGAGCTTCAACAGGGAATAAAAGAAGATAAAAAACCTGTTATATTTGTAATGGACTATGCATTTGGAGAGCAGGCATATGAGACTATTGATGAGTTTTTAAAGCCTTTTAGGCCAGGGAATGGCGAAGCTGTTTTTCTGGATGTAGCCTCCATTTCAATTATGGGAAAAGCAGGTATTCTTGAAGGAGGAAAGGGAGATCTAATGATTCCGTCTGCTCATATCTTTGAAGGTACAGCAGACAATTATCCGTTTGAAAATGAACTTTGTGCCTCAGATTTTGAAGGCTATGGTTTAAAGGTTCTTGAGGGCACCATGGTTACGGTGCTGGGGACATCACTTCAAAACAAAGAGATCCTTAAGTTTTTCAAAAATTCCACCTGGGGTGCCATAGGTCTTGAAATGGAAGGAGTACACTATCAAAAAGCCATACAGTCGGCCTCTAAAATAAGAAAGAGCATAAGGGATGACATAAAAGTCAGATACGCCTATTACGCTTCAGATAATCCATTAGAAACTGGAAGTACCCTGGCTTCAGGAGGGCTGGGAACGGCCGGCGTAAAACCGACATACCTGATCACAGATAAGATTCTTAAACAAATATTCAATACTTATTAATGGAAAACCAGGGCACATCGAATAGAGATAAGCAATCAGATGAAATAGATTTGGGACAGCTGTTTCAAATGATTGGGAATGCATTTCAGAGATTGTTCAGAAGCTTTTTAGGCTTGTTTGTTTATCTTAAAAGAAACGCGATCAAGCTGGGCATTTTGGCCATAGTAGGTTTGGCAATTGGGTTTGGGCTTAATCAGATCGTAACCAAAAAGCAGAAGACAGAGATCATCGTAAAACCCAATTTGGAAAGCCGAAATTATCTTTATGGCGTTGTAGCTGAAATTGACGCAAAGCTCAAGGCCAAGGACAGCTCCTTTTTTGGGCCTATGGGAATTAGCGGCGAAGATCTGATTGGTTTTCAGATTATGATTGAACCTATTGAAAAGCTAAATGAGAACGTAGATGCCGATGACGAAATTAAGTACCTGGAGCTCCTTGAGAAGTTTAAAAATGACGATCTTATCACGGATGTTTTAAGGAGAGAGATATTCAATAAAAGTACCTTAAACCACCGAATCACCTTTTTTTATAAGGATATTGAGGCGGGCTCAAAGATATCGAATAACCTGATCGCTTACATCAACTCCAATGCTTATTTTAAAGAATTGGTAGGAATCAGTAAAGAAAACGCCGAAGAACGCATAAAGCAAAATGAAAGCCTTATTGCACAAATAGATAATCTGGTAGCCCACTTTTCCGAAGACACCTCTGAGGGACTAAGCGAGGGAGGAAGAATCATTTTTGATACTCAGGAGAAATCAGAAATCTTCAGCTTGCTCAATTTTAAGAACAATCTGATCAAGGACATCGAAAGAAAAAAACTGGAAATGCAAGGGCAGCAGGAGGCGATTCAAATAATCAATTTCGGGCAGCCACAGGAGGTACAAAGATCATTTTTTGGGAAGAGTATTGTGCTCATCCCTACCATTCTGCTACTTGTCTTTTTCATTATTGACTTCCTGAGGTATTTAAACAGAAAAGCATCGGAAATGCAGCTGCAATAATATGGGTTCTTCTAAAAGTGAAAATGTCTTAGTAACCGGGGGTGCAGGGTTTATTGGGAGCAATTTCATTCCAATCTTTCTAGAGGAAAACCCCAATATCAAGGTGTTCAATTTAGATAAGCTTACCTACGCGGGCAGTCTTGATAATCTTATAGAGGTTGAAGGAGAGGCGAGGTACTCGTTTATAAAAGGAGACATTTGCGATAATGCTCTTGTTCGTGATGTTTTTAAAGAAAAACAGATTACATCGCTTATTCATTTCGCAGCGGAATCTCATGTAGATAACTCTATTGATAGCCCTGACAATTTTATAAAAACAAATATCAGGGGCACTTTCGTCCTTCTTGAAGCGGCTCGCGAATTTTGGATGCCCTCTAAACAACAAGGCCCCGGTCATCGCTTTCATCATATTTCAACGGACGAGGTTTATGGCAGCCTGGGAAGTGATGGGTACTTTTCTGAAACTACCCCCTATGCACCTAACAGCCCTTATAGTGCATCCAAAGCAGCATCAGATTTCCTGGTTCGGAGTTACTTCCACACCTATGGCTTAAATACCGTGACAAGCAATTGTTCTAACAACTATGGGCCAAAGCAACACGATGAGAAACTAATTCCTACCATAATAAGAAAAGCCATACGTGGAGAACAAATACCCATTTATGGCGATGGAAAGAACGTTAGAGATTGGCTCTTTGTTGCGGATCATTGTCAGGCGCTGAACCTTATTTTTCATCAGGGGAAATCTGGCGAAACCTATGTTGTTGGTGGAGATAATGAGCATACCAATTTGTCTATTGCTAAAACTATATGTGCTATTTTAGACGAAGAACTCCCAAAAAAACAAGGGAAATACGCAGATCAGATTAGCTTTGTAAAAGATCGTCCCGGGCATGACCACAGGTATGCTATAGATTTTACTAAGATCAAAGGGGATCTTGGATGGACACCTCAGGTGAATTTTTTACAGGGCCTAAAACGAACCGTAAAATGGTATCTAAAAAAATACCAAAAAGTATAAAATGAAGGGGATTATACTGGCCGGTGGCCATGGAACAAGGCTTTTTCCGCTTACCCTCGTACTTAGTAAGCAGCTAATGCCCGTTTATGATAAGCCTATGATTTATTATCCATTGGCTACATTGATGAGCGCTGGAATCAGAGATATTTTAATAATTACTACTTCGAGAGATGCCTCTTTGTTTCAACAATTATTAAGCGATGGGGCTCAATTGGGATGTAATTTTAGCTATGCGATTCAAGACCATCCTAAAGGTTTGGCAGAAGCTTTCATAATAGGAGAGGAATTTATTGGAGGAGATAAGGTAGCGCTCATACTGGGAGACAATATTTTCTATGGCTCCGGACTTTCCTCCCTGTTGAAGCAAAATAATGATCCAGACGGCGGAATCATATATGGGTATCACGTGACAGACCCGGAACGCTATGGTGTTGTTACTTTTGACAGCTCGGGAAAGGTTATATCTATTGAAGAAAAGCCTGAAAATCCCAAATCTAATTATGCGGTACCGGGAATCTACTTCTATGATAATGAGGTGGTCTCTATTGCAAGAAACATACAGCCCAGCAGCCGTGGAGAATTGGAAATAACAGATGTCAACAGTGTATATTTAGAAAGAGGGATGCTCAAGGTAAGTATCTTGGATAGAGGAACCGCCTGGTTAGATACAGGTACTTTTAGCTCTCTAATGCAAGCCTCCAAATTTGTTGAGGTCATTGAGGAAAGACAAGGATTAAAGATAGGGGCAATAGAAGAAGTTGCCTACCAACAAGGCTTTATTTCAAAAGAGCAATTACACCGATTAGCCGAGCCGCTGTTAAAAAGTGGTTATGGAGAATATTTAATGCAATTGAGTTAGGGATAGAAGTGAAAATAGAGAAGACAAAGCTACAGGATTGTTATATTATTAGCCCCAATAGTTTCGAGGACAGCCGAGGGCTTTTTTTCGAATCATACAATAAGGAAGTACTGGAAGGCAAGTTGGGGATTCCTCTAAATTTCGTACAAGATAATCATTCACTTTCCAACCGTGGAGTATTGCGCGGCTTGCATTTTCAAACCGGGGCGCAAGCCCAGGCTAAGTTAGTACGGGTAGTAGCTGGGGAAGTCATAGATATCGTGGTTGATATCAGAAAAGAAAGCCCAACATTTGGGCAGCACTTAAAGGTGCGCTTATCTGCTGAGAACCAAAAGATGGTATTTATTCCTCGTGGTATGGCCCATGGTTTTCTCGCCACTGAAGACAATACAATATTCGTCTATAAATGCGATAACTATTACCATAAGAGCGCAGAAAGCGGCATTATTTACAACGATGCTGAGCTTGCCATAGATTGGGAATTTTCTGCTGACGAAATAACACTCTCGGAAAAAGATAAATGCCTACCTGGCTTTAAAGAACTTTGACATGAAGCAGGTTTTGGTAACCGGATCCGGCGGACAACTGGGATTGTGTATTCAGAAGATTGCGGGAAATTACCCGGAGATCAAATTTCATTTTAAAACCAAAGACACTTTAGATATTACCTCAGAGGATGAGATAAGGGCTGTGTTTAAATCAGGAAATTTTGACTATTGCATCAACTGCGCGTCTTATACCAAGGTAGATCTGGCCGAGCAGGAAACAGACCAGGCATTTTTGATCAACGCCACCGCAGTTAAAAACCTCGCACTAGCCGCAAAAGAAACAACTACTACCTTAATTCACATTTCTACGGACTATGTTTTTGACGGCAAAAAGAAGGAGGGGTACTATCCCTCAGACCCTCCCAATCCTATAAATGCTTACGGAAGGTCTAAACTTCAGGGAGAGGAGCATATCAAGGAAATACTAGTAGATTACCTCATCATAAGAACCTCCTGGCTGTACTCCGAATATGGAAATAACTTCTACAAGACCATATTAAAGAAAGCCTCCGAAGGAGAAACACTTTATATAACCGATGCCCAATTAGGCTGCCCTACCAATGCAAACCATCTCGCCAAGTATATCATGGGCTTTATTACTGCAAAAGAAAAAAACTCAGGGATATACCATTTTACCGATGGGGAGAAAATGACCTGGTATGATTTTGCGAAAAAAATTGTTCAGGGTCATGACTTAACAGATTTAGTGGAGATAAAAAGAGCTAAAGACTATAAAAGCGTCGCTCCTAGACCTGAGATTAGCGTACTGCTTCCCTAAAAAGTGGGTATGATAATTACTCAAATTAAGAATGCTTAGCTTAAGGAATAATTGGCCAGTTTAGGATTACTATTTTGACAGCATGGTCAAAAGAGGAGTTTGTAGAAGTATTATTCTTACAACAATATGCTTAGCTGTAACTAAATGCAAACCCTTGCTTTTTCTTTGTTCCTAGCAAAATAATCCCGTTTTTTGCAGAAAATTTACAATTTATGAACGATTTGTTAAACCAGTTTGAGTTATCATTCTCAGAAGATTTCTCTGTCCAGACCTATCTGCTTAGTATTGCAATATGTGCGGTTTTGCTTTACGTTTTATCCCTGCTTTATATAAGGTTTGGTAAATCTATTTCAAATCGGGATCAGCTATCAAAGGTTCTTATTATAGTAGGTATCACCACCTTTATCATCATATCTATTGTAAAATCTTCCCTGGCCCTTTCACTAGGTCTTGTTGGAGCACTTTCCATCGTCAGATTTAGGACAGCCATTAAAGAACCAGAAGAACTGGGATATTTTTTCATCGCAATTTCTATTGGTCTGGGGATGGGAGCCAATCAATTACTTCCCACTTTGATCGGCTTCGCGATTTTGGCATTGGTAATAATGCTTTTGAGCAAGAGCTCACTCAGAAAGTCGATTACACAAAACATGATCATATCACTAAGATGCGATAAGGAAGAAAAATCAAAATTAACAAATCAGATCAGCGAATTAATTGTTGAAAATACCAATCAGGTAGACCTTAAAAGGATAAAGTATTCGGAAGAAGGGATCAATCTCAACTTTTTAGTTAATGTCTCTTCCATAGAGCGCATAAACACCATCAATGAGCGACTACTGGATCTTGATCAGAATATGGACATTACATTCATTGATAGCGGGATATAATAGAGGAAAACAGCTAAAAAAGCCAGATGAACATAGGAAGAAAAAGAACGAACCGCCCTTTGATAGTTGGAGTTCTGTTAGTGCTGGCACTCTCGGCCTTCTATTTGATGGCTAGTTCTAATGGGAAGTTGAATGGCAAAAGCAAGAAAGCAACCGAGAAAAAGGATTTAAACATCCCAACAACTGTTTATAGAGGTTATAACTACGGCGATGTTATCAGGAACGGCTTAAATAAGGTGTATTCAGACTCCACGGTTTCACTTTATTTTCACAAAGAATTAGGGGTCCCCTTTTTAATGTATGTATATCGCGACTCCCTAACGGAAAGACAGCTGAATGACAAATTTTATTTGCACGTTTATCTCAAAGATAGCCTTACTTTAAAAGATGAGGCCAATAAAAAGTTTATCAACTTAGATTTTCGTGGTCAGGCCATAGAGCTGGGAATTGCAGATCGAAAACACTACATATTTAAAAAATTCCTTGCGCACAACCTGTTAGATCTGGGGAATGTTAGTCAAATTAATACAGGGAGGTTTGCAAGAGGTAGCGGAAAATCACTGAGTATTGAAGGAATTAAGTTAGATACTATCAAAGGGGTTGAGGTATCTAATAACCTGAGCAATCTTACCATTTCGGTGAAAGAAAAAGATTTTGAAAAGATTGTTTCCAAAAGAAATAACGCTCTTCAAAACGGGATACTTGTAACGGAGGAAGAAGACTTGGTAAAGTCTAAGATATCTTATGACAATGTCCTGGATATCGACGCTGAGGTAAGGCTAAAAGGAGATTGGACAGATCATTTAGACCACGAGAACAAATGGTCATTTCGTGCTATAACAGAGGGTTTAAAAACGGTAAATGGCACACGGAAGTTTTCAATTCAACACCCTAAAGTGCGTAATTATCTGTGGGAATGGCTTTTCAACAAGGCCATGAAGGAAAGCGATCTTATTGGGCTTCGATACGATTTTGTAAATGTCTATATAAATATTACCAAGAAGAAAGAGGTCATAAAAAATATACCAATTGGAATAATGGCTTTTGAAGAAGCTTTTGACAAAATTCTTATAGAAAATAATAGAAGAAGGGAAGGGCTTATTTTGGGATTTGACGAATCGCTTTTGTGGCAAGACCGAGCAAGGCAAAACCAATTAAACCTTACAGAAGAGGCCAGGTCTCGTCAACTTCAAACCATTAACAATGCCCCAATAAAAGTTTACAATGAGAATAAGGTTTTGGCAGACCCCAAGCTAAACAAACAATTTCAGATAGCAAAAGACCTGCTCGAAGGTGTACGCAAGGGAGAACTTAAAGTTTCACAGGCCTTTGATGTGGACAAACTGGCAAGCTTTGTAGCGCTGACCAATGTTTTTGGGGGTAAACATGGATTGGTGGTTCATAATCTTCGAATATACTACAACCCTATTACGAATAAGTTAGAGCCTATTTCCTTTGATTCCAATTCGGGCTTGAGACTTAGCGAAATCGTAAATTATCCCTTTTCTAAAGGCGACGAGCTCTATGAGCAAAAGCTGGTGGAGAAACTTGAGTATTACAGCTCATCTGAGTTTATCAATAGTTTTATTAAGGGTTCTTTTGATGAGTTGAGTGAGTTGACACTAAACATGAGTCGGGAGTTTGGCTCATACCTCGATCTTTCTGTCCTGGAATACAACAGTAATTTTATCAAGAAAAGAATTAGTCCGGCTAAAGCCATCGTCTCCGGTTTTATAAACTTGAACGAAACCGATATGTCCCTTGAAATAACCAACCTGGCAGATTTCCCGGTTGTGATTGAGCAGCTAGAACACGAAAACGGACGTAACTTAAGTAAAGGCAGTCTAGATAAGATCATTTATCCATCGGAAAGCGGGGTGATAAAGTTCAATTTAAAGCGCTCTTTTGAAAATGCGTTTGTCTCAAAGAAAAACAAAAAGGGAGGATTTAGGTATCCAAAAGACGTTGCTAAGTTAAAAGTGCAGTACAGGATCCTGGGACTGTCAGATTCCCGTCGGGATAACATCATCCCTTTTGCAAAGAATCAGGACATCTCAGGGCGTATTAAAGCATACCAAAGGACATTTGAACCCAATTTGGGTGAATTTAGTTTCATAGAAGTTAATGAAGAGGCAAAGCAAGTTGTATTTAAAAAAGGAGAACATAAGTTAACACAGAATCTAGTCATCGGCAAAGGGTATGAAGTTATAATAGATCCGGGCTTTTCACTAGACTTCATCAATAATGCTTCTATCATCTCATATGCTTCTTTTCGTTGCAATGGCACCAGGGAGAACCCCATAAAGTTTTATTCGTCAGATAGTACAGGAGGGGGAATATTTGTTTCAAATACATCTATTAAGTCGGTTCTAAACTACACGTTCTTTGACAATCTTTCCAATCCCAATAGCGATATTTGGGAAGTATCCGGGGCTGTTAATTTTCATGAAGCTGAGGTAGCTATAGATAACTCGGTATTTGAAAATAACCGATGTGAAGACGGGTTGAATATTATACGATCAGAATTTTCTATAGCCAATACAACCTTTAGAAATACGTATTCCGACGCTTTTGACGGAGATTTTGTAGAGGGTACCATCCGCGATTCTCACTTCCTAAATTCAGGTAATGACGGAATTGATATTTCAGGATCACATATTCAAATAGAAGGCATTCAAATTCAAAACCCTTCAGATAAAGGCATTAGTGCCGGGGAGGCCAGTCAAATAGAAGGCAAAAATATTGTCTTAACCGGAGGAGAAATCGGTATTGTAAGCAAAGACCTCTCTAAAGTTACGTTAGTAGGAGTAACAATTTCTGATACGAAGCTTGGCTTTTCTGCCTTTCAGAAGAAGTCGGAATTTGGGAATGGAATTATCGAAATTTCGGGCTTAAAACTTTCTAATACAGTATTAGATCATTTGATAGAAGAAGGCTCGCGCCTAACCATAGACCAAGTAGCTGTTGAGACTGTCTCAAACAGGGTTATAGACCAGATGTATGGTAACGAATATGGGAAAAGCAGCAGATAACCACCTACCCAAGAAACCTTATCACAACCTGAGGTTTGAAAGAAAGTTCGTGCTTGATAATGCGGACCTGGAAAGGGCGATTGAGAGCCTGGTGTTTACTAGTGAATTTGGATTTAAGGAAGTTTTTGAACGGCGCAAAGTCAACAATATTTATTTTGATGACGCAAATAGCAGCTGCTATTACGAGAATGTATCGGGAGATGGGTGGCGAAGAAAGTACAGAATACGATGGTACGGAGACGATTTCTTTTCCATAAGAAAACCAACACTCGAAATTAAAAAGAAGTTTGGGGAGGTTGGCGATAAAATATCCTTCAAGATGCCTGATTTTGAAGCAGATCTAAGTAAATTCTCGGCAGATCAGATCAACACCAAGGTTTTAAACTACTTTAAGAACAACAACAGCGAGGGTTACAATGCTTTTTTACATCTTTCCCCAAAGCTTTACAACTCCTATGAAAGGAGGTATTTTTTGTCCTTCTGTGAACGCTTCAGAATTACCTTGGATTACAATATGGAATATTACAACCCAAATTATGGGTTATACTTTAATGAAAATATGGTTGATACGGATGAAATTATCCTGGAATTAAAGTACGAAACCCAACATGACGGTTTAAGCAGGGTTCTGTCTCAAAAAATCTATGAACGCCTTTCTAAAAACTCGAAATATGTCAGGGGTGTGGATCTGGTATATCATTAGTCTTTGGCTAACAGGATGCCCTTCAGCACCCAATGGATCAGCTATTCCTGAGCCCGAGGCAGAGCTGTTTATCTATCTTTCGCACACAAGGCTTGCTAATAACCAGCAAATTTACGACAAGGTTTACCAGATCGACTTTTCTAAGTATAAGTATACACTGCTGGGAGGAGATATGGCCGAAAAAAGCTTTGGCGAAGAAAAGATAATCAGGCACCTGGACAGTATTTTCGATTTAAAAAACCAATCCACCTTATGGAGTATTGGCAATCATGACCGGGCATCGGATAAAACCTTCTATAAACACACTCTTAAACATAAGTATGGGCTATATCAGTATAAAGACGTTTCCTTTTTTGTGTTGGATTCTCAGGACAGCTTGAGTTCTATTGTCGGGAAACAAAGAGAATTCTTCGCGAAAGCACTAGATACTATAACTAGCAAAAAAATTGTTGTCCTTACGCATAAACTAATTTTTATGGATCAGCATCCTGTTATGGACAGTCTTATAAATAAGGTATGCAACGGAAAAAAAGGAGATTGCTTCTACTGCCACAACCGAAATAATTTTCAGGAAGAGATCTATCCTAAGTTGGTTGAGCTGCGTAGAAATAAAAAGCAAGTCATCTGGATTGGGGGCGATCTGGGCAAAAAGACATCCCGCTTTGAATACATTGATGATGCTGGAATTGTTTTTCTTGGAAATGGCGTCTGGTTTGAAAAGCCTGATAATGAAGTCTTACTACTCAGAAATACAAGCGAGAAATTGGAATACGGCTTTGTTGCTTTTGATACCCTGGTTAAATATCAGGAACCCGATGCTCTTCAAAACTTATTTAGTGCAAAGTAGAACAAAGATTATCCATAGAAATCTTAAGATCAATTGAGGTAAGCTACATCTGCTCGAAGTGAAGAATATCGTACTTTTGCAGCATCATTTAATGAGGACCCTTTTTATAAACGAAAATTTCTGAACATCAATTTATTCACTAAAATCTGGGAGAAGTTTTATAAGTCAGAGTTTTCTAGAAATGTTTCTTCACAAATATTGGGAACTGGAGTAGCACAGGCCCTTCCTTTTTTGGCTACACCAATCTTAACCCGCCTCTTTAATGAACAGGACTTTGCCTTGTATACCTCCTATTTTGCTTTAGCTACAATTTTTGCTGTTGCCGTCGGGGGTAAATATCATATGGCCATTGTCTTACCTAAATTACGCTCAGAAGCTCTCAAAGTTTTTGCCTTAAGTATCTACATTACCTTACCTTATGTATTATTACTTTTCCTGGGATTCTTCTTGGTCTATGGTAAAGCCTTTCAGGATGTGGGAGAGCTGGTTTACCTCGTCCCGGTATTTGTTCTATTTTTTGGGGTCTGGAGCAGCTTCTCTATTTTTTCTATCCGGGAAAAGAAGTTTAAGAACAACGCCTTTGCCAAGGTAATTCAATCTCTTTTTTATATCGTGTCCGCTGTGGCCTTTGGGTTTTTTAAAACGGCGGCTTTGGGCCTGGTTTTGGCTAAGATAATTGGAACGTTTAGCTCGGCTGTTTATTTATACTTTAAATCTAACATTACCCCATCTCTAGTAGCGCCTGCAAAGCTGAAAAAGGTGGCAAAAAAATATATAGATTACCCAAAGTATGGGGTTGCGCCTGCATTTCTAAATACCGTTTCAACCCAAGCCTTAATATTGATTTTGGCAAAATGGTATAGCACTGAAGACCTGGGTTACTACGGACTTACACATATGGTTTTGAGCGCCCCCCTAGGCTTGGTAGGGAACTCGTTTAGAGATGTCTTCTATCAAAAGATTGCATCTTTAGTGACTAATAAGCGCTTTTCAGAGGCCATTCAGTCATTTAAAAAATCGGCCCTGGCTCTTTTGGTAATGGGCTTGCCCATTTGTCTTATTTTGTTCTTTTTTGGTGACAGTATTTTTTCAGTAGTTTTCGGGAACTCATGGGGAAGATCGGGTCATTTTGCATCTATTCTTGCTCTTAGTTTTTTAGTAAAGCTTATTGTTAGTCCACTCTCCTCCATATTTAACGCAACTAACAGACTTAAGATATCCTCTATTTGGCAGGTAACTTACTTTTGTACGACCTTCATTACCCTGGGGTTCTGCGCTTATATTTTAAAGCTCGATGTAATACAGTTATTATATATTTATGTGATCCATGAAGTAGTACTGTATCTCTTATATTTTTTGTTAGAATACCGAACCTTACGCAGGTTCATGAATAGGAATCAGATATAGTTATATCCGATATTAAAGCCAATATGAAAGCTTCCATACTAAAACGTGAACGATTAAATTACCTGGGAGCTTGTATCTATGCCTTGTCTATCTCGCTTCCTCAGAAAATCACGACCATTGGTTTAATTATGTGGCTTATTCTGTCGCTCTTAAGTTATAGAAGGGCTGATTTAAATTACCAGTGGCGTCTTTTTTTATTACCCCTATTATTCCTAAGCTACCTTTTGGGAATGCTATGGACAGGATTAGAGAGCGAATCTTTTCAATTCTTAGAACGCAAATTGTCTTTATTAGCATTTCCCATCATTTTTTTCCTGCATAAGTATTCCACAGTTGAAAGACAAAACCTTCTTAAATTCCTGATTTATGGCTTGGTTTTGTCAGGAGTGTTGTGCCTGGCCTTTGCATTAAACCGTTCCCTGGTATTTCAGGATGGCAGCCTTTTATTTGAACCAGGAATATTACCAGGAAAGGGCTTTTTTGAATCTGTTCTATATGGGGGCAACCATTTTTTTGGCAACCATTTTTCCATATTTCATCAAACAGTGTACTACGGGTTGTACCTATGTGTAGGAATAGCCATTTTGTTATTTTCTCAAAATATTTTCGGGAGAAGACAAAAAGCCGGCTTATTGATCTTTTTCGCTTTTTTACTTTTTTTACTTTCCAACAAGGCCGCCCTGATTACCATTTTTATGATTTTAATTCTTTGGGGAATTAGCTTAAAAGCAAAGAGATCAAAAAAAATTATAGCTTTTCTTGGATTGGCGATTATAGCTTCGGGGGTGCTCTTACTGAATCCCAGGACGAGCGAAAGTATTCGAAAAGTTATCAGCGGAGAAGTTGCGCTTAATGAAAATTCCAGATACGATTTTGCAATGAGAATGCTAAGCTGGGACGCCTCTTATGCGTTAATTGAAGAAAGACCATTTACGGGATACGGCTTGCATAAGGCACAAAAGGCCTTGAACGGGGTTTATACCAGCAAAAAATACAAGTATCCACTAAAGGAGAGTTTAAATTCCCATAATCAATTTTTACAGATATGGATAGAAAACGGTATGCTGGGATTGCTGGCCCTGATTGCGGTCTTTTTATTTTTATTTAAGGGTCTTTCAACTTCCAATTTTAATAACTTGCTTTTTATATCTTTTGCACTAATCCTGGTGACGAATTCTTTGTTTGAAAGCATCCTTAGCAGATTTTCAGGGGTTTCTTTTTTTTCCTTCCTGCTTTGTTTTATTTTTTCGACCTATAAGAACCAAAGCAGCAAGAATTGAAACTAAAATTTTCCATAGCTACTTATTTCATCGCATATTTTTTTCTGCTGTTATTGCTTTATGTGTATAAAATAAAAACCTACTTCTATTGGGGCAATATTGCAATTCTCCAGGAAACTTTTTTTGATTTTTCTACCTACAGGTTCTTAACGGCATCATTCATTTTTTTTCTGAATCTTTACTTTTTGCAACGGACCAATAAGAAGAAATTCGCCTTTATTATTCTCTCCTTATTCTTTATTCTTCTTACGATTCCATCTTTAATTACGTTCACTTCAGAAAATATGTATCCGGTTTCACTGATGCTCTTTCATCAGTTGCTGTTTTTCGGACTTTATTTCTTTTCTAAAATTAAGGTCAATTTTGACAGGGTTCCGGTCCTAAACAAACGCCAGGCACTGTTGTTGTTCTTGATTCTTACTACGATAGGCGTCATTCCGTATTTGCTGGTTTACGGCCCCCATATCAACTTAAAAAACTTATTGCTTATTGATGTATACTATACAAGAACCAGAATGGCTGCTTTAACTAATCCTTACTTTGGTTATACCTACTCTCTTTTCACCAGGATAGTAATTCCTTTGCTTATTGTTTTTGCATTAGAGTTGCGAAATAAGTTAGTGGTTCTTATAGGCGTCTTTTATCTTATTCTGTTTTATCTTTTTGGCGCACATAAAACGGTATACCTGGGATTGATAGTTGTACTTATCTTTTACCGTTGGAGCTATCTTAAAACCATTAAAAAGGTACTTAAGTATTCAAACCTGTTTATAATCCTATGTATTGTCCTTGCATTTTTTAGTTATGATTATCCATGGATACTCACTTTTAGAAGAATTCATTTTTTGCCTGCTCTGCTAGACATTGCCTATCTGGACTTCTTTGCTGAAAACTATATCTATTGGTCAGAGTCTATCCTAAAAAGTTTTGTTGATTATCCCTATGACCTTAAACACACCTATCTCATTGGACAAGAATATTTTAAGAATCCAAATATGGCGGCAAACAATGGCCTAATTTCCGATGGATACATGAACTTTGGCACACTTGGAGTACTTATTAACATTGTTATCGTTTCCCTCTATTTTATGCTGTTAAACAGCCTAAACATACCTGCTAGATATTTCGGTATTTATTTGTTGGTGGTTTTCTCATTTCTGAGCTCTGCAACCTTTACGGTCTTTTTAACCCATGGTGGAATAGCTTTACTTTTGGTTTCTATTTTTATACTTAATGAAAAGAAATCACAGCAAAAAGGCCATCCCATGGTATGAAAAAAATGTCTCAGTCTTAATTTAGAACAACCAAAAGCAAATAATCAAGTGTAATGCAGACGAAAAATTTATACTATTTGTACTTTTGTGCTTTATTTGGAAAGAGGTCCTTAACAGTACCGCTGTTATTTGTTAATCCAGATGCCTTCTTCAGGGCTATGCCAGTGACAAAAATTCTAGACAAGAGACAATGAATGGAAAAGTCTGCCATTTAACTTCCGTCCACGGAAGATATGACAATCGGATTTTTTTTAAAGAATGTTGCTCTTTGGCAGCGAATGGCTGGGAGGTTAATTTAGTAGTCGCAGATGGTAAGGGTGACGAGACCTTGAACGGGGTTAACATTTGGGATGTAGGCGCCCATCCGGGCAGACTCAAAAGGTTCTTCTCAGCATCACGGAAGGTTTATAAAAAAGGGGTGGCCTTGGATGCTGACATCTATCATTTTCACGATCCTGATTTAATTCCCTTTGGCCTCAAATTAAAAAGGCGAGGCAAAAAGGTTTTTTATGATTCGCATGAAGACTATCGTACGCAAATTCTTATCAAAGCATGGATAAATAAGTATTTGCGGCAGCTCGTTTCCTTTCTGTTTGGGAAGTACGAGAACCATGCAATGCGAAGATTCGATGGAATATTAGTTCCCCAAACCGGGATGATCAAATATTTTGATCATCTAAACAAGAATACCGTGTTCGTAGCGAATACAATTATAATTGACAATAAGTTCGATCTTGCTCAGAAAGATTACAACAACAAAATTTGTTTTCACCCGGGAACACTGTCCAAGGAAAGAGGGGTGATAAACATGGTTAAGGCCTTTGAATATTTAGATGAAGAAGAGTTGATTTTGGCAGGAACCTTTGAGAGTGAAAAGCTCCTGGAAACTACCAAAAACCTAAAGGGATGGTCAAAAGTTAACTATTTGGGGAAGAGGCCTTATGAAGAAATAAAGACCTATCATGAAAAGGCTTCTGTAGGGCTTATTTTGTTTGAAAATGTCGGTCAGTATCATTTTGCTTATACCGTCAAACTTTTTGAGTATATGTTTTTTGGAACACCGGTCCTACTACCTAATTTTGGAGATTGGATAGCTTTTAATGAAACCTATCAATGCGGAATTACAGTAGACCCGGATAATGCCGAGGAGGTGGCGCAAAAAATAAAATACCTCAATGAGAATCCGGAGATAAAAGCAAAATTAGGCCAGAATGGAAGAAAAGCGGTTTTAGAAGAACTAAACTGGTCTACAGATGAGAAAAGATTACTAGACTTGTATAAGGCCGTGATGCCTTCTCAAAAAGATGAAGCAAACTAAAATAAATAATAATTACTACTATGAGTAACCAATTGAACTTCGCTATAGTTGGATGCGGCAGAATTGGCGGCAGGCATGCAGGGCATATTAAAAATAACGGCAACCTAGTAGCCGTTTGCGATATTTCTCCTGAAAAAGCTGAGGCCCTTGCCAAGGAATATGGAGCCAACGCTTATACTTCACTTGACGAAATGCTAAATAAGGAAACTAATGTTGACCTGGTAGCAATTTGTTCACCCAATGGCCTTCATGCCGAGCATTCTATTAAGGCTCTAAAGGCGGGTTTTCACGTGTTGTGTGAAAAACCTATGGCTATAAGTGTTCATGACTGCGGTGAAATGATCAAGACAGCTGAGGATGCCAACAGGCGGCTAATGATTGTAAAACAAAATAGGTTTAACCCTCCGGTTGAGGCGGTCAAAAAATTAATAAAGAATGGAGATTTAGGTAAAGTGCTTTCTATTCAATTGAATTGTTTTTGGAATAGAAATGAAGACTACTATCAAAATTCCTGGAAGGGAACCCTTGATCTTGATGGAGGAACCCTATTTACACAGTTTAGTCACTTTGTAGATCTCCTGTATTGGCTAATTGGAGATATCAAGGATGTGGAAGCCTATGGCGGGAATTTCCACCATCAGAACATTACAGAATTTGATGATAATGGAGTAATTATCCTAAAATTCTACAATGGAGCCCTAGGAACGATTAACTATTCTGTAAATTCATATGGAAAGAATATGGAGGGATCGCTTACCATTTTTGGTTCAAAAGGAACCATAAAGATTGGTGGGCAGTATCTCAATGAGCTCGAATACCAGAATATTGAGGGAGTTAAAATTGAAAATCTTCCAGTGGGGAATACGGCAAACAATTATGGGCAATATCAGGGATCTATGTCTAATCACGATAGGGTATACGAGAATGTAGTTGAAGTTCTTACCAAAGGAGGTGTCATTGCCACAAACGGCTTTGAAGGCCTTAAGACCGTAGAAATTATAGCAAGGATTTATAATAAAATGAAGGGGCGGTTCCAGGATGTATAAAGAATATCAAAGCAAGCTGGTTGATGTGGAGCATGGCGAAAATCTAAAGATTGTGCAGCCTGTCAATATGTACGGTTGCAAACTTGGAGATGATTGCTTCGTAGGCCCTTTTGTTGAAATTCAAAAAAAAGTAAAAATAGGAAATGGCACCAAAATTCAATCGCATAGCTTTATTTGCGAACTGGTGAACATTGGAGACAATTGCTTTATAGGACATGGCGTAATGTTCATTAACGATCTTTTTAGCAAAGGAGGACCTGCCCAGGGCGATACCTCACTCTGGAAAGAAACCCATATTGGAAACAATGTCTCTATAGGCTCCAATGCTACTGTTTTACCAGTTTCAATTTGTGATGATGTGGTCATTGGTGCCGGAAGTGTGGTCACAAAAGATATCACCGAAAAAGGGGTATACGCTGGCAACCCTGCAAAAAAAATAAGATAGATGATAAAGTTTCTTGATTTAAAAAATCAATACCTAAGTATTCAAGCCGAAATAGACCAGGCAATGGCCGATGTCATTCAAAGATCAGCCTTCATTGGAGGAAGCGAAATAAAAGATCTTGAAAGAGATTTTGCCGCTTTTCAAAATGCAAAACACTGTGTTGCCGTTGCTAACGGGACCGATGCGCTGGAAATAGTTATTGAAGCTCTTGAGTTGCCTTCAGGGAGCGAAATCATAGTTCCGGCCAATAGTTTTATAGCCAGCTCGGAGGCTGTAACCCGGTCTGGGCATAGGGTGGTTTTCTGTGACTGCGACCCTGGAAATTACACTATTTCAATAGAAAGCTTACGTTCAAAAATCACATCAAAAACAAAGGCAATTATGGCCGTTCATCTTTATGGACACCCCTGTAATATGGGAGCCCTTGGTGAAGTCGCAGACGAATTTGGCCTTAAGATAATTGAAGATTGTGCTCAGGCTCATGGGGCCGAATTTAACGACAATCGCATTGGCGCTATTGGTCATATTGGGACGTTTAGCTTTTATCCTGGAAAAAATTTAGGAGCTTATGGCGATGGCGGTGCAATTGTTACCAATGATGATGAACTTGCTAAAAAGTGCCGTATGATTGCGAACCACGGCCGGATTGAAAAATACAACCATATTTTTGAAGGCCGAAATAGTCGACTTGATAACTTACAGGCCGCTGTTTTAAATGTAAAGCTTAAATACCTGGAAAGCTGGACCGAAAAAAGAATTGCAATTGCTGATCGCTATCTCGAAGGCCTCAAAGACATGGAGCAAATTACCTTACCCTTTAGAGAATCATGGGCAAGACAGGTGTACCACCTCTTTGTGATCCGCACAGATAGGCGTGATGAACTGAAGGCGTACCTGCAGGAAAGAAATATTCAAACGGGCATTCATTATCCAATTGCATTGCCAAAACTACAGGCGTATAAATACACAGCTCAGGAAAGTGAAGATTTTTTCGCGAATCAAACAGATACGCTATTGCTTAGCCTCCCCATAGGTGAACATATGACTCTTGAAGATGCAGACATAGTGATTGCTGCGGTCAAAGAATTCTATTCATAAATGAAGTACGACCTAACCATAATAGGTGCGGGTATTGTTGGACTCTCTGTTGGCTATAATCTTATCAAGGAACGGCCTGGGTTAAAAATTGCTATCCTTGAAAAGGAAGATGAAGTTGCGAAGCATCAAACGGGTAGAAACAGCGGTGTAATTCATTCGGGGATCTATTATAAGCCTGGTAGCTCTAAAGCAATTAATTGTAAAAAAGGTTACGAGCTGTTGCTGAAGTTTTGTCAGGAACACGATATAGAGCACGATATCTGCGGGAAATTGATCGTGGCTAGCAACGAGGAAGAAGAAGATGCCCTTCAAAGCATTTATCAGCGAGGCATTGAAAATGGGCTCACTGGTTTGGCAATCTTAAATGCGGAGCAAATACGCGAAATAGAACCGCATGTAAATGGGACAAAAGGGATTTTAGTACCACAGGCAGGGATCGTAAATTATAGGCAGGTCGCAAAGCAACTTGAAAAGCTTTTGAAAGAGGCTGGGGTGGATTTTTTCTTTGGCAACAAATTAGAAAAGATCAGTTCTGATGAAGCGCTTTTTACTGTTGAATGCCAAAAGGACACTATTTCCACAAAGTTCCTGATCAATTGTGCCGGATTGTATTCAGACAAGGTGGCTGAAATGAACGGGTTAAAGCTCAATGCCAAAATTATTCCCTTTAAAGGAGAATATTATTTGATTAAAAAAGAAAAAAGGCATTTGGTAAAGAACCTCATCTACCCTGTTCCAAATCCTGCTTTTCCCTTTCTTGGCGTTCATTTTACGAGAAGAATTGGTGGCGAGATTGATGCGGGGCCTAATGCGGTTCTAGCTTTTAGAAGGGAGGGGTATAAAAAGTTTGACTTGAAATGGAATGAGTTTTTAGAAAGCATTTTTTATGCTGGATTTTTAAAAGTAGCGATGAAATACTGGAAGGTGGGTTTATATGAAATGTATCGATCTTTTTCAAAAAAGGCCTTTGTAAGAGCGCTTCAAAAGTTAATTCCAGAAATTAAAGGAGAAGATTTAGTGGTGGGCAATTCGGGGGTAAGGGCTCAGCTTTGCGAAGTTAATGGAAAGCTTGTAGACGATTTTATGATCAAATATACCAATAATGCAGTGCACGTTATTAACGCACCTTCGCCTGCTGCAACTTCCTCCCTGCAAATTGGAAAATTGATTTGTGAAAAAACACTACCGCTGTTAGGATGAAAAATATATGGTTCATCAATCAATATATCACTACTCCCGAAATAGAGGGTGATGGATACCGTCATTATTATATTGCCCAATACCTCCGCTCTCAACATTATAATCCTATTTTAATTACTTCGTCTTTCTCTCACGCCCCTTACAGACATAATGCATTTTTTGGATTATACAAATACGTGAATAAGGGAATTGCGACCATTATTCTCAAGGGAAACAAATACGGAAAATCTGAAGGTTTTGGGAGACTGTTAAGTTGGATGATCTTTAGTCTGGCACTTTTGCTTTTACCTTTTTTATCAAAAAGGAAAGCTCCCAAGCCCGATATTATTGTGCTTTCCTCCTTGCCCTTGATCCCTATTGTAAACGTGATGCTTTTTAAGCTTCTATATCCTAAATGCAAATTTGTATTTGAAATAAGGGACTTATGGCCCTTATCCGGCATTGAACTCGGAGGCTATTCAGAAAAAAATGTTTTTATCAGGATATTGGCCTTTTTCGAGAAGCTTGCATACAAAAAAGCAGATCTGATAGTCTCTGTGATTCCAAGAGCAGATTTGCATATTAAAAATGTATTAGGGCATTCGAACTTTAACTATACATGGATTACGAACGGCTATAAAATTCCTGAACGGGATAATGATTGTGACCTTTCTGAGGTCTTGGAGGTCAACATCAACGAGGCGAATTTCAATATTGGATATGCCGGAACTCTTGTAGTAGCCAACCCCCTAGATACGATAATTGACGTGGTAGGGAACCATCCTGATAAGCGCTTGAATCTCTATATCTTGGGAGGAGGCCCGGAAAGGGATAGAATAGTAGAGACCTCCAAAAACTTTGGCAACATTCATGTGCTGAACAGAGTCCCCAAAAAATATGTTCACGAATTCCTGTCAAAGATGGATGTGCTTTTCATGGGAAAAGGAACCAAATCAACCACAATTTATGAGTTTGGAACCTCCCAACTAAAGACCTTCGATTATTTCTTTGCTAAGAAACCAATTATTCAGGCCCTTAATTCTAAAGAAAATCCGATTGCCTATTCCCGGGCAGGGTACGTAATTGAGCCCGAAAATGAAACGATTTTACGCGACAAAATTGACTATTTTATGCAGTTAGATCAGGAAGAGTTAGACGATTATGGTCAAAGAGGGTATGATTATTTGATCGCTAACAGCACCTATAAAATAATAGGCGAAAAGTTTGATAAAGCATTAAATGATATTTGACGACTTTGCTATTTCAAGTGGTAAGCAATTGCCCGACAGATTGTAAGGATAGGTTCTATAAAGAGACACACTTTCAAATATCCTCAAAACATTAGGGCACAATTTAAGCCCGAAAACCGCCCCGGCGATACAACTAGATTTCATGGATCTTTTGGTTTCTGTTATTACACCTGTTCATAACTCTGAAAAGTATTTGAGAGAATGTATCGCTTCTGTGTTGGCTCAAACCTACAAGAATTGGGAGCTAATTTTGGCAGATGATAATTCAACAGATTCAAGTAATACGATCATCCGGGAGTTTGCCGCACTAGACCCTAGAATAAAGCATATCAGCCTAAGCGAAAATAGCGGCGCAGGCCTGGCGCGGAACAAAGCCCTCGAAATTGCGAAAGGGCGATTCATTTCATTCCTTGATAGTGACGATGTCTGGTATCCGGAAAAGCTGTCAAGGCAGCTTAATTTCATGTTGGAAAATAATCATAAGTTCACCTTTACCTCTTATGAGAAGATGAACCGAAATGGGAAAAAGTTGAAAAACAAGGTTAGCGCTAAGAAAGTGGTTAGCTATCGTAGAGCTCTCTATAAAAACCCAATTGGATGCCTTACTGTCATCTATGACACCGCCTTTTTTGGCAGGCAATATATGTCGCCCAACAGGAAAAGGCAAGATTTTGCCCTCTGGCTTCGCTTGCTGAAAGAAGCAAACGCGTATGGCCTGGATGATTGTCTGGCATGTTACCGGGTGCGTTATAACTCAATATCATTCAATAAGTTAATGCTGGTAAAACACGAATGGAAGATTTACCGCCATGAAGAGAAACTATCAGTACCACAGAGTTTATTTTATTTGGTTTCGGCCATTGTTTTGAAAATGAAAAGCTATTTTTGACGCAGAAAAACTACACTTTTAAGAATGTCGAGACCGTCTATCTTAAATGCTATCGAGAGAAAGTTCATATTGCTTATAGGCGATCTTTTGATCATCGTAGTTTCCTTAAATGTTCTGGTAAACCATGCGATAGATAGCGAATTCATCTCGCTCAAATTAAAGCTCAGCGTCTTCTCACTAGGTATTTTAGCCTATTTGGCTTTATCCTATATTTTAGACTTTTACAATTTGGAGAAAGTGTCTCGCAGAAGGTACGTTCTTTCGCAGTCCTTATACATTACTGCGCTTTTTGTCTTTGTTGTTTTTGTTTTTACGGTTCTCGTATTCGATGTAAGCTTCTGGAGAATTCCTTTGTTGTACTTTCTGATTCTGACGCCCTTAGAGATTGGCCTGTGGCGCTTCTTTTTTAGCAATGTTTTCAGAATAATTCCTGTAACCAAGAAGGTCTTATATATCTATGACGATAAGACCGGGGAGAATTTTCGCGATGATGTGAACACCATCAACGGCAAAGACATGGAGACCTTTTATAAGGTGAAACTTACCTATTCTATAGATCAGAATACATTGATTAATAAGAACTTCTTCTTATCTGCAGCTGATAAAATAGATACCTGGATCATCAACACAAAAAGTTATGGGAACCTTCCAAAGGATCTCGAGCAAATGTTGCTAAGGTCTATCATAAAAGGAAAGGAAGTCATTTCTTTTACCTCTTTTTATGAAAATACTTATGAGGCAATGCCAATACGATCTCATAACGACAGCTTTTATGAAATCCTGCAATTGAGAAATCGAAAAATCAGGTATCTACAAAAAATTTTCGCTTTTGGGGTTAACTTCTCACTTTCGCTGTTAATAGGCCTTATTTTTGTGATTTGTGTGCCTTTTGTTTGGATTCTGAATCTGTTCTTTAATAAAGGTCCTCTCTTTTATATTCAGGAAAGGGTTGGGCAATATGGCGAAGAATTTAAGATATACAAATTCAGGTCTATGGTGGTAGATGCTGAAAAATCTGGAGCCGTAATGGCTACCAAAAACGACAGCCGAATAACCCCATTTGGAAAAATTTTGAGAATATTCAGGATAGACGAACTGCCTCAGATTATTTCAGTAGTAAAAGGTGATATGCAGTTTATTGGCCCTAGGCCAGAACGAAAAGTTTTTGTGAACCAGCTCAATGAAATATTACCCTTTTATAATGTCAGGCACCTAATAAGGCCAGGAATCACTGGTTGGGCGCAGGTTAAGTATAAATATGGCGAAAATCTGGAAGATTCTGTGCGGAAATTGGAATACGATCTGTATTATATTAAAAACAGGTCGATAACCTTAGATTTGAGAATTATTTTCAAAACAGTAACAACGGTTTTGTTTTCAAGAGGAATTTGAGAAAAAATAACCTTCAAAATATACTAAGAATTAAAAATATTGGTTTTGTCTTAGAATATGGTTTTTGAGCCGAAATAATTGGTAAGACAGCCCATCGTGCCTATTTTTGGCACTTCAAATTTCAGAACCTAATACAACAACTTTAAATAGCTAAAAAAAAGTAATGAAAGTAGCAGTTATAGGAACGGGTTATGTAGGCCTGGTTACGGGAACCTGTTTAGCGGAAACAGGGAATGAAGTGGTTTGTGTAGATATAGACGAAAACAAAGTTAAACAAATGCAATCTGGGGTGGTTCCAATTTACGAACCCCACCTTGATGTCTTGTTTGAAAGAAATATAAGGGCCAAGCGGCTTAGCTTTACAACTTCCTTGCAGGAAGGCCTGGATCATGGAGATATCATCTTCTTAGCCTTGCCAACTCCAGAGGATGAAGACGGGTCTGCTGATCTAAAATACGTTTTGGGCGTAGCTGATGATATAGGCCGTCTTATGAAAGAATACAGAGTGATTGTAGATAAGAGTACAGTCCCTGTAGGCACCTCAGACAAAGTGCATGCGGCAATAGCCAAAAACGCCAAATGCGATTTTGACGTGGTTTCTAACCCTGAATTTCTTCGCGAAGGCTTTGCTGTAGATGATTTCCTAAAACCTGAACGAATCGTGGTAGGATCTAGTTCTGCAAAGGCCACTAAACTCATGGAAAAACTTTACAAGCCTTTTGTGAGGTCGGGGAATCCGGTAATTATCATGGACGAAAAATCTGCGGAATTAACGAAGTACGCAGCTAATTCCTTCCTGGCAACCAAGATCACCTTTATGAATGAAATCGCTAATTTCTGTGAAAAAGTAGGAGCTGATGTTGATAAGGTAAGAATAGGAATGGGGACAGATTCAAGAATAGGGAAACGGTTTCTTTTTCCCGGAATTGGATATGGTGGGTCTTGCTTTCCCAAAGACGTAAAAGCGCTACACAAGTCGGGTAAAGATACCGGTTATGACTTTCAGATTCTAGATTCGGTCATTAGTGTAAACCAAAAACAGAAGACCGCTTTGATACCTAAGATTAAGAAGTATTTTAAAAACGATCTAAAAGGAAAACAAATTGGTATTTGGGGATTGGCTTTTAAACCAGAGACCGACGATATCCGAGAGGCCCCATCGCTCTATATTATAGATGAGTTATTGGCCCTGGGAGCGAAGATAACCGCCTTTGATCCGGAGGCAATGGACAATGTAAAGCGCAAATTGGGCGATGCTATTTCATTTGCTCCAGGGATGTACGGAGCCCTTGAAAATGCGGATGCCTTAGTCATTTGCACTGAATGGGGGGTTTTTAGGAACCCAAACTTTGATATGATAAAAGAATTGCTAAAAGACAATGCTATCTTTGATGGCAGAAACCTTTACGATACTCAGGAAATGAGGGCCGAAGGCTTCCATTACGAGTCAATAGGGAGATAAATAACAACACCATAAATTAAAATAATTTGAAAAGGGTATTAATAACCGGAGCAGCTGGTTTTTTAGGCTCACACCTTTGTGACCGCTTTATTAAGGAAGGATTCCATGTTATTGCCATGGATAACCTTATTACGGGCGACTTAAAAAATATTGAGCACCTTTTTAAACTTGAGCAATTTGAATACTACCATCACGATGTAACCAAGTTTGTTCATGTTCCGGGGAAATTGGATTATATCCTTCACTTTGCATCCCCTGCAAGCCCCATAGATTATCTTAAGATCCCAATTCAGACGCTCAAGGTAGGGGCCTTGGGTACTCATAACCTGTTAGGGCTGGCAAAGGAAAAGAAAGCAAGGATACTAATTGCTTCTACTTCGGAGGTATATGGAGACCCTTTGGTACATCCGCAAACCGAAGAATACTACGGAAACGTCAATACTATTGGCCCCAGAGGAGTCTATGACGAAGCAAAACGCTTTCAGGAGTCGATTACCATGGCCTATCATCGTTTCCACGGCTTGGAGACCCGCATAGTGCGTATATTCAACACCTATGGCCCCAGAATGCGACTTAATGATGGACGTGTTATTCCCGCATTTATGGGACAGGCACTCCGTGGGGAGGACCTAACCGTTTTCGGAGATGGCTCGCAAACAAGGTCTTTCTGCTATGTAGATGACGAAATAGAGGGAATTTACAGATTGCTATTGAGCGACTATGAACTGCCGGTGAATATTGGTAACCCTCATGAGATCACTATCAAAGATTTCGCTGAAGAAATTATAAAACTAACAGGTACTGAGCAAAAGATCATCTATAAACCCTTGCCAAAAGACGACCCTATGGTACGCCAACCAGATATTTCTAAAGCTAAGGAAATATTAGGATGGGAACCCAAAGTGGGTAGGGCCGAGGGAATGAAAAAAACTTTCGATTACTTCAAGACCCTTTCCAAAGAAGATTTGGAAAAGACAGAACACCGAGATTTTTCTAAAAGAAACAGGAAGTAATTTCAAATAAACATCGACTGTAAATATTCAGGGATAAGTTAATTTATTTAGAGCTCATCCCGTATTTTTGCCCAAACTTTTTGGCATGAATATACTCGTTCTTGGATCCGGGGGTAGAGAACATACCCTGGCCTGGAAATTAAAGCAAAGCCCGAAACTCGGACAACTTTTTGTAGCCCCTGGAAACGCTGGGACGGCTGGGATAGCTGAGAATCTTCCAATTAGCGTCAACGACTTTGAAGCCATAAAATCTGCAGTAGTTCTAAAAAAGGTGGATATGGTGATCGTAGGTCCGGAGGATCCCCTGGTTAATGGGATTCACGACTTTTTCCTGAAGGATGCTGAATTGGCTAAAATTCCGGTCATTGGACCGCAACAGCGCGCAGCTACGCTCGAGGGGAGCAAGGAATTTGCCAAAGAGTTTATGATGCGGCACAATATCCCAACAGCAGCATATCAGAGCTTTACTGCGGAAACGCTCGAAGATGGATATCGTTTTTTAGAAACCCTAAACCCACCATATGTTCTTAAGGCAGATGGACTGGCAGCCGGCAAAGGAGTACTTATTCTTAAGGATTTGGATACCGCGAAAAAAGAACTAAAAGCCATGTTAGGGGAGGCCAAATTTGGAAAGGCCAGCGCAACCGTGGTGATAGAAGAATTTTTGTCTGGGATAGAATTGAGTTGCTTTGTACTTACAGATGGTGAGCATTATAAGGTGCTTCCAACGGCCAAGGATTATAAGCGTATTGGTGAAGGAGATACCGGTCTCAATACCGGGGGTATGGGAGCCATATCACCTGTTCCTTTCGCCACCGGAGACTTTATGGATAAGGTCCATAGGCGGATTGTTATCCCTACTGTGCAAGGGCTTCAGAAAGACAGTTTGCCTTACAAGGGATTTATTTTTATTGGCCTGATCAAAGTAGGTGAAGATCCTTTTGTGATTGAATATAATGTACGTATGGGAGATCCTGAAACTGAAGTGGTATTGCCGCGTATTAAGAATGATTTTGTAGAACTCATGCAAGCCGTCGCCGAAGGAGACCTGGATACCTTAGCCCTGGAAATAGATGAGCGGACGGTGACCACGATAATGACGGTTTCAGGCGGTTATCCCGAAGCTTATGAAAAGGGAAAAGAAATTTCCGGCCTTAGAGATATACAGGATTCTATCGTTTTTCATGCAGGAACAAAGCTGGAAGATGAAAAGGTGCTAACCAATGGGGGTAGGGTTATTGCCCTTAGTTCCTATGGCCAAACGTACAAAGAGGCGCTTGAGAAATCGTATAGCAGCGCGGAGAAAATGAGCTTCGAAAAGATGTACTACCGAAAGGATATCGGTTTTGATTTATAAAGTAAAGCAGGGACTGAATCCACAAATTTAAGTACCCTGGATGCTAGTCAAAATAGTTCCAAGGCGGATCGGGAAGTTTTTACATATAAGAATGCGCAGTGATGCTTTTGTCTTCCTCGCCCCTGTCATTGAATTTTTTTAATTCCAGCAGCCAGTAGACCATGGCAATAGCGCCTATGATAACAAAAATCCAGTTAACGGCGTTGGAAGCCCACCAGTTTTCCATGAAGCGGAAAAAGTCATAGGGCCAAAAAAGGCCGTTCACGAATAAATCTTCTATACCTTCAAAAAATGCTCGCATCTTGGTTATATTTACATTGCAAAAATATAAAAACCTCAGAAACTATCTAAATTTTATGATTAGGATTTAGATAGCTTATTTTTGATGGAGTACTAGGCAAAACCGACAAAAATAGCAGCGTTATTTGAGGAGGTTTTAACAAAGTAGTGCGCAAAAAGAATCATATAATCACAATTGATAAACTTTAGATAGTTTCTAGAATGATTTCAAGCATTTTTGGAAAAACAAAACCAATTAATTACATCATTCTCCTTGGGTTTTTATTTGTATTCTATTGGGCTATACATTTTTTGCTGTTTCAGAAGAGTTACGGCTTAAATGATCTTCTTCTTCAAACCGCTGTTTTAAGTTTTCTGCTCTTTAGTATTTTCATCGTTAATTTCATTGTTAAAAGAAACCAGATTACAGGGACCAACGCCTTCGCTATTTTATATTATGCACTCTTTGTTATTGTTTTCCCGGAAACCCTTATAGATAATAATGCCATTTTATGCAGTTTTTTCCTGCTCCTTGCCCAACGCAGATTGGTTAGCCTGAGATCTTTGCGAGACGTAAAACTAAAGTTGTTCGATGCTACGCTCTGGGTGGCCATGGCCAGTTTATTTTATGACTGGGCCCTACTTTTCCTGATTTTGATTTTTATTGGCATCTATTTCTACGAACCTAAGAATATCAAAAACTGGTTTGTTCCCCTAATTGGGCTCTTTGTGTTTGGCGCCATAGCGATGTCTTTCCTGATCCTGACAGGGAACCTCGATTTTTTTGCCGAGCACTATAGGTTTTCCATAACTGCAGACGCCTCTTTTTTCACCTATTGGTCTAACAGCAGTAAGTTGGCAGGATTTACTATTTGCACCATCTTTGCCGGTCTTTTCGCCTTTGTAAGGCTCGGTAAATTGGGCTTAGGCAGGATCATTACAATGCGTTTAATAGCGATAGCTCTGATCCTGGGTTTAATACTAACTGTACTAAAGTCGTCTGAAACCTCTTTCCCTGTAATTGTTACCTTCTTCCCAGCGGCGGTCTTGTTTACAAAATATGTTGAGGTAATAAAGAAAATTAACTTAAAGGAAATTGCCTTGATGGTCTCGATAGTATTGCCATTTATTATATTAATCGTCGAGTTGATTATTAAATAATAAGGTATCTTTGCCCAAATTTTAGTCGAGATGTTCAGTGCGTTTGCTTTTAAGATATTTGAAGAGAGCATTACTACCTATCATGTTCTTGATGATGTATATCAAGCTTTTGTAAACCCATACAAAGACGAGGAAATCTCAGAGCTATTGTATCGCAAGAATTGGATTGATACAGTACAATGGCACTATGAAGATTTAATACGAGATCCTAAGATTTCTCCCGAAGATGCGCTCGTTTTAAAACGAAAAATAGATGCCAGCAATCAGGATAGGACAGATCTGGTGGAATATATTGACAGTTATTTTCTTAGGAAATATAGCGAAGTGGAGGTCAAAGAGAATGCTACAATTAATACCGAAAGCCCGGCCTGGGCAATAGACCGACTCTCTATACTGGCACTGAAAATCTATCATATGCAGGAAGAAGTGGATAGAACCGACGCCACCGAAGAGCATTTGGCTAAATGCCGTAATAAACTAGAAGTACTCCTGGAGCAAAAGAAAGATCTCTCTACTGCTATTGATCAACTTCTTGCAGATTTTGAAGAAGGGAAAAAGTACATGAAAGTTTACAAGCAGATGAAAATGTATAACGATGAAGAGCTAAACCCTGTTCTTCGTGGCCAAAAATAATCGCTTTCATATCTTGGTGATTCGCCTTTCAGCCCTGGGAGATGTTGCCATGACAGTTCCCGTACTTTCGGCATTAACGCAGCAGCATCCAGAGTTAAAAATTACCGTACTTACACGCTCTTTCTTTGCGCCAATGTTTGAAAGCCTGAGAAATGTTGCTGTCTACAAAGCTGATGTTAAAGGGAAACACAAGGGCGTCCTTGGCTTATGGAGACTATATAGGGAACTGCGGAAACTTGAAGTCGATGTCATAGCCGACTTACACAATGTATTGAGAAGTAATATTCTCAAGCGGTATTTTAGAATGGAAAAAATTCCGTTTGTACAAGTAGACAAGGGAAGGGAAGAGAAAAAAGCCCTTACTGCCTCAAAAGACAAAACCTTTAAGCAACTGCAATCCACACACGAACGCTACGCTGATGTGTTTAGAAGCCTGGGCTACCCGCTTGTTTTAGATAAATCTGCCTGGTTGGCCAAAAAAGAGACTTCCAAAGAAACGCTCGAACTTATTGGGCTGGATCATAAGAAATGGATTGGGATTGCCCCTTTCGCAGCTTTTGAGGGGAAAATGTACCCCTTAGAAAAAATGAAGGAAGTACTTGAAAAACTAAACCATACCGAAAAGTATAAAATTATCTTATTCGGCGGCGGCCCTAATGAGAAGAGCACTCTTGAGGGCTTGGCGGAGCCGTTTACCAATGTACTTAGTGTTGCCGGAAGACTGGGATTTAAGGAAGAGCTTACACTTATTTCCAATCTAGACCTAATGCTTTCCATGGATAGTGGTAATGGTCACCTCGCAGCAATCTATGGTATAAATGTAATTACAATTTGGGGTGTTACCCATCCCTTTGCGGGGTTTGCGCCATTTGCTCAGGCTCCCGAAAATGCGTTATTAGCGGACCGTACCTCCTTCCCCGAAATTCCTACTTCGGTTTATGGCAACAAGATGCCCAAAGGCTATCAGGAGGCCATTGCGACCATCACTCCAGAACAAATACTCCATAAGATAGAAGAGTGCTTAGACTAGAGTAGGGTACAAGTCTTGGGGTTAAAGTAGTTTTTCTTTTATAGCGCTGTTTGTTGAGATACCTGAAGCGATTTGAAATACTGCTTTATTTGAGACATAAATCTGTATTTACGCGCACTAGGGGTGTTTTCCACCATAAGAGTTCTAATACCTATAAACGAACTCATCAGGAAGACAGCAACTCCTTCAGCGTCAACGTGCCTGTCTATATAACCGTTGAATTTTCCTTTTTGGATGGTAGAGACCAGATTTACCTCCCAAACTTTAAGAATATCATTAAGATGCTTCATAATTCTAGGATTTCTACCATTGAACTCGTTGATAAAATTACCAAGTACAAAGCCGTAATCAAGTTCATTGTGCACCGCAGTCTCTAGTGCATTTTCAAAACAATTGCTAATAAGGTCTAGGGTATTTTCGTGTCCCTCAATAGGTTCTATCAACATACTGTACATCTTTCTGACCACAAGATTCTGTATGATTTGTATAAAGAAATCTTCCTTAGAATCAAAGTGATGATAGAAAGCACCTTTAGAAAGTGATAGTTCTTTTAAAATATCGTCTACACTCGTATTGTAGTAGCCTTTTTTGTAGAATAATTCAAGGCCGGTAACCTGCATACGTTGCACCGTAGCCAAACGTTTTAAATTCTTATCCATAAGATTTGGGTTTTATGTTAAGCAGACCGTTAAGTCTATTACAAAGAACCCGCGAATTGCGATTATGGAGAAGAGGCAGCGATATACGACAATTAAACTCGTTAAAGTGCCAAATACGGGGAAAAGGGCCATTTTTAGATTTTAGAACAGACCACTTGGTCGGTAAAAAATCTCGATAAACGGTATCAAGTTGCCAAAACTAAAGCCTTTAAACCAGAAAAAGGGTATCAATACGGCTATGCCACGGTACCTTGGCAACTGCTTCCGGCGCCCGCCGTACAACCATAGCAGTGTTGAGAAATGATGATATCGCGATCGTTTAAAATAGCTTCATTGTAGTCTTTGATGTGCTTTACTTTACTGGCAACCTTAAGATCTAGCATTTGATTAAAGTCGCAATCGTATAGCCAGCCATCCCAGCTTACCGAAATGGTGTTGGTACACATAACATTCTCAACTGCAGACGGATTATATGCGTCTACAAGAGCGTACATATAGTCCTCATAGTTTTCTGAGGCAATAAGATAATCCAGAAAACGCGAAATGGGAAGGTTGGTAATCGCGAAGAGATTGTGGAATTGAATATCAAAATCTTCCATCAGTGCCTTTTTAAAATCGCGCTCCATAGCTGCCTGATCTCCGGGAAGATATGCTCCCGAAGGATTGTAGACCAAATCTAATCTTAAAGAGCTGTCTGGCATGCCGTAACCGACAGCATTTAATTCCTGAAGGGCTTTAATAGACTTATCAAAGACGCCGTCTCCTCGCTGCTTATCTGTCTTCCCTCTGGTATAGTGCGGCATGGACGACACTACATGTACGTTGTGTTTTTTAAAGAACTCCGGAAGGTCGTAGTACTTTTTATTTGCCCTTATTATGGTAAGGTTAGACCTAACAATAAAATCTTGAATCCCTGCTTTGGCCGCTTCTTCGACGAACCACCGGAAATCTGGGTTCATTTCTGGAGCTCCACCAGTAAGGTCTAAGGTATGCGCTCCCGTATTTTTAATGACCTCCAGACATTGCTGCATGGTTTCGCGGGTCATAATCTCCTTTCGGTCTGGTCCGGCATCTACATGACAATGTTCGCATACCTGGTTACACATATAGCCCACATTGATCTGAAGGATTTCAAGTTTTCTGGGGCGAAGCGGGTACTGCCCAATTTCTGCAATCTTATCCTTAAAAAGAGGAAGCTCGCCATCGGCAAAAACACCACCACTTAAAATTTCTAATTGAGTATTCGTCTGGGCAAGTTCGTTCTGCCGGGCTTTTAAAGATTTTGTTGCCATTGCGTCTTATTCAGTTTGTATTGCAAACAGCGATTAGCGCTATTTGATCACATGGATAATTTATTATACTTATTCATCATCTGTACGCCGTGTACAAGTGTAGCGCCACTTTCAATAGCCGCCCCTGCGTGCACCGCCTCCATCATTTCTTCTTTGGTAATACCCCTTTGCAAACCATCCTTGGTATAGGCATCAATACAATAAGGGCATTTTACCACATGCGCCACGGCGAGAGCAATAAGCGATTTTTCTCTTGCTGAAAGCGCTCCTTCTTCGAAAACCTTGCCGTAATAGTCAAAGAATTTTGTGCCAAGTTCCTCACTCCATTCCGTGATTTTACCAAATTTTCTGAGATCTGCAGGATCGTAATATGAATTTGCCATGTCTTTTTATATTTTCTGAGTTATTTAGAGATAATTCTCAAAGCCTTTAGCTCATGGATTTAAAGCTTAGCTTGAGAAATAAAGATTTTAGGTATTCTGGAAGGATGGTTTACCGAATTTAGGAAACCAACAAAAGAGGAGACCCTTTATTGTATTCTAAAGAAAAGAAGGGATTAGTAGACACCAGGAGTTGGGTACTTTCAACTAATGTGCGTGTGGTAAACAGTTTTTGGATAATCCCCAGCAACTTTTTGGAAAGCCTTTTAAAACGCTTGTAAAACCTGTTTAGATCATCTGTGTTGTCTAGATCAAACAATGCCTGAAGCCTAAGAATGCTTGCTCCTCCAAACGATAGTAAGTCAGAAATTTCATCAGCTATTTTTGAAGTCTGCCAGGAAAGCCTTTTAAATTCCTCAGGCCTGAATTGGTCCTTGGATAGGCCTAGCAAGTAAAAACCGCCATCTGCGGATGGCCCTAAAGCCAGTTTTTTCTCCTCCAATGCCCGCTGCGCTTTTTGGATATGGACCTTTGTAAGATGAGGGGTGTCATTACCCAATGTTATTACATTGCGGTAACCTTTGTTGAAAACAGCTTCAATAGCATTTGTAAACCGCTCTCCGAAGGAGGCACCAAATTGTTCTTTTTCAGAAAAAAGAAAATAAGGAAGGCCCGCTTTCTTTACAGTCTTAAGTGTCTGCAAAGTGAGTTCTTCGAACAAGGCGAAACTTCCCGGCATAGCCTTTTGTTGCGCATCCTCCATTGAAGTGTGCGCAAATATCAAAATTGCTGTGCTGTCAAATTGCGATCTCTGCATTCCAAGAAAGTAGGATGTAAACTTACAACAAAACCTTCATCAACTTGGTCGGAAGCAACTTTTTTTCATTACAAAAATTCGGATAGAAACAATTCGGGGATTTTCTTTAAAAAGACCTGTAAGTCTGTTGATAAAGGCTTGAAAAACTAGTTTAAGGAAGAATACATCGACAGAGAACAGTAGGGGTCGGTCAAATACCAAACTAAATCTAAAAACAGCCAGAGTTGTTAATGTAACCAACTTAGCGGTTGGTTAAAACAAGCTTCTGGTTGCTTCAAAAAACCAGTATTTAAACTTAAAGCTGCTATTTTTACGAAGAAATTCGCCTCATAATGGCTTTAAAAAGCAAAGACAAATCTGTTGGCCTGGTCCTCTCTGGGGGTGGGGTAAGAGGGATGGCCCATATTGGCCTTATACAGGCGCTGGAAGAAAGTGGAATTGAGGTAAAAGCCGTAGCAGGCAGCAGTGTGGGAGCGCTGGTAGGAGCCTTGTATTGCAATGGTAATTCTACACAGGAGATGCTCACATTTTTTAAAGAAACCCCACTTTTTAAATATAATTTCTTTACAATCAACAAACCTGGTTTGCTCGATACGGATCGTTATTTCAATATGTTCAAAACGTATTTTCCGGAAGATAGCTTTGAAGCTTTAGGAAGTGATTTAATTGTAGTAGCGACCAATCTTGAGAAGGGCAAAGAGAAGGTCTTTTGTAAGGGTCCTCTGATAAGGCCGTTATTAGCCTCAGCGGCTTTGCCACCTGTTTTTAGTCCGGTAGAAATTGAAGGTAACTTATACGCCGATGGCGGGATCATGAATAATTTCCCAAAGGAACATTTGCCGGATTATGTCAACTTTACCATAGGCAGCAACGTGTCAATTGCTGGGGAAGTTGGCAAAAAGGACCTGAAAAACTCCTTTCAGCTTGCAGGCAGAATTACGGGTTTAATGATTTACGCATCGGGGAAGGAAAAGCTAGGCACTTGCAATATAGCCCTGGAACCAAAAGAACTTGAAAATATAGGGGTCTTAGATAAAAAAGGCATTGAAAAAGCTTATGAAATAGGATACGACTATGCGATACGGAAACTAGAAAATTTCTTTCCAAGGAATAACCAGCGGTAGTACAATACACCATATTATGAAAAAAATCGCCATTCCTTTAGGGTAAGATTCTTTGTGCAATAAAGCCGGTAACATTACAAATAACAGCCAGGAACCCTTATAAATCAATTGAAAAACCAGTACCAAAGCCATTTTCAGAGGGTATATCAAGCCCATGATGGAAAGTATGAAAATAGCGCCCCAAAGCGCCCCAACTAGCCTAATGACTTCTGAATAATCATAAGCTCTGGAAAACACAGTCTCCAAAGCTTTTTTTGGAAAGAAAAGGCTACTTATGCCGATCCAACCTGCCACCAAAACATTGGCGAGATATACCAATTTTAAGGCAATCATTTCAGGCTGTGATTAGACATCGTCGTAATCTATTTTGAGCGTTGACGTGGTGGGATGCGCCTGGCAGGTAAGCACAAAACCTTCTTCGATTTCGCTATCTGTCAGGATCTGATTTTTTGCCATTTCTGCCTTACCTTCTGTTATCCGGGCAATACAGGTACTGCAAATACCACCTTGACAAGAGTAAGGAGCATCTATGTTTTCCTTTAAGACCGCATCCAGAACCGGTGTATTTTTATCCATGCTTAGGGAGTACTCTTCGTCATCTAGAAGTACGGTAAGCTTTGTTTTTCCGTCAGACTGCGCTATTGGCTCCTCCTCTGTTTCGGTTGTGGTAAATAATTCGAAATGAACCTTGCCTTCTTCAACCCCTCTTTCTTCTAAACTGTCCTTTACAAGATGAATCATGGGTTCTGGCCCGCAGAGGTAGTAATCATCGAATTGCAAATCTTTATGCTTGTTCTTGAGGACATAGTTAACCTTAGAGGTGTCAATGCGCCCAAAAAGCGCTCCCTCCTCCTGCGTTCTGCTAAGCACAAAATAAAGAAAAAACCGATCGGAATATTTTGATTGTAACAACAGCAAATCATCATAAAACATGGCCTGTTCAAACGATTGATTGCCGTAAAGAAGGGTAAAAACACTATCTGCATCTGCATCCATTACAGCCCTGGCAATACTCATAATAGGAGTTATCCCACTGCCAGCAGCGATAGCGGCAATATTTTTGGTTTCACCCTTCGGATTGAATGAAAATCTTCCCTCCGGAGGCATGACTTCCAGGACATCGCCAACGCTTAACTTCGTATTCGCGTAATCAGAAAATCCACCATGGTCTACTTTTTTTATGCCGATGGTGATATTGCGTTCTGTATGTGAAGAGCTGATAGAATAAGCCCTTCGCAGCTCCTTGCCATTTATTTCTTTTTTTACCGTGATGTATTGGCCGGGAATAAAAGAGAAAATTTCTGCCAGATCTTCTGGTACTTCAAAGGTAACAGCCACTGAGCTAGGGGTTAAGGGCCTTATAGCTGCGACCTTAAGCGGATGAAAGTTCGCCATTTTTGCAATTTTGTGGCAAAACTAAGCAATGCACGGCTTTTTAAAACCATATTTGAAAAAATAAAATGAAATTGTAACAAAAACTATCTTTGAAATACTAACTCACTGAGCTAATTCACCAACCGCTATGTTCAAGCACTTTATTAACTTTCAATGGAAGTCCTTTTTTAGATCGGCCAGTCTGGGAAAAGATACAGCCGTAAAACTCATTATGGGATTTTTCGCCGTAATGATGCTGGCGTATCTTGGATTTCTTGGCGCTTTGCTTTATTTCATTCTTGAAAAAATATTTCCTGACATCGACCCGGTGATCAAAGTGAATGAATACTTCCTGTATTGGATCCTCATAGAGCTTTTCTTCAGGTATTTTATGCAGAAGCTTCCGGTAATGGACATCAAGCCATTCTTAACACTGCCAGTCAAAAAAAGCACTATGGCGCATTATATTTTGGGCAAATCAGCGCTGTCTTTTTACAACTTTATGTCGCTCTTTTTATTTGTACCCTTTTCAGTAGTACTCCTGGTTAAGGGATATCCAGCGGTCAACGTCGTTTTTTGGTTGATCTCCATTTTTGGGATCACTCTAACCATCAATTTCGTCAATTTCATTGCCAACAAGAGCGATAAAGTACTTTTTGCCATAGCTTCTCTATTAATCGGTCTTTACGCCGTGGAGTATTTTGAAGTTTTACCTATCAAGGAATATGCCGGACAAGTGTTTTATGGATTATATGAAAATCCCTCCCTCTGCCTTATTCCTTTGTTGCTGGCCGCCCTTTTCTATTATATTAATTTCAGGTTTCTAAGGGAGCGTATTTACCTCGATACCTCGCTTAAAAAGAAGGTCAGGGAAGCGGTTACCTCCGATTTGGAATGGACCAAGAAGTTTGGAGATATTGCGCCCTTCCTGCAACTCGACCTTAAACTTATTTGGCGGAACAAACGAACAAAAACTCAGGTTTTTATTTCGTTTGCCATGATTTTTTACGGACTCATTTTTTACACCATAGGAACCTATGGCCTAACCTCCACAATTTTTGTTTTCGTAGGGATCTTTATTACCGGAATCTTTCTCTCAAATTTCGGTCAATTTATACCCGCCTGGGACAGTGAATATTACAGCATGATGATGTCACAAAATATTCCACTTAGAAAATATCTTGAGTCTAAAGCCGGGCTCATATCGGTAAGTATTGTAGTGATGTTCCTGCTTTCTATTCCTTACGTCTATTTTGGATGGCAGGCATTGGCAATCAATTTTAGCTGCGCGCTTTATAATCTCGGAGTTAATATTCCTATTGTTTTGTTCTTCGGATCTATGAACAAAAAACGAATAGATCTTACCAAAAGCGCCATAGGCAATATGCAGGGAACCAGCGCAACGCAATTTCTGATTCTTTTACCGCTTATGGTGGTACCTTGCCTGCTTTATTTCGGATTAAAATTCTTTATCTCTTTCGAGATTGCGGTAGCCGTTTTGAGTATTCTGGGAATTATAGGTTTGGTATTTCGAAAAAAACTTATGGGATACATCACAGAGGTATACAGAGCGAAGAAGTATGGAATGATCGCTGGATTCAAACAAAAGATCAACTGATATAAATGTTATTATGATATTATCTCAAAATCTAACAAAAGTTTACGGCACACAGACTGTGTTGAATATAGAGCACCTAGAAATCCCAAAGGGGCAGAGTTTTGGTCTTGTAGGCAATAATGGAGCTGGAAAGACCACTTACTTTAGCCTGCTGCTGGACCTGATACAACCCACTACAGGGAAAGTAATTAATAACGACATACAGGTGAATACGAGTGAGGCCTGGAAACCGTTTACCTCTGCATTTATAGACGAGTCCTTTTTGATTGGATATCTGACTCCAGAGGAGTATTTCTATTTTATCGGAGATCTAAGAGGACAAAATAAGGCTGATGTTAATGCACTGTTGTCTAATTTTGAAGACTTTTTTCACGGAGAGATCCTTGGGCAAAAAAAGTATTTAAGAGACCTTTCAAAAGGAAACCAAAAGAAGGCAGGTATCGTTGCTTCCTTTATCGGCAATCCCGAAGTGGTTATTCTTGACGAGCCTTTTGCCAATTTAGATCCTACGACCCAAATAAGACTTAAAGGCATTATTAAAGACCTTGCACAAAACAGGGAAGCAACTGTTTTGGTATCTAGTCATGATCTGATCCATGTGACAGAGGTTTGCGAGCGCATTGTAGTGCTCAATCAGGGGGAAATCGTTAAGGATATTGAGACCTCAACAGAGACCCTTGAAGAATTGGAAAGCTTCTTTGCAGGATAAAAAAATAGCCGGTTTCGTATGAAACCGGCCAAATTTATTTTAAGCCTCAGGATTCATTGGGGTGTAGAAGAATTCTTCCCAAACTACTTTTCCATCCTCCACCTTATAAAGGCACACTTCTTCCATTTTACTACGTGGAGCCCCTTTAAAGGTTACATCCATAACCAGGGAAATCGAAAAAAACTTATCCGCGACCAAGGGATCAGAAACTTCCATCCCATGCACCTCTTCCACCATGCTGTTAAAATGTTCGGCTTTTTGCTTTACTGCTTCCAAACCCCGAACCTCTTTCATAGGACTGCCATCTGGCTCTAGGCTTATAATATCGTCTCCATAAAGATCGGCAATAGCTTCATCGAATTGCCCTGATCTGCAATAACTGACCAATTTGTCGGCCACCTCTTTTGTAGTCATAACTGTATTGTTTTATGATTAAATTTTATAGCAAAGCTTCGTCCAGGAAGCTGTTCATTGGCCTTATTTCTTTAAAGTAATGAATGATAAAGTCTGGTAATTCTGCAGAATTATAGTGTGCCTTTAGGGGCAACTGAGCCATGGCGTAAAATTGTTTGTTGTAGATCAATTCTGTTTTTTCGGCCGCCTGAAGCAAACTTTTGTCCAGTCTTTTTGACTTCTCCCCTTTTAACGCTCCAAATTTTTCAATGAAACTGGTCGCCCCGGTAATTTTCGAAAAAGTCGCGACCTCATCTGCGATAAGAGATCTCACTTTTTTCAACTCTGGCGGTTGAATCATAAACAAGCCCCCTCCTACATGAATAGTATCTGCATCTATCCCTAAATAATAACCCGGGAAAACCGATTTTTTCCCGTTAGGGGAGAATCCGGCCTTCATAACCAAATTGTAGGGCGTTTTGTCTTTTGAAAATCGCACATCCCGGTTTATTCTAAAAAGTGCCTTTTTAGGATCGGGCAAAATACGTTTGTCCCAATCTATTAAAGTGGGTAGTAGGGCCTCAAGCAACTCTAAAAAGGGTGCTTTTACATCGGTTTCATATCGTTTTTTATTTGCGTGAAACCATTCTTTGTGATTGTTTTTGGCCAATTCTTTAAAGAAGTGGCTGTAATTTTCGGTAATCATTTCAATTCTTATTTAAAAGAGGAGCAATAGCTTTCCGCCCCCAGGCCACCAGTTGCTCATCATTCTCTAAAACCTGCTTAGGAATTTTAGCATAAGGCATTTTAGCGTGTTTTGCAGCATTAAAAGATTCAAAATCTGCCGCATTATTTTCATTGAGTTTGAGATAGCTTTCTGCCTGAGAATTAACCATAGCGAACATTTTGCCGGCGCAAAATATGCCGTAACCGCCAAACATTTTCTTGCTATAGACATCACCAATAACTTCCAATGAAGATACAATTTGATTGGCCTTAACTTCGGCTTCTCGTGTTAATTTTGCGCCTTTTTCTCCCATGGCTACATTTTCTTTATTTGGTTTAGGGCTCTTAGTGTCAGCTTTTCCCAATTGTGTTCAAACGCCACGTCTACTTCATACCAACCTTTCATAGGTTTTTTATTTTTAAAAGGACTAAAAACAGTCATAATGCCTCCCAATTCTTCTGTAGAAATCGCATCACCCAATTTAAAAACCATCTTGTTCTTGCTGGAAAGAAAAGCGAATACTTTTCCATGGAAGTGGATAGCCGGAGCACTCATCATTTTTCCTTTTGTTACTCCTTGATAAGAAGTACAAAAATGAGTTGTGATCTTTTCAAACTTTTCAACTTCCATCCGGGCAAGCCTTTTCCTCAAAGCTACAAAAGCACAAAAGGAGTTGTTAAGGGCAAATAAGACACTTTAAAGGGTTGATTGTGCCAGATACTTCGCGTATTTTTGAGTTACTGCAACGGGCTTTTAGTGCTCATTAAATTAGAGGAGATGAAACATGTTAGTATCCTGGTGCCAAAAGAAAACGCAATTCTAAGTAATGTCGTAGGGCCTCATAAGGTGTTTTCCGCTGCCAACCAGTTTTTGAAACAGAGTGGAAAGCTTAGAGAAGACTTTTTTGATATTCATCTGGTTGGTCTGGAAAAAAATACGGCACTGTACGATGGCGCTTTTAGCATTCATTGCGACAGCACAATTTACGATACCAAAAAGACCGATCTTATTCTTATTCCAGCAGTAAAGCCAGATGGTCTATTAGAAGATCTGGAGAAGAATCGCGATGCGATTCCATGGATCATTCAGCAGAGAAAAGCGCACAATGCGGAAGTTGCAAGTATGTGTCTTGGCGCTTTTGTGTTGGCTCAAACAGGGTTGGTTAATGGCAAACAGTGCGCAACACACTGGGCAGCAATGGAACTTTTTAGGCAAATGTATCCCGAGGTTGGCCTCGTCTCAAATAAAGTAGTAACAGATGAGGATGGTATATATACAAGTGGAGGAGCATATTCTTTTCTCAATTTAATGCTCCATCTGGTAGAAAAGTATTGTGGGCGGGAAGTGGCCATATATCTTTCAAAGTTTTTCGAGATTGAAATAGATCGAGACAATCAAAACCAGTTTGCCATTTTTCAGGGACAAAAAGACCATGCCGATGAGAAAATCAAGGAAGCTCAAACCTATATTGAAGGAAATGTATCAGAAAAAATTTCTGTTGAAAGCCTTGCAGAGCGCGTAGCAATAAGTAGAAGAAACTTTGTTCGCAGGTTTAAAAAAGCGACTAAGAATACTCCTTTAGAGTATATACAGAGAGTAAAGGTAGAAGCGGCAAAACGCAGTTTAGAATCTACACAAAATAATATCGCTGAGGTAATGTTCGGGGTTGGGTATTCTGACCAAAAAGCTTTCCGAACCGTTTTTAAGAAATATGTAGGCCTGTCCCCTGTAGCTTACAAGAGCAAATACAACAGGAACACCGCAGATATTGCTTATAAAACCAGCGCCTGGTAGCTACTTTAAAAACACTTTTGCCGTTTGCTATTAAAATAAAGGTAATTTTACCGTTCAACGGTATAATAAACCCGTTGTTTTTCAGTTAAGAATACGAAAGAATACCGGGAATTTTGAAGCTTCGAACCACTTTAGTCACATCAATAATTATTGGGGGCATTATCTTGAACGCATGTTCTACGAAAAAAGATGCCTTTGTCAACCGCAATTGGCATGCGCTCAACACCAAATTCAATGTCCTCTATAATGGAAATCTTGCCTTCGAAGAAGGACGGGCCCAACTCAATGCAACTTATATAGATAATTACTGGGAAATTCTGCCAGTTGAGCGGCTAGAGGTGAAGGATGAAATAAAACTGGATTCTGAAGATAACAATCCGAATTTTATCATCGCCGAAGAGAAGGCCACAAAAGCCATACAGAAACATAGTATGGATATTAAGGATGAGGAGCGCAATCCACAAACGGATGAGGCTTTTTTATTATTGGGCAAGGCTCGCTATTTTGATCAACGCTATATCCCCGCTCTCGAAGCCTTCAATTATGTACTTCGAAAATATACAGAAAGCGATAAACTTAATGAGGCTACAATTTGGCGTGAGAAAACCAATATAAGGCTTGAGAATGAAGAATTAGCTCTAAAGAACCTAAAGCGCCTTCTCAAGTTTGAAGAACTTAAAGATCAGGAATATGCAGATACACGGGCAATGATGGCTCAGGCTTACATTAATCTGAATGCACCCGATACAGCCATCCAACAGCTAAAGATTGCCACGGCATATACCAAAAAAAACCCTGAAAAAGGAAGATATCTTTTTATCATAGGCCAACTCTACAATCAACTGGATTTTAGAGATAGTGCAAACCTGGCGTTTGACAAGGTCATCGAACTCAATCGCAAATCGCCAAGAGTTTATATGATAAATGCCCATATAAAGAAGATTCAGAACACAGCAATTAGCGAAAGCAATAATGAGGCCTTGTTTGAGTATCTCACAGATCTTGAAGAAAATAGAGAAAACAGACCTTTCCTTGACAAAATATATCGGGAAATCGCAGAGTTCCATATGAAAACAGGCTCGGATAGCTTAGGGTTGGTATACTATAACAAGTCGCTTAGGGCTACCCGGAATATTCCACAGCTAAATGCGCTGAACTACGAAAATCTTGCCAATTATTATTTTGATGAGAACGTTTATAAAACCGCCGGAGCTTATTATGACAGTGTTTTAACCAACCTTCCTGAGAATACAAAAAAGTTCAGAAGCACTAAAAAGAAATTGGATAATCTGGAAGATGTGATAGCATATGAGGAGGTGGTACAATACGCAGACAGTGTAATTACGCTGTTTAACATGACCGATGACCAGAAAACGGCTTATTTCGAGGAGTATATAGAAGGCCTTAAAAGGGCTGCCGAAAAAGCCGCAAAAGAACAAGAAGATAGAGCCACAGCAGGGTTTGCAGCCTTTGCCGAAACCAAAGGAGGAAAGGAAAATAAGGGCAAGTTTTATTTCTATAATATCACAAGCCTTGGTTATGGTAAAACCGAATTTAAAAATAGATGGGGAGAAAGAGAGCTGGAAGATGATTGGCGCTGGAGTAATAAAGCACGAACCCTGGCTTCAGATTCTTCTACAGACATTGCCGTAGTTGCGGATAGTACTGCTACAGATTTAACCGAGGAGCAAAAATATTCGGTAGACTTCTATGTAGACAGGATTCCAAAAGATAAAACCGTTATCGACAGCCTTCAGAAAGAAATGACCTTTGCGAATTATCAATTAGGACTCATTTACAAGGAAAAATTCAAGGAGAATTTATTAGCGGCCGGGAAACTCGAAGAAGTCTTAAAATCTGATCCTGAGGAGCGACTCGTATTACCTTCTAAATACAACCTGTATAAAATTTATGAGGAGTCAGGGAGCACGCTCGCGGAGGAAATGAAACAAAACATTATTAACAACCACCCGGATTCTCGCTACACCGAGATCCTGCTTAATCCTGAAGCAGTATTAGCGAATTCCGCAGACAGCCCTGATGCCAAATACGCGGCACTCTATAAACTCTTTGAAAAACAGGAATTTTTACAAGTAATTACAGGAGCAGAGGAAAATATAAAGACCTATACCGGAGACCCTGCGGCCCCGAAATTTGAAATGCTGAAAGCCAACGCGATTGGAAGGCTACAGGGATTTCTGGAGTTTAAGGAAGCGCTTAATTATGTAGCCTTAAATTATCCAAACAACCCCGAAGGCAAGAAGGCCCAGGAAATGATATCAGAACAATTGCCGAAACTAGAGGATAAGGAATTCTCACCTGAAACCGGTTCGAGTGGCACTGGGAACTGGAAAGTAGTGTTTCCATTTAAGCGAAAAGATAACGAGTTGGCTTTGAAATTGAAGAAACGGCTCGAAGAGTCTATTGAAGAATTGAGATACAAGAATATCGTGTCAAAGGATATATACAATCTGGAAGATCAATTTGTAGTTGTACATGGATTTAAGTCGAAAGATTTTGCTCTGGGTTATGTGGAGCTTCTAAAAATTAACAAGGATTACAGGATTGATAATGAGAATTTTGTAATTTTGTCATCCAACTACAAGATCGTCCAGGTTCATAAAAACTTGCAGGAATATAAAAATCAGTTTTAACCCCAAAACCCATAAACAAAATGTTTTCAGACAACAAAAAACCTAGAACTATGAATGAGATCGGAGGACAACCCAACAGAATTGAAAAGAATACTAAGATCAAAGGGGACATTGTTTCAGAAGCAGATTTTAGAATAGACGGAAAACTAGACGGCAATGTAAAAACATCCGGAAAAGTAGTTATTGGAAAGGATGGCTATATACACGGGAAAGTTGAGTGTGTGAATGCCGATATTGAAGGGAGTTTTAACGGCGAACTTCTTGTTTCTGACCTGTTGTCCTTAAAGGCATCTGCTGTAATCGAAGGAACAGTCTCTGTTTCAAAGCTGGCTTGTTGAGCCAGGTGCTGCCTTTAACGCCTCATGTACGATGAAAGGAAAAGCAGGCCTTAGCAGCTCTAGTAGTTCTGCCAGTAGTAGTTCTAGCACAAGTAGTTCTTCAGCAAGCAGTTCTGGAAGTTATAAATCTTCTGTAGGAAGCAGCAGCTCTAGTAGCGCCAATGAACCAGCAAAAGCCTCCTAAGAAAAAGAATGCTCTAAATTCTTACGCCCGGTATTCCGGTATTGCCATACAAATGCTGGCAATTATCGGCTTGGCTACCTATGGAGGGGTTAAATTAGACGAAGCTTATCCGAATCAGTACAGCGCATATACTTTAGTATGCATCCCTCCTGGGAGTAGCTTTAGCGATGTACTTTGTAGATAAAACAGGTTTCTAAGGCTTCGAAGAACCTGAATACACGAGAATGATTAAGGACATTGGGGTTTTTTTATTGCGGCTTGCGTTGCTTTCCGCATTGCTATTTGCTGTTCACTTTTACATTTTGTTTCAATTTTTTCAGGGAGATCTCTATTTTCCTTTGTGGACCAGTATATTGCTTTAACGCGGCTATGGCGTTTGTGGTTTATGCAGCACTGAGATATTTTAGTGAGGTGCAGCCTCAAAATATCTTGAAGTTATTTCTAATATTGACCCTTCTAAAAATGGCTTTGGTAGTTGTTTTTTTGCTTGCCTCCTTTTTCTTAAAAAATCAGCGCATATTCAACTCGAAATATTCAATTTTTTCATCCCCTATTTTTTGTTCCTGATCGTAGAAATTATGGGGCTTACAAAATTTCTTCAAAAAAGCTGAACAAACTGGGCTAGAAGTTTGTCAGTTAATATAATGTGTGTATTTTTGCAGCGAATTTTTCAGAGGGGTTTTTACCATAAAAAATTTCAATGCAGAACAATACTTTCAAAGCTTTTTTAACCGCCGTCTTGCTCAGCTTTTTTACGGCAGGTTTTGCAGCCTCTGAGAAGGCTTCAGATTCGGAAGAAAAACCGTTTGATACTAAAGAACTTATTTTTCATCACATTAAGGACAGTCACGGCTTTCATGTAGCTGGAGATTTCTCTGTTGCCTTGCCCGTAATTCTATGGACAGACAATGGCTTGGTGACTTTTATGTCCAGTGAATTTCATCACGACATTGAAGGAAAAACCCTTGTTGAAAGCAAAGGGATGAATTTTGTAAATGTGCATGAAAAAATATACCAGCTGGAAGCCGGGGCATCAGCTGTTGAATTTGACGCCCAAGACCATCCTGTAAATGCCAAGAGGCCAATAGATCTTTCTATCACCAAGAATGTATTTTCAATGCTTCTTTCCATGGTGGTTATTTTTCTGATTTTCCTTACAGCCGCACGTTCGTACAGGAAGAGTTCAGACAATGTGCCTACAGGAATAGGGAAGTTCTTAGAACCCATCATCGTCTTTATCCGTGATGAGGTTGCAATACCTAATATCGGGGAGCAGAAGTACCATAAGTACATGCCCTTCTTGCTTACCCTTTTCTTTTTTATCTGGATCAACAATATTTTCGGGCTTATCCCATTTTTCCCCTTTAGCAGTAACCTAAGTGGAAACATTGCATTTACCAGTACGCTTGCTGTAATTACTTTTATAATTACACTTTTTAGCAGCAAGAAATACTACTGGAAGCACATGCTTTGGATGCCAGGTTTGCCCGTACCTATGAAATTATTTTTAGCACCCATTGAGATCATTGGGATGTTTGTTAAGCCTATAGCACTTTTAATACGTTTGTTTGCTAACATTACAGCGGGTCACGTCATTGTACTGAGTTTGATCTCGTTGATTTTTATTCTGAATACAGAATGGGCAGCACTTGTGTCTGTACCTTTCACCGTATTTATCAGTGTTATTGAGGTACTGGTAGTGGCTATTCAGGCCTATATTTTTACCATGCTTTCAGCCCTGTATTTCGGGCAGGCATTAGAAGAAGAGCATCATTAATTAATTTTTAAATATTTCTAACTATGAGTTTAGCATTAGTACAGGAAGCCGCTGCGGCCGTTGATTATGGAGCATTTGCTGCAATTGGAGCCGGTTTGGCTGCAATCGGTGGTGGTATCGGTGTAGGTAAAATTGGTGGAGCTGCTATGGAAGCCATGGCACGCCAGCCAGAGATGCAAGGAAAACTTCAAGGTTCAGCAATCGTTCTTATCGCCTTTATTGAGGCGGTAGCGCTTTTTGGAGTTGTAGTTTCATTTCTTGCAACCTAAGACTAAAACAAAAATTGAGGTACTGCGGTTGGCCGTACCTCAATTTTAATAGTTTGAAATAAGAAAAGAAAAAGAATAGATATGGATTTGGTAACACCCGAATTGGGACTAATATTTTGGACTACACTTGCATTCCTAATTTTACTTTTTGTGTTAGGAAAGTTTGCTTGGAAGCCCATCCTAAAGGCTGTAAACGAAAGAGAAGCTTCTATTAAGGATGCACTTGCGGAAGCAGAGAATGCCAGAAAAGAAATGCAAAATCTTCAGGCTGATAATGAGCGTATTTTAAAAGAAGCTCGTGCCGAAAGGGAAGGCATGCTAAAAGAAGCCAGAGAATTGAGAGACAAAATTGTTTCTGATGCCAAGGAGCAGGCTAAGGTTGAAGCCGATAAGCTGGTAAAGCAGGCGCAAGCTACGATAGTTAGTGAGAAGAAAGCCGCAGTATCTGATATCAAGAATCAAGTTGCCAATCTCTCGGTTGAGATCGCAGAGAAAGTGATCAAGGAACAATTGGCCAACAAAGACAAGCAGCTAAAGCTGGTTGAAGATATGTTGGGTGATATTAAATTGAATTAGTGACCAATGAGTGAATCTAGAGCCGCTATACGTTATGCCAAGGCAGTGTTAGACCTGGCCATTGAAGCTAAGGCAACAGATGCCGTTGAAGCCGATATGCGAACTGTGGTTAGCACCATTTCCGAGAACGATGAGCTCCGCGAGATGTTAGCGAGCCCTATTGTTAAAGGCGCTGATAAAAAACAGACCTTATCTTCTGTTTTTACAGGGATTAACGGCATTTCTGAAGGCTTACTCTCCGTACTAATGGAGAATAAGCGAATCTCGCTTCTTGAAGAAGTTGCCCTCAAGTATATCATCTTAAACGAAAAATTAAAGGGCGAGGCCGTAGCAATGGTAACCACCGCGGTTCCGCTTACTGCTGATTTAGAGGAGGATATTCTGATGCAAGTACAGAAAATCACAGGGAACAAGGTGACTATTGAAAATAAAGTGGACGAAAAAATTATTGGCGGATTTGTACTTCGTATTGGAGACCTTCAGTACGATGCGAGTATTGCCAATAAATTAAACGGACTAAAAAGAGAATTTACAAATGCAGTATAGTCCTTCGCTGAAGCTACGGACTATAAACATATAACTAGAAACAATGGCAGGAGTTAAAGCCGCTGAGGTATCAGCAATTTTAAAGAAACAGTTATCAGGATTTGAGGCCACCGCCACTTTAGACGAAGTGGGAACTGTATTACAGGTTGGTGACGGTATTGCAAGGGTTTATGGCCTTTCTAATGCCCAATATGGCGAACTTGTAGAATTTGAGGGAGGGCTCGAAGGAATTGTACTTAACCTTGAAGAAGATAATGTTGGGGTAGTACTTCTAGGACCTTCTAAAGAAATAAAAGAAGGTGCCACAGTGAAGCGTACACAGCGTATCGCCTCTATCCAGGTTGGTGAAGGTATTGTAGGTAGAGTTGTAGACACCCTGGGAACACCCATTGATGGAAAAGGAGCTATTTCAGGTGAGCTTTATGAAATGCCGCTTGAGCGAAAAGCTCCTGGGGTTATTTTTAGACAACCTGTAAACGAACCGCTTCAAACCGGAGTAAAGGCGATAGACGCGATGATCCCGATTGGTAGAGGCCAGCGTGAGCTAGTTATTGGTGACCGTCAGACTGGAAAAACAACAGTTTGTATTGATACCATCCTAAATCAAAAAGAATTCTATGATGCAGGAGAACCGGTATACTGTATTTACGTGGCTATTGGGCAAAAGGCGTCAACAGTTGCCGCTATTGCCAAAACCTTAGAAGACAAAGGAGCGCTTGCTTATACTACCATTGTAGCAGCAAACGCATCAGACCCTGCGCCTATGCAGGTGTACGCACCATTTGCAGGAGCTGCCATTGGCGAATACTTTAGAGATACAGGAAGGCCAGCCTTGATCATTTATGATGACCTTTCAAAACAAGCGGTAGCTTACCGTGAGGTATCGCTTCTATTAAGACGTCCACCAGGGCGTGAGGCGTACCCTGGAGATGTATTCTACTTACACTCAAGACTATTAGAGCGTGCGGCTAAAGTAATTAATGACGATGCTATCGCAAAGAACATGAACGACCTTCCAGATCCGCTCAAATCTGTGGTAAAAGGCGGAGGTTCATTGACAGCACTTCCAATAATTGAAACACAAGCAGGTGACGTTTCAGCTTATATCCCAACCAACGTAATTTCAATTACCGACGGACAAATATTCCTGGAGCAGGATTTATTTAATCAGGGGGTTCGTCCCGCGATCAACGTGGGTATCTCTGTATCAAGGGTTGGTGGATCAGCGCAGATAAAATCCATGAAGAAAGTAGCAGGAACACTTAAGTTAGACCAGGCTCAGTTCCGTGAATTAGAGGCTTTTGCCAAGTTTGGTTCAGACCTTGACGCTGCGACTCTAAATGTGATTGAGAAAGGACGCCGTAATGTTGAGATATTAAAACAAGCTCAGAACGACCCTTTTACTGTTGAAGACCAGGTGGCAATTATTTACGCCGGATCTAAGAACCTCTTAAGAGATGTCCCTGTTGAGAAGGTAAAAGAATTTGAGAAAGACTACCTGGAGTTCCTAAACGCCAAGCACAAGGATGTATTAGATTCCTTAAAGGCAGGCAAACTAACCGATGAGGTAATAGATACCCTTACTACTGTTTGTAAGGATTTGTCAGAGAAGTACCAGGCTTAATTTTCATTTCAAAAAGCGATATAATAAAGTATGGCTAACCTAAAGGAAATACGCAACAGAATAGCAACGGTTTCTTCGACTATGCAGATTACCAGCGCCATGAAAATGGTATCGGCTGCAAAGTTGAAGAAAGCACAAGATGCCATTACTGCTATGCGTCCTTATGCCGATAAACTTACCGAATTGCTACAGAGCTTAAGCGCAAGCCTGGATTCTGATGGTGGAAGTAAGTATGCGGATAACAGGGAAGTAGAAAAAGTTTTAATTGTGTCTATTACCTCCAATAGAGGTTTGTGCGGCGCTTTTAACTCCAATATCATAAAGCAATCTGTTTCTTTATTACATGGGACTTATGGTGACAAAAAGGTAGACTTTCTAACCATAGGGAAGAAGGGGAATGATCTTTTGGGGAAACGGCATACGGTGATTGCGAATCACAGTGATGTTTACGACGATTTAACTTTTGATAATGTTGCTCGTGTTGCAGAAGAGTTAATGAACTTGTTTACAGATGGTTCCTATGACAAAATTGAATTGGTTTACAACAAATTCAAGAATGCCGCCACACAAACCTTGATGACCGAACAGTTTCTACCTATAGAACCTACTGAAAATCAAGAGGTGTCAAATGCAGATTATATCTTTGAACCTTCTAAGGCAAAGATTGTAGAACAACTTATCCCTAAATCGCTAAAAACACAGTTGTTTAAGGCGGTTAGAGATTCTTTTGCGAGCGAACACGGTGCGCGTATGACCGCTATGCACAAGGCAACGGATAACGCAACAGAGCTTAGAGACCAGCTAAAATTGACCTATAACAAGGCAAGACAGGCTGCCATTACCAATGAAATCCTTGAGATTGTTGGAGGGGCAGAGGCACTAAATAACTAGTAGCTCAACCTGTGAATAAAACAAATCCCTGACTAATTTTAGTCGGGGATTTTTCGTTGCAATAGCTGTATAAATGTACATTTGACGTTTTTGGCACCAATTTTGGTTTTATATCTTTACCACAGCAAAATAGAAAGAATGAAAAATACAATTTACATAGTATTAAGTTTAATTATGGGACTTTCGGGATGCGCATCACAAAAAAAGCTGGAAACCTCCACGCCCTTTACCATAGGTCCGGCGATCTGCCAGGAATGGGTAGCTGGAAAAGAAGAAAGTGGTTCTGGCGAGGTAATTAAGATCACCATTAATGAAATGGCCGCTGAAAAAGTTGAATTGCAAAATATCTATTTCAGAGGGTCTATGGCGAAGGTTATTATGGAAATGGAAGATAAGGGGATGACAGCTTCAGCCAGGTTTGAAAAGCACAAACCAGATATGATTATGCACGCAGATTCTACAAAGGAAGTTGGAAATCAGCCTCCAAAACTCAAATCTAAGGATGGCAAGGAGTTTCCTTTTGAGCTGCAAAGAGATGAGGCAGTACTCAGCTACCTGGAAGACGATAAAGTGAAATATGTAAAAATTACCGGTATCGTCGACAAACCAGCACGTATTTACCCCGGGAGGCCACAGAACTAGCTTTTTTTGCAGCCTTTAAATATGTACTTTTAGGTCTTACCTAACGTAAACGCTTTAGGCTTGTTTCGAAAACTTTTTAAGCAAACGTTTATTTATGGGCTTGCGACGGTGCTACCTCGCATGCTTTCTTTTCTGCTTACCCCATTGTTTGTTAGTGTTTTACAAACCAATGAATATGGAGAGGTTTCTATAATTTTTGCTTGGTTTGCTATTTTCAACGTATTCCTGGCCTATGGGATGGAGACCGCTTTTTTTAGGTTTTACAGTAATTCTGAAGAGAAAAGTTCGGTGCTCTCTACTTCGCTGATTTCCATCCTCGTCACAACGCTCTCTTTCGGTATAATCGCTTTAAGTATGGGCAGCTTTCTCTCTGAAGCTATTGCCATAGATCTTAAGTATATAAAACTTGCTATCTATATTCTGGCTTTAGATGCATTGGTCATTATACCCTTCGCATACTTACGTGCTAACGAACGACCTATCCGCTATGCGGTAGTCAAAATCGTAAATGTTGCAATCAATCTGGGTTTAAACATCTTCTTTCTTTTGTTGCTTCCCGGACTGGCGGAATCCAACCCTGAGGGCTTACTGGGAGTTATTTATAAGGTAGATTTTGAAATCTCCTATATTTTTATTGCCAATCTTATTGCGAGTGCCATAACCTTACTAATGATGTTTGGTATCTACCTGCGCCAGCCCCTTGTTTTTAATCGGGGTCTTTTGACAAAAATGCTCAAATATGCCCTTCCTGTTATGATTGCAGGAGTTGCCTTTACGATCAATGAAGTATTTGACCGGATTCTTTTAGCAGAACTTCTACCGCCTGATGTAGCTGAAAGCAAAGTTGGAATGTATTCTGCCTGCTACAAGCTGGCCCTTTTTATGACGCTTTTCGCTACAGCTTTTAGGTTAGGAATAGAACCCTTTTTCTTTAGTCATGCCAGCTCAGAAAACCCGCAAAAGGCCTATGCTCAGATCACCAATTATTTTGTGATCCTAGGGAGCGTGATTTTACTTTCGGTAGTGGTCTTTGCCGATGTTCTAAAGTTGTTCATTGTGCCAAACAGTGATTATTGGGAAGCCATGCCTATAGTACCGATTATTCTTTTGGCCAGTTTTTGCCTGGGGATCTACCACAGTCTTTCGGTTTGGTATAAGGTCACAGACCGAACACGTTTTGGAGCTATTATCTCTATCGCAGGGGCCGTAATTACTATTGTCATTAATGTGGCTTTCATTTCCAAAATAGGCTATTACGCTTCAGCTATAGCCACGCTAGCCGCCTACGCTTCCATGATGATATTGTCTTATTACTTTGGAAGGAAATATTACCCTATTCCCTACAACTTCAGAAAAATTATTTTTTATCTGAGCCTGTCTATCCTGCTTTCGGCAATTTCATTCTACGTTTTTAACAGAAATTTGGTAGTAGGAAGCCTCTTCCTTTTTGTATTTTTAGGATTGGTGTACAAGATGGAAAATGAAACCCTTAGACGTATTTTTTTAAGAAAAAATAAGCTTTAAAAAGTGTTGCGAATGGAACAATTGAAAATTAGAATAGTAAATAATTCGAAGCATCAGTTACCTCACTATGAGTCGGTTGCCTCAGCAGGAATGGATTTAAGGGCCAATATTTCGGAAGCTATTACGTTACAACCTTTAGAAAGGGTAATTGTAAAAACCGGACTATTTATTGAACTTCCTCTTGGGTACGAGGCGCAGGTAAGGCCACGAAGTGGCTTGGCGGCAAAAAAAGGAATCACTGTCCTAAATGCACCCGGAACTATTGATGCCGATTATAGAGGGGAAATAGGAGTGATACTTGTTAATCTATCCCAGCTTCCGTTTACCTTAGAAGATGGCGAACGTATTGCACAATTGGTGATCGCGCAGCATGAGAGGGCAGAATGGATAGAAGCTGAAGCCTTAACAGAAACCGCCAGGGGAGCAGGAGGATTCGGAAGCACTGGAATGAAGTAAGCGGCATGATGTGCCCTGAATTTAATGAAGATAAAGAACTGTTAGCTGTATGAAATTAGTGCATTACTTGCTTCTTTTTGTGTTGGGGATGCATGGGCCGGTATGTTTCGCCCAGGAGGAGGAGAGTGCCGAAGTTTACCTTGAAGAATATACAGATGAATTTCAGGATACCTTTTTTGAAGCCTTAAAACAAAAAGGCATTGAGAATTACGATAAGGCAATTAACCTCTTACTTGAATGTAAGCGATTAGATGCCGAAAATACCGCAGTCGACCACGAGCTTGCCAAAGCGTACTTGGCAGATAAGAACTATATAAAAGCACAGGAATATGCTATAAGCACCGTAAATGCGGAGCCTGAGAACGAATGGTTCTTGGACACCCTGGTTGAAGTGGTGCAAAAACAGGGTGGTACAATTGAGCAAATCGAAGAACGCATTCCGTTTGACAATGCCTTGCTAAAAGAACATCTGGCTTTAATCTACTATAAAAGGAGGAACTACCAGGCAGCTCTGAATATACTGAACCGTATAAAAAGTACGCCTTTTTCAAATACTTTAGCACTTAAGATTAAGGATTCTCTTGAACAACTTAAAAAGATCTCTCAAAAACCGGATAATGAGCAGGCTATCAAAGAAAAAAACCCTTTGGAGGACTATAACTCGAGAATTTCTGGTCTCATAGAACAGCAAGATTTCAAAGCGCTTTCAAGGGTGACTGCAGAGGCTTTGGAAAACTTTCCCTCTCAGCCTTTTTTCTATTATGCACACGGCTTGGCTTTGAGCAAGACAGCACGGAAGCAGGAGGCAATTCAGCCACTGGAGACTGCATTGGACTATTTAATCGATGATACCGAATTAGCCAACAAAATTTACAATGAATTGGCTGCGTGCCATTCGGCTTTGGGGAATACTTCGAAGGCAAATATGTATCTTAGTAAAATAAAATCAGGTTCATAATTAGGATGATGAAACAATCGACTTTTCTTCAAAAATGGACCTTGGTTTGCCTGGGGCTCCTTCTTTTTTCTGCCTGTAAATCAAGTAAGATTGTTACGGATGGGAGTGTTAGTGAAGATCTTTCGGCCAGAGCCGTTATCAAAAACCACTATAAGAATGCACTCGACTTTAAGACCCTGAGCGGAAGGCTCAAAATTGATTATACCGATGGAGGAAGCTCACAAAGTGTTGGTGTTAGCCTTAGAATGGAAAAGGATGAGAAAATTTGGCTAAGCGCCCCTCTGGGTGTGGTTAAGGCATATATTACCCCCACAAGGGTTTCGTTTTATAACAAATTACAGAATGAATATTTTGATGGCGATTTTGCCTACCTCAGCGATCTGTTGGGAACAGAACTAAACTTTGAAAGAGTTCAAAATTTATTATTGGGCCAGGCTTTATTTGATTTAAGGGAAGAGCGATATGACCTGGCGATAAAAGATCAAACATATCAGCTCAAGCCCGAGAATTCTAAAGAGCTTTTTAAGCTGCTTTTTCAGATAGAACCGAAGAATTTTAAAATGGCAACCCAACAATTGTCGCAGCCATGGAAAAAAAGACTTTTAGAAATTCGCTATAAAGATTATCAGAATAAAGACGCCAAAGTAATACCTAATGCAATAGGTATTGTTGCAATTGATAAAAATGAGCGAACCATTATTGACATCCTCTACAGGAATGTCGAATTTAACAGGCCCCTTAATTTTCCGTACAAAATACCAAAGGGTTTCGATGAAATTGTGCTGAAATAGTAATGAGACAGCCGGCCTCATATAAAATCTGTTCCCTACTGTTACTTGCAGTAATGTTCTTGGCTACCGGTCATGCTCAAACCGCTGAGCAGAAGACTCTGGAAGAAAAGAGGGAGCGTTTACAAAAAGAAATTGCCGAGATTAACAGACTGCTGTTTGCCGAAAAAAAGCAAAAGGGAACTGTACTGGATCAAATGGAAGGCCTTGATCAAAAAATAAATGTAAGGCAACAGCTGATCAGAGTTACAAATCAACAATACAATCTGCTAAATCGCCAGATCAACGCAAATATCAGAAACATAGCGAAGCTACGGGAAGACCTGGAGAGTTTGAAGGAGGACTACGCGGCGATGATCAGGAAATCTTATCAAAACAGGTCGCAGCAAAGCGGTTTGCTTTTTTTGCTTTCTTCCGAGAATTTTTTCCAGGCTTTTAAGCGAGTGCAGTACTTGAAGCAGTATACCGAATTTCGTAAAGAACAGGGATTGGAAATAGCTAAGAAAACGGAAGAACTCACTACCCTAAACAAAGATCTCACGGTTCAGCGAAAGGCAAAAGAGCAATTGATTGCGGAAAACAGGAGGGCTAAAGATCAGTTATTTGCTGAGATCAAGGCCCAAAAGGAATTGCTAAAGACCATTAGGCAGAACGAAAGCAAATACGCGGCTGCTATTGAAACAAAAAAGAAAGAAGCTCGAAAGATAGACAGGCAGATTGAACGGCTTATACGGGAAGCTATCGCGGCATCTAATAAGAAGGCTGGAAACACAACCGTTGCCAGCAGTAAGTTCGTTTTAACACCTGAGGCCACCGTAATAGCCAATAATTTTTCTGCCAATAAAGGAAAACTTATTTGGCCTGTTGAGAAAGGAATTAAGAAGCAGGGTTTCGGGGTATACAAAGACGCGGTCTACCCAGGAATTAAGCATCAGAATAACGGGGTCATTATTGCTACCGATAAAGGCGCCAGGGCGAGGGCTGTTTTTGAGGGCGAGGTCATTGCCATTCTTGCTGTACCAGGGGGCAACAAGGGAGTGCAAATTAAACATGGAAACTATATCAGCACCTATTATAATCTCTCTAATTTATATGTCAAAAAGGGCGATAAGGTAGGCATTAAGGACGAATTAGGAGAGATATATACCAATCGGTTTAATGGTTTAACCCAACTCAAATTCTACCTTTACAGGGATGCAACGAAGCTCAACCCGGAAGAGTGGATTTACAGGCTCTGATTACTCTTGTGTAAACAGCGCCTTGAGCTCTGTAGCTTCATCAGGAGCCATTTTTCCGGCCAGGACTAGACTGAGTTGTTTTCGTCTTAGAGCGCCTTCATAACGTTCTACTTCCAGATCGGTTTCGGGAGTCAAAGGGGGCACGGCCGTAGGCTTACCAGCATCATCGACAGCAACAAATGTATAAATGGCCTCATTGGCCTTACTTTTTTCCCCGCTAAACCGGTCCTCCATCCACACATCGAGATAGACTTCCATTGATGTTTTAAAGGTTCTTGAAATAGCAGCTTCTATGGTTACCACGCTTCCAAGTGGCACAGCCCTATTAAATGCAACATGGTTAACCGATGCTGTCACCGTTATACGCCTGCTATGCCTGCGAGCTGCAATGCTGGCAGCACGATCCATCCTCGCCAACAATTCACCACCGAAAAGGTTATTTAGCGGATTGGTTTCGCCTGGGAGTACCATATCTGTCATAAAGGTCCTGGATTCACTAGGAGTTTTAGATCGCATAGCCAAAGTTTTGCTCAAAGATAAGTCCTAAAAAGAGAGAGGAGAAAAAGAAAGGGGTTATTTTGAAGATAATAACCAGGCATCTTTAGATTCTGTCCGCTTTATTTTCCGAAGGAATTCTAAAGCCTCTTGCGAATCTGAAAAACTACCATAAGTGACCTGGTGCAAGCCATAGGCATTAACACCCAAATAATCAGCTTTAAAGCCTCTACGCCGAAGTTGACGTACTTTTTTGTCCGCGTTTTCCTGAACTCTGAAGGCTCCTGCAATGATATGATGTTTGCCTTTGTTTAATTTGGTAACCTCCAACTCAAGAGCGGGCAGCTCTAACGGATTTGAGCTAAAGAAAGTGGCTTCCTGTATATTTTGAGAAACCCTCACCTGAGCCTCTTCCTGAACAAGTTGCTGTTTATGCGTGGTTTCACTATAAAATTTGTAACCTGTTAAGCCTGTAGAAAGAGAAAGCAGTAAAATAGCGGCATATTTCAAATAAGGCCTGAAGGTGTTCTTTTTGCGTTCTTCTGGCGTTATAATAAACGGGATCTTCTCTTCTAAAGTAACCACTTCTTCTTTTAAAACTTCCCTGGTAACAGGAGTTGAAACAAAGGAAGAAAAACCATAGGAGGCAGTGAGATAATTTACCTGAAAGGAGGGTTGAAATTGTATTTTACTCTCTCTATTTAGCCAAAGCTCTCCAATATTGGAAAAGGTAAGCCGTTCTCCGCTACGCAATTTTCGTTTCCATTCCTTAGCCAGATCTAAAGTTTGCTGAAGAACGTCCTCATAGGTCTTATTTTCTGCATTTGCCATATAGGAAACCAGTAAACCATCGTTTGAGGAAAGCTGCTCATTAAAGGAAATTAGCTTGCTAGGCGGATAAAAGGTATGGGTAACCTCATCGATAACCGCAGACTTCTTTTGGGTGAGAAAAGCACCAAATTCCGGTACAACAACACAGTTGTACCTGTACAGAAGTTCTTCTATATAGCGTTCGGTTCCCATATATACAAAGATGTAAAAAAATTACAGGGCTTCAAATTACCTTTCATAACTTTTTATTAACATAAAACTTAAACGCTTTTGTGGATAAGTATATTTTATGAATAAATGACTAAAGATGAATTAGTTGCAGCCCTTCGTCTGCAAAGAATACCAAATATCGGCGATATTACCGCAAAAAAACTTGTTAATCATTGTGGTAGTCCAACCGCAATTTTCTCCGATAAAGTGGGTCAACTTACTAAAATAGAAGGTGTTGGATCTTATACGCTTAAAAATTTACACGACAAGGCATATCTGGAGGCTGCAGAAGCAGAATATGATTATATCCGTAAGGCGGAAATTCAATATACCTTCTTTCAGGAAAAGGAATACCCGGAGTATTTAAAGCATTGTATTGACGGGCCCTTATTGCTCTTCCAAAGGGGGCGGATAAATTTAAAGTCTCAAAAAATACTCAGCGTGGTAGGGACCCGTAATAGTACGAGTTATGGGATGGGTTTTTGCGAGGAATTTATTGCAGATCTATCGCCCCTAAACCCAATAATTGTGAGCGGCTTTGCTTATGGCATTGATATTAGTGTTCAAAAAGCTGCTTTAAAGCACCATTTGCAGACCATAGCCTGTTTGGGTCATGGATTAAATCAGATATACCCTAAGTCTCATGAAGAATATACTAGGGTGGTAGAGAAAAATGGAGGTTTTATTACGGAGTTTTGGAGTAGCAGCCGGCCAGAGCGGGAGAATTTTCTAAGACGAAATCGTATAGTTGCGGGAATAAGTCAGGCTACGATCGTTGTTGAATCGGCGGAGAAAGGAGGGAGCCTGGTCACCGCAGACATAGCCGGGAGCTACAACAGGGATGTCTTTGCGCTTCCCGGTAGAGCCGGAGACACCTATAGTGTTGGATGTAATAATTTGATTAAACAGCAAAAAGCGCAAATGATAACTTCAGCGGCTGATCTCATTTATCTCTTAGGATGGGATCTGGAAGAGCCCAAATCAAGGCCTTCACAAAAACAGCTATTCGTAGAATTAAACGAAACCGAAAAAGCCATTCATTCGTCTTTGCAGGCTACAGGAAAACGTCATTTAGACCGGATAGTTTTAGACTGTAACTTACCGGTTTTTAAAGTCTCTTCAACCTTAGTACAGCTAGAAATGAAAGGCCTGATCAGGCCCTTGCCCGGAAAACTGTTCGAGGCACTCTAACAGAATTACAAACCATTTGGTTTGAGTTTAAGAATTGAATCTCTTGAAAGACCTATAAAATAACAGTTGATCGATGAAATGCTTCTGCAGGACCTAAACAAGCACAGAGGAATGAGTTGAAAACAAAGCGTAAAACAAACCAATAGGTTTGCTAGTGTAAATTTAATACCCAAGCTTAGCTCTAACCCGTTCTAAAACCAGATCGGCCACTTTTTTGGCCTTCTTGGCACCAATTTCAAGCGCTTCATCTACCTCATCTAAATGTGCCATATAGTAATCGTATTTTTCTCTGGCCGGCCCAAACTTGTCAGTAATCAATTCAAATAAAGCCTGCTTGGCATGCCCATAACCATAATTCCCATTCTGGTAGTTAGTGCGCATTTCGGCGGCCTGATCTTCGGAAGCGAGAATACGGTAGAGTGCAAAAACATTGTCCGTATCCGGATCCTTTGGCTCTTCCAAAGGGGTACTATCGGTAACAATGCCCATGATTTGCTTTCTAAGCTTTTTATCTGTCTGAAAAATATCGATAAGATTTCCTTTGCTCTTACTCATTTTTTGACCATCAGTTCCCGGAATGTACATGGTATCTTCTTGTACCTGAGCTTCGGGCAGTACAAAAGCTTCCCCTATCTGAGTATGAAATCGGGAAGCAACATCTCTGGTCATCTCCAGGTGCTGTAGTTGATCTTTCCCCACAGGGACAATATCCGCGTCGTAGAGCAGAATATCTGCTGCCATCAACATGGGATAGTTAAACAGTCCGGAGTTCACATCTTCCAACCTATCGGCTTTATCTTTAAAAGAATGTGCAAGCGTTAAACGCTGGTAGGGAAAAAAGCAGCTTAAGTACCAGGCAAGTTCCGTTACCTGAGGCACATCACTCTGACGATAAAAAACCGTTTTCGAAACATCCAAACCAAAGGCGAGCCAGGCTGAAGCTGTGGCATACGTATTGTTTCTCAATTCTTGCCCGTCTTTTATTTGGGTAAGCGAATGCATATCCGCGATAAAGAGAAAGGAATCATTTTTAGGATTACTGGCCATGGTAATGGCAGGCATTATAGCTCCTAAAATATTGCCTAAGTGCGGTGTTCCCGTACTTTGTATCCCAGTTAGTATTCTTGGCATGCCGTTTTGGTTAATGAAATGACAAAAGTAAAAGAAATACCAGAACCCTGCTAAAATTGTTACTTTTGATTTGATGCTTTCGCTACTTAAAAAAATCGGTCAGGCCCTGTATAGGATTTGGTTCTATATTTTAGTAGCCTTACCCATATTCGTGTTTTTCCCTTTCCTTTTGATCTTTACGATTTCCGAGAAAACCTACAAACAGTTTTTCTGGCTGGCCAGAAACCTCTGGGCCAATACTATTCTATATGGAATGGGTTGCATACCTATAATTAAAAGAGAACAGAAAATGAACCGGGGAGAAAGCTATATGTTGGTATCTAATCATAGCAGTATGCTTGATATCATGTTAATGTTGAAAGCCAGTAAAAACCCCTTTGTATTTGTTGGGAAGAAGGAGTTGGTTAAAATTCCAGTTTTTGGATTCTTCTATAAGCGCGTGTGTATTATGGTGGATAGGGAAAAAAGTAGTAGCCGCTCTGCGGTGTACAGAAGAGCACAAAGAAGGCTAAACCAGGGACTTAGTATTTGTATTTTCCCAGAAGGAGGAGTGCCCGAGGAACACATACTACTCGATGAATTTAAAGATGGAGCATTTAAGATGGCTATCGCCCACAAAATCCCGGTGGTGCCTATGACCTTTTATGATAACAAAAGGAGATTTCCTTTTACTTTTTTTAGCGGTGGGCCTGGAAGGTGCCGGGTAAAGGTGCATTCTTTTTATGAAACGAAAAATTTAAAGGAAGATCAGAAAGGCGATCTTAGGGAAAAGATTAGAACGTCAATACTGAATGAGTTAAGCATTAAGAAAGACAATACCGATTAGTATATTCTAGAACCAACCCTAAAAAACGCCCTGGCAAAGCACCAAGGCGTCTAAGGTGTCACCTGAGTATAGGCAACTAACCTAACCAACTTTCTTTGATTTAGAACTGTATCTAAAAGACATTTTAGCCCTCAAAATCTATATCTTAGGCCGCTGTATACTCCAACGGAAAAAGGCTGAAAATTCCCGGCAGAATCAGAAAACGTATTCAACTGATATTTAAACATAGGCTCCAGATTAAGAAGCACTTTCTGGCTTAGTTTGTAATTAATCCCCAGTCCTACATTGGTACTAAAATTCACCGAGTTTATATTATTGGCCTCTCCAATTTCTGTACTTCTGCCGTCAGCTTCGAGAGAAACCGAATTGTTAACCAAAAATAGTGAACTTACACCACCAATAAGGTTAAGGCCAAATTTACTGTCTACCAGCGAATAATTTAATTCTAGCGGTACTTCCAGATACCCAAATTGCTGCACCATACGCCCCTCTCTTGAGGGGTCCTGGGCAGTAATTTCCTCGCTGTTTAAGACAAAATCATCGGCTGCAGCGTTTGGCGAATTGCTGCTTTCTACCACTAGGTTTTTAGAGGCGTTCGCAAAGTCTATATTGTCTAGTTGCGTCGCAGTAGATGCCGTTAGCGAAGAGGTAAAAGCAATATCGTTAGTATCATAGCCGTAATCAACTTTATGTATACCAGATCGAATGCTCAATTTCTTAGACAATTCATAACCAACAGAAAGCCCGTAACTTAGGTTTAAATTCCCGGATTTAGAATTGGAAGCAAAATTGGAATGAATGGGAGACCCCTCGCCTAAAGAACTAAAATATACAGGGGCGACACTTGGCCCAACAGACCATTTGCCATTATTAGAAACTTCGGCAATAGCGTCTTGCTCCTTCTCTATTTCATCATAAATAGATTTTTTTGCTGTTTCTTCTACTTCTTCTTCCTTGGCGGCTATCTCCGTTACTGCATCTTTTTGATTTTCCACCACATTATTCCGTTCTGTATTATCCGCTAGCGTTTCAACGGTTTTCTGCTTTTCTTCAGCTTGCGGATTTTTGGGAACTTCAAGATAAGGATCTTGCTTCCCATCGGTGTCCTTCATCTGATTGGAAACTATAGCTTCTGTGGCCTTGGCAGGCTTATTTTCTTCGGCCTGATTGGTCTCGGCCTCTCTATTGTTAACAACCACATCTTTTTTGACCTGCCTTTTTTGTTCACTTTCTGCCAAAGAAGACTCTATAAGTTTTTCATCTGTAGTTTCATCTTTTTTGGGCATCTCTTCTTCAGATGACGAGAGTGAGGATTCCGATTCGTTGGAGGGAATTAATACCTCATCTTTAGAAGCGTCATTTTTGTTAGGTGTCGGGGCTTCGTTTTCAATATCAGTAACTGCTGGCGAATCTGCACTTTCCGTCCCAAACGGATTTATTACATAAAACAGAATCGCAAGTAGCGCTGCGACCCCACCCAGCCTCCACCACAAAGGGACAACCCTCCGAGATTTTTTCTTTTGATCCAGGGAAGTTTCGAGAGACCTCCACACTTTCTCGTCTGGAGTCTCCTCGAAGCTTTTCAGCTTCTCCCGGAACAATTGATCTATATTCTTTTTGCTCATCTTGTGTTAGATTAGGCGATATTTATATTTTCTTTTTTAATCTTATCTTTTAAGATCATACGTGCCCTGGCCAGGTTAGATTTTGAGGTTCCTGTAGAGGTACCCAAAATGGTGCTGATCTCTTTATGGGTATACCCATCAAGCACATACATATTAAAAGTGAGGCGATATTTGTTAGGGAGTTCCTGTATGTATCGGAGCAGTGTAGATAAACTAATATCAGCATAGGTGGTATCTACTTCCTCTTCCTCCTCCATATTTTCAGAAACCACATTGAGGTATTCTTCTTTCCTATACTTTTGAAGTACTGTATTTACCGTTATCCTTTTTATCCACCCTTCAAAAGACCCCTTAAATTTATATTGCCCTATTTTTTCGTAAATCGTCATAAAACTATCGTGCAAATTATCCTCTGCCTCCGTTTTATTGCGCGAATACTTGAGGCATGTACCGAACAAAATACGGGAGTACTTCCTGTATAATTGTTCTTGGGCACGCCTGTCTCCTTTTTTACAATTATGTATGAGTTCTTCGAGACTCAAAATGTTGGTCAGATTAGCTTTGGCCTATAGGTATCCTATTGCTCAACAGGAACTACAAATTCCAGGTATTCTTGTTCTCCTTCTGCATTTTCTCCGGTCCAAAATCGAAATAAATAGTCGTCAGTATAGATCACAAAAAAATCGAAAGTAGTTTCAACTTCCTCTACCTGCTGAGTACATGCTGTATCCTGAAATTCAGACCCTATGACTACTACTTCGCGAGTTGTCAGATCTATCTGACTTACATCAAAGCCTTCAAAAAAAGTGCACCCATTTGGCTTCAAATAGGTTACTTTTATCGTATAGCTAGTATTTAGCATAAAGGATTCCGGAAGTTCCGCATCTATGATCCGCAGCGTGACGAAATTGAAATTTGTATTATCGTCATCTTCCAGGCTGCAAGATCCCAGGGGAACGGCCAAAAAACACAGTAAGATCAACAACGTCTTCTTCATAGCCACTTACATAATTTATTGTGAAGATGGAACGGGCCAATAAAGGTTGCTTAAAAAAAAGAAAAATTCGCTCTTCCGTTTTAAGCAAAAACGGCTATTTTATTTGGCCAGAGTACTTATGGCTTCTTTGATTTTGCCTTCTAATTCTTCCAGTAATTCTGGATTATCCTGTAAAAGCGCCTTAACCGCATCACGGCCCTGGCCTAATTTGGTGTCTCCATAACTAAACCACGAACCACTTTTCTTAATGATTTCATAATCTACACCAAGATCCAGAATTTCCCCTATTTTGGAAACTCCTTCGCCATACATGATGTCAAATTCGGCTGTTTTGAAAGGTGGAGCCACTTTGTTTTTAACTACTTTAACACGGGTCTTATTTCCCTGAACCCCACCATCACTATCTTTTATCTGGGTAGATCTTCTGATATCGAGCCTAACTGAGGCATAAAATTTTAAAGCATTTCCACCAGTGGTAGTTTCAGGATTTCCGAACATGACACCGATCTTCTCCCGAAGTTGGTTGATAAAGACTACGGTACATCTTGTTTTACTGATAGAACCTGTAAGCTTCCGGAGTGCCTGAGACATTAAACGGGCGTGAAGCCCCATTTTAGAATCTCCCATTTCCCCTTCAATTTCGCTTTTAGGCGTTAAGGCGGCTACAGAATCAATAATGACAATATCAATAGCGCCAGACCTGATCAGATTGTCGGCAATCTCTAAAGCCTGCTCTCCGTGATCTGGCTGCGAAATGATCAAATTGTCTATATCAACTCCCAGCTTAGCGGCGTAAAAACGATCAAAAGCGTGTTCAGCATCAATGAATGCGGCTATCCCACCATTTTTTTGTGCTTCGGCAATAGCGTGGAGTGTTAGCGTGGTTTTTCCTGAAGATTCCGGGCCGTAAATTTCAATTACCCTCCCTCTTGGGTAGCCCCCAACTCCCAAAGCAATATCTAGGCCTAAAGAGCCAGACGGAATCACTTCAACATCCTCTACTACGCTATCTCCCATTTTCATTACGGCACCCTTGCCGTAAGTCTTATCTAGCTTATCTAATGTAAGTTTTAAGGCTTTTAATTTTGCTTCTTTCTCGCTGCTCATTATTTGTTCTTCTATAGTGTTAGGGAAGCTAAATTAGTATTTCTTTTTGCATATAACAATCAGGGACGCAACCTTTTTATTTTTCTCGCATCAAAGAATTGAGTGTTCGTACTTAAACACACAAAACACCATGGTTTTAAGGAACCGTGGGCAGTGGTGGCCACCTTCTGAGTCGAGATTCTATGAAAAAGAAAATATTCGAAAAGTGGTCGTAAAGGAGTCCCGACGGTACCGTCGGGACTCTTTTTCTTTTTTAACCCCTCTCAAGAATTATTCGTATTTTTGCACTTCAAAATACCGGAAACCAGGTGCTTCCGGGAAACCTTTTTTAACTGCCATAAGGCAATCAAACTTAAACATTGGTATAGCATGCAACTATACAATACTTTAAGTGCGAAGGAAAGAACTGCTCTGATAGAAGAAGCCGGGAAAGATCGGTTAACCATTTCTTTCTATAAGTACGCCCATATCGGAAATCCGAAAATTTTTAGAAATCACCTCTTTATTCATTGGGATAAAATAGATGTTCTGGGTAGGATCTATGTTGCCAATGAGGGGATTAACGCGCAACTATCAGTTCCTGCTGAAAATTTCAACGTATTTAAAGAATTTCTTGATAGCATTAGCTTTCTTAAGGGGGTTCGCTTAAATATCGCTGTTGAACAGAACAACCTTTCTTTCTTAAAATTAAAGGTAAAGGTTCGTAAAAAAATCGTGGCAGATGGTCTGGATGATGCCACTTTTGACGTTACCGATAAAGGAATTCACCTGGGAGCAGAGGATTTCAACACGCTTATAGAAGATAACGATACCCTATTGGTAGATATGCGAAATCATTATGAAAGTGAAATAGGACATTTTAAAAATGCGATCACTCCGGATGTGGACACCTTTAGAGATTCGCTTGACATTATTGAAAAACAACTCGAAGACCACAAAGAAGACAAAAAACTGGTCATGTATTGTACAGGAGGAATACGCTGCGAAAAAGCCAGCGCCTACTATAAGCACAAAGGCTTTAAAAATGTATATCAGTTAGAAGGAGGGATCATTGAATATACCAGGCAGGTTAAGCAGAAAAATCTTGAGAATAAGTTCTTGGGCAAAAATTTTGTTTTTGATCACAGACGAGGGGAACGTATTTCTGAAGACGTAATAGCCAATTGCCATCAGTGCGGAAATCCATGTGATAAGCATGTGAACTGCGCCAACGAAGCCTGTCATTTACTATTCATTCAGTGCGAAGTTTGTGCCGAAAAAATGAACAATTGCTGCTCTGATTCTTGTAAAGAGGTACATGAACTTCCTTTTGAAGAACAGAAAAAGTTGAGAAGGGGCAAGGTTGTAAGCAATAAAATCTTTAAGAAAGGGCGCTCCGAAGTCCTAAAATTTAAGAAGTAAGCCAGCAAGGGCTCCTTGTATTCTGTGCGCCAAAAAAAGTACTATCTTTACCTCTAAATAAATTTAGTTGAACCTTTTTTGGCCGAATTGCGTTTTGGTCAAATCAAGATATAAAATATGGGTTGTAACAGTTGTTCAACCGGGAAGGATGGACAACCAAAAGGGTGTAGGAACAATGGTACCTGCGGCACAGATGGTTGTAATAAATTAACTGTTTTTGATTGGCTTTCCAATATGTCTCTCCCCAATGGTCAAAAGCCTTTTGACGGGATAGAAATTCGTTTTAAAAATAGCAGAAAAGAGTTTTTTAGGAATACAGAAGGTCTCAATCTTTCTATAGGTGACGTGGTGGCCACTCAATCTAAATCTGGTCATGATGTAGGGATGGTGACCCTTGCCGGAGAATTGGTAAAGGTGCAGATGAGAAAGAAAAAACTTGACCCTGAAACAGACGAGCTTCCAAAAATCTACAGAAAGGCTACCCAAAAAGATATAGATAAATGGCAGAAATGCCGGGATAAGGAAGAGGAGATTAAAAAACGCTCCAGGGAGATGGCTATTTTGTTAAGGCTGGAGATGAAAATTTCGGATGTGGAGTTTCAAGGTGATGGCTCTAAAGCTACCTTCTACTACACAGCAGAAGAGCGCGTAGACTTCAGGCAACTCATCAAGGATATGGCCAAGGCTTTCGGGATTAGAATAGAAATGCGGCAAATTGGTTATCGTCAGGAAGCGCAACGCTTGGGAGGAATTGGATCTTGCGGGCGCGAATTGTGTTGCTCCACCTGGTTGTCCGATTTTAGATCGGTGAGCACAGCTGCGGCGCGCTATCAGCAACTCTCGTTAAACCCGCAGAAATTAGCTGGTCAGTGCGGTAAATTAAAATGCTGCCTCAATTATGAACTGGATGTATACCTAGATGCATTGAAGGATTTTCCCTCTCAAGACAATAAGCTACGCACCGAAAAGGGATTAGCTTTTTGCCAAAAAACCGATATTTTCAAAGGAACTTTGTGGTATGCTTATAAGGATGAACCTTCCAATTGGCATGCCTTGACCAAACAGCAAGTCAATGAAATCCTGGAATTAAACAAAAATGACAAAAAGGTCGCCAGCCTTGAAGAATACGCAGCCGACAACATCCGGGAAGATCAGTTGGTATTTGAAAACGTAGTTGGGCAAGATAGCCTTACCCGCTTTGATCGCCCCAGGCGAAGATCTAAAAAGACGAAGAATCAGAAACGTAGAAAAAACAGGAAAAGACCTGCGAAAAATGCTTAGATCCCTCACTTTCCTATCCCTTCTTTTATTGACGATTTCCTGTTCTGAGAATTTGGTGGTTTCCCGTTATGAGGCCACAGATAGTGGAAATTGGAATAAAGATGATATTATAGAGTTTAGTTTTTCAGAGATCGATACGCTTAGCAAACACCACATGTTTCTGAACATTCGGAATGATGACAGCTATCCCTATAGCAACCTCTTTTTGATTGCAGAACTTAATTTCCCGAATGGGAAGACCATTAGAGACACCTTAGAATACGAAATGGCCAAACCCGATGGGCAATGGTTGGGAAAAGGTTATGGAAGTATAAAAGAAAATAAGCTGTGGTATAAGGAAAACATCGTTTTTCCCGTTAATGGCGTATATACTCTACTTGTGTCACATGCCATGAGGAAGAATGGGAAAGTAGAAGGTGTGGTTGATTTGCAAGGTATAACTGATGTGGGTTTCGAAATAGAACGAAGTAAATAGGGCAATGGCAAAGACCAAGAAAAAAAAGAATACAAGCGGGTTTTTCAAATTTATTAAGTGGTTCTGGATTACTTTCGGTATAGGAATTTTTGCGCTATTCTTTGTTTTTTTACTGGCCTCCTGGGGGGTTTTTGGAGAAATGCCAACCTTTGAACGCCTAGAAAATCCGCAGACCAATCTGGCTACAGAAATCATCTCTTCCGATGGCGAAACGCTTGGGAAATTTTATTTAGATGATAACCGTACAGACGTTGCTTATGAAGACCTTCCGAAGAACCTGGTGAACGCCCTTGTAGCTACCGAAGACGCCAGATATTACGACCATGCAGGTATAGACGCAAGAGGAACCCTAAGAGCTGTGTTCTTTTTGGGGAAACGCGGAGGGGCAAGTACCATTTCACAACAGTTGTCAAAACTCTTATTTACCGAAAGAGCTTCAGCCAGCACCCTGGATCGCATTATTCAAAAAGTAAAAGAATGGGTAATTGCCATTCGCCTGGAAAGACAATATACCAAAGAGGAAATCATTGCGATGTATATGAACATCTATGATTTTCACTACAATGCGGATGGGATTCGATCAGCTTCCAGAATTTATTTTGGGAAGGAGCCGCAGAATCTTAAAACCGAAGAATCAGCTGTGCTGGTAGGGATGCTTAAGAACTCTTCGCTATACAATCCTATTCGAAGAGAAGAACTGGTGCTGAATCGAAGAAATACCGTATTAGGACAAATGTCCAAGTACGGGTACATTACAGAGCACGAAAAAGACTCTCTGCAGGCCCTTAAAATGGATATTAACTTCAGTCCTGAAAGTCATCGCGAAGGTCTTGCTACTTATTTTAGAATGCATTTGCAAAGATTTTTGAACCGATGGATCGATAAAAATCCAAAACCTGCTCTTGAGGGAGAACGCGATCGCTGGAATATATATCTAGACGGCCTTAAAGTATATACCACCATTGATTCTCGAATGCAAAAGAATGCAGAGGACGCGGTAAAAGAGCATATGAAGAACTTGCAGGCAGAGTTTTTTCATCAGAACACTCCAGATCGGAATAGTACTGCGCCTTTTTTAGAACTTACCTCCGAAGAGATCAAACAAATCATGGAAAGGGCGATGAAAAATTCAGAGCGCTGGAGGAAAATGAGAGCGGCGGGAAAGTTCTGAAAAAGAAATAAGAACTTCGTTCACCAAAGAAACCGAAATGACCGTCTTTGA
>CBDBVE010000004.1:0-123281 GCA_965212595.1 Flavobacteriaceae bacterium
CTGCTGCTCCCTGGGTCACCTGCGAGGTAGTGAAACGAACATTTACAACGGCATCGGCATTGTGCTTTTCAGCGTCTATAAGCATGCGTTTTATTGCCTGTTCCCTGGCGTCTGCTAACAGCTGGGTATATTCAGATATTTCTCCCCCAACCAGGTTCTTTAACCCGGCAAACATATCTCTTCCAATATTACGCGCTCTAACAGTGCTTCCCCGAACTATACCAAGTGTTTCGCTAATTTCCCTACCGGCACGGTCTCTGTTGTGACAATAAGCATGGCCATTATTTTATCGTTTATGTTAACATTCCTCCATCTACATTTAAAACCTGTCCGGTGATATATGCAGAAAGGTCTGAAGCCAAAAACAAACAGGCATTGGCCACATCTTCGGGAAGCCCTCCGCGTTTTAACGGAATGGCGTCTCGCCAACCCTGTACAACCTTCTCATCTAACTTATCCGTCATTTCGGTTTCTATAAATCCCGGAGCAATTGCGTTACAACGAATATTCCTTGATCCTAATTCGAGTGCAACAGATTTTGTAAAGCCTATCATTCCGGCCTTGGAGGCCGCATAATTGGCCTGCCCTGCATTTCCTTTTACACCAACGACGCTACTCATATTTATTATAGATCCCTTTCGTTGCTTTAGCATAGTGCGTTGCACAGCCTTGGTCATGTTAAAAACAGATTTTAGATTGATCTCTATAACCGCATCGAAATCTTCCTCCCCCATCCGCATCAAAAGATTGTCTTTGGTAATACCCGCATTATTAATCAACACGTCAATACCTTCAAAATCTGCAAGTACCTGAGCAACAAGTTGCTCTGATTCCTCAAAACTCGCCGCATTGCTTTTATACGCTTTCGCTTTTACACCTTTTCCTTCTAACTCTTTCTGCAGTTCTAAGGCTGGTCCTTCACTAGAGCTAAAGGTAAAAGCTACATTGGCGCCATGCTCCGCAAAAACTTCGGCGATGCCTTTTCCAATTCCTCTACTGGCACCGGTAATAATTACATTTTTTCCTTCTAAAAGCTTCATTGCTATTTTATTTATTGATTTTCATTGTTTGGTGGTTCTTCAAATATAAGTGTTGTTGAAGATAAAGGCGAAAAAAAATCCCGTACAAAGCGGGATTTTATCATAGAATTAACGATTGCCTAGGCAATCACTTCTTTTACTTTTATACCTATTTCGGCAGGCGAATCTACTACGTGAATACCACATTCTCTCATGATGCGTTTTTTGGCCTGGGCGGTATCATCGCTACCCCCTACAATGGCCCCTGCATGCCCCATAGTTCTTCCTGCGGGTGCTGTTTCTCCCGCGATAAAACCAACAATAGGTTTTTTACTTCCGCTTTCCTTGTACCAGTGAGCGGCGTCGGCTTCGAGTTGACCGCCTATCTCCCCTATCATCACAACGCATTCGGTTTCAGGATCGTTTATGAGCAATTCTACGGCCTCTTTAGTGGTTGTTCCAATGATCGGATCGCCTCCAATTCCTATTGCTGTTGTTATTCCAAGCCCTTGTCTTACCACCTGATCGGCTGCTTCATAAGTTAGCGTCCCTGATTTGGAAACCACTCCAACCTTTCCTTTTTTGAAAACAAAACCAGGCATAATTCCCACCTTAGCCTCTCCTGGAGTAATTACTCCGGGACAATTGGGCCCTACCAGGCGACAATCTTTCCCTTTTATATAGTCATACACCTGTACCATATCGGCCACAGGGATGCCTTCTGTGATGGTAATGATCACTTTTATTCCTGCGCTGGCTGCTTCCATAATTGCATCCGCGGCAAAGGCCGGGGGTACAAAAATTATGGTGGTGTCTGCTCCTACTTTTTCGACGGCTTCTTCAACCGTATTAAAAACAGGCTTTCCAAGATGTTCCTGGCCTCCTTTGCCGGGAGTAACACCCCCAACTACATTGGTACCGTATTCAATCATTTGTTCTGCATGAAAGGTTCCTTCACTACCTGTAAAACCTTGTACGATGATTTTGGAATTCTTATCGACTAAAACGCTCATTTGGTTAACTGTTGATTATATATTCTTAATTCTATATTCCTAATTAGGCTTTTCTAACCGAACAAAAATATAGGTTTGAAAACGATTTGTAAAGGATTCTTAGCTATTGTTTTTTTATTTTCCTCAAGAGTTCTGGCAACTGTCTGAGGGCTGCCATTTGTTTGAATTTTTCCCGTGCTTCCTCTGCCGGACTTCCCAGATAGGTCTTTCCTCCTTCCAAAGATTTGCCCACACCCGCCTGTGCCATAAGTACGGCTTTTTTTCCAATGGTTATACCACTGATGACACCTACCTGGCCCCAGAGCGTAACTTCATCTTCAATGATCGTACATCCGGCTATCCCTGTCTGGGCAGCTATCAGGCATTTTTCTCCCACTACAGTATCATGGCCTATCTGCACCTGGTTGTCTATTTTAGTACCTTTTTTTATTCTCGTATCTCCGGTTACCCCTTTATCAATAGAGCAAAGCGATCCGATTTCCACATCATCTTCAATAATCACCCGACCTCCGGAAATCAACTTGTCAAAGCCATGAGGTCTTTTTTGAAAGTAAAAAGCATCAGAGCCTAAGACCGTCCCTGCATGTATGATCACATTGTCGCCTATCACACAATTATCATAAATGGCTACATTAGAGTGAATAAGGCAATTACTTCCTATTACCACGCCATTTCCAACGAAAGTATTGGGCTGAATTACTGTATTTGCTCCAATCTGCACAGAAGGCGCTATAGCCGCTGAGGCCTTGGCAAATGGTCTGAAATGCTTTGTAAGAAGGTTGAAATCGCGAAAGGGATCCTCAGAAATTAGCAGGGCCTTCCCCTCAGGGCAATCTACATTTTTGTTAATAAGAACAACCGTGGCTGCAGAATCTAGCGCCTTATCATAATACTTCGGGTGGTCTACAAAAACAATATCTCCTGGAGTAACCACGTGGATCTCATTCATTCCTAAAACCGGGAAATCATCACTGCCTACGTATTCACATTCAATAATGCTCGCAATCTCCTGTAATGTATACGGCTTAGGGAATTTCATCTGTGTACTTTATTCTTTTGCCCTTTCCATATATGCGCCCTTCTCCGTGTCTATCTTTATTTTATCTCCTTCATTGATAAACAAGGGTACATTTACTTTGGCCCCGGTTTCTACCGTTGCCGGTTTGGTTGCATTGGTTGCGGTATTTCCCTTAACACCAGGCTCTGTATGGGTAACCTCAAGAACAACACTCGCCGGCATATCAACAGACAAAGGCATACTGTCTTCTGTATTGAAAATAATAGTTACAACCTCCCCTTCTTTAAGCAATCCGGGGGCATCTAGCGTACTTTCCTGAAGTGAGATCTGGTTGTAATCGTCCGTGTTCATAAAATGATAGGTCTCTCCCTCTGAATACAAAAACTGGTACGATCTGGTCTCCACCCTTACATCCTCAATTTTATGACCTGCAGAAAATGTGTTGTCGAGTACTTTGCCACTGGTAAGGCTTTTTAGTTTCGTTCGCACAAACGCAGGGCCTTTACCGGGTTTTACATGTAAAAACTCTATAATTTTATAAATATCATTGTTGTACTTGATGCACAATCCTTTTCTTATGTCTGATGTGTTCGCCATAAAACTTAATTGGTGCTAAAATAGCCTTTCATAATTCCTCTTTGAGAATCCCTGATAAATTGCAAGATCAAATCCCGTTCAGGGGTAGCCTCCATTTCGGCTTCAATGATCTGAACGGCTCGGGTGTTGTTGTAATTTTTTTGATATAGAATACGGTAAATATTCTGAATTTCCCGGATCTTATCCGCATCAAATCCACGTCTTCTGAGTCCTACCGAGTTTATACCCACATAAGACATGGGTTCTCTGGCGCCTTTTACATAAGGAGGAACATCTTTCCTGACCAGCGAACCTCCTGTAACAAAGGCGTGATTACCAATAGAAACAAATTGGTGTACTGCAACCATCCCGGCCAGAATAACATGCTCGCCTATGGTTACGTGCCCTGCCAGGGTAGAACTGTTAGAAAAAATACAATTGTTCCCAACAATACAATCATGAGCCACATGACAGTAAGCCATAATGAGGCAGTTCTTGCCAATTACCGTTTTCATTCGGTCTGAGGTTCCTTTATGTATTGTAGCGCATTCCCTTATTGTGGTATTATTGCCAATCTCAACCGTGGTTTCCTCACCGTTGTACTTAAGATCCTGAGGCGGAGCAGAAATTACCGCTCCGGGGAAGATGTTGCAATTCTTTCCAATTCGGGCACCTTCCATAATAGTTACATTAGAACCTATCCAGGTACCTTCGCCTATTTTTACATTATTATGGATGGTGGTAAAGGGTTCTATTACCACATTCTTCGCGATCTTGGCTCCAGGATGGACGTAGGCCAATGGCTGATTCATACTAAACTTCTTTGGTTTTTACGATTTGGGCCATAAGTTCTGCTTCCGAGACAAGTTTTCCATTGGCGTAGGCATATGCCTGCATATGGCAAATACCACGTCGGATGGGAGACATGAGATCACATTTAAAAATCAAAGTGTCTCCGGGATGAACCTGTTGCTTAAATCTAACATTGTCTATCTTCATAAAATAAGTAAGGTAATTCTCAGGGTCGGGCACCGTGCTAAGTACAAGAATCCCTCCGGTCTGAGCCATTGCCTCAATCTGAAGCACTCCGGGCATCACAGGCGCTCCAGGGAAATGCCCGACAAAAAACGGTTCGTTCATCGTCACGTTTTTTACGCCTACTACATGAGATTCTGAAAGTTCCAAAATCTTATCCACCAATAAGAAGGGTGGCCGGTGCGGCAACATATTCATGATCTTGGTCACGTCCATAAGGGGCTCCTGATTAAGATCGTAGGTAGGAACCTTATTGCGTTTTTCAACCTTAATAATCTTAGAAAGCTTTTTCGCAAACTGCGTGTTTACGTAATGTCCCGGTTTGTTAGCGATTACCTTTCCTTTGATACGCGTGCCCGCAAGAGCCAAATCTCCTATAACATCCAGCAGTTTATGACGAGCCGCCTCATTGGGCTGATGCAGGGTCAGGTTATCGAGAATTCCGTTGGGCTTTACCGAAAGCTTTTCCTTCTTAAAAGCCTTCTCAAGTCTTTTCATGGTAGACTCGGAAATTTCTTTATCTACGTATACAATTGCGTTGTTAAGATCTCCACCTTTGATGAGCCCATTTTCGAGTAGCATCTCCAATTCATGGAGGAAGCTAAAGGTTCGTGCATCAGCGATTTCGGTCTTAAAGTCTGAAATGTGTTCTAATGTAGCGTTCTGGGTACCCAAAACTTTGGTACCAAAGTCTACCATGGTGGTCACCTGGTACTCGTCTGAAGGAATAATGGTGATGTCGCTTCCGGTAGCTTCATCTTTATAGGTGATCACATCTTTTACGACATATTCTTCGCGTTCTGCCTCCTGTTCTACTATTCCTGCTCTTTCAAGCGCCTCTACAAAGAACTTGGACGAACCGTCCATAATTGGAGGTTCGGGAGAATCCAGTTCTATCATCACATTGTCTATCTCCATCCCAACCAGAGCCGCTAAAACATGCTCTGAGGTTTGTATTTTAACGCCGCGTTTTTCAAGATTAGTTCCTCGCTGTGTATTTACCACGAGGTTAGCATTGGCCTCTATAATAGGCTCTCCTTCCAGGTCTACCCTTTTAAAGGCATATCCGTGATTTTCAGGCGCAGGTACAAACTTCATAGTTACCTTCTCTCCTGTGTGCAACCCTACTCCTGTTAGTGTAACTTCTTTCGCTATGGTTCGCTGTTTCATAGTGTTATTGCTACCCTTTATTGTTTTTTTCAATGTCTTCCACCCGGTTTACGAGCTTGGGAAGATTTTTAAAGTGAACATAAGACTTGTTGTAGTCTCCGTAATTTAATGCAGGCGATCCCTGAAGTACTTCATCGTCCTTGACATTACGGCCAATACCAGATTGAGCCTGGATCTTAACCCTATCTCCAATAGTAATGTGGCCAACAATACCTACCTGGCCCCCAATCATACAGTGTTTCCCTATCTTGGTAGACCCTGCAATTCCTGTTTGAGCGGCTATGGCCGTATGCTCTCCAATTTCTACGTTATGCGCAATCTGTATTTGGTTATCCAATTTTACGCCTCTTCTTAAAATTGTAGACCCTAAGGTGGCCCTATCTATGGTTGTTCCCGCTCCCACGTCAACATTTTCCTCCAGGATAACATTTCCTGTCTGTGGTACTTTGCTGTATTCACCGTTGTTGTTTGGTGTAAAACCAAAGCCATCAGCACCGATTATGGCCCCGCTGTGAATCACGCATCCATCGCCGATAATAGATTCTGAATATATTTTTGCCCCTGCAAAGACCACCACATCATTGCCCATGGTCACGTTGTCACCTACATATACATTGGGGTAGATCTTTACATTGTTACCAATAGCAACATTATTGCCGAGATAAGAAAAGGCTCCCATATAAAAATCGGCCCCATAGGAGGCGCTTTTCGCCATGTAGACAGGTTCTTCTATACCGGTCTTATTGTTCTTAACCTGGTTGTAATATTCCAGAAGCTTGGAAAAGGATTTATAGGCGTCATCTACTTTTATAAGTGTGGTAGACAAGGTTTGCTCTGGTACAAAATCCTTATTCACTATGGTAATAGATGCCTCTGTACTATATATATAAGGTGTATATTTTGGATTGGCCAAAAAGGTCAGCGAACCTTTTTCGCCTTCCTCTATTTTTGCCAGTTTATGAACAGCTATCTCTGGGTTTCCCTCGACTTCGCCCTCCAATATGCCGGCAATTTGACTAGCTGTAAATTCCAATACTTAAAATATTAATGCGTTTCCTAATTGATGCCCACAAAAGTAAGAAAAATTGTCTAATGGAATTTAAGTTTATTCGGGCACTACTACGCTATGCAAAATTGAGGTCTTTCCCCCTAATTAGGACCCTTTTGGATAACACAAATAATGCTTGGTAACCGTTCTGGACAATGCTTCCAGGTTAAATTGGTCTGAGGCTTTGGCCACATCGGTCAGCTTCCCGTTGGTGCGCAAAATGTTTATATTCTGATGTTGTTGATTGTAGGCCTTGTTTTCTATTTTACCCAGGAATACAAAATAGGCTGTTTCTGCATCTGAAAGCTTATGTTCTTTCTTGAAACGTTGAAAGTGCCTTTCAAATTTCTCTTTTTTTATAGGCTTGTTCCGCAACTTTATATTGAGTAAATCGCGATTGAGAATGCGTTTGCAGAGCTGCGAGAGTACAAAATCCTTATGATGCTGCCATAGCTTTATGGCCGCCAGGATGTCTATATCATCCAGGAGTGCAAAGCGCGACAGGACTGAGGTGTCAAAATTCTCCTGGTTGATCTTGTTCTGCATAAAGAACAACAGTGGTTCGCTTGCCTCTAGCCGCTCGCCCGAAGCTATCAATTCTTTGGCCCTTTGCAGGGTTTTAATAAGCAATTGTTCGGCTACAAGCCCGGTCTTATGCAGGTACACCTGCCAATACATAAACCGCCTGGCCATCAAGAACTTCTCTACAGAATACACCCCCTTTTCCTGTACCACAAGGCTATCATCAACAACATTAAGCATGGTAATAAGTCGTTCTGCATTGATATTGCCTTCGGCAACGCCGGTATAAAAACTGTCTCTTTTCAGGTAATCTAGCCGGTCCATATCGAGCTGGCTGGAAACCAGCTCATTCATAAACTTTCTGGGGTAGCTTCCTTTAAAGATCTCCATGGCCAGCGTTAAACTTCCGTTAAAGCTTTGGTTTAAAGCTTCCATAAAACGCAGTGAAATGGCTTCATGATCTATGCCCTCCACAATGCTGTGTTCCATAGCATGTGAAAAAGGCCCGTGCCCAATATCGTGCAGTAATATTGCAGAAAGCAGGGCTTCAGATTCTTCCTCAGAAATACTAACCCCCTTAAGGCGAAGCGTTTGTATGGCTTGTTGCATCAAATGCATACTTCCGAGGGCATGGTGAAAACGGGTATGATGCGCGCCCGGATAAACCAGATACGACATGCCCATTTGAGAAATTCTGCGTAAGCGTTGAAAGTAAGGATGGCCAATGAGGCTAAAAATTTGAGAGTTGGGAATTCTAATAAATCCGTAAATTGGATCGTTAAAGATTTTAAGCTTGCTTGATTTCGACAAAATCACAGAATTTACGTAAACAAAGATAATGAACAAGATTACAATCTTATGGGTTGATGACGAGATAGATCTGCTAAAGCCCCATATCATCTTCCTGGAAGGAAAAAATTATGAAGTAGTTACCTGTAAGAGCGGACAGGACGCGCTGGAAGAGATTAACAAAGCCCGTTTTGATATTGTTTTTCTGGATGAAAATATGCCCGGTATCTCTGGGCTTGAAACCCTGAACGAAATTAAGGTTTTAGATGCGACGCTTCCTGTGGTGATGATCACCAAAAGCGAGGAGGAGTATATTATGGAGGAAGCCATAGGCTCTAAAATAGCCGACTACCTCATAAAGCCGGTGAATCCTAACCAGATCTTGCTTTCACTAAAGAAAAACCTGGATAATTCGCGGCTGGTCTCCGAAAAGACCACTGCCAATTACCAGCAGGAGTTTCGAAAAATATCGATGGACCTCTCTATGGTGAATTCCTATGAAGAGTGGGCAGACCTTTATAAGAAATTGATCTACTGGGAACTGCAGCTCGAAGAAATTGAAGACTCGGGCATGTTTGAGATCCTCGAATCGCAGAAGGTAGAGGCCAACAGCCAGTTTGGGAAGTTTGTAGATAAAAATTACGCAGACTGGTTTAATGGAGACGGCCCCGTTATGTCTCATACCTTATTCAAAGAATTGATACATCCCGAAATTAAAGACCAACCCACCTTGCTGGTGGTGATTGACAATTTGCGGTACGATCAGTGGTTTGCCTTCGAGGATGCCCTTACCCCCTTCTATAAAAAGCAAAAGGAACTCCCCTATTACAGTATTTTGCCCACGGCTACGCAGTATGCCCGTAATGCCATCTTCTCCGGGCTAACACCTTTAGATATGGAAAAACGCCACCCGGACTGGTGGAAGAACGATACAGACGAGGGCGGGAAAAACCTTTTTGAAAAACAGTTTTTAGGCGCTCAGCTAAAGCGGCTGGGGCTGGATATTCAATGGGATTATCACAAGATCAGCAGTTTAAAACAGGGGCGTAATTTGTCTCAGAACTTTAAATCGCAAAAGGGCAATGACCTAACGGTGATCGTCTACAATTTTGTAGACATGCTTAGCCATGCGCGTACCGAGATGGAGGTGATCAAAGAACTGGCCTCTAATGACAAAGCCTATAGATCGCTTACGCTAAGCTGGTTTAAGAACAGCCCTTTGCTGGAGATCATACAGCAGGCCCAGAGTATGGGACTAAAGCTGGTGTTAACCACAGACCACGGTACTATTAATGTAAAACAGCCTTCTAAGGTTATTGGCGATAAACAAACCAGCCTTAACTTAAGGTATAAGACCGGGAGGAGCCTTACCTATGAAGAGCGCGATGTGCTGGAAGCCAAAGAACCGGCCAGTGTACATCTGCCGAGTATTAATATGAGCAGCTCTTTTATTTTTGCCAAGAACGACCTCTTTTTTGCCTACCCCAACAATTACAACCACTATGTAAGTTATTACAGGAATACCTACCAGCATGGGGGGGTATCTTTGGAGGAGATGATAATCCCCTTTATAGTCTTGGAACCCAGGTAGATTTTCATTTCTTTGCAACAGCAATAAAGTGTTAGCCATTGAAAGAACTAGACTTTTCTATAGACCAGATCCAGGAGGTTAGTGAACAAATACTTGCCCATACCCCCTCTAAAGTTCTTTGTTTTTACGGCGCCATGGGCGCGGGGAAAACAACCTTGATAAAGGCCCTCGTTCAACAACTTGGCGCCAGCGGGGAAGCCAACAGCCCCACTTTTGGGATCGTCAATGAATACCATAAAAAAGAGGGCAGCCTGCTAGGGTATCACTTTGATTTTTACAGGCTGGAAGACGAAACCGAAGCGCTGGACATGGGCTTTGAAGAATACCTAAACCAGGATGTCTGGGTCTTTATTGAATGGCCAGAGAAGATAGCTTCTTTTTTACCTGAGGACCGTACAGATCTTTATTTGGAAATAAAGTCGGATAATATTCGGGTATTAAAAATAAGATCTATCAACTAATCAAACTATTGAGAAGGACATTTCGTACTTAAGAGGAAAAACACATAGGTTTTCTTTAACCACCCAATAGCATCGCTAAAAATGACCTTTCAATGAACTTTCGAAAGTTTAAATAAAGGTGCAATTATTTGCAACGAACCTTAAAGATAATTGGTTCCATAAAACATTGGTTTTATGAGACTCTTCTAAATAGGTCAATGAACGGGATTCTCCATTATCATTAAATGTTAGCTTTAATCTATCACGTTTGTCAACGGTTATTTTAATGCTGGATATCATACACGCTTATCATGGATTTTCTGCGCTCATGGAAATATGGTTTTATAAAATGTGCTATTATATTAAATTGTATTAAATATGGTTCTGAAAAATAAAATATCACTTTATTGGAAGTGTCAAATTCTAGGTTGGGGACTGGTGTCTTTATACTGGTTGTACATAACCCTAAATAGAGATGATTATTCCGTTTTTCTTGCTGTTTGCAATTATCTGCTAGATGTAGTTATATGTATATCCTTGACCCATTTATACAGAAAAGTAGCCATAAGGCATAACTGGAAATCTTTGTCACTTGGCAAGTTATTGTTAAAAGCAATTCCTTCAGTATTGGCATTAGCGTTTGGATTCATGCTATTCGTCAATTTGAAATGGTATTTCTTTTGGGAAATTATAACAGGTCAAAACTTTGGATTTTATAATACCTTATTTATATGGGATCCTGTTTTTATAACCGGATTGCGTTTAATGTCAATTTGGGTTCTTGCTTATCATTTATATAATTATCACAATAGAGAAGTAAATACTTTGAAATTAAATGCTGAGCTATCCACTATGGCCAAACAAGCCCAGCTTGATAATTTGTTAGCCCAGCTTAATCCACATTTTTTATTCAATTCCTTAAATTCCATAAAATCCTTAATAGTTGAGAACCCCTCTTCGGCTAGAAGAGCAATTGATCTATTATCAGATTTACTCCGCTTCTCTTTAAATCGAAAAGATAGTGAATTGATTACCGTTGAAGAGGAGCTACTTCTGGTAAATGATTATCTGGAACTTGAAAAAATAAGATATGAGAACAGATTAAGTTTTGCCTTTGATATAAGTGAAAGTTCAAAAGTTCAAAAGGTTCCAAAATTCAGCATACAACTGTTGGTAGAAAATGCCATAAAACATGGAATAGATAAGTTTAGGAAAGGTGGTGAAATAGATATTACAGTTTTAGATGATGATAATTTTATCACCATAAATGTGGAAAATCCGGGAACGATTACTGAAAATGTATCCAAGGGGATTGGACTTGAAAATTTAAAAAAAAGACTACTAATCCAATTTAATGGGGATGCAAACTTTAGTATTCAACAGAAATCTATAAATCTGGTTGCCACAACCATTCAAATACCAAAATTTTAAAATGTGCAAAAAATATGAAGTCATAATAGTTGATGATGAACGTTTGGCAAGAGAAGAAGTCAAAAGAACATTAAAGCCATTTTCAGAGTTTACAGTAATTGGTGAGGCAACCAATGCGGAGGAGGGTAAATTATTGATTAACTCCACCAAAGCTGACGTTCTTTTCTTGGATATTCATATGCCAGAAAAATCAGGACTTCAATTGTTGGAAGAATTAACGATGGTTCCTGAAGTAGTATTTACTACGGCTTATGATGAGCATGCCGTAAAAGCATTTGAGCTAAATGCACTTGATTATCTAGTAAAACCTTTAAGAAAAGAGCGATTTCAAAAAACAATTGAAAAAGTGAGGAAAGCCTTATTGGAAAAAAGAAAAAATAATAAGGATCTACCCGCAAAACAAAAGGTGTTTGTTAAAGATGGACATAGATATCATATCATAGAAATTTCCGACATATGGCTCATCAATTCTTTGGAAAATTATGCGAAGATACATTATGGCAATAATACTGTTCTAATACATAGGTCTCTTAATTTGTTGGAAGATAAATTACCGTCACAACAGTTCTTTAGAATTAATAGAAGTCAAATAATAAATATTAATTACATCAAAGAGGTTCATCCTTATTTCAAAAATAAATTACAATTGATTCTAACAACGGATAATTCCTATGTAGTATCAACAAGGCAATCAGTTAAGCTAAAAAAAATAATTGGTCTTTAGCAAGGTCGCAAACCGCAATATTATTCATCAATCAAAATTAAAAACATGATTTCAACACCAAGAACAAAAACAATTCGAGTTTCATTACTATTATTTTTAATTCTATTTGTCAATACGAGCTCCTATGCCACATGGTCGATTATAGCCGTTGACAGGAATACCGGAGAAATAGGTATTGCTGGTGCTTCCTGCACATTTGATGTTTCGGGCATAGCTTCTTTAATTCCTGGAAAAGGGGCCATAGTAGTTCAAGCTTCCAGTAATTATTTTGCACGGATAAAGGGAGTGGACCTCATGGAAAACAACACACCAATTGTTGATATACTAAAAGCCATGAAAGCAAAGGAGTTTAATCCTGAAAGGCAACAATATGGAGTAATCATTCTAGATAACAATAGTGCTCCTTTGGTTTATTCAGGAACTGAAATTAAAGATTGGTATGGCTCTAGGGTAGGTGACAGTTTTGCTGTTCTTGGAAATATTTTGGTTGGACCAAACGTCATCAATGAAGCTTTCAATTCATTTAATGAAGCTAAGGACAAACCATTTTCAGAGCGTTTAATGGATGCCTTAAAGGCAGGTGAAAATGCGGGTGGCGATAAAAGATGCGGAGAACAAAAAGCACGTTCGGCCTTTATTTCAGTCTACAACCCCGTTTTGGAAGCCATTACCAATTTATCCATAAATGGAATAGATAAAGGAGGAATGCCAGCAGTTACTTTGTTGAAAAGTAAGTTTAATAAGTTAAATTCTAAAGATAAGAGTAGTCCAATGCCTAAAGGCAACTTAATTAGGTCAATTAATGGAAATGAAATTAGGACTGCCGATTTGGATTCGTTTCTTGAAAAACAAATGGATTCCTTAAAAATCCCTGGTCTGTCTTTTGCTTTCATTAATAATTCAAAAATAGTTTACAAAAGTTATCTGGGAGTCATTAATATAGAAACAAATGAAAAAGTTACACAGAAAACCATGTTTGATGCTGCCTCTATATCCAAGACCATTTTTAGTGTTTTTGTGCTCAAAATGGTTGATAAAGGACTAATAGATTTAGACATGCCTTTATACAAATATTTGGAAAACCCCGATATTAGTTATGACAAGCGCTATAGAAAAATAACTGCCCGCATGGTGCTATCACATACTTCTGGTTTTCCGAACTGGCGATTCTTGGACAAGAAGGGTAATTATGATTCAAATGCCAAACTGAGGATTGATTTTGAACCTGGCACACAATTTCAATATTCAGGTGAAGGTTATCAGTATTTGTCTGAGGTTTTGGCACATCTTTTAAATATTAATTTAAATGCATTACAAGATGTTATTAAAAAAGAACTTTTTGACCCATTAAATATGGGTGAAAGTAGTTTTGTATGGAATAATTATTTGGAAAAAAATAGAGCCAAAGGTCATTTGAATGGCAAGCTAAATATGGGATGGAGTAGTAATTCGAACAATCCCAATTTCAATGCGGCAGCAAGTTTACAAACAAATATCGTTTCATTCAGCCACTTTTTAATCAAATTAATGGATGGGGAGATACTTTCTAAGAATGAAAAAAATCAGCTACTAAAAGTACAATCTTTTTCAATTAGTACTAAGAGTTCAAAGAGACAAGAATATGGCTTAGGAATTAGAATTGATTCTACGAAATATGGAAAAATTTATTCTCACGGAGGTGATAACTTAAGCGCTACTGCACAGTATCTATTCAATATTGAAAACAAAAACGGTTATGTCTTCTTTACGAATTCAGAGCACAAAAAAACGCTTCAGTCTAATTTGACGCGCTTTCTTAGTCAACATTCTAACAAAGAATGAGCTAACCATATATCGTCTATCGGCAAGAATAAGAGTGTTTGGTATTATCGGGGGTTTTTCTTTAGAGAAATGGAATTCAATATTTTCTGTAAAAGCCAACCTCGCAGGTAATTTCGAGCATTTTAAAGTAAATCAATAAAAATAATTTTAAGTCCCTCTCGGATGTACTTTCATAGCCCAACCAACTCACTTAGATGGAAAGAATCTATTACTATAAAAGTGAACTCTGGATTATTTGTTTTAGGTAAAAGACTTGATTTAAAATTATCTTCTTTAAAGAGAATACTAAGATGGTGTTTTGTTATAAATAACAGGCATTAGTCCTTTCCATTTTTGCCAAAGGTCTTCATCGCTGATCAAGTTTGACATAAAATGAGCGACATTGATCCTACTGACCTTTCCCGCATCAAAAATTGCACTTCTGATCGGGGAGGGATACACTTCGTATTCCGTAACCTCCGATTCATTGATTAACCCATCGGGGCGGACCGTTACCCATTCTATCATAGGATCTTTCTGACCGATTTCAGTCCTTAAAAAATCAGCTGCCTTTTCATTATCAACATGAGGGGGCAACAATAATCGAAGCAACGCGATAACACATTTTTGGCCAAACGAAATGGGTTCGTTCAAATCGCGATTACGGTTTCCAGAAGTATTCATCAGTACATATTTTATGGGCTTTTCCGGATTGTTCGACTTGATCGCGGTACATAATCTGCGAGCAGCATCGGTTACCAATCTTCGCGGCTTGCCATATACACCCTTGAAGGTCAAGTTATGACCCAAACAAGAGGCTACTGCATCACAACCAGCTACATGTTCGGCCATTTCCAAATCGCTAAGTTCCAAAACACTGGCCTCGATAATAGATAATCCACTTTCCTTTCTAAGAGATTCCGGTAGCTTTTCGGCAGACCGTACAACGGCTTTGACGTTTTGGCCTTGTTCCAGAAGTTGTGCTACCAATCGTTGTCCTGTTGCTCCGCTTGCCCCTACTACCAGTATTGTCATTCTTTACGCTTTTATTTTATAAATTCTCCTTCTTTGCTTTTCTCCAAAAATAGATTCCGAACAAAAAGGTTATCAAGGCAAACATAATTCCATATTCGCCGAGCCAGTATTCGTTTCCTTCAATTCTTGAGGTTAACGGGGGAAATATTTTCTGAACATATACATTACTTACCGCATGAAAGATTACTGCTGGCCAAAGACTGTTCGACTTAAAGGTGTAATAGGTCATGATAAATGACATCGAAATTATAACGATAAAAAAGGCAGTCATTTCTAAAGGGATATTTCCACCATAATATACAATCAACGGCCAATGCCAGGAAGCCCAAATAATTCCACTAAAAAGGGAAACGCCACAAAAAGGCAGGACCTTTCTCAGTTCATAAATGAAAAATCCTCGCCAACCAATTTCTTCTCCCAGAGTAGTGGCCATTGCTCTTATTACACCGACAGTTCCTAACAAGAATACAGCTACGATTATTGCAAATGTTGGATTTAATGTTCCTATCCCAGTCAATCCAATTTCTTTGGCCCAATCTAAAACCATTTGCACATTCGGTAATCCTCCCAAACCGAAAAGCCAGATGAGCATATAAGTTACCAAGACATATAAGGCAGGGACGAAATATGATAAGCGAATATATTTCCAATTTCCCCAATCCCAATTTAATGAAGAAATTGACCGTCCTCTTAATTTTAATGTTGCTATCGCCGCTATTGCCGGACACCACATAAGTGCACCAATGTATATTCGAGAAGGATATAAGTTGACGATTGCATAGTGAAATATGGCACTTGCGATTGTAACAATAGCCAAGTATATGAAGATTGTTTGCCAAGTTTCTTTACGTTCCGCTAAATTTTCTGGCTTTTTGATTTTAGATTGATTAGAAGCTGTTTAGGATTTTATCATTAGTTTTTGGTTGGTTAAAAAACCCTTTATGAGCTTTTTACCTTCTCAATATTTTTACAATGCGGTTAATTGTAATTTCCGATAAGTTCCATTCATATCCATTAAAATCAGTTGTATTAATAAATTGAACGACAACCGCGTCTATATCTTTGTGGTATTCTGCAAGGCTCTGATAGCCAATTACCAGACCTCCATGGTCGTATTCATAGGGATAGATTTCCTGTTCTCCTTCATCAAATACTGAACCATCGTTTAAGGCTCGCAAGAATATGCCCACATCCTCTGCTGTAGCTAACATTCCGTACTCATTGGCTTTAAAGTCTTCATCATATCCAACATAATATCCACTCATTACATCATCTAAATCAACTTCATTAAGCGAAAAAAAAGTGTTTTTCAGTTCTAAGGGTATCAAGATTCTCTCTTTTATGTATTGTTGGTGGCTATACCCTAATACGTCATCAATAATATTACGAAGCAACAAATAGTTGGTGTTTGAATATTCGTAGTCTTGATCAGGTTCAAAGCTAGCCGGTAATTCGAGGGCAAATTCAAGGGCTTTTTTGCCATTTTCCTGTTCATTTTCCCAATAAGCGGGATTATCCGTGAAATTGGGAATACCACTTCGATGTTGCACCATCATTCTCAAAGTAATTTTATCTGCATTTTCTACTTTTCCCAAAAGTTCTGGAAAGTAATCGGTAAGCGTCTTATCTAAAGACAGGCGTTTGTCATGGACCAATTTCGTAACTGCAATCGCAACATACAATTTACTGATACTGGCAATCTTGAATAGGGCATGCGGGTCTGCAGGTATTTTGTTTTCTCGGTCTTTCCAACCGGCTGTATAAAATGCTGGCGGTTTTCCTGCTTCATCTACATAGACAATCATTCCATCAAACCCATGACCAATAGCTTCATCTACTTGTTCTTGAACCGTATCGGGTAACGGTAATATCCAAGCCTTTACTAAAATCCATGGTACAAACCACAAAGAGGATATGCTTACAATAATAAATACTATTCTGAGTATTCGTTTTGTTTGTTTCTTGGTCATATCCCTATATTTTGTTTCAAGAATTGATTTTTATTATTTTCCTTAGAGGCTGTTTTCTGCTGTGCATTGTGAAAATTTTGCAAACCGTAGCAGCGTATTTAATCATTGGTAAACATATCTATTTCTTTGATAACGCCTTGCCCAATATCTTTTAATTGATTGTATTGATCAATCATTGTATCAAATTGAAAGGCTGCCAAACTAATAACGTTTCGATAGGGAGCAGACGCCGTATATTGCTTAAAGTCTTCATAGTACTCAGATTGAGGCGTAGCTCTTATGTTTAGGGAATCCTGTGGCATAACGGCAGACGCTAAAATTAGTGAAACATCGAACTGGTTAGAAAGATAGGCCTCTTGATTAACCATATAATCGTTATAACTCTTCTCGTTTTCGGCAATGACTTCCAATAAACTATGGTATTTTCCCAACAGGGAATCCAATGGGGTATTGTTGATTCTACCAAAATAGCCGGAAGTTTTTAAGGCTTCATATCCGCCCGAATTTGGTTTGAAATAAAAATCGGCAAAGGCAAGACCGCTGGTCATAAAAAGAATGAGATTCTCATCTTCTGTCTTATCCAAGATACTTATTCGTGCTTTTTTGCAATACTCGGCTATTTGCGACCTACCTTGACTTATCTCTTCTAGTTGCCGCAGATCTTCTAAAGTGTGCGATTTGATTTTTACCAAATACTCTTTTAAGGCATTGTCGTCCTTTCTCGCCTGGTTCCAATTGTTGATCTGCAATGCAATCAGAATCCCTATTACTACAAGTGCAATTTCACCAATAGCGTATTTTATATACGTTCCGGTCTTATTTTCACCGATTAGTTTAAATCGAATTTTTCGAAAGATTTTCATCTTAATTTATAGATTTCAAGGGTTGATTCATACAGGTAAATCGACAGGTTTTAACCATACAATGAACTCAAATTTATAACATTCATCAGGTAGGGCGTTGAAGTTTTGTCCTTTCTAATTTCGTTGGTGTCCATTTCAATCCGAACAAAGGCCTCAAGAAAATTACTCTCCTCAGAATAAACTCATAAATAAGATAGCAAATAATACCCGTAAACGCCGTAATTGCAATGAATTTTAGCACAGTTGGTATCTGCAATGGCAAAATGAGTAAGGCCCCGGCATACAGCACAAACATATGAATAATGTAAACGGGATATGCAGCTTTACTTAAGTAGCTTAAAGTGTTACTTGGGCGGTTCAAATATTTGTAACCCAACCCAAAAACCCCGAAAATCCAACAATTAGATTCTATGGCCGTAAGGTAACCCGGTGCTTCTGTTGCAAAAATAAAGTATCGAATACCGAACAAAACAGCTGCTAACCCAATATATAACCATCGCCACTTTAAAACGGTTTGCCAAAAGGTTTTACCGCAGTACACAAAAAGAAAACCAAAAAAGAAGGCAAGCAATCCAAGGAAAAAGCCATGCCAGGTCTGTGCATACATGGCAAATAACTGAGGTTTTACCACAACGGCTTCTATAATAAAAAATATAGAAATCAGCAAAGGTCCTACGGGATTGCCCATAATGGTGGACAAGCCTTTTTTAAACCTTCCGTTCTCGTTCTTTTTCAGATAGCAGAACAAGGGTAACAGCAGCAGTACGTATGCAAAAATATTCCCTAAGAACCATAAATGCCCCGCATGCGGATAATAACCCAGGGGCATATCGTAATACTTCTGAAAAATGAACATATGCAAGGTAGTTATGGCCACAACTCCAAAGACGAAAGGTAGAAGAATCCGCTTTGTCCGTTCAACCAGCAATTGTTTCCAGTTTCTCTTGCGCATGGCAAAATAGAGCCCCATACCCGATACATAGAATAAGAGTGGAATTCGCCAAACGTTTAGCATGGTCATGGGTTTCCATAGACCTTCCAGAAATTCATCGCTCCTGATAAAGCCAATGAACATGGCCCAAGGTTGAAAAATTATGGCTATATGGTAAATAAGCAGCAAGCCAATCGCAATGACCCTGAGCCAATCAATATCGTGTCTTCTTTCTGTTGTCATGGGTATAGTTTTAAGATGGATTACTGCAACATCATAGCAATGACCGGTCTGGTTTTTTCGATTTCTTTCAGGTCAATTTGCATTCCAAAAGGTTCTAATTGTTGGAGAAGCATTTCATAAATAGGCTTGATTTCTGTAAAAGGCCCCATTACAGATTCTCTGGCTGTAGCACCAAAATTATTTCGTACAGATTTATCAACCTTAGCATCTATCAGCATTTGAACAATCTCGACCCTGCAAAAGAAGGCGGCCGTATGTAAGGCTGTGGCCCCATCATTATTCTTAAGCGTTAAATCCGCACCTGCATCAATAAGGGCCTGCGCAATCTTGTTTTTTCCAAAACTTGCGGCAGTGATCAATGGTGTAGAGCCGCTCATTGCATCTTTTTTGTTAAGGTCAGTACCTGCTTCAATGTGTTGTTTAACGGCTTCAAGATTATCCGATAATATCGCTGTTTGAATGTCTATATTTGGCGCATCAACTGCCGACCTGACTTCTGTGTTACTGTTTGCCTGCTCTTTTGCCTTAGTACCAGACTGGCCACAAGCAGTTGTGAGTAAAAGGAGAACAACTGACATATTTACTACTGTTCTCAATGGATTAATTCTAACTGTTTTACTCATGATACTGTTATTTAATTTTAATTGGTATTCGTGAATCTTTGATTTCATGATTTTAATTTTTAAATGTTTGACTTTATTTCTACTGTTACAAAGGTCCTGCAAGGGCCGATGCAAGGCGTATGAGCTATGCGGAGAACTATGTCAAGTTTCGGGAGGGTATAAAAATTATGGCGCAGGGATATCAATTATGACGCAAACGACGATTTTAAAATAAAATATGAACCCCTTGAGATTAGGCCTATTTCTTTACATTTATCTAATTTAGAGCCAGCGAAAAATAGTATGTCCAACGAATCGTCAAACAGGTCAACTTTTATTGAACAGGCAGAAGCCATAATTCTGGAGAATTTGGCCAACGAGCAATTTGGAGTGTCCGAACTTGCGGAGGTTATGCATATGAGTCGGTCTAACCTGCTCAGAAAAATCAAGAAACAGACACAGCGCTCTGCCAGCCAATTCATTCGTCAAGTACGCCTTAGAGAAGGAATGAGCTTGTTGAAGGAAACTTCCTTAACGGTTTCCGAGATTTCATATCAAGTTGGATTTGGAAGTACCTCCTATTTCATCAAATGTTTTCGGGAACAGTATGGATTTCCACCGGGAGAAGTTGGAAAAGGTGCTGTAGAAGTAGAAAGTGAACAGCTTAAGCCGAACTATTTGAAGTTATACCGATGGCCTATTATCGCCGGGACATCTATAGTATTGCTTGTTGTTACATTTTTGTTTTTCGGTAAAAATGATGCTGTACAGGAGCCGGAAGTTGAAAAATCTATCGCCGTATTGCCGTTTAAAAATGAGAGTGCGGATTCTACCAATCTTTATTTCGTAAACGGGCTTATGGAATCGGCACTTTATAACCTTCAGAAAATTGAAGACCTGAGGGTAATTAGTAGAACTTCGGTAGAGAAGTATAGAAAAACTGACAAGGGTATTCCCGAGATAGCCGAAGAACTCAATGTGAATTACTTGGTTGAAGGTAGTGGTCAACGTGTTGGGGATCAGGTTTTGCTCAATATCCAATTGATCGAAGCTTCATCGGACAACCCTGTTTGGGTGGAACAGTACAAGCAGGAAGTAGTGGATATCTTTGCTTTGCAAAACGATGTTGCAAAGAAAATTGCCGATGCCATTAAGGCGGTTGTGACACCAGCCGAATTAGAGCAAATTGAAAAGAAACCGACTCAAAACCTAGAGGCTTACGATTTTTACCTTCAAGCACTAGACCCCTACTACTCCAGAACTAAAGAAGGGCTAGAAGAAGCTATTCCGTTATTCGAGCAGGCCCTAGAGCATGATCCAGAGTTCGCTCTGGCTTATGCCCACCTGTCCATTTCGTATTATTTCCTGGATATCTATCAAAGGCAAAAACACTATACCGAACAAATAAATAACTATTCAGATAAGGCACTGCTCTATGATTCTAAATCTGATATAAGCCTTATCGCCAAGGCGCTCTATTATATGCATACCGAGGAATATCGATTGGCCTTGCCCCATTTGGAAAAGGCACTGGAGTATAATCCCAATTCGGCTGATGTTGTTCTTGTACTTTCCAGATTATACTCCACCTACATACCCAATACTGCAAAATACCTTACCAATGCATTAAAAGGTGTACAGTTAGAGGTTGCCGCCAACGACTCTCTTGGCCAGAGTTTCATTTATTTAGATTTGAGTAACGCACTTGCCCAAAGCGGTTTTACCCAAGAGGCCATGAAATACATTAACAAGTCTCTGGATTATAACCCTAATAACTTCTATGCTCCCCATTTAAAAGCTTTCATTCAGTATGCTGTGGACGAAGATCTTGAACGACTAAAAAAAACACTAAAAGAGGAGTTTGAAAAGGATAGTACCCGCCTGGACATTCTACAAGATATAGCTAAAGTACATTACTTCAAGAAAGACTACGAAAGTGCTTTTAGCTATTATGAGAAATTTGTGGAAGCTAAAAAAAAGTTCAATTTGGATATATATCCCCAAGAGGATATAAAGATCGGGTTAGTCTATGAGAAAATGGGATATAAAGAACAGGCAGCTGATTTTTTTAAGGGGTATTCTGAATATTTAGAAAGAGACGAATCTATCTATAAGAGTGCTAGCGTTGCAATGATGTATGTACATGAGGGCAAGTACGACCAAGCAATCGAGCAACTCAAGCTTTTCGCATTACAGGATCATTATCAGTATTGGATCTTGTTGTTCTTGGAGATGGATCCACTTATTGAACAATTGAAGAAACACCCAGAATATCCAGAGACTATCCAAAAAATCAAAGACCGATTTTGGGAAAACCAGACAAAGCTTAGAGCTTCTCTAGAGGAAAGCGGACTTATTTAGTGCAATGAGCAGTTCTTTCACTGTTTTATTCCAACATAAAATAATGGATAAAGTTCAACTGTCCTTTGATATCATAAACAGCAGGTTTAGAAATTTGTCATACTGTCTATAAGGGTATAGAAATTAGCGTCAAAACAAAAGAAGTTTATCGCCGTAAAAACAATATTAAAGATAATGGCGGCTTTCTCTATGGCTGAAAATTTTAGAAAAGCGGGATAAATTACCTTGTATAGCAGGAATAGGCTAAGCAGAGCAATTACAATTCGTAAGATAAGTGGTAGATTATACTGTTCAACTACATAGGGGAAGGCAACTTCAAATGCAATTAGAGGCAAGAGTGAGCAGCAAAAGAGCATTATAAATAACCGTAAACCGGCTTTTTTAACAAACAAAAGCATTGAACAAGCCAAAATGAGTAGCATGGGCAAATAAATCCATCTTAAGAAAATATATTCTTTGTCAAAGAACCATATCATTGCTTTGGCGCAGATAAGCCCTATCAAAACCTGATTAAGCAGGGTCAATAAGAAAAGCCTTCCAGGTTTTCTAATTAAAATAGACATTTCCAAAATTAAGTTTTTGGTTCAGCTGTTGGGCATTCAAGCTTTTATAACGCTTTAGTTCGTTGTAAAGCAAATCTAAAGAACTTTTGTAGACCGCGCTGTTTGATTTATTTTTTGATTTTTTGAAAATTTCGTTTAGTTCTCTTTATCCACCATATTATTGAACTTTTGTAGTTCTACGTGTTCACAACTTTTAAAAAGTTCATTTTTCCGTACTAGATAATTAGTCTAATTTTTGACCTTAATTTAAACTATGTAGTATGGTTTTTGGATATGCCCGTGTGAGTACACAGGAACAGAGTTTGGATCTGCAGCTTGATGCGCTTTTGAAGGAAGGGATCACTCAAAAGAATATTTATACAGATATGGTTTCAAGTACCAAGGAAGAGCGAAAAAGTCTGGCCAAGTTGTTGAACTATGTTCGTGAGGGTGACACCATTGTGGTTTGGAAATTGGACCGCTTGGCGAGGAGCTTGATTCACTTTACTAAGTTGATGGCCGAATTAGACCAAAAGGGAGTAAAGTTCAAAAGCATTACAGAGCCTTTTATCGACACAACAGCCAAATCGTCGCATTCGGAATTCATAATCAACATATTTGCTGCTTTGGCCCAATTGGAACGGGACATAATCATTGAACGCACTAAAGCTGGTTTGGAATCGGCAAGACGTCGTGGTAAAGTCTTGGGAGCACCGAAAGGTATTAGTAAGAAAAATCAACAAAAAGCAGTACTTTGTGAGGAATATTTCAAGGAGGGGAAACTTACGGTTTCTGAAATTTGTCAACGCCTTGATATTTCAAGAGCAACCTATTACAAATATTTAAGGTATCGGGGACTTTCAGAAGAACTAAGACCTTACTCCACTGAGAAATAATTACAAATGACAATAGAGAAATACTTAAATACTCTCAACCAAAGGTTAAAACTAGGTAATTCCACAGAACACACTTTCCGTGGCGACTTGCAACAACTTTTGGAAAGTTTAGTGCCAACTATCAGGGCGACTAACGAACCGAAAAGACAAAAGTGTGGAGCACCTGACTACATTTTGACTAAAAAAGAAATTCCTGTTGGATTTATAGAAGCCAAAGACATTGGCGACAAAGACCTCGAAGGAAAAAAGAAAACAGGAAACAAAGAACAGTTTGACCGATACAAAGCTTCCCTGAACAATCTGATTTTTACAGACTACATTGATTTTCACCTTTATCTAGAAGGTGAGTTCATTACCAAAATTTCAATCGGAGAAGTCACAGAAAAAGGAATAAAACCTTTGCCTGAGAACTTTGGTAGTTTTGAAAACCTAATCAAAGACTTCTGTACTCACGTTGGTCAAACTATAAAAAGTTCAAAAAAATTAGCAGAAATGATGGCGGGCAAAGCCCGGTTGCTTTCTGATATTATTGAGAAATCCGTGACCAGCGACGAAAAGAATCAGGAGAACAGCACATTAAAGGACCAAATGTCAGCCTTTAAGGATATTCTTATTCATGACATTACTCCAAAAGGATTTTCGGACGTTTATGCCCAAACCATTGCTTATGGTATGTTCGCTGCGCGATTGCATGACCCCACTTTAGAAAATTTTAACCGCCAAGAAGCTGCAGAGCTGATACCAAAATCCAATCCCTTTTTAAGAAAGTTATTTGGATATATTGCTGGCCCTGATATTGACGATCGTATCAAATGGGTAGTCGAAAACCTTTCGGAAATCTTCTTGGCCTGTAATGTTGAAGAAATTTTAAAAGACTACGGGAGAGCCACCAAAATGGAAGATCCAATTATTCATTTTTACGAAACTTTTCTAAGCGAATACGACCCTAAATTGCGTAAGGCCCGTGGTGTTTGGTACACACCACAACCAATAGTTGATTTTATCGTTCGGGCGGTTGATGACATTTTAAAAACGGAATTTGATTTACCGCAAGGTATTGCTGACACGAGCAAAACGACCATTAAAGTCAATACCCAAACGCCTGACAAACGTTCTGCAACAGGCTACAAACAAGCAGAGCAAGAAGTACACAAAGTACAGATACTTGACCCAGCCACAGGAACAGGAACGTTCTTAGCAGAAGTGATAAAACACATTCACAAAAAATTTCAAGGACAACAAGGTATTTGGAGTAACTATGTTGAACAACATTTATTGCCACGCTTAAACGGTTTTGAGTTACTAATGGCGAGTTACGCAATGGCACACTTGAAATTAGATTTGCTCTTGACCGAAACAGGATTTAAACCAACATCCAACCAACGCTTTAGAGTTTATTTGACCAATAGTTTAGAAGAAAGTCATCCAGACACGGGAACACTCTTTGCCAGTTGGTTGAGTTCAGAAGCCAACGATGCCAATCACATCAAACGAGATTCACCTGTAATGTGTGTAATTGGAAATCCGCCTTATGCTGTAAGCAGTACGAATAAAAATGATTGGATTGATAATCTTATCGCTGATTACAAAAAAGATTTGAATGAAAAAAGCTACAATTCTCTGTCAGATGACTATGTGAAATTCATTCGCTATGGACAGCATTATATTGAGAAAAATGGCAGTGGAGTTTTAGCCTACATTTCTAATAACAGCTTTATTGATGGAACTGTATTCCGTCAAATGAGAAAACACCTTTTAGAGTGTTTTGATACTATACACATAATAGATTTACACGGCAGCACAAAGAAGAATGAAATAAGTCCAGATGGGTCTAAAGACCAAAATGTCTTTGATATTATGCAAGGGGTGTCAATCAATATTTTTGTAAAAACTGGAAGAAAAAAGAAGGGAAAACTTGGAGTACTTAAACACTATGACATATACGGCAAAAGAGATTTTAAATATGATTTCTTAAATAAGAACAACATAAATTCAATATGCTGGAATACACCTTCTTTTAAGGAGCCGAATTACTTTTTTACTAATAAGAACTACGAAGGTCAAGAACAATACAAAAACGGTTTTGCGGTAAATCAGTTGTTCAAAGTTTATAATACCGGAATCGAGACAGGAAGAGATAAGTTTTTTGTGGATTTCAACTCAAGAAGTCTTTCTAAAAAAGTAGAGCAGGTTTTTGAAAACCTTTCCGCTCCTGAAATTATTGAGAAGTATAAAATAAAAGATGGCTCTGGATTTAAATTTAAATCATCGCTTAGTAATTCAAGTTTTGATTCTGAGTTGGTAAAAAAAATCCTCTATCGTCCTTTCGATTCGAGATTCAGCTATTATGACCCTTATTTACAAAGAAGACCTGGCTTTGAAACTATGTTTCATGCTATGGATAAGGACAATTACGGATTTCTCACATGCAGACGGCAAACAACGTTTGATTTTCAACACTGTTTCGTTTCGGATAGCATGAGTGAAAGGTGTTCCGTTTCCCTACAAACAGGGGAATTAGCATATCATTTTCCACTCTACCTTTATTCAGAATCCACTGGACAACAAACAATTGGACAAACGGAAGAAAGGACACCAAATCTCAATGTAGAAATCTTAAAGCAAATTGCTGAGAACTTGGGATCGACTTTCACCAACGAGAAAGAAAGTAACGAAAACACCTTTGCACCAATAGACATATTGGATTACATCTATGGAGCTTTACACTCACCAACCTATAGAAAGAAATACAAGGAGTTTCTAAAAATTGACTTCCCAAAAGTACCATATCCAAAAGACAAAAATACCTTTTGGAAATTGGTGAAATTTGGCCGAGAAATGCGTCAAATCCACTTATTGGAAAGCCCAACCGTTGAGCAATACATTACCCAATACCCAATGGATGGTGATAATGTAGTTGGCAAACCAATCTATAAAGACGGAAAAGTTTTTATCAACGAAACCCAATATTTTGATAACGTGCCCAAAACGGCTTGGGAGTTTTACATTGGTGGCTACCAACCAGCTCAAAAGTGGCTAAAGGATAGAAAAGAACGAAAATTAGAGTTCGACGACATTCTGCACTATCAGAAAATAATAGTCGCCCTAAGCGAAACCGACAGACTCATGAAGGAAATTGATAAAATTGAAATTGAATAAACCAAAGTTCAAAAAAAGGATTCATTTAGTATTAGATTGGAATGAAGTTAAGGTATAATGCCATAGGAGAAATCACATCAGGAAGGAATGCCGGATGGTATGTAAAATTTATTGATACCGAGATAATTCAGGTGGATTTTACATCTATGAATTTAAGAATCCAAATGGCAATGAAGGTTTTGATACTTGGCTTGAAAACGAAGGTGACATTAAGGGCTTTATCAATGAATCAGATTGGAAAATTGAATGGCTTAACAAAGACTAAAAATTAATTGTCCAGAAAAACGATTTTAAAGAGTTCTCGAAATTGTCTGATAATAAATAAATCGGTTTTCCTAGTTTTTATACTACTGATTTCTTATTCTTTAGGGGAGTCTGAATTATATACAGATGTTTACATATGTAAAGGCAAATACAGCAAGAAATATCATTACAGAGGTAATTGTCGCGGGTTGTCAAATTGTTCAACCAAAATATACAAAGTTAGCCTTCAGGAGGCTCGAAAACTTGGAAGGACTTTATGTGGATGGGAAGATTGACATCTCGCAATAAAGGTTTAAATAAACAATCTATTTCATACCAAAACCACTTCAAATAACAGTCAGATTCTTATAAACTTAATTTTAAGGGCTGTTTTTATTTTGCAATACTATAATACCTAACAAACTTTTCTATTAGACAGAAAGATTAGGTTGAACGCGTTCTTACCGTAAAATCGGCTGTTATCGTCTATCTTACTTTTTTATTGCCTAGTTTTCGACGAATAACCAGAAAATCGACAAAATGCTTGTTTTTTCCGATAAAGTGCGTTATTTTGCCGATTACAAGACAGATTGTAGGGGATTTTTTCCTACTTTTGTCTTAGAAAGCGTTTAACAAATCTTTAACTAAAAACTTAAAAACGATGAACACTAAGAAAATCCTCGCGGGCGTTTTTACATGCTTGATCTTAATGGCCGCATCGTGTACCACAGACACGGCAGATGATAACGCCTATGAAGAAGGCGTTAATAGAAGTAAAATTACCAAGACGAATTCTGTTGACAGAAGTAAGATTACTACAACAAATTCAGTTGATAAATCAAAGATTACCAAGACTAATAAGAAAAATTAGAATTTATTTAGAATATAAAAAAGGCGTCCTTTGGGATGCCTTTTTTTTGCTTAAATCTACTCCACTAAAGTGCTTTTCATCGAATATTCGAGCAGTATCATCGAATAACCCTTAAATTCAAATGCAATCTTCTCCTCATAAATCATAAATAAAAGAATTAGTCGTTAGTGCTTAAGATCCCCAAATCTTTTGAGCAATGAATAGTAAAGTAGAAAAAAGTAAAAAAGCCCGAAAAAGGATTTTTATTGAATCAATTTTGGTCTTCTTAATTCTTTCCTCACCGTTTGTTTTTAAAAGTCATGAATATCTTCCAACAAACCCTGAAGATACCATTAGTTTTTTGGGCTTTGAGATTGGCAGAAATGGTTTTGCTGATGTAAGCACACATATATGGTTTCTTTTAGGAAAGCTTATTCCCTTATATCTATTGACTATTTGGTTTTTTACCTGTAGGCATTGGTGGTATCATATTATTTTGATTCCAATTTGTATGTATGCCTTTCAAATCTTTGAGGTTGTCTATTCCGATAGTCTTAATATTGATGTTAAAAATGTGCTCTGGCTTTTACCAGTTTGTATGGTAGTCATTCCCTTTGTTTATTTTGTCCGTGTCAAGTTATATGATAAACACGTACACGGTATTGACCTGGAAGCTATGGATGCAGAGCTAAAGTATTATAAAAACAAAGAAAGAGACCAGTTAAAGAAAGCGGGTATTAATGTAGATGAGGATTCAACCACTGATTCTGTGGAGGAAGACTTGTCTGAGCAGACTCCTAATAGGGCCTTAGATGGCTTGTTTACACAACTACGCCACTCCTTTAAAAGTTTCTTTAGCCTGTTTTAAGACATACCGCTTAAAAAAGATATAATCCCACCCAGCAGGTGGGATTTTTTTTATCACACCCCCGGCCATGAGCTAAACCCGCATTGCACTTTGCCCACTAAATTTCACCAAATTATCGTAAATTTGAGGTTAACCCTAAGCTTAGGGGACAGAACTAACAACTTATGGACCAACCTTCTTCTCCGTTTAGTAAGCAGCAACTGCTGCCACAGGAAGAAACCCTCGAAGTTTTAAAACAAAAAGGCGAACTCTATATTGGGCTTCCTAAAGAAAACCAATATCAGGAGAAACGCATTTGCCTTACCCCAGATGCCGTAAATGCTATTACGGCCCACGGGCATAAAGTACTTATTGAAGCGGGGGCCGGCGAAGGCGCCAATTTTACAGACCTGGATTATACCAATGCCGGAGGAGAAATTACCAACGATACCAAAAAAGTATTCTCCTGCCCCATCCTGTTAAAAGTAGAACCCCCTACCCTGCCCGAAATTCAAATGCTAAACCCACAGGCGATCATCATTTCGGCCCTACAGATAAAAACACAGTCTAAAGCCTATTTTGAAGAACTGGCAAAAAAACGCATTACCGCCGTAGCCTTTGAATATATACGAGATGAGGACGGGAAATACCCTGCCGTACGCTCATTGAGCGAAATCGCCGGGATCTCTTCGGTACTTATCGCCGCAGAGCTGTTGGCAGCCACGAACAAGGGGTCCGGACTCATGTTTGGGAACATCAGCGGGGTGCCACCGCTAGAAGTGGTGATCCTGGGCGCCGGTACCGTAGGCGAATTTGCCGCCCGCTCCGCCTTAGGAATGGGTGCCAACATTAAGATCTTTGACAACTCTATAACCAAGCTCAGAAATATACAAACCAATCTTAAGCAAACGGTGTATACTTCTACGCTGCAACCCAAAAACCTGGCCAAGGCCCTAATGCGCTGCGATGTAGCCATTGGCGCCGTACGCGGCACAGATCGTAGCCCGGTGGTGGTATCGCAAACCATGGTGGAGCAAATGAAAAAGGGCTCAGTAATTATCGATGTGAGTATTGATATGGGTGGCTGTTTTGAAACCAGTGAGGTAACCACACACGACAACCCTACCCGCGAAAAATTTGGGGTCCTTCATTATGCCGTACCCAATATCCCGGCCCGCTACCCTAAAACCTCCTCGGTTTCTATCAGCAACATCTTTACCCCCTACCTCCTAAAAATTGGAGAAGAAGGTGGTTTGGAGAATTCGCTTAGATTTGACAAGGGTTTGCGTAACGGTTTGTATATGTATCATGGTATACTTACCAACAGATCTGTTGGAGAGTGGTTCGATCTTAAATTCAGTGACATTAACTTCCTTATTTTTTAAGGTATGCCTTTTTTAAAACGTTTGGGGTTCTATTTGGTAGGCCTGGCCATAGGCCTTATTTTTCTCACCTTTTTCCTGAAAAAGAAGTCGGAAGAAACCGGTACAGAATTCTGCTACCTACCCAACTGTAGGGTGTTGCAAGACCTAAGGTCTAAACCTCTAAAGTATTCTGATGCCGTTGCTGCCAAATTAGACGCTGCACAGCTAGACTCTCTTGGCATTGCCTATTTCTTAACTGAGGGTGATGTAGATTTTGGTAGAAGCGATACCAAAGCAAAACCCTGTAAAACCTACTGGGTAGCGGCCCAGCTTGAAGATAAAAACGGAGCGCTACAGCTGCGAAGCTGTAAGGATACGGTATACCTGGAAGAATTGGTTTTAGAATAAGTACATTTTTCCGATATCCTAAACAGGAACTTCATCGTTTTTTCTGAAGAAAAAGCACGAAAAACCTTAAATTAGAAAGGATTTTGATGCAAAAACATGGTTGGCGGTTTAGTATTTTTTAGTTATTCAAGACAAGACATTGCCCTTGCCAAAGAACTCGCCACGAAATTAAAAGCGGCCGGAGCTAACACCTGGTTAGACGACCTGGACATAAAACCGGGTATGCCCTGGGATGATAGTATTGAAAGTGCCCTTAATGAAGCAAAAACTGTATTGGTCTTACTTTCTAAAACCTCCATTGGCTCGCGCAATGTTAAGGATGAATATTCTTTTGCGCTCGAAGAAGAGAAAACAGTTGTTCCGGTAATGCTAGAAAAGTGCAAAGCTCCCTTAAGGCTCAGGCGTTTACAGTTTGTAGACTACACAGAAAATAAAGATATAGGGCTCCAGGCGCTAAAAAAAGCGCTGGGTTTGCTAAAGGTAGCTGTGCCTAAGACCAAAAATCCGACAAAGCCTGTATTTACAGAAAACCCCATAAAAATACCACCAAGTAAGTATACAGCTTCGTTGTTAACCGGCTGGTTACAAAACAAGAACCCGGATAGTTTTGAGAAAAGAGACTATAGCGAGTACGCCAAGTTATTTGCGCTTGGCTGCCTGGTAGTACAGCAAAACGCGTTGGGTGAAGCGTCTTACAAGAAGTCTATCGGGCAAAAAATATATGAAGACGGGGCTTTCTTCTATATTTCAAAAATTAAAGGTGAATATTTTATGAATTACGAGTTCAAAGAGGCTTCGGCTTCACTGGCAACAGCCCTCAAAGGCTCACCCAAAACTGCCGACAAGACCTTGCCCAACTTCTTTACCTTTAGCACCCTGCCTTCTGCTATAGACACTAATAAACTCTCAAGCAAAGGCCCAAAAGACCTCCCCAAACCAAAGAAAAAAAAGATCAGGCTTGAGGAAAAAGGCGCACAAGTCATTGAAGGCCCTATAGGTGGATATCTCAATAACACCACAACTTCTTCCTATTCGCATGCGGTGGTAATGATAGATAAAAAGGAGCCCTACGTTTTTGCCGTAGGCCCGGCATTAGATGTTGTCCGATTTCTTTTAAATAAGCACTTCGGGAAATAATCTTTTCAAAACTTAAATTAACGCTATGAGAACATTGACCCTTATCTTCCTCCTCTTTTTTGGCTTAACCGCCTGTAAAAAAGCAGTTGTACAAGAAGAATCAATAGCGAAAACAAAGATCATAGACCTTACCCACTCCTTTTCGGAGGAAACCGTCTACTGGGTAACAGCCAGAGAGTTTAAACTAGACACCGTTTTTGAGGGGCATACCGATGGCGGATACTACTATTCTGCCTACAATTTTACCACCGCAGAACACGGAGGCACCCACCTGGACGCGCCCATACATTTCGCCGAGCAAAAACAGAGCGTAGACGAGGTTCCTTTAGAACAACTTATAGGGGAAGCCATTAAAATTGATATTTCAAGTAATGCTTTAAGTGACCCTGATTACTTGATTTCTATCGAAGATTTTAAAAAATGGGAAAATAGGGAAGGTATGCAGATACCCAAGCAGAGTATTGTACTACTGCAAACGGGCCATGCCCGTTATTACCCGGACAAGGAAAAGTACCTTGGTACATCACAGCGAGGTGAAGAAGCCCTTAAAGACCTGCATTTTCCGGGGCTATCGCCCGAAGCAGCCAGCTGGTTGGTAGAAAAGCGCAACATTAAGGCGATTGGAATAGACACTCCCAGTATAGATTACGGCCAATCTACCACCTTTAGGAGCCATGTGATCTTGCTAGAACAAAATATTCCGGCCTTTGAAAACCTGGCAGATTTAAGCCAGCTCCCACCACATGGTTTTGAGGTAGTGGCACTTCCCATGAAAATTAAAGGTGGTAGCGGCGCACCCTTGCGTATTATTGCGCTTCTACGGCAATAAAACCGGCTATTTTTAGTTAAATACAAATAAATCAGGAAGTTAAACACAGACCCAGCTATAAAATCTAACCAATGCGCAAGCCCTACTTATTGATTTGCTGCTTCTTAGCAGTCCTTTATACCTTTACCCAAGCCCAGGCAGGGCCGGGTGGTGACCCTATTGAACTTAGTAAAAAAATCATAAAGGAAGCACCAGATCCGTGGAAAGCGGAAGCCATGAGTTCTGTACTTGCCACCTACGGTAACGGATACAACCTGGCATCGAACGATAAAAAATTTGTACTGCTAGAATCACCAGAATTGGCCTTTTCCTATTTTAAAGGCGGCTTTGAAGACATGCGCGAGAGCATTCCTAAGAAATTGCTACTGCAAATACTTAACGACGCCATAGAAATGCCTGCCCCTACAGGAGGTAAGGTAGCCAGGGCCACTATATATACCAGCCTTAAGGAGTATAAGACGGCTTTTGGAATTGCGGAGAAATTTAAGCAAACAAACAACCTAAGCTATGAAGAGGCAATTACTTTTTTAGAAAACAGGTTTGGCTATGACAAATTAGATCACGCCATCAAACTAATTAGTAACGATAATCAAAATACGGCCGCTTCTGACAATAAATCTTTACGGAAAGTACGCTCTAAGTTAAAGGAGATCGAGAAAAAATATCCCAATGAAATTGCCTGGAAAGAAGCCCTGCCCTTACTCGAAGAATGGTATCAGCTTCTGGAAAACTCAAGCACCGGACTGGCCTCTTTTTCTGCCTATCAAAGCTTTAAAAGGTCTATGAGTAAGCTAAACAGCAAAAGGATACAGGAGAGAGACGCCTTTAAGTCTAACATTAAGATTACCTACCCCAAAGGGGGCGTAACCTGGATGGCCCCAGGCCGGGTAGACATTAAATGGCAATCTACAAATATTGATACCAACAAGAAGATTCGCTTTTTTCTGATCAAAGACGATGTGGTGATCCAGGATCTCGGAATCTATGATAACAATAACTATCAGGAAGGGATTCGACTGGATCGCGGACTCCCAAATGGCGATAACTACAGGGTGATGGGAATTGAACAAAACCCGGTGCACCGCTATCAGGTTGCAAAGTTTGCCACTCCCTTCTTTACCGTAAAAAAGGCCCCAAGGCCTAAAAAGGATGCACCAATTGTGCAAAAGCCAAAACCGGAACCTAAAGAAATAATTACCACCGTAGCTGAAGTACCCGAACCTCCTGTAGAAAAGCCGGAGGAAAGCCCGGTTGAAGAAGTGATAGTGGAGAAAGAGATTCCTAAAAGGATGGAATTCGATGGACGGTCTATCTCATATCGTAAAGAGCTTGAGGTAAGCAGTGAAACCATTCAAATTAACCTATGGGACCACGGCCGGCGTGATGGCGATATTGTGTCTATTTACGTAAATGGTGAAGCCGCTGTTTACAAGCATTCTTTGGACTATACCAAAAAACAGTTCGACATACAACTCAAAAAAGGCATTCCCAACGATTTGTTCCTTTATGCACACAATCTCGGAAAATATCCACCAAATACCGTGGCTATAGAGATCATAGATGGTGAAGGAATAGAAAACATCGTCTTAAATTCTGACCTTAAAAGCTGTGAAGCCGTTTTAATCAATGTAAAACAGTAACTACCCACTGTTCACTGCTAATTGCTAACTGTTTATTGCTAACTGTTTATTGTTCATTGCATACCCTTCAACATAATTCATTACTTTAGGAGAGACAACCAATATGCCAGGCATGTTAAAGTTCTTTCTTCCTTCCTTCAGAGGTAGCTTGCGAAACGCCTTCTTAGCTTTCTTTTTTTTCCTTTTGTTGTTTTCCTGTAAAGACAAGGAACCCCTGCTGGCGGTACAGAAAAACGACCATATTGTTTTGATTGGGAACAATTTAGCTTCCCGTATGATGAATTACGGCCATTTTGAAACAGAGCTGCATTTAAGGTTTCCTGATAGTACCCTTGTTATTAGAAATATGGGTGATGGAGGAAATACCTCCGGTTTTAGACCACATTCTGGCAGGAATGAACCCTGGGCCTTCCCGGGTGCAAAAAAATTCTACCCTGAATATTCGCTTACGCCTAGTAGCGAAGGACACTTTGAATCTCCAGACCAATGGCTGCACCGCTTACGAGCCGATGTAATTATTGGGTTCTTTGGATATAATGAGTCTTTGGGAGGTGAGGAAAGACTTGGCGACTTTGCCTTAGAATTGCAGGAGTTTATAACACACACCAAAACACAGGAATACAACTCCCGCAATGCACCCAAACTGGTTTTGGTATCCCCAACGGCCTTCGAGGAGCAAACGGCTCTGGTAGACCAGCCTAAGAAAAAAGAAATCAATAAAAACCTTAAACGTTATACAGACACCCTCAGTGCCGTAGCCAAGCGCAACAGCGTTCCTTTTGTAGATGTCTTTAACCCATCGCTTTCCTGGTATGGTACAGGAGCGCATACTATAGACGGATTGCAACTCAATGAAAAAGGTTATAAGACACTTTCGACCTACCTGGCTGATCAGCTATTTGGTGGAAAAACAGCCTCCGAAAATAGCGCACTCACGCTTAAGGCTGTAAACGAGAAGAACTGGTATTGGCAAAACGATTTTAAAATTCCGAACGGCGTACACGTCTTTGGTAGAAGGTACGATCCTTTTGGGCCTGACAATTATCCTTATGAGCTTAAGAAAATTCGCGAAATGACGGCAATCCGGGATACCGCGATCTGGAAGGCGGCAAAAGGGTATAAAATGGATCTAAAAGCCGCAGATGCGAAAACATTTAAACTTCCGGAGGTAGCAACCAACTACAAAGCGGGAGACTATGGCCGGGGAGGTGAATACCTTTACGGCGAAGATGCATTAGAGCAGTTGCATCTTGCACCAGGATATAAGGCCACACTATTTGCTTCCGAGGAGGATTTCCCTGAATTGAGTAATCCGGTACAAATTGCTTTCGATGATGACGGCAGGTTATGGGTGGCCGTGATGCCTTCGTACCCGCATTACAAACCGGGCGATGCAAAACCAAATGATAAACTGCTCATCTTGGAGGACCTGGACGCCGACGGGAAGGCAGATCACAGCAGGGTTTGGGCAGATAGCCTGCATATTCCTGTTGGCTTTGAATTGGCCCCTGAAGGTGTTTACATATCTCAGGGCACTCATTTGAAACGCTATAAGGATACCAATAAGGATGGCAAGGCAGACACCGAAGAGATTATATTAAGCGGTTTTGACGATCATGATACCCACCATGCCATCAGCGCCTTTACCGCTGATCCAAGCGGAGCGATTTATATGGGCGAAGGTGTTTTTCTGCATTCCAATATAGAAACTTCCTATGGTACGGTGAGGGCAACCAATGGGGGCTTCTACCGCTACAATCCCAGAAGAAAACACCTGGAGCGCACGGCGCAAATACCTATTCCGAATCCCTGGGGTATTACCTTTGACAACTATGGCCAGCCTTTTTTTCTTGAAACTTCAGGGCCCGCCCTACGCTGGATGTTGCCAAGTACTATTAAGCCGCAATACGATGTCTTTGCGCCGGTATCTAAAGACCTGGCTCCAGATCCGCATAAAGTAAGACCTACAGCCGGACTTGAATTTGTAAGTAGCCGTCATTTCCCGGACGAGGTACAGGGAGATATTTTACTATGTAATTCTATTGGTTACCTTGGGATAAAACAACACAGTATTGCTGACGAGGATACAGGGTACAAGACCGCTTACCGGCAAGATTTGCTTCGGAGTGATGATTACAATTTCAGGCCTGTAGACCTGGAGTTTGCTCCAGATGGATCGCTCTATGTTGCAGATTGGCACAATGTGCTCATTGGTCATATGCAACACAATGCCAGAGACCCCTATCGCGATCATTCACATGGGCGTATATACAGAATAACCTATCCGGAAAGGCCCCTGGTAAAAGCGCCAAAAATTGCCGGAGCAAGCATTGAAGAACTTTTAGAGGTGTTAAAGTTACCCGAATATCGAAGTAAGTACCGAGCCAAAAGGGCCTTAAGAGGAAAAGACACTGAAGCTGTGAAAACAAAGTTGGCGGCCTGGATTGAGAACCTGGACATGAGCAATCCTAAATACGAACATTGTCTACTGGAAGCGCTTTGGGTAAGCTGGGGGATGGATGAAATTGATACAGAACTACTGAAACGCTTACTGAAATCGGAAGATTACAGGATACGGGCCGCTGGGGTCCGTGCCATACGGTACAATGGCCATCGTTTAGAGGACCAATTAGGGCTACTTCAAACTGCGGCCCGGGATGATCATGGAAGAGTGCGGCTTGAAGCCATTGTTGCAGCCTCCTGGCTAGACCCTGAGACAGGCCAGCAGATTTTAAACACTGCTGTAGATTCACCTATGGACGAATGGATGATGCCTACTTACCTGGCCGCGCAACACAGGCTGACAGGCGAGATAACTGAAGTAAGAGAGGAAGTGGTTTTTCCTGAACACCTGGAGGAAGCCCTTCAACCAAAGTACCAACTCGGAAAAAAAATTTACGAACAAGACGGTTCGTGCATTACCTGCCACCAGGCAGATGGCAAAGGATTGCCCGCAGCCGGCTTTCCACCCCTCGCGGATAGCGAATGGGTTCTTGGAAATGACCAGCGCCTTATTATGCTCACGCTCAACGGACTGCAGGGCCCCATAGAAATTAAAGGGCAAACCTATCCCGGGCAGGTACCTATGACGCCTTTCAAAGGAATTTTAGACGACCAGGAGATCGCCGCTGTACTCACCTTTGTAAAGAATGCTTTTGATAACCAGGGAAGCGCAATCAATGAAGTCATGGTTTCTGAGATAAGGGCAAAAACCAAGGACAAGAAAGGATATTACACCGCCGAAGAACTCAACAATTAGATCATGAAAAACACCTATATACATTTTCTATTTGCACTTTTTATACTTGTAAGTGTACTGAGTTGTAAGGAAGCTGAGCCAAAAAAAGTGAAAGCGCCTAAAGGGCCTTTTCATATTGTATTTGTGATGGGCGATGAGGAATACCGCTCTGAAGAATCCATGCCCATGCTGGCACAAATAGCACATAGAGAAATGGGCGCCAAAATTAGTTTGTGTTATCCACTGGATGAAAAGGGCAACGTTGACCCAAACAGGCAGGATCATATAGCCGGGTTGGAGGCGCTTGAAACTGCAGACTTAATGGTAATGTTTACCCGCTTCAGGGCCTTACCCGAAAATGAGCTAAAATACATTACAGATTACGCGGAAACAGGAAAGCCTATTATTGGTTTCAGGACAAGTACGCACGCTTTTCTTTACGAAAAGGATTCCAGCCTGCAACGTATGAACGATCAGTGGCCTACAAAAGTGTTTGGCCAGCAATGGATCACGCATCATGGGCATTTTGATGATGGGGCCAATCCCTTGACTTCAGTATCGCTTATAAAAGATAAACAACATGCCATTTTGCGAGATATTGCGCCTTTTGAGGCCTATTCCTGGCTATACCATGTTCACGGAGGGGACTGGAATTTATACGGTGACAGCGATCCGCTCTTAATGGGGAACTCCTTGAAGTCTAATCACGAAAGGGCCGGGAATCTTGATAAATTCCCCCTGGACAACCCTGTAGCCTGGACAAAAACCTATACAGGGACAAGCGGTAAAACCGCTAAAGTTTTCTTTACCACTTTAGGCCATCCCTATGATTGGAAAAACGAAAACATGCGTAGGCTGGCTATGAATGCTATCCATTGGGTGTTGGATCAGGAAATTCCAAAAGACCTTAAGGTAGATTTTGTTTCGCCCTATGAGCCTAACAATTCAGGTTTTGGAAAGAAATTCAAGAAAAACCTAAAACCCATCGCTATACCAGACACGGTTCAAACCACGGGTTAAACATAAGCCAGTTTCAATGATAATTGTTTATTGCTTATTGTTTATTGTCAGCTAAATCTTCCTTCTTTTCCGCTCCTTCTTTAAGAGTGCCAACTCTCTGTTGGTCTGCCCGGCCACAGAAGTGTTTTCCTCTGCCCGGCGGATCAGATAAGGCATCACATCTTTTACAGGGCCAAATGGCACGTATTTGGCTACATTGTAACCCTTAGCCGCCAGGTTAAAGGAGATATGGTCACTCATTCCATAGAGTTGTCCAAAACCAATTCGCTGATCGTTATTGGGTATCCCTTTGCCCTTCATATGTTCCATCAATTTGTAACAACTTGCCTCATTGTGTGTGCCGGCAAAGAGCGATATGCTATCCAGGTGTTCCAGAATATAGGTGATGGCTGTGTCAAAATTATCGTCCGAAGCCTTCTTGGAAGCGCATATCGGTGAAGGGTATCCCCTTTCTTCGGCTCTTTCCCTTTCTTTTTCCATATAGGCGCCACGCACTACTTTAACTCCAATCTTAAACTTATCTTTTAAAGCGGTTTCGTGTAGTTTCTTAAGATAATCCATACGGTCCCCAACGGTACATTTGAAGCGTATTAAAAACCACCGGCTTTTTTGTATTGTATTTGCGCATCATATCCTCCACAAGTCGGTCTGCGGCGTCTTGCATCCAGCTCTCTTCAGCATCGATAAGCAGTGAAACTTCCAGGTCATGCGCCTTTTTGCAGGTAGCATCAAAACGCCCCACTACCCTGCTCCATTCTGCTTCTTCTTTAGGGCTTAGTTTTCGGCCTTCGCTAACTTTCTGAAAAAGAGCGAAACGCCCATAACCCGTTGGTTTGAATACGGCAAAAGGCATCGCTTGTTTCTCCTTTACAAAGTCGAGCAGGTACAAGGTCTTCTCCAGGGCATCATCTAACGGATCTTCGGTGTCTTTCCCTTCTACAGAATAATCGAGTACACAATAAACCCCATGGTCCCATAGCTTGTCTACTACGGGCATGCAATCCTCTTCGCTTACTCCGCCACAGAAATGATCAAAAACCGTGGCCCTTATGAGTGAATCTACCGGCAAATGCGCTTTTATGGCAAAATTAGTTACCGCCGTACCAATTCGTACCAGGGGTTCATTGGCAATCAGTTTAAAGAGAAAATAGGCTCTTTCCAGTTCGGAGTCTGACTTCAATTTAAAGGCAGTCTCCGTATCCTCAAAAATTTTGTTCATTTAAAGTCATCAATTAGCTACCCAAATATACATACTGAAGATGAGTTAAAACCCAAGAAAAAGCGATTCCTTGAAAAAAGAATCCTATCTTTAAACATCGCTTCAAAATACTTCACCCAGAACAGCCTACCTGCTTTTGATTGCCCTATAATCTGCGAAAATCACGGGAAACTTACAGCACTATTGCCTTTAAAACTTATCAGTAGGAATGAAAGCATGGGTTTATTCGAAGTATGGATCTCCAGATCATCTGGAGCTGCTGGAAGTAAAGAAGCCGGTGCCCAAACCGCATGAGGTACTTCTTAAAATTAAAGCCGTATCTATCAACTCCTGGGATTGGGACCTTCTTAGGGGAAAACCATTTATAGTGAGACTTGCCGGCGGCGGACTTTCAAAGCCAAGAAAACCCGTGCTGGGTTGTGATGTTGCGGGCCAAATTGAGGCAATAGGCAGGGATGTAACCGGCTATGCTCCCGGAGATGCCGTCTATGGAGATCTCAGCGCTTGCGGATGGGGTGGTTTTGCAGAATACGTCTGCGCTCCGGTTGAGGCGCTAATCAGGAAACCTATAGCGATGTCTTTCCAACAGGCTGCTGCGATTCCTCAGGCCGGTGTTATGGCCCTGCAGGGTGTCAGAGATTATGGCAATGTTCAAGAAGGGCAAAAAGTGTTGATAAACGGTGCGGGAGGAGGTGTTGGGAGTTTTGCAATTTCTTTGGCCAAACTCCACAGGGCCCAAGTCACAGCGGTAGACCATAAAGGAAAGTTTGAGATGATGTCGGCGCTTGGGGCCGACTATCTGATTGATTATACCGAGGAAGATTTTACCAGGAAGGAGGAGCGCTACGATCTTATCTTAGACTCCGTAGGGCACCATTCGCTCTACGATTTTAAAAGGGCACTAAAGCCCGGAGGCAATTACCGGATGATAGGTGGGTCTTTGGGTTTAATTTTTCAGGCGGTATTTGTAGCGCCTTTTATCTCAATGTTCGGGAATAAGAAGATGGGCATCCTTGCGCACGAACCTAATAAAGGCCTGGATCATCTCAATGCGCTCTTCGAGGCAGGGAGCTTAAAACCCGTGATAGACCGGCAGTTTGCCTTTGACAAAGTTCCTGAAGCCTTTCGCTATTTTGGTGAAAACCAGTTTAGTGGGAAGGTGATTGTAACCGTATAACCAATACCAACTAATATGAAAACACGCAGACGCATTACCACTTTTGAAAATGCCGGCTATTACTTTGTTGGCCTCTTTGCCCTGGCTATACTAGGCTTCTGGCCTAGCTATTTCTCCCGATTTTTTGACGGGACCGCCGATTTTAGCTTTTATTTTCATTTTCACGCTGCAATCGCCGTGTTATGGATCTTTATGCTCATTGCACAACCTGTTCTGATCAGAAAGAAAAAATTAGCGCTCCATCGAACCATCGGAAAATTATCCTACATTCTTGTGCCTCTAATTTATATCTCGGTGCTTTTGTTAGCACATAGCAGAATTACCGGAGAGGAGGAAAATTTGGGATTAAACCTCTGGTTTCCGCTAAAGGATCTTCTCATATTTGGTATTGCCTATGCTATCGCCATATGGCATCGGCACAATATGCCGGTTCATGCCAGGGGTATGGTGTTAGCGGGGATCGTACTTATTGAACCCGCGCTTGCCCGCTTAATTCAAAACGTATTTATTCCTGGAGATGCCTTTGCTCCAGCCGGTTATTTGGCCACCACCCTGCTCATTTGGTTGCTTTTTATCTTCCTGATCTTTAGGGAGCGGAAAGAGAAAAAGGGCAGATGGGTTTTTCCCTTAGGATTAGGTCTATATCTTTTTGTACACGGCGTTATTCTTTTACAAGTTCCTATGGGCCCCTGGGAAACTTTTGCGCAGTGGTTTGCAAGTTTGCCACTGACTTAGATCCTTTGAATAGTATTTATCGCAGTTTTTGTTTGATTCCTGAAAACAGTCAGATTTTACATGAAAGATAGTTTTGGGTTACTTAATTTTGAGTATCTCTGAACCTATTAAAATTAGTTCTGGAAAATGTAAAGGGAAATAACGGCATTACTTCGGCCTTGTATGTATGGAATGGGATGAATGCCTTTTGGGGCACATCCTTTAGTACAAGTCCGCATAGGCACGAAACGCTGCAACTAGTCTTTGATATCGACAAAAAGTTCTTGTTAAAAGATAAGTCCATCCCCTGGACCCCATTTTCTTCTGCAATTATTAAAGCCTCGCACCTACATCAATTAGATAGCAATGATAGCATTCAACTTTTTATATATCTTGATAATAGAAGCGACTATGCCCAAAAGCTCAGTGCAAAATATTTGAAAGGCAAAGCGATAAATGACCTAAGCAATTCTGAAATTAGTAAGATCAGTACTTTATTTTTTAAAAAATTGCTGGTTACCAATAACTGTAAAGAACTCTTTGAGGGATTCTTAAAAATTCTGGAACACCTTATAGATTTTGAGCCTCCAAAAGAAAAAGACGCACGGATTGCGAAAGCCATTGATTTTATTTCAGATACCCGGGGTAAAAAACTAAAAGTGAAAGAGGTGGCAGATCATGTATGCCTATCTGAGAGTAGACTGCGTTTCTTGTTCAAAAAAGAGGTGGGTCAGCCCATACAGAGTTTTATGGTATGGATGAAGGTAATTACCTCCTTAAATTATGTGCTAAAGGGCAAACCCATAGCTCAAAGTGCCTATGACGTAGGCTTTTGGGATAGTTCGCATATGAACCGTTCCTATAAAGAACTGCTTGGCGCAGGCCCGGGAGATCTTAAAAAGTTCGAGAAAGAACTTAAGATAATCCTGTGTGACAAGGCTAACTTCTACACCTTTAAGACCGAAATTCTAAAACATTGGGACTCGGCGAAACCATTTAAAACTATAGAATTATGAAAACAATGAAATTCCTCCTCACCCTCATACTTTTAATACCGGCAATGGCTTATTCGCAAGATAAGTTAAGTACCAGGGATCAATCTGTATTAGAATCTAAGGTCACCGAAATGTTTAATACCTATGTAACCCATGTCAATACAAAGGGTTTGCCAGGTGTGGAGGCTTTCTTTTCGAAAAGCAAAGACTTTTATTGGGTAGAGGACGGCCTGTTGCAATATCCTGATGCTAATTCGCTTGAGGCCGCCATAGCTGCCTTTGCCCCTACAGTTAAGACCGTCAACTTAGAAATCACTGAATTTAAGGCAAGGATCCTTGGCCCTACAAAAGCCACTGTTTATGCCGACTTTAAACAGGATATCAGTTTAGAATCCGGGTTTTCATTTAGTATAGATGGGATTATGACCATTATTCTGGCAAAAGAAGCCGAAGGCTGGAAATTTTTAAGTGGGCATAGCTCTGTTGAGAAGCCAAGAACCAATCAATAAGGCATATACTTATGAACGAGCTTAGTCATTTTGCGATTTATACAGACCAGATAGAAAGGGCAAAATCTTTTTACAACCATATTTTTGGCTGGAAATTCAGGGATTACGGTCCGGCAGATTTTAGTCAGATCACCACAGATGCTGAAAACGAACCCAAACTAATAGGCGCTTTACAATCCAGGGATTACGCACCTATTGACCAGAAAATAGTTGGTTTTGAATGCTCTATAGCCGTTGCAGACTTAGACCTGACCATTGAAAAAATACAAGAGCACGGAGGAAAAATCGTAATGCCTAAAACTGCCATTCCCCAGGTAGGCGAGCTGGTAAAATTTTTGGATACCGAAGGAAACCTTGTATGCGCTGTACAATATTTAGAGGATTCTTAATTGTTCATTGATAATTGTTAATTGTTAATTGTTATACAGGATATCACTATCTTTAATTAAGAAATCTACCTCTAATGAACCCAAAGAATGGGAAAAATACTTTTTGCCTTTACCCGCAGCTGAAGACATCACTGTCTCTGGTACTACTGCTTGCCTCATTGCTATTTATTGGATGTAATCAAGACGATTCGTCGGTACCGCCCCCGGACCAGGAAAGAACGGATATGAAGGTAGAAGTCCTGGCTTCGGGTTTTAATATTCCCTGGGGAGTAGCGGTAATCACTGAGAACGAATTTTTATTTACCGAAAGACTGGGGAAACTCTATTTTTTCAATAATGGAGCGCTTACCACACTGAATAACATTCCGCTAACCACTACCGTAAGAGCAGGCGGGTTGGTATATGGAGGTTTGATGGATGTTAGCCTGCATCCGCAGTTTACCAGCAATCAGCTGGTGTATATCTCTTATGTAGGAGCGGATCAAAAAATGGCGGTGGCCAGATTTAAGTTTCAAAACGAAAGTGTACAGGAGCTGGAAGTACTATTTAAATCGAACGCTTTTTCCATAGGATCCAGAATTGAATGGGAAGATGACTCGCATTTCTTTGTTACACAGGGATTAGGCGGAAACCCTCGCCCTGAACCCGGGCCTCAGGATCTTCGCAACGATGGTGGTAAAATACATCGCTTGTTACAAGACGGGCAAATCCCCGATGATAATCCTATTTTTGAAGGCTTTACTGAGCCAAGCAGTATTTGGAGTTATGGTCACAGAGATCCACAAGGGCTTTTTTACGATAGGGAAAGTAACATACTTTATTCTAATGAACACGGTCCCTGGGGTGGAGATGAATTAAATATCATCACTAAGGGGGGTAATTATGGTTGGCCGCTGTTCTCGCATGGCCTCAATTATGACGGCTCACAGGTTTCAAACAGAACTGAAGAAGAGGCCGAAGCAATTTCGGTATTGCCGGTCGCCCATTGGGGTAGCGAGATCAATATCGCTCCTTCCGGGCTAATCAAATTGAATAATAGCAGTTTTAGCGCATGGAATGATTCTTTTGTAATGGGTTCGCTTGCCAAACAACGGCTTGTGGGTTACAAGGAGAGTACTGACCAGACCTCTATTCTTGCGAGTAACCTTGGAAGAATCAGAGACATCGCGCAATTGCCCAGTGGCGATTTACTGATTTTAATTGATCTTGGGAGCCCCAGCCCGTCCGATGAGGGACGAGTTTTAAAACTTAGCCCCAACTAATGTCGCCCATTGCACAAAAGCTTTAAAGGACTATTGAGAGATAGCATGAACGATATACAAAACAGGAAAGACGTTGAAACCCTGGTAGACAGGTTTTACAAGCAAGTGGTAAAAGACGAACTTATCGCAGTGTTTTTTACTAAGGTAGTTGTGCTAGACTGGAAAGTACATATCTCCATAATGTATAATTTTTGGGAATCTATCTTGTTCGGGAAAGCTACGTATAAGGGGAATGCTATGCTAAAACATATCTTACTAAACCAAAAAATGCCTCTTAAGGAGGAACATTTTGAAAGATGGTTAATGCTTTGGGGGCATACGATAGATGAAAATTTCAAAGGCGAAAAGGCCGAGGAAGCGAAGCAAAAAGCCAAACAAATTGGAGACCTTATGAAATTTAAGGTGGGCCAGTTTTCATAACAATAAACAACGCATTGATAACTTCTAACATTTACTGGGCGAATTTGAAACTGTGCATCGTCCTGCTTTTTATTGGTTGTTCTGCCTCAGCACAATCTAAAATACTCTTTTCAAGAAGTCCCGGAGGCCTAAATACAGGGGGTACGCTTAATTTATTGGTTTACGACCTGCAAACTAAAACCACTTCACTAGTAATAAAAGGAACAGTAAACAGGCGTGGGGAGTACAATGCCGTAACTTCTCCTGATAACAGCCAGATACTATTCAATACCTATAGATACAGTGGGTGGAAACTTGCAATGGCCGACTTTTCTGAAGGCAAAACCTCTAAAGTAAGAAGGCTTACGGCCAGGGGCAATTATGAATACCGTCCCAAATTCTCTCCAGATGGTAACCAAATAGCGTACCAGGAATATAATTGGAGCACTGATAAGTCGGGCATTTTTGTTGCCGATAAGAACGGTAAAAACCCCAAACACCTCATAGATCTGGGTGTCGGAAGCCAAAACTTGGATTGGACCAGGGACAACAAAAGTGTTGTATTTACATATCTAAAAGACAATAGCCTGGGTATTTACAGTAAAGCTATAGACGGAGGTGCCCTAAAGAAAATTAGTACACATACGGCCAACGATTTTGCCCCTTCAACCTCAAAGACCGCTGATAAGCTTGCCTTCCTGTCCGATAAGACGGGGAAAATAGACTTGTTTGTTATGGATCTTGACGGAAAGAACCTTAGCAACCTAACTGCAGATCTTAATACGGTTGATGCCGATGCAAACGATATTTGGGCCTACAGTACAGCCTGGTCTCCAGATGGCAAGCAAATTGTCTTTAACGCCATGCTCAACGGAAATTTAGAACTATTTGTGGTCAATGTGGATGGAACGGGACTTAGCCAGATCACAAAAAATAAGGATTCGGACATTACGCCTTTTTGGATACATTAATTATTTGCCATTGCTCTTCTAAAGGCTGCCAATCTTTAGGAGGCCAATAAACTTGTTGCCGCAGATCCTGCCGTGGTCATAGGCATTGAGGAAGCGGCTGTTTTTCCATTTTCTATGGAGAAACGTTATTTTGAGAATATGAGTTAAGCCCTGAGAAATCAAGGCTATTAATTGAGAGGCTTCACCTTTTATTTCAAAAATCTATCTTATCTTTAAGAACGGCAGAGACAGAAGAATCTCCGTACTACTCCCCCACTGATTTAATTACAAAATATATTTTTATGAAAATACTACGCTTGGTTCTGGCCATGATTCTAATTGTTTCATGTAAGCCAGAAGAGAAAAAAATTGAAATAGACAACTCTAAACATCAGGGCCTGGTAAGCCTACAAGCAAATCAAGAATTTGAAGTGCTACATAGCCAGGGGCACGTAGAGCATGCTAAAAGGCAGTTAGACTTAATCCAGGAAGCTTATCAATTTCTTGAAGAGATTATGGGGCCTAAAAAAGACTTTTGTTTGCTCGTGATTGCTGAAAAAGACTGGAAAAAGAACGCTTATTCTCCGGTACTAGGTATGCCTGAATATTATAAGGGGAACCTAATCGTAGGTGCAGGCCATAATAGTATGGCCGAAGGTTATGGCGAAATGATTGCCAGCTTTCCTGAAGAAATGACCAGCCCGGTATATGCAGTTTACGCATCGGATGGAGCTGATCTTGATATGAAGCTTTTTTTTGATAAGCTATCAGTACATGAACTCACACATAGTTTTCAGGATCCTATGAACGGTGAAGGCTTTTCTATGAGCAGATGGCTCGAAGAGATCCATGCCAATATGGGATTATACGCATTCTACAAATACCAGAAGCCAGAAGAATTAAAATATGTTACCAGTCTGGTAGATTTTAGCCTTGAAAACCCTCCTCCAGGGCTCAAGTACACAAGTCTGGCTGATTTTGACAAGCGGTATTATGATATGAGTCCGGATAATTACGGCTTCTATCAGATGCGATTTACCAAAACGGCCCAGCAGCTTGTAGAAGCTCTTGGAAAAGATGTTTTAAAACCGCTTAACGAATTCATCAAGAAATACGACGAATCCTGGAAAGGGAAGCTTAATGAGGAAGAATTCAGAGACCGCCTGGCTGAGGAAGTAGATCCGCAATTGGTGGCCATTATCGAAAGCTGGTCTGACAAATAATAGATTGCCGCATGTTTTTTAACACTAGCAAATTGCATTCCTTAGGGATACTGGTCTTTGTGCTGTTTGTGACTTCGCAAATTTTAGGGCAAAAGCCAAAAACTTCAAAAATACATCAGCTAAACGATATTGCACTGTATTACGAAGTATACGGAGATGGGCCTCCCCTCCTGCTCTTACATGGCTGGACACAGTCTTCACAGTTTTGGAAACCCTATATAACAGAGCTGTCTCAACATTATAAAGTCTATGTTCCAGATTTGAGGGGCCATGGGAAAACCACACCCTTATCCGGAAATTTTTCCATTCAACTGGCAGCCGGTGATCTTAGCGAATTTATGAATTCTTTCGACCTTCAAGGTGCCCGGGCAATTGGTCTCAGTTTTGGCGGACTCTTACTGCTCGAACTGAGTTATAAAAATCCCGAATTATTCAATGCCATGATCCTTATTGGCGCAACATACAACTATGACGGTGCAGACAATAAGGCTCTGAACGAGGAGTTTTCGTTTGAGAAATTACCTCCGGCTTTCGTTGAAGAATTGCGAAAAAATCACCCACAGGGCGATGACCAAATTAAAGCGCTATTTAATCCCAGTCTAGATTATAAAATTGCATTGAGCGTAGATGATTTGAAAAGAATACCTACCAGGACGCTCATTATACATGGAGATAGCGATGAAATTCTAGGGACAGAACCAGCAGTTAACCTGCATAAAGGTTTGGCCAACTCAGCGCTGTGGATAATACCAAATACTGGTCATATCGCAATTGACGAAGAGAATAAATCTGAATTTCTCAGATTAAGCCTGCAATTTCTGGCTAAAGAAGTAAGCACTGGTCCAAAAAGGAAATAAAAACATGAACCGCTATCTTATCATACTGCTGGTATTGCTCTCAGCTTGTGCCAAACAAGAAGAAACTTTCGATTTGGTAATCCGTAATGTAAACCTCATTGACGGCACTGGTACCGAATTGCAGGAGGGCGTAAACATTTATATCAAAGGCAACCAAATAAGCGCCGTTAATTCAAACCCCATTACACAAGAAGAAAATGTCATTGACGGTACGGATAAGTATGTGGTCCCCGGACTTTTTGATTGCCATGCCCATACCGCTAACTTTAAAGATGATTTTCCGCGCTTCGCGCATTATGGGATTACCTCAATCTTTGTCCCCGGAGGAAGTACGTGTACGGACGCTTACTATCAAGGAATGCGCACTATGGGAGCTCAGGATTCCATTGCTGCTCCGAGGGTTTTTCATACCAGCCAACATTTTGGTATGGAAGGCAGCCATCCTGCAAAGACTTATGCCAACAGTCCCTGGAAGGATGGCGAAACCATTTTTTTTCTAAGAGATACCGCCCAAATTTCTAGCCTGGTAAGACAGGCCGCTCAAAAGCCAATTTTGGGAATTAAACTCACCATAGAAGATGGCCCCTACCCCCCCTTAGTAGAGCGTATGCCCCAGGAATTTGTTAACCATGTAAACCGGGAAGCCCGGAAAAATAAGCTCAGGGTATTTGTACATATCAGCGATAATGTAGAGTTGCAAATGGCCTTAGATGCGGGTATCAGGGATATTGTTCACTTTACAGGAGTTGATCTCGACTTTGAGAAGGACAAAAAATTGATTGAAAAAATCTACGACAACGACATTTCCTGGGTAACCACCTTGATGTTAGACAAAAGCATGCTCTATCCTAAACATCCCGAATGGTTTGAGAAAGATAGGTTGAGAGCTATCTATGACCAGAGTGAATTTGAAAAGGTAAACGACCCGGATTTTATTTTCAGAGCAGATGAGTATGTCAAATACTTTAAAGAATTCTATGGCTTTGAGAATCCAGATTTGCAGCAGGTCATGCAGTTTCAGGTAAATGATATTAAAACGCTATACGAGCAGGGTGTAAATATGGTAGTGGGTACCGATACTGGAAACGACTTTATTCTTCCGGGATATAGTGTGCATGAAGAAATGCAACTCTTAGAATTAGGAGGCATGCTACCCATGGATATCATTAAAATGGCTACTTACAATGCTGCAAAAATGATGGATACGAGCGCTAGCCTGGGTAGCGTAGAAGAAGGAAAGCTCGCCGATTTGATTCTCTTAGATAAGAATCCCCTGGACGCGATAAAAAACACGCTTTCTATACATACGGTTATCAAAAACGGTAAGATTCAGGATAGGTTATCGCCTTAGTTATTAGAAAAGTGTTCCACTTAATAATAGCGTACTCTGTTGACATAGGGTTGTCAGTACTTCCCTCTATTTTAGCGAAAACCTTCTAAAATGGAAAAAACATACAAGAATTGCCAAAGTTGTGGAATGCCTATGAAAAAATCACCAAATGGAGGTGGTACCAATGCAGACCACAGTATCAACAAAATGTATTGTCATTATTGCTACGAGCTTGGCGCTTTTAAGCAGCCAGATTGGACAGCCGATCAGATGCGTGTCTTTGTAAAAGGAAAACTCAAAGAAATGGGCTTTCCTGGTTTTTTGACCGGCTTCTTTACCAAAGGGATCCCTAAACTTGAACGATGGAAGAACGCCCAGATGTCATAGCAAAGCTTGCCTATTCCTTAGACCGGCGAGACGAAGTACCCAACCAGGAGTTGGCCAGAGAAATAGCAGCTGCCAAAGATAAAAGCGCAGTAAATGTGCTCATCGACCATCTGAATGTTGCAGATAAAGCCATCCAAAATGATTGTATCAAGGTGCTTTACGAGATTGGGGTGATAGCACCGTCCTTGATTGCTGATCACTTAGATGATTTTGTTGCCTTGTTAATTCATAAAAATAACCGTTTGCAGTGGGGTGGCATGATGGCCATAAACACCATAGTAGCTCAAAAACCAAAAGCAGTTTATGCCGCATTATCGCAGATTATGGCTGCTGCAGATAAAGGATCGGTGATAACAAAAGATCAGGCCGTAAATATCCTAATACAACTTTGCGGCATTCCTGAATATTCAGAAAGCGCCTTTTCGCTGCTTAACGAACAACTTCTAAGGAGTAAACCCAATCAATTTCCTATGTATGCAGAACGCGCACTTGAAGCAGTAAATGATGAAAACAAGGAGCGCTTTAGAAAAACGCTTTACTTACGCCTTGGAGAGCTAGACAAAGAATCTAAAAAGAAACGAGTAGAAAAAGTGCTTAAAAAGCTTGGCTAGGACCAATACAGATTAAACAAACACAGAAAAACAATGAATTCTAATACACCAAATATTTTCGTCAAAGACATGACGGAAACCATGAAATTTTATGAAAAATTGGGCTTTAAAAAAGTGATGTCTGTCCCGGAAGAAGGAGACTATGTCTGGGTGATGATGCAACTGGGAGCGGTAAGCTTTATGTTTCAGACCTTTGATAGCCTGGGAGAAGACCTTCCCCAAATATCGAGACAGGATGGAGGGTCTTTGCTTTTTTATATAAAATTAGACGGTATTCGAAAATTCCATGAGGAAATTAAGCAGCATACCAAGATCCTTACAGGACTGGAAAAGACGTTTTACGGGGCTACAGAGTTTTCCATTGAAGACAATAACGGCTATGTCTTAACCTTTGCAGAAACCGAAAGCTAAAACCGATAGCGGGAGCCGCACACAGGCAGTTTACTATCGGCTTAGCTCTCTTGGAATCACCTTTTCCTGATTTCGGAAGCTCCGGAGAGTTCCCGAATTCCAATTTGGGCCTCCCCTTTGTAATTCAGGGTACTGGCTCCTGAGGCTTCAATATCTATGCTTTCCATTACCGTAAGATAGGCGTCACTGGCCCCTGAGAGTTCTATATCAAGATTGTCTATCACCAGATCATAATCCAGCAGAGAACTGCTGCCATTGAGGTCTGCATCTAAATCATCTGCACTACCAAAGATGTCGGCTTCCGAAGCCCCGGTAGCATAAAACTCAAGCGTTCCAGTGTTAATTTCGCCGTAAAAGTTAGATGCCCCAGACAAGCGAATCTTAGTATTCCCGGCCATCAGAGGGTCTTGCAGGCTGATGTTTGACGCGCCAGTAGCCCTGAAATAATTAAGGCTCCTGGTCGTGATATAAACATTTAAAGTAACATTGCCTCGTATATTGGTGTTGTTTCGCAAACCTACAACCAAATTATCTCCATCTTTCCGAACCAGGATTTTCTCCTGAATATTTTCGTTAGCCTCAATTGCTATGCTTTCCTCAGTTTCCGAAAAGCGAACAAAGGCGTTAAAGGCATGTGAAACTTCCAGTCCGGTATAGCCCGAAAGCCCAACTTCTACAGTGCTTATCTCTTCAGATCCTCTGATACTATCTGTATAACAGGCATTGAAAGTAAGGCAAATGCCAACCAGGCAAATGCTTAGAATTCTCGTTTTCATTTTCAATTATAAATTAGATTCGTTTATTAATTTCTCTCTGAGTTCCATGACAGGGATCCATTGAAAGTTTACAGGATACCATTGCTCTTCCGGACTCTTTTGCTTCAAGAACACCACGTTGTTCTCAGAAAACACGTGTTTGCTCACCAGCTTCTTGGAAGTATTCTTATTCTCCACTGCTTAGGTCTTTTTTGTAGCGGTTTCGGCCCAGGTTAAATACCCCAACTTTGATACCAACCCCACCAGAGAAACCACTTATGCTAGATACCACATCTGGGTTAAGGTCTAGTTTGCTGGCAAGCCTGTAGCGCACCCCGGCTTCAATTTGCAAGTAGCGCGAAACATTGAAAAGTAAATTAAGTCCGGGTTCCGCGATAAAAAAGGCATCGGCCCTATCGGGGTTCCCATCAAAATCAATATCAAAGTCGTCATCAAAGATGCCACCTCTATCTACGTAGGCCACCCCTCCTACTCCAATTAAGAGCGGTATAGAAAGGTTTATACGAGATTTACTAAAAAAGATGGGTTCCAGGTGCAGTCCGCCATAGCCCCCTGCCAGGTCGCGATCACCAGAAAAGAGGCCGCCGTTAAGGTCTTGTTGCGAATAAAAGCCTACACCGGCCCAGCCTACTTCAAATTGCTGGTTGGCCACATAGGCAATTTTAAATCCGCCTAGATAGGTTTCCTTTCCGTCTATCTCACCATAGTGCGTTGTTATACCAAGGTAGACCCCATGAACGATGTTCTTGCGGTCGTTAAATTCGAGGTAATTTTCATCTTCCTGCGCCTGTATCGCCGAGGGCACAGCTATGAGGAAGAATAGTGTGATTAAGGTAAAATGTTTCATTTGTTGTTTATTATGTTTTGATTGACACTTAATTAGACAAGTTGCTTTGCCAAAAGTTGCATGTTTTTAGAATTTTTTTTCAAAGCAGCCTAGAGTTCTTTTAATTGAATGATGCCTTTTTTGCCTCGAATAGAGATCTTTCCTTCAGGGTTTTCCCCATAGGTAGCACTGATCTCACGGATGCGCCTGCCTTTGTCCAGTACCTTGCTATCTACATTTTTGAAAGATTTTGGGATTCTTAGCAGCCCTTGTTCCAGGGTGGCATCGAACTTAAAAGCTAGACCAGAAATACCGATGTTAATGTCTGAAGATTCCTGTTTGAGGTCTACCCTCACATTAGGCTTGTTCATTTTATAGACCATAAGATCTGTAACCTTTAGAGTAAGGCTGATAGATTCTGCTACCGAATTCAGGTGCAGGGTAGCAAAGCGAATATCTCCGCTTATGCTCCCTAGTGTTTCTATGGTAATATCATCCTTACTGGAATAGAGCTGCAGCAAATCTGCTTTGTTGAGTTTAACTGTGCTTCCACTGGTATTTAAACGCAGGTCTTTTGCATCGTCCATGCTGACGCCACCATTTTTAAGGCGAAGATTGGCGTAATTGATAGATTGCGCCTTTAGTTTCCCAAACTTGAGATCGATATCGGCATTGTTCAGGTCTTCGTTGATCCATACATCGCCATGCTGAAAATCGCCACTTAATTTTCCTACCCAATCTTCAATGATCACATCGCCAAATTTGTTGGTAAGTTCCAGTTCGGCTTTGGCCGGCATATACACTGTATAATCTATTCGTACATTGCTTTTATCAAAAGAGAACGGATTGGCTTTATTAAAATAGCGGCTAAACCCACTTTTGCTACCATCGGAGATCTCTGAGGTAATGCTTACAAAGTCGCCTGCTGTTTTAATATCTGCCTGAATACGCTCCAGCAGCTTTTGGGCATTTTCTTTTTTTCGGTGGGTAACCGATATCTCTATGGTAACCTCCAGCGAATTCTTTTCCCAGCCGGTGATGGTAATATCGCCGTATTTGTTGTCTAAATGCAGCTTGCCTCCATGGTTCATACTAAAAGTCTCTTCCACTTTCTTGGACAGCTTTTCCTGCCCTGTAAGCACATGACTACCCAGAAAGAAAAGTGCTGCAAGCGCCAGACTTTTATAAAATATATACATCTTCATCCTCTGATTTTTTTGACTCGTTAATTTGCCTAAGCAGATTTTCTATCAGTTCTATACGTTTCTTGTAATTGGCTACTATAGCTTCTAAAACCCGCTCGTTGTCCAGGTTTCTTTCCATCTCCTGACGCAGTACCAGGTATTCCTCATCCAGCTCGTCCATAAATTCCAGGAACTCAGTTTTGTCTTCATCAGCTAGCCCGGGGTGGTCCTGCACCAACTGTACCTGGTGGGCTACAAGGTTCTGGTAATACATATCTATTTCCTGTAATTCCTGGTCTACCAGTTGCTTAGGGTCATCATAAGAGGTACCCCTGCCCAGTATAAGGCCAAAAAGGACCAGCAAGCCTGCTATCAAAACAATTCCGGCAGCTACCCGCCATTTGGCAGAACGCCAAAGCGGAACTACTTTGGGTCCGGGTTCTTCTAATTGGGCCTCAATCCCTGCCCATAGTTTAGCCCGGTCTGCCTTGTGCTCATCAAAAGCTGTTTTGTTTTCGGCTATGTATTTTTCAAATGCGTCTTTCATAACGTATTTACTATTTGAATCAATTTCTTTTTTGCCCTGTGGTACTGCGATTTTGAGGTAGAGGTGCTTATTCCTAGTACCTCGGCGATTTCTCCATGATCATAGCCTTCAATAAGGTAAAGGCTGATGATCTGTTTATAGCCGGCAGGCAATTGCGCGATGGCTTTTTTAATTTTTTCGATCTCCAGTACTTTAGGCTTTTCTTCGGCCTCCTCCCCTATGGTGTACAGATGATTTTCCAGCGGACTTAACGGCAGGCGTTTCAACTTTGCATGGTTGATGCTTTTGTTGATGACAATACGCTTTAACCAGGAGCCAAAAGTGCTTTCGTACCTAAAAGAGTCTAGCCGTCTAAAAGCCTCGGCAAAACTGTCTTGCACTACATCCTCGGCATCTTCTTTTACCCCCAGCAGCCGCAGACTACTATTGTACATAGCATCTACATAGAGCTCGTAAAGCTTATACTGCGATGCCCGGTGACCAGACTTGCTTTTCTCAACCAGGTCTTTATGGGTGTAAACGATCTTAGATTCCAATGATTCGGCTAAATAAAAAGTACCCCTAAAAGTACTTTCTTTTCAACTAAAGACAGTTGAAGTAAACAGAGGTTGCATATGGGCTGAAATTTTAGGAAGTTATTGGGGTTTGTAAGGGATAAATAGGAATAGAATACCCTCTTATCCCGAAACAACACCCCTTAAATCGTTACTTTTGTTCCAGATATAACGAGTTGTGCGTAATTAAAAACGAACGATAATGAGAACACCTTTTAAGGTATTATTTTTGCTCTTTCTTATTATTTTTAGTACGAAATCTTTTTCACAGAAAATAGTTGAATATTACGAACCAGTAAAAAATGATAGCTTAAGAGTTGGAATAGGAGAAAATGACTTTTTGCCTTTTATTCAAAAAGGTTATACTCTAATGCTTCCTGAAAACAAGAAAATAAAGGGTGTGCTCATTTTCCTCGAAGATTCAAAGTATGACAAAAAGAACAGGAGCTCAAAGCAGATGTATCCTCAAGCATCAGAAAAAGACTTTGCGGTATTATCCGTTTCTACCGAAATTCCACTCGATTTTTACTTTTTTGAATCATCTATGATTTCTACGCATGAGCTAATTCGAGAAGTCTTTGATAAACATAATTTACCAAATGACAACATTTTCTTTTTAGGAGCAAGTTTAGCCGGACATAGGGCGATGCGATATATTAAATTTGTGAAAGAGAGTGACTTCAAATTTCAACTTAAAATAAAAGGTATTGTCACTTGCAATTTCACGATGGATTTTACAAGAAAATGGCATCAACATAAACGTGATATAAGAATTAACAGAATTGACCTTTGGGAACCAAAATTTATAAACTATTTATTGGAAACGAACTTGGGAGGAACACCAAAAACCAATCCCGAAAATTATCACAACTTCTCATCATATAGCTACTTTGATGTACAGAATGAAAATGTTAAGATTTACAAAGACTATGGGGTTCGCGCCTATATAGAACCAGCAATAAAATATAAGCTGACAAAGCAATTAAGAACCTTATACGAGAATAATTCGACAGATATAGTTGGCTTTTTAGCTGAATTGGAACTAGCAGGAAATGAAAATACCGAATTAATTGTATTGCAACCCGAGGACAATCCATCAATAAAAAAGAATACTCAATCAACTTGGGGTGCAATAAATAAAGATGAACTTATGGACTGGATTCAAAAGCAAACGAAAAAATAACTACGCACAACAATGGCTATAAGTAATTGCTTGTTCTCGCCTACTTGTGAAAATCCTTGCAGATTTTCAGCTTGGTGGGTATTTGCAAAGTTATTTGCTAACTCACGCAACTACTCATAGCCGAGACCGTTGTGCGTAATTTAGATGTAACGATTTGAATATTTCATGGTCTATAGCAAAAAGATAGATCATGAAAAGAATAATACACCTCTTATTGTTACCCATGATACTTTTGTGTTCTTGTGAAGAACAAAAAAGTGTGTCCAATAAAACCATTCAAATGTTTGATGGCCCTGAAGTTTCGAAAGACATTTTTACAACTTTCTTGCAAAAGCAAATGGATTCTCTTAAGATTCCAGGAATTTCTATAGCTATAATCAATGATGGGAAAGTGGTGTACAGTGAAAATTTGGGATACGCAAACCTTGATATACGAAAGGAATTGGATGAAAACTCAATTTTTGAAGCTGCCTCGCTGTCTAAACCCGTCTTTGCTTACATGGTTATGAAATTATCAGAAAGAGGTGCAATACAAATGTCTCGCCCTTTACATTTTTATCTTCCCCAGCCCTCAATGGAAATAGATCAAAGGTATAAAGGAGTAGATGCTAGAATGGTTTTAAACCATTCCACAGGTTTTCCAAACTGGCGCTGGTTTGATTCGCCTCCTGATTCACTCAAAATAGAACGTGGAGAATTTTTTATGGTGAAAGATCCTGGAGAAGGTTTCACATACTCAGGTGAAGGTTATGATTATTTGGCCCGCGTTATTGCCAAAAATACTGATCAAAATATGAATGAATTAAGCGATTTATTTGACAAACTTGTGAAACAACCGTTGAGAATTGAACATATGTACTACACCTGGAACGAGTATTTGTATAACCACAAAGTATATGGTCACATTGACGGTAAAGCTACCAATAGGGAATGGGGCTCAGGGCTTCCTTATCAAAACTCATTTAAATTTAGTGCTGCAGGAGCATTACATACAAACGCAGATAGTTATGCCCGATTTTTGATTGCCATGATGAATGGGAATGGATTGTTACCGGAAACTTATAACGAAATGCTAGCTCCTCATACTGAATTAGACAAAACGGAATCTAAATATATCGAAGAAGGTATTACCCATTGGAGCTTGGGTTTTGGTATAACGCCTGTAAAAAACGACACTTTATATCGTCACGGAGGAACCCATAGTGACTTTCAGGCTCAAATGGTGTTTAGCCGGATTTCAAAATTCGGATACGTCTTTTTTGTAAATTGTAAAAAAGGAAACGAACTGGATGAAAATCTTTCTAAGTTCTTTAATATATCGAATTAAACTGGGCACAACAACGTATAACGCACATTGCGGCAGGTTTTCCTCAGCGGAAAACCCTTGCAAGCCCCAACTCTACAAATTTTAATTAAATTAGTCCTTCAACGATTCGCAACGGATCGTTATACAAAACCGGTAGCCAATCATGACTCACAATGTCATGAACTAATCTGAAAATTCAAATAGCTGTAACAATCTTAAGATATAACTGTCTTTGGTTAAACAACCAAAGAAGATAATCAATGAAAAAATTACTAGCTATTCTCTTTGCTACAATTTTATTCTCTTGTCAGGAGAATAAAGAACAACTGAATCTTATAGAAGGTGTTTACATATCGAATGTTACCATAATCTCAACAGAAGATGGCACTTATAGCCCTTATATAGGTCATTTAGTGGTTGAAAAAGATAAAATCGTTTATGTGGGCAAAAATGAGCCAAGTATAAGCGGAACATTTGAACAGATCGATGGAACTGGAAAATTCGTAATTCCAGGGTTAATTGATAGTCATGTTCATGTTACAGATGTACAAGGAATGCTTGCTCATCATATAAAAAAGTACCCTGAACTAGTCAAAGAATTTAATGACCAAATGCCTAGAAGCTATTTATACTATGGCTTTACCACTATCATTAATCTTGGGGGTATATCAGATGAACGAATGAATTCTTTTAACATGCAACCATTAAAACCCGATTTATATCATATTGGATATTCAGGAGCTTCGATTGCAAATGGTTACCCAATGATTTATACCCCTGAAGAATTTCGATTTGAAATTGAGCCAAATTTCATATACATGGAAAGTCAGGCGGAGAATATTCCAGATAAGTATAACCCAGCCGACCATACACCCAAAGCAGTTGTTAATCGTATTAAAAATTCTGGGGCAATTGCTGTAAAATCTTATTATGAGTCGGGTTTTGGACGCATGTCCAATTTGCCTTTACCAACTAAAGGTATTATGAATGAATTGCTTAATGAGGCGCATGCAAATGGGCTTGTTCTAACGGTTCACGCTAATTCACTTGAAGGACATTCTTTTTTGGCTGACGTAGGGGTAGATATTTTAGCGCATGGACTATGGAACTGGGAAAAGTATAAAGATGTACCAACGGACTCTCTTCCGTTAGAAATAAAAGAAACGCTGGATTTACAAATTCAAAAACAAATAGGCTATACTCCCACCTTAACGGTCATTGAAGGAGAGGAAGCCTTGGTTGATAATAAATTTATTAATCAGCCTGCCTTAAAAAAAGTGGTTCCTAAAAATTTAATTGAATGGTATAAAACAGAAGAAGCGCAATGGTTCGCCAAAGACCTTTTTAGTGAATCCAATGTAGAGGAGGTACATAAAATTTATGGCAATGTACAGGCCCATGCAATGCTAGTTTTAAAATACCTTTCTGACAATAATGGTCTAATTCTATTTGGTACAGATACTCCATCTGGTCCAATTTATACTAATCAACCTGGCCATAATGGATATTGGGAACTTAAATTAATGAAAAAGGCAGAAGTTCCTTTAAATAAAATTCTTGCATCTGCTACAATTAATAATGCCAAAGCGTTTCATTTGGATTCTTCTATTGGTTCATTGGCTGTCGGAAAAAAGGCTAATATAATTATGATGACTAAAAACCCGTTGATCGCTATTGAAGCATATGATGCTATAGAAAAAGTTGTTATTGGGGGTGAAGTCATAAATAGAGAAAATTTAGAGGTCAAAGAATAACTGCCTACAGCAACGACTATAATTCCGGGCATATCGCTTGGCCAATTTTCGTAATTTCAATTATACTAAAAAATGTCTGGCGCTGGCCACAGAGTCATAGCCAGGACCGTTAGATGTAAGGTATAAGAACTCATGAGAAAATACAATTTAGTTGTATCAATTGTCCTTTTTCTTCTTGTCATCTGCCTCCTGTATCTACAACCTCAATATGAAAGTATCGTGGTAGATCCTATGGGTGATGGTCAATCTGGTATTGGTAAGGCTATGGTTGCATTTACAATTTTGGGTTGTGGTCTCTTATCATTAGTATTTGCTTTAATTTCTGGAATACTTCTATTAACTAAGCCAATAGCTAGAAGTAAGATTGGATACATAAACTTGGTGATTTCAATACTGATACCCGCTTTTATAGTTTGGTATTTATTTGGGTAAGCCCAGCTTCTAACAACGGCTATACCCCAGCTAGTCATTTAAAGGCGGGAGAAATTCTAAGGAATGTCTTGCTCGCGAGGATCTTTATGCTAACTTAGTTGACAATCGCAACGGGCATAGTCAGGACGGTTATAAAACATTTAAAACGAACTCTATATGAACAAAAATATTTGGATTATAATTCTGCTATTTATTTCATCACTTTCATTTGCCCAGACTGAAAATGAAAAATTAAACTCCCAACTTGAAGAGATGAAAAAGTTCTTTCTTGCTGGAGATTATGAAAGCTTTGCAAATTATACCTATCCTAAAGTTATTGAAATGATGGGTGGAAAATCGAATATGGTGCAAGCGACAAAGCAAGGAATGAATAAAATGAAAAATGATGGGTTCTCATTTACTGATTTAAATTTTAAAAGTCCTTCCGAATTTTTAAAAAAAGGAAACGAATTACAATGTTCATTAACCCAGGTGATCGTAATGGAAACACCTCGTGGAAAAATTGAATCGGAATATACTTTAATCGGAATATCAAACGATAATGGACAGAATTGGACATTCATTGACACTTCCGGAAAAGATAAGGAAACAATGCTCAAGTACTTTCCAAACTTGCATAATGAAATTATAATAAAGCCTAAAAAGCAAAAACTGATTGAATAAAACATTTTACAACAACGGCTATAACTCCCTTGCCCTGAACCTAAGACCGCAAAGTTTTTCCTAATTTTAAACTAAACAACAGATTTAAACATCCCGGGCGTAACGTAAATTCTAATTTACAAACGCTAAACCTGCCCGCCGGCAAGGTAGGTTCCAATATAGTAGCCATTTGGGATTTGGAATTTCCCGACGGGTATACGGAACCTTGGCACCATTTGAAAAAATAGAATTATGACACTGAAAGAAACGCTTGAACAGCTTGAAGCTCTGATCGATGAAAGGACACGAGCCCACAATATGAAGAAAGGTGTAGGTGAAAACCAGTATGGTGTAAAGCTGGGCGACATCCGCAAAATTGCTAAGAAGATAAAGACCAACCATGTGCTGGCCCTTGAACTGTGGAAAACAGAGAATTTTGACGCTCAGATGCTGGCCATACTCATCATTAGACCAAAAGAGCTTACAAGCGATGAATTAGACGCTATGGTGCGCTCAGTGAAATATGAACGTGTGGCAGACTGGATAAATTCCTATGTGGTGAAACTACATCCAGACAATGAAACGCTGCGACAAAAATGGATGATAGATGAGCACCCTATGGCTGCTCGTGCCGGCTGGAACCTGACAAGTCAGCGGGTGATAAAAAACCCTGAAATGGTTGATATACCGGCATTGCTTGACCGAATAGAAAACGAAATGTCGACTGCCGCTCCAGAAACACAGTGGACAATGAACTTTAGCTTGGTGGAGATAGGTATTAACCATCCTGAACACCGCCTACGGGCTATTGAAATTGGAGAAAAGTTGGGCCTGTATCGCGAATATCCCAATGTAAAGGGTTGTACATCGCCATTCGCTCCCGTTTGGATAAAAGAAATGGTGAGCAGACAGGGATAAATACATAAACTGGTGCCAACATCGTGTATAGTACATGCCCTTCGGGACAGCTGTCATACACACGATAGTTAGTGGTCATTTAAGAAACCAACTATGAAGAGTATATTATTAATACTTGTTACCGCTTTTTTTCAGTATTCACTGGTCTATTCCCAAAATGAAGCGCATCGATTAATAAAAGAAAGAATTGCGTTGAAAAATATTCCCGGAATAGCCTTTTTGGTCTCAAAAGACGGAAAAATTGTTGATGAAGGTTATTATGGAAGAGCAAATCTGGAAATAGGTGCGGAAGTGACCCATAAATCGGTTTTTGCCATAGCCTCTATGAGTAAAACGTATACTGCAGCAGCTATTTTGATAATGGCCGAACAAGGATTGCTAAAATTAGACGACACTGTCAAAAAATACATTCCAGAGGTTCCTGAATCCTGGAATACAATTACAATTAAACATCTCCTCACTCATTCATCGGGATTAGTGGATGATTGGGCGCTTTATGACTGGAATAAATCAAACCAGTTATTTCTTCAAACACAAACAGACAGTCTCTTTCTTAAGCATTTATTCATGCAAGAACTTCTATTTGAGCCAGGTTCTAGCCATTCATACTCCTGCGGACCATTTGTTTTAGGAATCATTATGGAGAAGATAACAGGAAAGAACTATGAAGAATTCCTCAAGAAAAACATCTTTGAACCCTTAAACCTCAAAGAAACTTTCGTTGATAATCCTTACAAGATAATCCCAAACAGGGTTTCTGGATATTTCAATTATGACTCAAATAAAATAAATTCTCGAGTTTCTGGAATTGGAAACGGAATGTTATTAGCACCAGTCGCTTATGGGAGAGCAGATGTAGGTATAAGAACTACAGCAAGAGACTTAATGAAATTTTATAATGCGCTACTTACCGAAAAGTTAATAAATGAAGACTCAAAAAAAATTATGTTTAATCCATCAACCCTTGACAATGGAAATTTCATTCCTACAACAGCAGGATGGATGAATTGGCCTTTGGGAGGCTTATCGATTTCGGAACATAGTGGTGGTTTTAGGACTGGGTTTAATAGCCAGGCTTTTATTGTCCCAAAAGACAATTTTGTCATCATTTTATTTAGCAATCTGAACGGCGGGGTTAATTTTCCACTCACTCAGGAAATTGCGGGTTTATATTATCCCGAATTAGAACAATTATCTAAAAAAACACCAGCTAATGACACTAAAACGGAACTAACAGAGCTTCATCTGAATTTCCTTCAAGAAATTAATACCGCTCAAGAAAATGAACCTGTTCTCAATAAGGTCTTCCCTTTCTCTTATTATTCAAAAAAATTGAAAGAATCCATATCAGGAACCGAGTCTATTGAATATTTAGGAGAGCGAAATGTAGAAAACGAGAAATTGTATTTCTTTGACGTCAGAATCCATAGCCTAAGATTCTATAAGTTGAATAGTAGAAAAACATTTTATACAACCGTATATCTTGACAGGGATGACAAAATAGTTTTTGTTGATTACCCTGAAACTGAATGAAAAGAAGAAAGCCAGCGGGTAACAACGGCCATAGCCACTCGGGATTTGGAATTTGGATTTTGGAATTTCCCGACGGGTCATAGTCAGGACTGTAATGTGCATAATGAAAACATTTAAGGTGAGAATAATTAAGTTAGTTGTCATATTCGTTTTTTTGGGATGTTCTGATAAATCTGAAATTTTTAAGGATTTAGATTTTGAAAACAAATGTTCGATCAGTGGTAATGGCTGTTTGTGGCAGAAGTCTTGGGGAAGAGATGATTGTTGCAAAATTATAACTATCGAAGAAAATTCCTTTTTAAAGATTTCAGGTAAGGAAGAAGTTTCAGTGAGTTTTATTGAACAAGAAGCTATTGTTCCTAAACAAAATGCAATAAGAATTCTAAGTATTTCCTCAATGGTCAAATCCATAGAGGTCAAAGGAAAAGGTGCTGGTTTGAATATTGGAATTTATGACGAAAACGATGCCCTAATTGCAAATAAAGATATGGGAGGGTTTTACTCCTTGGATTGGATAACCGGCAATTCTGATTGGCAAAAGATAAAAATTTCAATAATTGCTCCTGTGAACTCCCACAAAATAAAGATTGGAGCGATACTTTATGGAAAAGGCGAAGCGCAATTTGATGATTTTAATATCCAATTTATCAATATCGGCGCTAAAAAAAATATCGCTAATAATCCAACTATTCATGAGGCAATTGAATTAGTTAAAAATAATTCTCTTGTTAGAGATTCCATAGACTTTAAAAAACTAAAAACAAAAGTTGCACAAATTGCTGAGGCGTCCGACAATAATTTAGCATTAGAGTATCTATTAGAGTCTTTAAGGGAGTATGGAGATCATCATTCCTTCATAATGAAGGCAGATGAGGCTAAGAATTGGAAAGAAAATGATAATTCTGAAAGTACAATTGACCTTCCAAGTATAAAAATAAAGGAAAATGTTGGAATTATTAATGTGCCTCCCTTTCATAGTGGAAATGAAAAACTTATGGTGGCATATGCTGATAGCTTGCAGCAAGGGTTAAAAAATATTTATTCAAAAGATCTCAAAGGTTGGATTGTTGACCTCCGTCATAATACTGGAGGAAATATGGAACCAATGATAGTTGGTTTGGGGCCATTGTTGGATTCTGGAAAAATTGGTTCATTAGTTGATATACACAAGAAACATGAACATTGGTATTACAAAAATGGTCAATACTATTGGGAGAATGAAAAAGGAATTTCTCTTAGCCGACCTTTCAATCCGGACAGGAAATTACCTATCGTGGTGCTAACATCAGACCAAACTGGTAGTTCTGGTGAAGTTGTGGTTATTTCTTTTATAGGAAATACAAACACTGTATTAATGGGCAAACCAACTTGGGGATTAACAACGGGAAATGGAGAATTTAAACTTGAGAGTGGCACAAAGCTATTTATGGCGTCTACAAAAATGGTGGACAGAAATGGAGTCATATATTCTGCACAAATTAATCCTGATTATTTGATTGAAGATGATGAAAAAATAATACCTTCTGCAATAGAATGGATAAATAACCATCAATAAAATCACAACTAATATCAATTTGAATATGCATACTAACAAGCTTTTTACCTTACCGCTCTCATTCTTATGTATTTTGTCTATTTTAGTTTTGAGCTGTGATCAAAAAAAACCGTCTACCGGTGAAGAAAAAACAGCAAATCTTGTGAATCCTAAAGATTGGACAAGTATCAAAGCACTACCCTTAGACCCGGCAATTGAAGCGCAAATAGATGAACTGCTCCCAAAACTGACTTTGGAACAAAAAGTAGGTCAGGTAATCCAGGCAGACAACGGGTCTATCACCCCAGAGGAACTTAAGAAATATCGTTTAGGCTCCGTGTTAAGTGGCGGGAATTCAGCGCCCGGGCCATTCCCTTATGCGGACACAAAAACCTGGTTGGCCATGGCTGATAAATACTATAACGCATCCATTGATGAAGAGGGTGTTGAAGTGGCTATACCCTGTATATGGGGAATAGATGCGGTACATGGTCATGCTAACCTCTTGGGAGCTATAATCTTTCCACATAATATTGGACTTGGGGCGATGCAGAATCCTAACTTAATCGAGGAAATTGCCGCGGTGACCGCTCATGAGCTCACTGTATCTGGTCACGACTGGACCTTTGCCCCAACCTTAGCAGTGCCGCAAGACGTACGCTGGGGTAGAAGCTACGAAGGATTTTCTGAAAATCATGAGATTGTAAGGTCATATGCAGATCGCATTGTCTACGGATTGCAAGGTCGTTTCGGCGAAGCTGATTTTATGGGAGACGGCAGAGTTATATCTAGTGCTAAACACTTTCTCGCCGATGGAGCCACAGAAAAAGGGGTTGATCAGGGTGATGCCCTTATCAGCGAAACGGAATTACGTAATGTGCATGCCGCAGGTTACTATAGCGCTATACCCGCAGGCGTGCAAACGGTGATGGCTTCTTTCTCCAGCTGGCAAGGAAGAAAACTCCATGGTGACAAAGAACTGCTGACCGATGTCTTGAAGGGGCAACTTGGTTTCAACGGTTTTGTGGTAGGTGACTGGAACGGTCATGGTCAGGTGCCTGGCTGTACGAATACAGATTGTCCACAATCTCTGAATGCAGGTCTGGATATGTATATGGCTCCAGACAGCTGGAAAGGTTTGTATGAAAGCACCTTGAAGCACGTTAAGAGTGGCACAATTCCAATGTCCCGACTGGATGATGCCGTACGTCGTATCCTAAGGGTGAAAATTGCTTCGGGCATATTTACCAAAGGTGCACCGAGTACACGTAAAAACGCGGGAGATGAAAGTCTCCTGGGATTGCCTAAAAACAGAGCTGTTGCACGCAAGGCTGTACGGGAATCCCTGGTTTTGCTTAAAAACAACGACAATACTTTACCCATAGATGCTTCGAAAACAATTTTAGTAGTCGGCGATGGAGCGGCAAGCATTTCCAAGGCATGTGGTGGTTGGACCCTATCATGGCAGGGCACGGGCCATACGAACGACAAGTTTCCCAATGGCGAATCCATACTGGATGGTATTAAAGAAGCCGTTAATACAGCAGGTGGCAAAGTAATCTATTCGGCTGATGGAGACCTTAGTGTAGCGGCCGATATTGTAATCGCTGTATATGGTGAAGATCCTTACGCTGAGTTTCAAGGAGACAGAGAAAATCTTGATTTTGTTCCAAATGGTTTTGATGTAGGTAAATTGGCAGAATTTCGAACTAAGGGTATTCCTGTTATATCTGTATTTCTATCGGGCCGCCCACTGTGGTGCAACCCAGAAATAAATCAGTCGGATGCCTTTGTCGCGGCATGGCTGCCCGGCAGCGAAGGGGGAGGTATTTCGGATCTATTATTTCAAAGAGACCCTTCTTTTGATTTTACAGGTAGTCTGTCATTCTCCTGGCCGGCGAGTGCCGTAGTGTCTGAAGATACGAAACCATTGTTTCAATTGGGTTATGGTCTTTCTTACGATAGCGCGGAAACGGTCAATCAACTTTCAGAAAACGCTGGTTTAGAGAATAATGAAGTTGTATCTACTGGTGAATTTTTCAGCAAAGGTGCTCCGGTCGCACCTTGGGGGCTATGGTTGAGCTCAGGCGACCTGGACAAACAAATTGCCAGTTTTCCTACCTCCGTTGGAGGGCTAATTATCAGTAAAATAGACCATATGGCGCAAGAAGATGCATTGAGAATACAATGGACACGATCAGATCATGACCAAATGCGGGTCAGTGCGGCTTCACCAAGCGATATGTCTCGTCAGGCAAATGGCGCTATGGAACTTACATTCTCCGCAAAATCACTTAAAGCCGATGACGCGGTTGTCCAAATTGGTATGTGTGGTCCAGACTCCTCTTGTACTAAAACCCTAAATATCAGCATCGCTGCCGATCAATGGCAAGAATATCGAATCAGCCTAAGCTGCTTTGATAATCTTGGTGTAGATATGACCAAAATTAGCTCGGCATTAATGATTACGGCCGCAGAAGGTGTAGATATTGGATTAAACAATATTCGCTTAGAGTCAGATACCGATGCTAAGCCCGGATGTGACGGTAAATAGGCTGTTTCCGGTTAACAGAAAACGCTATAGATTAGGCCGGTCTTTTTAATGAATATCTTATGATGGTTTGGAAATCCAAACAGAATTGTACGTACAGAATACTAATGAAAATAAAAGGCAAGGGTTAACAACGGCTATAAGTTAGCCGGCCGCATAATGAATTATGGATTATTCATTATTAATCAATTTTTAATAATCAGTAATTTATAATTAATAATCTGGCCCTAGCCAGCCAAATTGTATTTGTCCTCCGAAGTCTTAATTTTAAAAGGCACGGAGGAGCCAGGAAGGTCGTAGCCAATTAAATAAACCAGTTATGCATGAACAAAAGAAAACCAATTTGTTCCCCAAAGCACACTTATGGTTATTGATTCCATTCATTTTAACATGGGCCGGTTTCTATCTTTCCTATTGGAGTAAGTTTAATGAGGCCCCATTTCGCCAACATGTACACGGTCTTACGGCCACCGCCTGGTATATCCTTGTGATCCTTCAGCCCTGGTTGATTCATAATAAACCAGCTAAATATCACAGGAAATTAGGTATAATTGGTATTCTCCTTGCAGGTGGTGTTGTAGGATCAGCGCTTCAAGTAATGCCATATCAAGTGGTTAACGAATTTCTTCCAGATGTCTTGAAGTACGGCTTTTCTTTTGGCGACCTATGTGCACTCACAGGTTTTAGCATGTGTGTAGTCTATGGGATTTGGAATGCTAAAGATACAGACAAGCATGCAAGATGGCTCATATCTACCGTATTTTGGATATTGTTACCTGCCACAGCACGATTAGTGTATTTTCCACTGCTAGTCTCCTATGAAGGAAATCCACCAATAACTTATTTGGACTCTATTTATATCTGCCTTATTGTGACTACGATCATTCCATTATCGTATATGATCTTCTTGGACCATAGGAAAGAAAAAAAAGTTTATAAATCGTACTTATTTACATTAATTGGTGTATCATTTTACTCCTTAGCCATAGCACCAATGGGTAAATGGCAATGGTGGATTGATCTATGCGATCTAATTATAGGAAAAGGAATGTAAATAACTTGCTGCAACAAGGCCTATAGCCCATTACTTGCCCCGGCTTGTGCTATTTCCCTATCTTAGGGTTTAATAAATATGCCCATTTAGGTCTGTAAATTGAGGTACCTGGCAATAGCCGATACCGTTGGGCTAAATTAAAAACTACGCTATTATGAAGTATACAGCTGTCCATACCATCACTTTCCTTTTTTATATTTCCATATCCTTCTTTCCTGGTTTCATAGTGGCTCAGGAGAGCGATTCCATTGCTATAAATCCAATTAAATCGAAGGCGTTTAAAGTAATGGCTCAGTTCTTTGATTATGATAAAAGCATTCCATTAGAAGCCAGGATTGTTAACAAAGATGAGGAAACCAACTATAGCCGGGAAAAAATAGTTTTTCAAGGTCCGGGAAATAGTCGTGTCCCCGGTTATTTGGCTATTCCAAAAGAGGGGAATGGTCCTTATCAATGTGTTTTACTATTACACGGAGTTGGTGATTCTAAAGAAAGCTGGTGGAAAGAAAATAGTTTTAATTCAGGCGGACTACTGACCAAACAGTTAATAGATTCTGGATTTGCGGTATTAAGCCTGGATGCTGAATATCATGGGGAACGAATGCTAAATAATGACTACGAGTCTGCTGATGTTTTTATTTTTCAGAAAGGTTGGATCATGCGCGCCAGAGACATGATCGTTCAAACAGTAATTGAATATCGCAGGGCCATGGATTATCTGGCAACACGTGAAGAAATAGATGCTACAGGTTTCGGGGCAATCGGTTACAGTATGGGAGGCATGATGGTATTTAACCTAAGTGCCGTCGACTCCAGGATAAATGTATCTGTAGCAAGTGTTACCCCTGTATTAAAGGAACCCTTTTCAGCCCTTGCCGTCTATAATTTTGCACCATTTGTTGATAAATCATCGTTTCTTATGCTAATGGGGGAAAGTGATAGTAGGAACTATACAAAAAATGATGGCCAGCGACTTTATGATCTGATAAAAAGCAGAGACAAGGAAATTAAATGGTTTGATAGTGGCCATAAACTACCTGATGAATGGACCAATAGAGCTTCAGGGTGGATGTTGCAATACCTGAAATAAACTTTAGCTAACAATGGCTATAATGCATTGTTACTTCCTTCTAAATAAAAAATGCTATTCTAAATTCATGATTCTTTCAGCTGACAGTTCATTTGGAAATGCCCAATACTGATCATACACAAACCTTTAGAAGCAATTCTTAGCGCACATTGTAACATTACTACATTTTTTATCTCTTTACTGGCAAACCCTTTGAAAGTTAAACCTCTGGTCATATTTGAACATTGGAGGTCAATTGAAAAATGCAAGCAGAAAAATGAAAAGAATCGCCCTAATATCAATACTGTTCCTGATTGCCGCCAACTTAAACGCCCAAAGCAAAAGACAAATTTTAGACTTTGAATTTGAGGGAGTACTCTTAAATGGCGTATTGAATCTTCCAGAAGATCAAAAGCCCAAGGGAATTGTGCTTATCGTTCATGGATCGGGAAAAACAAATGCCGTCGCCCAAGAATGGTATTTAGATATCAGAGAAACCGTCATAAAAACAGGTTATGCCACCTATATTTGGGATAAAATGGGATGTGGAAAAAGCGGCGGCACTTTCAATTACAATCAAACAGTCTATAATAGTGCATCTGAGGTTATAGCAGCGATCAGTACTTTGAAAGAAAAACAAATACCAGGCTCAGATACCATTGGTTTATTAGGCTTTAGCCGGGCCGGTTGGATAAACCCAATCGTTATAAGCCAAACCAAAGACATTGCATTTTGGATTTCAGTAAGTGGTGTAGACGATAAAGAAAACTTCGGTTACCTCCTTGAACAAAACCTACGAATTGAAGGGCTGCCTAAAGATTCTATTGCCTTACTTGTTGATCAATGGTTGGAAGGAACAAAAGTCTTTCACTCCGGGGGAAGCTACGAAACCTATAAGAACGCTACTAGAGACCTTCAAAAGAACCCATTTTTGTTACGGTTTATTAACGGTACTGTCGGTGAGCGTAGTGAGGAAGAAAACGCCAAAAGATACTACAGTAACCAAAAGTCGTTTATGAAAGAAAAACTTGATGAAGCGACTGGTTTGCAGGTTCTTGTAGAAGATTTTGATTTGATCTTATCCAAAGTAAATGCTCCGGTTTTGGCATTATTTGGAGAAAATGACATGAATGTTGACTGGAAAAAAACCAAAATGCTATATGAAAGAGCCATGGCAGAGCATACAGACCTAACAATAAAGTCATTTCCAGCTTGTAACCACAATATGTGGCTAAGTAAGACTGGAGGTTTCTATGAATTCCAGGACAACAATTTAGCTTACAAAAGATGCGATGGCTTTCTCGAAGCTATTGAAAACTGGTTAAATAAAAGATAATAACCTACCTTCAACAAGGCTAAAAACTAAATACGCAGATCTGAACATTTAGAATCGCATATAGCTAAAAGTGCCTAAATCAAGCTAATCAACTGGGAACTATACTCATATTAACAAGACCTACTGGTAAATAAGTAAATTCCTTAACCGGAACACTATTAAATCTATGAAGGCATATTGGCATTATTATATTATTGACGCAAGAGAAGCCATTAAGCACTTAAAAATTGAAGCTGATGGAAGCCCTATTGTATTTAAAAATCCAGAGTTAGTGTCATTGCCGAATGGGCAACAGTCTTACCGAATATCTTCATCCGATTCAGAGCCCCTTGAACAGTCTTATGATTATTCTTTGTTACTTAAAGGAGTTATTGCAGAAACAAACCAGGAGTTTACAATGAAATTACCATTTCCGGATGCTAATCACATAAGGCTTGACAGCGGTGGGGAAAAGCAGGTTGATCTTTATATTTATCTTTAGCAAGCAAGTGCCTAAGAATTCCCATACTTCTTAGGGGCCTAAGGGCAAGACCGAAAGTTTTTCCTATTTTTAATACTAAGCAACAGCTAAACATCCTTGCCTTGAAAAAAATCCAATCTTGCCTGCTGGCAACTTCGTTTGAATTTCTTGATCTTTGGACCAATTAAAAAATGGAAAGTAAAACAAATCACAATCAATTGACAGATGCCAATTTCATTGAGCAATTTGAGAATGGCACTTTAAATCCCCAAATATTTAAGCACGAAGCCCATTTGAGATTGGCCTGGCTATATATAGACCGGTTTGGACTAAAACGTGCCGAGCAGGATATCCAAAAGAAACTTCAGAATTTTGTTGAAATTGTTGGCGAGAAAGATAAGTATCACAAGACTTTGACTATAGTAGCTACCAAAATTGTGAATCATTTTATGCAAAAATCCAAATCGGATAACTTTACCGACTTCATTGCTGAATTTCCACAATTAAAAACTGAGTTTAAAGAATTGGTAAATACCCATTACAGCTTCAATATTTTCAATTCTAAAAAAGCAAGAACAACATTCTTAGAGCCCGACTTGTTGACTTTTGAATAACTACCTCCAACGAGGTGTACAGGCAATTGCGGTTTGCATTAAGATGTCAACCGTTTTTTCGTTATTTCAAAGTATATTGTAAACCGAAAAGCAGTTGCAAAAAATCTGTTACTGCTTATACGCGAGACTGTTTGGTAGGTTCTCCAGGTTGAATTATTGATTATTAATTAATAATCTGGCCCAGGCCTGCAAAATCATAGTTGTTTGCTAAAACAAGCCGCGGACGAAGAAGGAGAAGCCCGGACCTTTATACGTTATTAGGAATAAGTATCGCTTATATCTGCTAAAATCTAATGTCAAACCATAGCGAAATAGAAATAACAGACTGCGGAAGGATTGGAATATATTATTTAAAATTAATATGGAATCATTATCAACAATTAAAGGCCAGTCAATCTGAAGTATCAAAACTAGAATGGAAATACATCAATGCTGTGTTTAATGCTTTAGGACTCGGAACCGAACCTACCATTCAATATCTTATGCTATCAACTCCAAGTTTTGATCAGTTTGAAAAATGGATTGAAGAAAATGGCAGACTTTCTCAGCCAATTATTGAACAATTCAATGCTGTTGTTAGTGGCAAAAATCTCGATCTAACGCAATCTGATGAAAAGGTATTTAGCGAATCAGAACTGGCACAATGGCAGAAAAAGGGTTATATAATTTTGAGAAACGCGATTCCCAAAAGCGATTGCGAGAAAACTACAAACTTAATTTACGATACCATTGACGCCTCCAGAGCTGAGCCTGATACCTGGTATAGCCCCCACCCTATGAAGCAAGGGATTATGATACGCTTATTTAACGCTTCTGTTTTGGATAGGAATAGACTCTCTAAAAAAATTCAACTGGCTTATCAACAATTATGGGATAGAAAAGATTTGTTGGTCTCTATGGATAGAGTCAGTTTTAATCCCCCAGAGACTGATTTTTATAAATTCCCTGGGCCTAACTTACATTGGGATGTTAGCTTAAAAAGACCCATTCCTTTTGGCCTCCAAGGGCTCTTATACTTAACCGACACGGATGAAAATCAAGGTGCCTTTACTGTAATTCCCGGCTTTCATAGGAATATAGAAAAATGGTTAACTAATTTAGACAAAGATGAAAATCCAAGAGACCCTAATTTACTAAGAGGTTTTAAGAAAAAACCCATTGCAGCAAAAGCTGGAGACTTAATTATTTGGAATCAATGCCTACCACATGGAAGTAGCCCGAATATATCTGACAAACCAAGAATTGTTCAATATATAAATTATCAGCCGATTGATTTGGAATATCAAGCGGAATGGATTTAAAATTGGCTGAACATACCAATAGCTTATGACAATGGCTATAGCCCGCGGCGGTCACAGTTTTGACCTCATGATTTTCACTACCTTTAAACTTAGCACCTAATTTTAGAATTTCCTGTATGAAACACTATAGCATACTCTTATTATCATTGATTATACTGCTTAGCTGCAAAACGGAAACCAATAAGAAGGAAGACGAGGCTAGTAATCAAGGCCAGAACGCACAACTTGTCATTTCTCGAGACGGCTACAAGGACCAATTATACGGTTTTTGGTTGGGGCAGTGTATTGCCAACTGGACCGGACTGGTCACAGAAATGGATAAAATTGGCAATATAGGGGAAATAAAAACCGGAGATTTCTACACCAGGGCAGACTGGGGCCAGCCAGATCAGCCCAGCATTTGGGCAGAAGGTGTTCCCAGCGACATCTCCCCTACCATAGATTTTGTGCTTAGAGACAGTACTGAAATATGGGGAGCGGATGACGACACAGACATTGAGTATATGTATCAGCACCTACTTTACACACACAAGACCAGCTCCCTATCCGCAACACAGATACGTGATGGCTGGTTAAAGCATATAAAATCTGAAGAGGAAAATTATTTGTGGGTATCCAATCAAAAAGCTTTAGACCTCATGAAAGAAGGGGTTCTACCACCAGAAACAGGAAGCCCCGAGCAGAACGAACATTTTGACATGATCGATGCGCAATTGACTACCGAAATATTCGGGCTCTTTTCTCCTGCAAGACCAGAAGTTGCAACCAGCATGGCCCATCTGCCCATCCAAACCGTTGCACGAAAAGAAGCGGAAGACATCTCAAAGTTTTATGTGACCATGTATTCCCTGGCCCCCATGAATGCAGACAAACCGATGCGCCAGCGAATACACTGGTTGGCTGAAGAAGCAAGAACTATTCTCCCTGATAGTGCCTACCCGGCTCAAATGTTTGATTATTCAGAAAAATTGTACAAGTCTGGTATCCCCTGGGAGCAAGCCAGAGATTCTATTTACCACAGATATCAGGTAGAACAAAAAGACGGTTACGATATCACCTCTAAAAACCTGCACTGCAACGGTTGCTTTGCTGCCGGAATAAACTTTGCGGCAAGCCTGGTAAGTTTGTTCTATGGAGAAGGCGATCTAAAGGAAACCATAAAAATTGGAGCGCTGGCAGGCTGGGATTCCGATAACCCCACTGCCACCTGGGGCGGTTTAATTGGTTTTATGATTGGGAAGGATGGCGTTGAGGAGGCTTTTGGCAGGCAACTATCTAATAGGTTTAACATTCATAGAACGCGGCAAAATTTTCCCGGTGACGGGATGGATACCTTTGAGAACATGGCTCAAAAAGGTCTTAGTGTAACAGATAGGGTCGTTGAAGAAGAACTTGGCGGGACCATTGACCTTGAAAAAAACCTATGGATTATTCCACTAACAACAACCCATGAGTAAGAATCAAGAATTTAGAAATATTAATTCCCCTAAGACTTCGGCCAAAACCTATGCAAAAATTCCTTAGCCTCACACTTCTTTTTTTAACTGTATTGACCTGCCTGGCCAACCCCAGGTATGAAAAAATAGACAAAGCTTCGAAAAGCGTCCCCGATTCTCTAAAAACTCCAAAGGAAATCGCCGAATACCTAACTTTAGGGCTAAAACAGGAAGATGAAAAATTAAGGGCCCTACACATCTGGATCACTCATAACATTACCTATGATGTATCATTGATCAATACAATCTTCCAATATCGTTCTTACGATGAGATGGTAGCCGAAGTGCTAAAGAAGCGTACAGGAATTTGCGAACATTACGCCAGGCTTTTTCATCAGATGTGTAAGGCCATCGATATAGAATCTTTTGTGATTCCAGGTTATACCAGAGAACCGGGCAGCGAGGAAGTTTCAGATCTAGACCATGCCTGGAATGCTGTAAAAATCAATGAGGATTATTTCTTTGTTGACAATACTGTTGCTGCCGGCTATCTTGACGAAAGCGGTGCGTATGTGCATGAGTTTACAGACAATTACTTTCTAATAGTTCCAAGAGACTTTATAAAAACGCACGTGCCCTTTGACCCTATTTGGCAATTTCTGGATAACCCGGTCAACAATATTGACTTTAAAAACCGGGATTTCTCCAAGCTCGACATAGGCGGCCATTTTAATTACAGAGATTCAATTGCAAGCCTTAGCAAACTAGATACCCTAATTCAAATTAAAAATAGGATTAAGCGGATTAAGAAATCGGGGGCTAACAATTCCCTGATTCGTAAATACATCAATGAAAGTGAAGAACAGCTGGAAAATGTAAAGTATAACCGTTGGATTTTAAGTTACAACCACATCATCAAACGGCTCAATGCCGCAAAAGATGAAATAAACACCGGAATAAGCTTTGACAACATCTTTATAGGCTATATGAACAAGCGGTTTAGAAACCCGAAAATTGAAGACAATCAAATTAAAAACACCATAGACAGTGCCAATCTGCATTTTTACCGCGGAAAAGAGCAAATCGAGGTAATGAAGTCGCGCATTCATGCGCTTGCATACGCCGGAAAGAGTGAAACGTATTTACAACGTATCGAAAAACTCAAACAGGAGCTTATTGACTTTGTAATCCAATTAGAGCAAAAAATAGTTGAGGTTGAACCTTCTATGATTAAAGACACAGATTATGCAAGCCGATATCTTAAAAAATGGAAACCCCTAAGAGCTTTTGTACCCTATGAAAGAACCACAAATTAATAGGCCTCCCGCGCAACTGGCAGAAATTGAGGCCAAATCCGAAGAGATTGGCTTTAGCATGCCTTCAGACCGCTATATTGGCAGTCTGCTTAGAACACTGATTGCTTCTAAGCCAAATTCGAATATACTTGAATTGGGAAGCGGTACCGGACTTTCGCTGAGTTGGATGGTAGACGGCATGGACAAACGTTCACAGCTAACCACTATTGACAATGACCCGAAACTCATCGAAATTGTAAAGCATTTCTTTGGAACAGACAAAAGGGTTAAAATCTTGTGTGCCGATGGCAGTGAATGGTTAAAAGACTATTCCGGAGCAAAGTTCGACCTTATCTTCGCCGATGCCTGGCCCGGTAAATACAGTGAACTCAATATAACACTGGATTTATTGAAAATTGGCGGACTTTATATCATTGATGATATGCTGGAGCAACCCAATTGGCCAGAAGGACATGCTAAAAAAGCCGAACAATTAATCACCTTATTGGAAAACAAAGAAAATTTTAAGATAACAAAGCTAAACTGGTCTACTGGTATTATTATAGCGGCAAAGAAGTTTTAAATACCTTGAGCCGGTCTCATTTACCATGTTCAAACCAATATTTATCACTAATTTTATTTGAGTAGCCGATCTTTCTTCGTGGGCTTAAAAGTCTTCCACGATTTGTCTTCCCCCACCCTCATAAAATTAGCAAAGACCGTAGATCATGATTTCTGATTTTTTAAACCCGAAGCCCCCTAAGAAGCAAAAGTTTGACGCTTGGTTGAAATCGGTCTCAGAACTTTCTGATGACCAAAAGTACAATGCACCAAACTGGTACTCCGGATTTACTAAAGGACAAAACCATTACGACTTTTCAGGCATTACACTCGAAGGCGTCACCGTATTTAAGGCCTTTGCAGAAGCCTTGGATCTTAGCAATGCTACCATTAAAGATGTGGTATTTGAAGAAGGCGACTTTTCCAGGGCAAACTTCACCAATTGCCGCTTTGTGAATACGCTCTTTAATAAAACCATCTTTACCGATGCCACCTTTGAAAATGCTGTATTTGAAAACTGCAACTTAAATCGCGTAAATCTTGCCAATGCAGATTTTCAGGTGAAATCAATAGAAGAGACTGTAGTATATGGTATTTCTGCCTGGGATTTGAAAACTTCTGAAAGTTCTATCCAGTCTAAATTGGTTATCGAAAAAACTTACGGCTTTTATGCAGACATCATCAAAGAAGGGCGTATCCCAATGATGGTAGACGATATAGAACTGGCTCAGTTTATCTACTATTTAACGAATCATAAACGCCTAAGAGACACCATAAATGTAATGAACAGCAGGTCTGTACTCTTATTGGGCCGCTTTAAAGATGGAGGTCTGGACCGTCTGTACCAGATTAGAGAGTGGTTGCTGTCACAGAATTATCTACCAATGATTTTTGATTTTGAACGACCCGGAAGTATGGACCTGGTTGAGGTTATTGTCACCATGGGTGGTTTAAGTAAGTTTATTATAGCAGATTTATCAGGGCCCTTTGTCAATACAGAATTGACGGAAATTTCGAGCCTCTATTTAAAGCCTGTGATACTCTTTCATTCCGATATGCCCGATAGCCCCCGGAAAGCACCCTTACCCAAAAGCAACTATATGCATACCGTTCATTTCGACGGTTCGATTGATGGCCTGCTAAAAGAATTGAAATTGAAAGTTGCCGAAATCAATACTTCATACGGCCAGTTTATTACTGAGACCACCCTACGTAGTGAAGAAAAATATAGTGGTGGGAAGAAAGCAGAAGATTGAAGTCAAATAATACCAACTAGTTGTATGAAAACCAGAAAAATCATCGCCCTTACATTTATCATCCTTGCCCTGGTCCTCGGTGGGGTCTTTCTATCCAGGATCGCCCTTCCGGTTGGTTTGGAAGGTTATTTTAAGATGGATTACATCAACCAGTTTGGCCCGGCAGCTATCTGTGTAGAGCTTTTGATTGCAGGTTATTATCTAATGACTAAACACACCAAAGCCAATTTTACTTTGGCGCTTTTTGGGTTTACAGCCCTTCTGGATCCTATATTTAATTTAGCCGGACTCTTTACGAGTCTTGTACCAACCTACGCGACTGTAGTATTTGTAGTCTGTGCCCTCATCGCACTTTGGTTGGCTTTTTCGAACAAACTCGGATTAAGACGCATCTCATTTATAGGAGCTTTTGCAAGTTTTCTACTCGGCAATGCGGTAGAATTGTTTTTTAATTATTTATGAAAACGATAAGAATTAGGAATTTTCAATAGCCATGATATTAATTAACTTTAAATTCTAGGATCGCTTATTATGGTTAACGCTAAGCACCACCAAAAGAAAGTTCATCATTCCTATCTAAAAACGAAAAACATGAAAACACTTGCCACCCTTGTTGTAATTTTTGGCTTTAGTCTAACGAGTTCGAGTCAATACGATGAATCAATCACTGCAATCGACTTTATACAGATCATTGACAATCAAAAAAAGGAGACCGTCTACTATTATCAAAATAATTGGAAGGTGCTACGCGAAAAGGCGGTAGAACGAGGGTATATACAATCATCTCAGGTTCTGGAAACGCCCTATACCAAGGAGGCCCCGTTTCATTTGATGCTTATTACCACCTATGCCAATAAGGCACAGTTCGATTTAAGGGAAGAACACTTTGAGGAGCTGATAAAAGAAAAAGGAGGTTTAGATTTGTTGAATGAAAAGAAACCCAAGGAGTTTAGGAAAAGCCTGTTTTACAAAGAAATGATCCGTTCCTGGAACTAAAAACGATAAAATGAAAGTCTTAAAACCAGATTTAGACCGATTTAAAACGCTTAAAGATTTTCCTTATAAAGAGCACTATGTGACTTTTGAGGATCTTCAGATGCATTATATTGATGAAGGCGAGGGCGAAACCATTCTTGCCTTACATGGCCAACCCAGTTGGTCTTACTTGTACAGAAAATTTATTCCAGGCCTTAAAAACTATCGCTTTATAGCTCCAGACCTTATTGGTTTTGGAAAATCAGACAAGATTGTGGGTTATAAGAATTACTCCTTCGATCTGCACCTGAGATCGCTAATAAGCTTCGTTGAAAAATTAGATTTGAAAGATATTACCCTGGTGGTCCAGGACTGGGGTGGACTGCTTGGCTTAAGCTTACTGGCTGAACAGCCCGAAAAGTTTAAACGTGTAGTTATCATGAACACCTTTTTACCCAAAGGAAAAAAATTACCCTTTGCCTTTAAACTTTGGCAGTGGTACGCCCTTTATCACCCTTCCATGCCTGTAGGCAAGGTTATTCAATTTGGAACCGTTCAGAAGTTACCAAAAGAGGTGGTCAACGCCTATGACCTTCCCTACCCTAACAGAAAACACAAATGCGGTGTCAGGGCTTTTCCTCAGTTAATTCCCTCTAAACCTAATGCTCCGGGCATAGACCATATGCTAAAGGCCAGAGAAGTATTGTCAAAATGGAACAAACCCGCCCTGGTGCTGTTCTCTGATAAAGACAAGGTGTTTAGCGGACTTGAAAAATTCTTTTATAAACTAATCCCTACCAGCGCTCATCAACAAAAGATCATAATCAAAGACGCCGGTCATTTTTTACAGGAAGAAAAAGGAGCCGAAATTGCAGGGTATATAGACCAATTTATGCGAGGGGGTCTAAAAATAACGGAAACTCAATAATCACAATCCAGAGGCCTTGGGTAAAGCAGTTGCAAATAGGATTATTGCAGCCCTAATCATTTTATTGAATCTGGGGTTCTTTCTAAGAGCTACCCTAGACATTTTATGGGAGTCTGGCGGGCCTATGGGTATTGGATTTATGCTTTTGCCCTTTACAATTTCGATTAATCTTTTTCTCATTCCCGCGATAAGCGCTTTTACAAAAAAATACAGAGAGAGTTCTTATTTGCTACTGCTAAATTCCATGGGATTTCTGTGGGCACTTTATTGCTGCTATTTTTTTCTTAGCGCTTCCTGATTGTCATGTACTTATGATGGAATGCAAAGTTTTCTATTTCTGAAGTGCTATAATTTGGCCTCCATATTCTTTAGGATCTCTCTAACCCTGGTCTTCAGAGATTGGGGTTCCAGGATCCTTGCATAGTCGCCAAACATGACATACCATCGGGCAAAACCATTGTCCAGATCTGTACACATAAAGGTCATTTCTACGCCCTCGGCTTTTCGCTCTTCAGAAACAAAGCCGTGGTGCTTTTTACCGCCACCAATAAACCGGGCAACCTTAGGATCTACCAAAATGCGAACCTTTGTCTTAGGTCGGTCTTCTGGTTTGGCGCGTAGCTCTTCCAGGGTTCCATGCTTAAGAAGAAAAGGGACTGCTGTTCTCTTTATTTTGGTCATCCTATCTGTTCTAAACTGTCGGTAATCTTTTCGCAAATGACAATACCCATAGACATACCAATAGTTGTTCTCATGGAAGAGACCAACCGGTTCTATAACCCGCTTTACCGGGTCATCGACTTGTAGGGAGCGGTAATAGAGTTCTACCTGTTTCTTTTCGGCTATGCTCTCAAAAAGCACCTCGAGAGCATCCGGGACATTCTCATTGAACAAATCTTGCGCAGGATTTATGCTTACTTGAGATTCCAGGGCCGAAATCCAGTCTTTCTGATGTCCGCGTAAAACAGACTTCACCTTATACATGGCAGACTCATGGTGTGCACCAAGCGTTTTATCTGTAAATTTTTGCATGAGTTTTTCAGCGGCCACAAAGCTTCCGGCTTCTTCCTGCGTAAACATCACCGGCGGTAATCTATACCCCTCCATAATAGAATATCCTACTCCTGCTTCGCTGACAATAGGTACTCCGGAGGATTCAAGGGTACGAATGTCTCTGTAGATGGTACGTAAGCTAACCTCAAACCTGTCTGCCAGATCCTGCGCCTTTACAATCCTTTTAGATTGCAATTGAATGAGAATTGCAACAATACGGTCAAAACGTTTTACGGTGTCCATACCCATAAGTGAAGAAAAGATATCCCAAAGATACGGTTTCGGGAAAAAGTATCGCCAGGGTTTTTTCATACTTTCAGTTTCTTTTGCAAAGAAAAGATGGCAGGGTGACAACCCTATGGCAACAGCCTGATTTTAAAGCATTTTTAAAAAATATTCTTGCTTTTTTTTACTACTGACAAAGGGCTGTCACTACCCCAATTTATCTTTGAAATGCACAGAAAACAAAAAATGAAAACAGATGAGTACAACAACAGCAAAAAATCAACCCGAAGCACAGACGATCACTCCCACGGAACTGTTAGAACATTGGCAAGGCCACAGAAGACTCACCAGAAGAGTCATCGAAGCATTTCCAGAAGACGAATTCTTTACCTATTCCCTTGGGGGTATGCGCCCCTTCGCTGAAATGGTGATGGAGCTTATGGCAATAGGTGCACCATCTCTTAGAGAAATCGTTACCGGAGAACAACTCCCTTTTAGCGAAGATTTTGATCATGGTGGAAGCAAGGCAAAAATATTGGAGGCCTGGGATAAGCAGACCACTGAGATTAATGAATTTTGGGCACAAATTCCGGTGGAGCGCCTTAGGGAAACAGTAACCGTATTCGGGCAATTTACCTTCCCGATCTGGTCTCATTTAGACTACTTTGTGGATAACGAAGTACATCACAGAGGGCAGGCGTATGTCTATCTCAGATCACTAGGAATTGCCCCTCCCCTTTTCTATGAAAGATAACAGAAAATAATGCGTATGAAAACAGTACTGGTATTCAAAACCTCGGTGGTAAAAAGTAAAGAAGTGAGCTCACTTAAGCCTTTATTAGATCAGCTTATCCGCCCGGCAGGGCGTTGGAATTTTGATTTGGAGGACTGTGACCACATTTTAAGGGTAGAAACCAAGCAATTGGGCCCGAAAGCAGTAATGAGCACCTTAATGAACAGCGGATTCAGCTGTGAAGAACTATAGGAGTTTGTTTATTCAATTATGTATAAGGACGGTTTAGGCCGTCCTTTTTTTACTTATACAATCTATGTACTTTTGATTTTCTGATCCTTAAAACCAGATGCATGAGTGCTATTGACGAGATTATTGAACAGCTGGGACTTGAAGCGCACCCCGAGGGCGGATATTATAAAGAAACCTATCGTAGTAAGGGTACAATAACAACAGGCAACCCTGGCTGGGAATTTTCGGGAGGTCGTAATTTTAGTACTGCCATCTACTTTCTCTTGACCTCCGCAAGTTATTCGGCCTTTCATAGGATTAAGCAGGACGAGATCTGGCATTTTTATCGGGGAAGTCCAATTAAGCTGCATCTTATTGATGTGGAAGGCAATTACAATACTGTATTGATAGGCGCCGATTTGAAGCAAGGACAGTCTCTGCAATTTGTAGTCCCGGCCAATTGGTGGTTTGCCGCAGAAGTGACCATAGCAGATTCTTATGCCTTGGTCGGTTGTACCGTTGCTCCCGGTTTTGACTTTGCCGATTTTGAACTGGCATCTAAGAAGGCGCTTACCGAATTGTACCCGCTGCACAAAGGGATAATAGCCAGATTAACCAGAACATAATTTATCGATGAGATCTTTCCTATTTCTGGTCATTATTTGCCTCACGATATTCCATACCAGGGCACAATCTAAATATGTATACGAAGTTCCTGCCCAATTAGCTGATGGTTGGGATACTGAGAATTTTTTTTCGAGAGGCCTGGATTCTACACGGGTATACAAACTATTCAATCAACTTGGGGCGGCTAAACACAAAGTTCACAGTTCGCTACTGGTAAAAGGTGGCAAATTAGTCTTGGAAGAATACTTTGGAGAACAATACGCGAACACACAGCACGATTTGAGATCAGCCACCAAAAGCATCATTTCGCTGCTTCTTGGAATTGCTTTAGACAAAGGAATTATTGAGGCCCTTGATGACCCAATGTCAAAATATTTGGGCGAACTTAAGCCAAAGAAAAACCTTGATAAAAGAAAGGAACTCATAACTATACGGCACCTACTCACGATGAGTACTGGTTTTGATTGCAATGATTGGGACAAAAAATCAATCGGACAGGAAGACAAAGTATATCGAAAAAAAGACTGGCTTCAATATACACTAGACTTGCCCATGCTAAGCGAGCCGGGTAAAACCGCATCTTACTGTTCAATGGGAGTGGTACTGCTCGCGGAGGTGATACAAAGGGCATCAGGGCTTTCTATCGAAGCATTTGCCCAACAGCACTTATTTCAACCGATGAACATAACCAACTTAAGTTGGGGCCATACAACCAAGGGAAAAACCGTCATTCCGGCCGCTAAAAGATTGTACATGACCTCACGAGATCTGGCAAAAGTGGGTCTTTTGGTATTAAACAAGGGAAGATGGGGGTCTGAGCAACTTATTTCAGAGGAATGGATAAGTGCTTCCACTGCTAAACAACAAAGTCTTGCCAATTTGGACTACGGTTTTTTGTGGTGGCGAATTCCATTTAAGGTGCAATCAGAAGCGCTAAGGGTTCCTACCGCTACAGGAAATGGTGGACAATATATTTTTATACTGAAGGAATTCAATGCTGTTGCCGTATTCACTGGAGGAGCTTACAATTCGGAAGAGAGCAAGCTTCCATTTGCTATTGTACAGGATGTCTATATTCCTATCTTGTCAAACAGAAATTAATCGCTTTAATTTTCTGCGAAAAAATCGCTATCCCAAAAAATTGCCTTTATTTTGTGGCCTGGAAACTAAAGAACCATGGAATCAATAGCTTCAGATAAGTCGGTAGTACATTTCAACGCAACAGCTTATAAAGAACTCAATGCCCATTTGGAGGCGGCGAATTATTCTAAGGTTTTTATATTGGTCGATGAGAACACCCACCAATATTGTCTACCAGGCTTTATGGCAAGCATTTCTGGGGATTACCTTTTTGAAATTATCGAAATCCCATCTGGCGAAATCAATAAGAATATCCATACCTGTACCCAGGTTTGGGAAGCGCTTTCAGAGTTAGACGGGGATCGCAAAAGCCTTATGATCAATTTAGGAGGAGGTGTAGTAACAGATCTCGGAGGTTTTGTTGCGGCGGCTTTCAAAAGAGGTATTGCGTTTATTAATGTACCCACTACCCTACTGGCCATGGTTGACGCCTCGGTTGGTGGAAAAACAGGGGTGGATCTTGGTGCTCTAAAAAACCAGGTGGGCGTTATAGAACAACCTCTTATGGTTTTAGTGGTTACAGATTTTTTGAAAACCCTGGAAAAACGACAGTTGCTCAGTGGCTTTGCCGAGATGCTCAAACACGGTCTAATACAAAGTGAATCTTATTGGAACGCGCTCAAAGGACTAAGTTCCTATGATAGCCTTGATGCGCATATTTACAGTTCGGTAAGGATCAAAAATACTGTGGTTCAGCAAGACCCCAGAGAACATGGCTTACGTAAAATATTGAACTTTGGTCATACCCTTGGCCATGCCATTGAGTCGTACTTTCTTGAAGACGAGACCAAACAGACGCTACTTCATGGAGAGGCTATTGCTATTGGAATGATTTTAGAAGCCTACCTATCTCACAAAATCAATGCGCTCCCGGCGGCACAATTACTAGATATTAAAAGTACTTTTTTAGAAAGGTTTAAAAAGCTTGCCATTAGCCCCCAGGATATCACCGGCATTCTGGAGCTTTTGAAATTCGACAAGAAAAATACCCACGGTAATATCAATTTTAGTCTGTTAAACGGTATAGGAAATCCGGTCATTGACTGTGAGGTCCCTGCCGATCTTTTCCCTGATGCCTTCGCATACTACGCAGAATAACAGCTTCATATACTAAAATGTCGCGTTACACAACTCTTTGAGAATCTCAAAGAAAAAATGTTTTAGTTTAGGAATCGTAATAACCATCCCAGCTACCATTGGGGCAACTAACCTACCTATGAAACGAATTTTAGTAGACTACAAAAAACTTGATCATGAAGTCGCTGCCTTATTAATTGAAACATATCCGGATGGGTATGGAGACGATGATATCATATCGTTTAAAAATGCAAAAGGCGAGTTAATTGAAGCTGTTGAACTCAGAACTGAAGACATTCTCTACCTTGTAAAGATCAGTCAAAGCCTATCGCACTTCATTTCAACTTTCGAAGACACCATCGAAAGAGAACTGGAGACAAAGGTGGAGAACCAGGCTGTTGTAAAGGAGTTAGAGCTCAATCTGGAGCAAGAACAGGAAGAGGACCTGGATATCGAATAGATTAAAGGTACCGCTCTCTCAAACCATTTCTATGATGCCTCTGGTGCCCGCAACACATAAAACCAAGGGCTCCAACACTCATGGGTACATCGTTCGCGTTACCTATTTTCTTTAGATCTTCTTCTTCAAAGAAAGAAAAAAGCATAATCGTAGAGGTTCTCACCGCCTTATATTCTTCAATTACATCTTCTTTAGTGCGCTTTTCGGCTCGCGAATGCGGCACGTAAGCATCCTGATCAAAACCAGGTAAAGGCGTTTTATCATTTCTTCCCATACACAGCGCTCTATACTGAAATACGCGTTCGGCATCGATCACGTGAACTAAGACCTGGGCTATTGTCCATTTCCCTTCTGCATAGGCGTACTGCCATTTTTCGTCTGGAATACTCGCAATGAACTTTGGGAAATTTTCTCGTTGCCGTTTTAGCTGCTCTAGTAAATCTACCTCACCCAAGGCATTTATATACGGTTGATAAAAAGGGTGGTAATCGCCGGTGTTGAGTTCGGATGTTTTCATACTACAAATATAAAAGTCCCACGCTTTAAAAAAGGTGGGACTCAAAAATTTAACGCTCTCCTGATTACAACTCGTTAAAAATCATGTGCATCAGGCGCTTTTTATCATTTATGCTTTCTTCCAGGGAGATCATGGTTTCTGTGCGACTAATTCCGTCAATGTCATCAATCTTAAAAATGATATTCTTTGCATGTGTGGTATCCTTAGCCCGTATTTTACAGAAAATATTGAATTTGCCCGTAGTGATATGAGCTACCGTGACGTTAGGAATCTGAGTCAAACGCTCGAGTACAAACTTTGTTTGATGCGTTTTCTCCAAAAAGATCCCGACATAGGCTATAAAAGAATAACCTAATTTCACATAATCTAAAGTGAGCGATGAACCCATAATGATACCAGCTTCTTCCATCTTTTTAACACGGACGTGAACTGTTCCTGCAGATATCAAAAGTTTCTTCGCGATATCTGTAAATGGTGTCCTGGTATTATCGATCAACATATCCAGTATTTGGTGATCGATCTCGTCTAATTTAACTTTCCCCATATTGACAAAATTTTAGGCGAAAATACATAATTAAGAAAATAAACGCAATGAAAATCCATTTTTTTTGAAAAAAATGTAAAATAATCGGGTATTTTGCTGATTTAACTCAAATTAGAAGTTTGTAGACCTCCGGCAGATTTTGAAGCTGTTTTAAATCGCTTTCCAGTGCACAATCGAGAGTACTGTGACCGAAGTTTGCATTTAACTCACCCGACTCAGAAAGTTCGGGAACGAAGCTAATGGAATTATCATTTAAAACCTCCTTATAATTAATTCCGACCTGAGGATGATTCGTAAATTTTGGATTGATCAACTGTGCATTTCTGACCAGGATATCAAAAAACAATTTGTTATTCTCCGGAATCAAAAAATAATCATCCAATAAATGACTTTCAATCGTATCATTTGCAATCAGTTCAATGGCTTCCAAGAGTGAAATAAACACCAGCTCTCTGGTCCTCTCCCTTTGATAATCTCCCTGAAAATGTCCGGCTTCGAAAAGGAGTGTAGGTGTGCCAAGCATCTGAAAGCCATCTCCTACGCAATTGGGATTAAAGCCATCGTCATATCTGCCTACCTGTCCCGGAATAATGGTTTGCAGCTTTTTGTTAATTCCAGCAATCAATTGCATACTAACCGCTCTGGATGGTGATATACTTCTTTGTTGGTCATGCGCAGGAGCCAAAAAGGAAAGTGTTGCCGGTTTAGAGCTATTTCCAACATTGTATAAAGTGCGTTGGTCATGCAGGTTAAAGCAAAAATCCGGTTCAAAAGCCTGGTATAGCTCCAGCAAACTACGACTCTCTGGCTGACTAAGCTCTTTCGCGTCTCTATTCAAATCTATTGCATTGGCATTAACCCGAGTATAGCCAGCGGCACCATCGGGATTTAAAATAGGTACAATCGTAAGGGTACAATTTTCAAGGATATTGTGGGCGCCCTGAGATGAGCAGAGATAATTTATCAAATCTAAAATGGCCTTGGTGGTGGTAGACTCATTTCCATGCATCTGAGACCACATCAGTATTCTGCACTTGCCCTTACCCAAATTTATTGCGTAAATCTCTTTACCAAGGACAGATTTTCCGATATCGGTTAGTTTCGCTTTTCCAGGCAAGCGCTTCAAGTAGGGGGCAAGATGTTCCAGGGTCACATACCTGCCCTCAACCAATTTTTCTTTAATGGAATCGTAAAAGCCTACCGTCATACTATATTCTGGGATACAAATGTAAGCGCAATTTGAGTTACAATTGTGATTAAAATAGTTACATTTGTAAACGGATTTTAGCAACAGATTTCAGAAATAATTATACAGTTGTAAACAGTTTTCCAGAAATAATTGAAGATGATAAAAAATAACTTTAAATAATTATTTATCAGTTATTTAAACGTATTTAAATAAAGTTATAGGTTAATATTTTATTAAAAATTAAAGGCATACGAAAGGTAAAAAGTTAAAAATTTTGACGAATTAGATTACAATGGTAAACACAGAAGAATTTGTTAAGCGTTTAGAGCGGGTTTTGCAGTTCTATGAGCTTTCGGCTTCGGCCTTTGCTGATAAGATCGGAGTGCAGCGATCTAGCATTTCACACCTGTTAACCGGCAGAAACAAACCAAGTCTTGAATTCGTATTAAAAGTGGTAAAGACATTCCCGGAGGTTAACTTGTATTGGCTTCTCAATGGCAAGGGCAGCTTCCCTCAAAAATCGACTCCCAAAAACCCCTCACCTACTAGTTCCGCACCAATGATTCCGAAACAGGCGACGAATTTGTCAAAATCAATTCAAAAAATTATCATTTTCTACGATGACGGCAGCTTCGAGGCCTTTGATAAGCCATAGTTTGGTTTAAAAAAATAGATCAGTCTCTTTCTATGGAATTTCTCTTCTATTTGCTAATTTGCGGCTATGTTTAAACGACTTTTTTTAGCGCCCTGCGCCTTGTTACTTCTCTACTCTTGTTATGAACCTCAACGCGACTGCAAAAGCTTTAAAGACGGTACTTTTACTTTTACAACGGAGATTGACGGTGAAGAAAAAACAACCACTTTTATCAGAAAGGGGGATCTGGAAATAGACTATTTTGAAGGAAAAATAGATTCTTCCTCTATTCGGTGGATCAATAACTGCGAGTACGTTGTAAAGAATCTCCACCCAAAGAATAAAGCGGAGGAAAAGTCGATTCATATGAAAATATTGTCAACTTCAGATAATTCGTATACATTTGAATACAGCATAGTGGGTGAAAGCCGCAAATCTAAAGGCGTTGCCATCAAAGCCACTGATTTGAAGGGCTTACCTGAAATTAAAAATAACTAAGCATGTTTGAAATCTTCGCCAGTCCGGATGCCTGGATTGCTCTTTTAACCCTTACATTTTTAGAAATTGTACTTGGTATTGATAATATTATTTTCATCTCTATAGCTGCTGGGAAACTCGAAAAAAGCCAACGGAAAAGAGCCACAAATATTGGTCTGGTCCTGGCCATGCTTATGCGTATTGTATTGTTATTTGGTATTACCTGGCTTACCTCCCTCAAAAAACCATTCTGGGTTCTCAGCGAGTCCTGGATCACAGGGGCCATAAGTTGGCAGGCCCTGATTTTATTTGGTGGCGGTTTGTTCTTATTATACAAAAGCACCAAGGAGATTCATGAAAAAGTGGAAGACCGGGGGCATGACGAGCGAGAGGTTAAAAAAAGTCGGTCTACCTCCATGACAAATGCGATTGTTCAAATCACTATGATCAATATTGTCTTTTCCTTTGATTCTATTCTTACTGCTATTGGGATGACCAATGGAATTTCTGCAAACCCCAACGATGCTCTTGTTATCATGGTTATTGCTGTTGTGATCTCAGTGATTATCATGATGCTTTTTGCCAATCCGGTAGGTGATTTTGTCAACAGGCATCCCTCTATTCAGGTTTTGGGTCTTTCGTTCTTAATTCTTATCGGATTCATGCTTATTGCCGAAGCTGCTCACATATCTCACCTGATCGTCTTTGACAATGAAGTGGGTAGCATTCCTAAAGGGTATCTGTACTTTGCTATCGCATTTTCTCTCTTGGTAGAATTCCTTGATATGAGGATGAGGAGAAACCGAAATAGTCCTGAAGAAGTGGCCGAGGAATAAAGCCCTCTGCCTATTTTAGTGGGTTCAGCGGCACTAATTTGGTCGGCTGAATACTAGTTCTGGATTTAGTTTTTTCTCTTCTCTGTATTTCTCCTGCTGCTGTTTAACAGTAAGGGTACTGCCATCATGGCTCCAGCCAGGAGGTCCAAAAATATACATGAATTTGTGTGAAAGTTTTTTAGATTTCTTTACATCTTGCCAAATATCTTTGTACTCATGGGTTAAAATCACCATCGGATTATAAGAGTTCGGAGAGTGAATAACGCCGTACTTCACATCTATATCATCATCTAGCTCCTTCCAGGTACCAAAGAGTTTATCAAAAATGTTAAGGAACCCACCGTGATTCTTATCCAGGTATTCTATGTTCTGAGCATGATGCACCTGGTGCATGGTATGCGTATTAAAGATTTTTTCTATAAACCCAAGTTTTGGGACATAAACAGAATGCAGTTGAAATTGCCATAGGGCCTCGATACCAAGGCAAACAACAACCATTTCTGGAGGAAAGCCTATAGCTGGCATCCACATGTAAAACAGCGGTTTATACAAAATAGTAAACCATCCATTGCGCACTGCGGTACCTAAATTGAAGTTGTCTGAGGAGTGGTGAACGATGTGCGCCGCCCAAAGGACGCGGATCTCATGATTGGCCCTGTGAAACCAGTAATAAGTGAAATCATCTGCTAATTGGCAAAATAGCCAGACGTACCAGGCATAGCTAAACGACTCAAAACCCAGGATATTGGTGCGTACGCCATCTACTCCCTCCGGGTTAAAGAAGTCGTAAGTATATTCAAAAAGAACGATGGCAAAAATCACCTTGAATAAAGGGCCTATAAGTGCTGAGCCAACGCCCATGAAGCCGCTTGCGAACAAATCTTTCCAGTTGTACAAATGGTCATCGCCATGTGTTTTACTGTATGTGAGTTCTACAAGAATAAAAGCTATAAAACAAGGTACTCCGTATACCAGGGGGTTGGTAAGATCCATAGACGTTTTGCTAAATGCGCGTAAATATAGTGATATATGTTAATTTTATGTAAAACAGGGACTCTAACTTGCTAAAATTCGAGGATCTGTACTCTTTCAACTTCAATAACCATTCCCGTATTGCCCTCCAACAGCATTTTAAGAAAGAATTAAAACAATGTGGTCTGACCTTCTTCGTCATCAGCAGCCTCATTTTTCTTGTTTTCTGTTTTCTGATTTGTCGTTTCTTTTTCTGTATCTCCTTTATTCGGATCAACATTTTCTTCATCTACAACCTCAATCTCGGCAGCAGTCTTAATTTCAGGTGGCTCAAAGGGTATAGGTTCTAAGGCATTGATGTTTTTTACTTTGTCAGAGGTAAGTTTATTACCTAAAGCCTTAATTCCCTTTATGGCTATAAAATCCTCTAATTCAATATTTTGATTAGATTTTGCTTCCTTGCCTCTAGGTTTTGAGAATTCAATTTCTACCACCGGTTTCCAGTCGGTTGAAAATAGTTCCAGAAACGATTTGGCATGTTCCGTGATGATAAGTTCCTCCTTATTTTCTTTCTCGATAAGAAAGCGTTTTACGAAATAGCGTTCCTTCTCCCCGTCAAAATATATAGCCGAAAGCGGCTTATCGTAGCGCCATTTTTCCAAAACAATCATATCGTCATCAAAACGCATTGTCAGTTCGGGAATCACTGTTTTTACAATTCCTTTCTGGTTGACAATAAGCAGCATGTCTTCGCTTGTAAACTCTCCCAGCAGCTCACCTCGTTCATCCACATTGAGCCTGTTGACCGTTTCATCAAACCACAATTTTCTCGGCTTTAGAGTAGACAAGCCTTTTTCCTTGAGCTCTATGCGTTTTACCGAGTATTTTGTAACGAGGTTCCCTTTTGAGCCTCTCCCCTTTATAAGCACATCCGCAAAATCTAAATCCCATTTCAGCTTCTTAATACTCCCGGCCTGCCTGAGGTTTATGGTAATTACTTCGGCTTCTCCATTGGGGTTAGCAGAAAAATAATGGACATCAGAACTAGCTTTTCCTGCAGTGAGATCGTACATTTTGTCTCGTGTCACCGCCGTAACATTAAAGCGTTTAATATAGCTGGCTCCGCCCCTGCCATCCTTGTAAATCATGTTGTAGGTGGTACGCTTGTCTTTCTTCTTAAAAACCGCAACATGAATGATATTTTTACCCACAAAAGTCTTCGCTCCTACCTTGGTCACCATCATCTTACCTTCTTTGGTAAATACAATAATGTCGTCAATGTCACTGCAATCTGTTACGTACTCATCACGCCTTAAAGAGGTACCCACAAAGCCTTCTTCTCTGTTTACATAGAGTTTAGTATTGCGGATCACCACCTTTGTAGCTTCGATATCGTCAAATATTCGAATTTCAGATTTGCGAGATCGCTCCTTGCCGTATTTTTGTTTGAGGTTTTTAAAATAATCGATTGCAAATTCAATAAGATTTGCTAAATGATGTTTTACCTGCGCTATTTTTTCATCCAGACTCTCAATATGTTGTTGGGCCTTGTCTAAATCAAACTTCGAAATCCTTTTAATTCGGATCTCGGTTAGGCGAACAATATCTTCTTCTGTTACAGCGCGCTTTAAGTTCTTTGTATGGGGCTTCAAGCCTTTATCAATAGCAGTTATGACGCCTTCCCAGGTTTCCTCTTCCTCAATGTCCCGATAGATCCTATTTTCGATAAATATGCGCTCAAGTGAGGCAAAGTGCCATTGTTCTTCAAGTTCGGACAGTTGAATTTCCAACTCCGCCTTGAGCAATTCTACAGTATAGTCTGTAGACCGCTCCAACATTTCTTTTACCCCAATAAAAAGCGGCTTGTTGTCTTCAATGATACAACCAAGAGGTGAAATTGAAGTTTCGCAAGAGGTGAAGGCATATAAGGCATCAATGGTCTTGTCTGGTGAAATTCCACTCGGCAAGTGAATGAGGATCTCAACTTCGGCAGCAGTATTATCCTCAATTTTCTTGATCTTTATCTTGCCTTTATCGTTCGCTTTAAGAACAGAATCTATTAAAGAAGAAGTATTGGTTCCGTATGGTATCTCATTAACAACCAATGTGTTTTTATCTAAGGTAGAAATCCTTGCGCGCACGCGTACCTTACCGCCTCTTATCCCGTCATTGTAGTTGGTTACATCAATGATGCCCGCGGTGGGGAAATCTGGAAACAATTTAAATCGCTGTCCTTTAAGATGTTTAATAGAGGCGTCGATCAACTCCCTGAAGTTGTGGGGCATGATCTTTGTTGAGAGTCCAACCGCAATACCCTCTGCTCCCTGAGCGAGTAGCAAGGGAAACTTTACGGGCAAATTCACGGGTTCTTTCTTCCGTCCGTCATAAGAGAGCTGCCATTCGGTGATCTTTGGACTAAAAACTACGTCTAGCGCAAACTTTGAAAGCCTGGCTTCAATATATCTGGAGGCTGCCGCGCCATCTCCGGTAAGAATATTGCCCCAATTCCCCTGGGTATCAATAAGAAGGTCTTTCTGCCCTATTTGCACCATGGCATCGGCGATACTCGCATCTCCATGTGGGTGATATTGCATAGTATGCCCAACTACATTCGCCACTTTATTATAGCGGCCATCATCCAACTCCTTTAAGGCATGCATGATTCGGCGTTGTACGGGCTTAAAACCATCTTCTATAGCTGGTACCGCACGTTCAAGAATGACATAGGACGCATAGTCTAGAAACCAATCTTTGTACATGCCGGTTACCCGGGTAAGCGCTTCGCCCTCCTCGGGCTGCAGGCTTTCCTGTGCGTCGTTCACTTCTTCATTCTCTTCCATAAAGAAAGATTCGTATTATTTTGGTTTACAGTTGGTTTTCTTCAATCAAATCAACTTCTACTTTAAGATTTGAAATAATAAATTCCTGGCGGTCAGGGGTGTTCTTTCCCATATAGAATCTCAGCAATTCTTCAATAGACATTGCTTTGTCTAGCATCACAGGCTCAAGGCGAATGTCGTCTCCAATAAAGTGCTTGAATTCATCCGGTGAAATTTCTCCCAATCCCTTGAATCTGGTTATTTCCGGTTTTCCGGTCAGTTTTGCAAGAGCCGCTTTTCGTTCCTCTTCGCTATAACAATAAATTGTTTCTTTCTTATTTCTTACCCTAAAAAGCGGGGTTTGCAGAATGTAAAGATGGTTTTCTTTAATCAATTCCGGGAAAAATTGCAGGAAGAAGGTGATTAATAAAAGTCGTATGTGCATACCATCAACATCGGCATCGGTTGCTATTACTATATTGTTGTAACGCAGGTCTTCCATAGATTCCTCTATGTTCAAAGCCGCCTGGAGAAGATTGAATTCCTCGTTTTCATACACAATCTTCTTAGACATCCCATAAGAGTTTAAGGGCTTACCCCTTAAACTAAAAACGGCCTGGGTATTTACATCCCGCGATTTAGTTATAGATCCGGAAGCCGAATCTCCCTCAGTAATAAAGAGGGTACTATCTAAACGGCGGTCATTTTTCATATCTCCGAGGTGAATCCTGCAGTCTCTAAGCTTTTTGTTGTGCAGGCTCGCCTTTTTTGCGCGTTCTCGGGCTAGCTTGCGTATACCGGAAAGCTCTTTGCGTTCCTTTTCGGCCTGAATGATCTTACGCTGAATTTTCTCAGCCGTTTCAGGATTCTTATGAAGGTAATTATCCAGCTGTGTTCCAACAAAATCATTGATATAGGTCCTTACAGTAGGAAAGTCGCCTCCCATATCGGTAGAACCAAGCTTGGTTTTTGTCTGGCTCTCGAAGACCGGTTCCATTACCTTAATTGAAATAGCGGAAATAATGGACTTTCTAATATCGGAGGCCTCGTAGTTCTTACCGTAAAAATCGCGAACAGTTTTTACAATTGCTTCTCTAAAGGCAGACTGATGTGTACCTCCCTGCGTGGTATGCTGCCCATTTACAAAGGAATGATACTCCTCGCTATACTGTGTTCTACTATGCGTAATTGCCACCTCAATGTCATTGCCCTTAAGATGAATGATCGGGTAGAGAATGTCTTCAACACTGTTATTGTCTTCTAGAAGGTCTCTGAGCCCGTTTTCAGAATGGAACTTGGTTCCATTGAAATCTATGGTCAGCCCAGGATTGAGATAAACGTAATTTTTGAGCATGCGCTCTACATACTCATTTCTATACTTGTATTTTTTAAAGATGGATTCATCTGGCGTAAAGGAGACTTTGGTTCCCTTTCTTTTGGCAGATTCTTCCGGGCCTTCTTCCAAGACCAAATCTCCTTGTTGGAATTCCGCAACTTTCAATTTGTTTTCTCTGGAGCTCTCTACTCTAAAGAAAGTGGAGAGTGCATTCACCGCCTTAGTTCCTACCCCATTGAGCCCAACCGACTTCTTAAACGCTCTTGTATCGTACTTCCCGCCTGTGTTCATCTTAGAAACCACGTCTACCACTTTGCCCAGAGGAATTCCCCTGCCAAAATCACGTACGCTTACAAGTCTGTCTTTAATACGGATCTCAATGGTTTTCCCAGCGCCCATCACAAACTCGTCGATACAATTGTCTATCACCTCTTTTAGAAGAATATAAATACCATCATCGGCGGAAGATCCATCTCCGAGCTTCCCGATGTACATTCCGGGACGCATGCGAATATGCTCCTTCCAGTCGAGCGAGCGAATATTTTCTTCTGTATATTGCGATTTTGCCATTGTTCAGGGCTTTATCCCCGCTAATATAAAATTTCAGGGCAGAATTCAAAATGCGCCTTTAGGAAAGTAATTAACAATAAAATGTGCTTATTGTTGATAGTACAGATCCTGGTTGCGGGTTTCAAGTTTAAGGTTATAGATTCAAACTTAAGGCTTGTTGTTAAAAGATCTTTTGATTTGCAGCTCAATGCCGGGGCTTAAAACCCCGCCCCAAATCAAGATAGCGAATTTCCTTGCAATTTTAAAGCAAGCTTCCACTTGTAAGCTGTAAACTTTGCTGTTCTTGTTAAAAGTCTTGAACTTAAACTTGCAATTGAACTTGAATTGATCTCACCAGCAATCTTATACATTAAATCTAAAATGCATTACGTCCCCATCTTTGACAATGTACTCCTTCCCTTCTACTTTCATCTTACCTGCTTCTTTGACTTTTGCTTCACTACCAAAGCTTACATAGTCGTCATAGGCGATTACCTCGGCCCGAATAAACCCTTTCTCGAAATCGGTGTGTATAACCCCTGCGGCTTGGGGGGCAGTGGCTCCTACTTTAACGGTCCATGCCCTAACTTCTTTAGGGCCAGCGGTAAAATAGGTCTGCAAATTTAAAAGTGAATAGGCTCCTCGTATTAGCTTAGCGGAACCCGGTTCCTCTAGCCCAAGATCTTCCAAAAACAGTTGTCGTTCTTCAAAGGTTTCTAATTCTGTGATGTCTGCTTCCGTACCTACGGCCAACACAAGTACCTCGGCATTCTCATTAGATACAGCGTTTCTTACCTTTTCCACATAAGCGTTACCTGAGACCGCTGCGGCTTCATCTACATTACAAACATATAGCACCGGTTTTTCGGTTATCAGTTGTAAGGGCTTAACAAAATCTCTATAATCTTCCACGCCCAGAGAAATTGCCCGAACAGAAATACCTTCTTCAAGTGCAGTTTTTAAACTCATCAAAACCGCCTGTTCTTTCTGGGCCTCCTTATCGCCAGTCTTTGCTGTCCTGGAAACCCTTTCCAGCTTCTTCTCAACGGTTTCCAGGTCTTTAAGCTGCAATTCCATATCAATGGTCTCTTTATCCCTGATTGGGTCTACAGAGCCATCTACGTGCACCACATTATCATTATCAAAACATCGAAGCACATGAAGTATGGCGTCCGTTTCGCGGATATTACCCAAAAATTGATTACCAAGTCCCTCTCCTTTGCTTGCACCTTTAACGAGTCCGGCTATATCCACAATTTCCACGGTTGCCGGAATGACTTTTTCTGGTTCTACGAGAGATTCGAGTTTCTCTAGCCGTGGATCCGGAACGTTTACCACCCCAATGTTGGGTTCAATGGTACAAAATGGGAAATTGGCGCTCTGCGCTTTTGCATTCGACAAACAATTAAATAAGGTGGATTTACCAACGTTTGGCAATCCTACGATTCCTGCTTTCATGTAAAACTAACTAGATAATTGGCGGAAAATCTAAGCCCGCTTTTTTATTCGGCTGCAAAGATAGTTTTTACTTGTATATTTAAGGCATTGAAAGTGCTATAAAAGCCATGAAAGGAATCGCGCTCCAGGGTATTTTATATGATGAAAAGTCGTCTTACTTGAAAGGCGCGGCTCTGGCACCCCCTCTAATACGGCTTGCATACAATAGTCCATCAGCAAATTACTATGCCGAAAACGGATTAGAAATTACACCTGAGATTCTGGAAGATTGTGGGGATTTTGAAATAGAGGATTTTTTTGAAATCGCTGAGATTACCAAAACAAATTTGAATAAAGGGCAACCCATACTGAGTCTGGGAGGTGATCATTCTATTACCTACCCCGTTATGCGAGCCGTGCATGATGTTTATGGCCCCATAGAACTATTGCATCTGGATGCTCATTCTGACCTATATGATAGTTTTGATAGCGACCGCTATTCCCATGCCTGTCCGTTTGCACGCATTATGGAAGATGGCCTGGTATCTAAACTAACTCAAATTGGCATACGCACCTTAAATGATCATCAAAGAGAGCAGGCGGCAAAATTTGGAGTTGAGATCATTGAAATGAGGGACTATAACTCCCTAAAATTACCAGAATTCACGAACCCCCTCTATCTGTCGCTCGATTTAGACGCGCTAGATCCGGCCTTCGCCCCAGGCGTATCACATCTAGAACCTGGCGGCCTGTCAACACGCCAAATAATCGAAATTTTACATCAAATAAAAGGGCCACTGCTTGGGGCCGATATCGTGGAATATAATCCAAACAAAGATTTGAGCGAAATAACTGCCATGGTGGCTGCTAAATTGCTTAAGGAAATTGTTTCAAAGATGTTGGAAAATAAAGCCTAGTAATTTGCTTATTCCGGATGCATGAACCGCTGCTTCCCAAGTAATTCTTCTTCGGTCTCTACCCTATCCTCATCTGGTACACAGCAATCAACCGGGCAAACCGCGGCACACTGAGGTTCCTCATGAAAGCCCATACATTCCGTACACTTATCTGGAGAAATATAATATAATTCATCACTTATGGGTTCCTGTACCTCATCCGCATTAACAGCTTTGCCATCGGGCAAGACAACATCACCGCTCAGCGATGTCCCATCGCTATAACGCCATTCATCTGCTCCTTCGTAAATCGCGGTATTTGGGCATTCCGGCTCACAAGCCCCGCAATTAATACATTCATCCGTTATAATTATTGCCATAATTTTCTCTTTCTTTAGCGCCGAATCAGTCCGACCTCCTTATTTTTGCACAAAGTTAATCCCTAATAAAATCCTGTACAAATATAATGGCCGACATGCATGCAAGAATTAAAGCTTTTGTTAAACTCGGAGATTTCTTGCGCGAATTTTGTGAATACACCAAAGAAAAAAAGCTTGTTTCTGAAACTTGGAAATTAAATTTTGAAGAATTAAGCCAAAAAATCGAGGAAGTAGGCCATAAAAATGGTTGGTTTACCAAAGACAACGTTTTGTTTAGTTTGTCGGAATGGGGAGAGGTTTTGACAGAGCAGGGCCTTCAAGAATGGCTTTCCCCGTATTCCTTATCTGAAAACAAAGAAAAAACCGTGGCCCTCATCATGGCTGGAAATGTACCTCTGGTAGGTTTTCACGATTTAATCTCTGTGCTTCTTACCGGTAATAAAGCCCTGGTAAAGCTCTCCTCTAAGGATGCTGGTTTGCTGCCTGTGATTGTCGGGCTACTTGTCGGGATAGAACCCGCTTTTAAGGGAAAAATTTCCTTTTCGGAAGGTAAACTAGAGAACTTTGATGCCGTCATAGCTACGGGTAGCAACAATACAGCGCGTTACTTTGAGCACTATTTCGGAAAATATCCACATATCATCAGAAAAAATAGAAATTCTTTGGCCATCCTAACGGGAAAAGAAAGTGAGAAACAGCTTCAGCTTTTAGGCGAAGACATTTTTAGGTATTACGGCCTGGGGTGCCGTAGTGTTTCTAAGATCTTTGTTCCTGAAGGCTATAATTTTGATGCCTTTTTCAAAGCGCTGTATCCTTTTAAGGAGATCATCAATGAACAAAAATACGCGAACAATTACGATTACAACAAGGCTGTTTATTTAATGAGTGAATTCGCTATCCTTGACAATGGTTTTCTGCTCCTGAAGGAAGATGAAGCTTATGCGTCGCCTATAGCAACTGTGTTTTATGAGTTTTATAGTTCCAAAGATCAACTTAAAGAAAGGATTGAAACAGATAAGAAACTTTTGCAATGTGTGGTGTCGGATGAATTTCAGAAAAATGAAGTCCCATTTGGAAAAACGCAACAACCAGGATTGACAGATTATGCCGATGGTATAGACACTGTTGAATTCTTGTTAAAAACATAACAGAATATTTGCTTTTTGCGAACCGCTTTCTGATCATAATTTATAACCTTTGCCACTTATTTAATGAGAACTGCTATAAACCAAGTACAAATGAAAAAGCACAATTTTAGCGCAGGACCCTGCATCCTTCCTCAGGAAGTTATGTTGAAAGCCTCAGAATCTGTAATTGAATTAGACGGTATAGGGCTTTCTCTTATCGAGATATCACATAGAAGCAAGGAGTTTGTAGCTATAATGGAAGAAGCACGAAGCCTGGCCCTAGAACTGTTAGGCCTGGAAGGCAAAGGATATCAGGCTCTTTTTCTACAAGGAGGAGCCAGCACAGAGTTCTTGATGGTTGCTTATAATCTTTTGGAAAATAAATCGGGCTATATCAACACCGGTGCCTGGAGCGACAAAGCCATCAAAGAGGCTAAGCTTTTCGGAGATGTCATCGAAGTTGCCTCTTCTAAAGACAAGAACTTTAACTATATCCCTAAAGGATATTCCATTCCTGATGATCTGGATTACCTGCATTTAACTTCGAACAATACTATTTTCGGGACCCAGATAAAGGAATTCCCGAAAACCAAAGTGCCTCTCGTTTGTGATATGAGTTCTGATATCTTTTCACGTCAGCTCGATTTTTCGCAATTCGATCTGATCTACGCGGGGGCTCAAAAAAATATGGGTCCGGCAGGTACCACCCTAGTCATCGTAAAAGAAGAGCTTCTTGGCAATGTCTCCAGGAAAATCCCTTCTATGCTGGATTACCAGGTTCATATCGGAAAAGACAGCATGTTCAACACCCCGCCAGTTTTCGCGGTTTACGTATCTCTTCTTACGATGCGATGGTTAAAAGACCTGGGGGGGATTTCCGCTATTGAAGAAATTAATGAGAAAAAGGCAAATCTTATTTATTCCGAAATAGACCTTAATCCTATGTTCACCGGATTTTCTAAAAAGGAAGATCGCTCAAATATGAATGCTACCTTCACTTTGGCAGATGAAAGTTTGAAAGATGCTTTTGACACGATGTGGAAAGAGGCAGGGATTAACGGGCTTAACGGGCATCGTTCGGTAGGCGGTTACAGAGCTTCAATGTACAATGCCCTCAGCCTTGAAAGTGTAGGTGTTTTGGTAGATTTGATGAGCGATTTGGAACGAAAAGCTTAATGGTTTATAGAAAGAAGCTGGCCTGAGTTGAGCTTTTTCAATTAGCAATTAATAATTAGCAGTAAACAATAGGTAGTAGGCAGTAGGCGTGAGCAATCAAGAATTTAGAATTAGGAATTAATACCAATAAAGAATGAAAATACTTGCCAATGACGGTATTTCGAGTACTGGGGTTGCTGCCCTGGAAAATGCCGGTTTTGAAATTATTACGACCAAGGTGGCGCAGGAGCAGTTAGAAACTTACATCAATGAGAACGAAATCGCTGGGCTTTTGGTGCGAAGTGCGACACAGGTCAGAAAAGAACTTATTGACCAATGCCCAAGTTTAAAACTCATAGGTCGCGGGGGCGTTGGGATGGACAATATTGATGTTGATTATGCACGGGAAAAGGGCCTTCATGTCATCAATACGCCTGCTGCATCTTCAGAATCTGTTGCCGAGCTGGTTTTTGCTCATTTATTCGGCGGAGTACGCTTCCTTCACGACGCTAATAGAAATATGCCCTTAGAGGGGGACCAAAATTTTAAGAAACTTAAAAAGGCTTACGGCAGTGGGATAGAGCTGCGAGGGAAAACCCTGGGCGTCATTGGTTTTGGAAGAATAGGTAGGGCTACGGCTAAAATTGCTTTAGGTGTGGGAATGAAAGTTGTTTATCACGATCCCTTCATTGAAAACACCGAGATTGAAGTGCCTTTTTTCGATGGACAGTCGGTCTCGTTTAAGTTGACAAGCAAATCTAAAAATGAAGTACTATCTGAAGCTAATTTTGTAAGCCTACACGTTCCGGCTCAAAAAGATTATGTAATTGGCGCTAAAGAATTAAAACAGATGAAAGATGGGGTGGGAATAGTTAATGCGGCGCGTGGTGGTGTCGTCGATGAAGTTGCTTTAGTAGACGCCCTTGAGAGCGGAAAAGTGGCTTTTGCAGGCCTTGACGTTTTTGAATCGGAACCTTCACCCGCCATTAAAGTGCTGATGCATCCCAGTATTTCTTTATCTCCTCATATCGGAGCAGCAACTGGAGAAGCACAAGACCGTATTGGTGAGGAATTGGCTGCACAAATTATTAAGTTGCTGTCCTGAACTAATTTTAATGTAAAGTTCTACTTACCTCTTGTGACTTTTTCGTACATTCCGGTTCTAATCTATTAAACACTAATGAAATGTCTGGAATTTTAGACTTACTAAGCGGCCCTATGGGCCAACAATTAATTAAAGGCGTTGCGGGCCAAACTGGCCAGTCTACGGATAAGACAAGTGGAGTCTTGAGTATGGCCTTACCGGTTTTAATGGGAGCCATGAAAAGAAACGCTTCTACTCCTGAAGGTGCTCAGGGACTAATGGGAGCACTATCAGGAAAACACGATGGTGGGATACTTGATAATTTAGGTGGCCTTTTTGGAGGCGGTGTAGACCAATCTGTAATGGATGATGGAGCAGGAATTTTAGGTCATATACTTGGTGGCAAGCAACCCCAGGTAGAGAACGCCATAAGTCAGAAATCTGGAGTCGACGCGGGCTCTGTAGGCAATATTTTAAAAGTTGCAGCACCAATTCTTATGGGGTTTTTAGGAAAGCAAACAAGGCAGCAGAATGTAAGTGACTCAAATGGCCTCGGTGATATGCTCGGTGGTTTACTGGGTGGTGGTGCCGGCAACGGAACTCAGCAACAATCCTTAATTGAATCCTTCCTTGATTCTGATGGAGACGGAAGTATATTAGACGATGTCGCAGGTATGGTCCTTGGTGGTGGAGGCAAAAAGAAAGGCGGTCTGGGTGGACTCCTGGGCGGACTTTTTGGTAAATAGCATCACTCAAACATTAACGTTATTTAACAAGACCATTTGCCAACGCAAATGGTTTTTTTGTATCTTAAAAAGAAAATAAAACTACGAAAAGATGCAAAAGAAGTTTTGGACATTGGGTCTTGCGCTGGTTTTTCTAGCCAGCGGGCTTTTGTCATGTACTGGATCCAAAAAGACCATAGCGGCAGATAATACAGATAAAACAGAAGACTACTTTGAGGAAAAAGACCAGGTAGCCGATTACTTTAGTGAGAAGGAAAAAGAGATCTTCCAGGAAACGGAAAATGATACGGTTGAAATTTCCAGTGATAAAACCGAATATGATATCATTATCATAGAACCGGGATTCTACACCTGGTTAAACAGCATTGCGCGTCCTTCAGGTTACTATTCGCAGTCCTTTCTGGAGATCAGGAACGAAATTCTGGTGTTAAATTGGAATCAAAGAGTTTTGTTCCCGCGCCAGTGGGATCCTAATCTATATATGTTCCAGATCAACTATGATCCTCAAATAGATTATGGCTATGATGTGAATTATAAACTCTACAACTATTTCATCTATTTTCAGCGCAGATATAGGCAGCGGTTAGGCCCTTTTGTCCCCAGAATATAAATGAATATCTTTGCGGCTCTTTATCCGTAACTATGAATAAACTAAAAGAGCGCTGGGGCATTACTTCCAATCTGCAGCTCATTGTAATTTTTGTTGTTTTTGCCATTACAGGCTCTTCTTCGGTATACGTTGCCAAGCCTTTTTTGGCATGGATTGGCTTAGATAGAATGGCTTTTTCGGAGGCCTGGTGGGGTGGCTTTCTATATTGGAGCCTACGTCTTTTGCTTATTTTTCCTTTCTATCAAGTACTATTGGTCCTCTATGGTTGGCTCTTTGGGCAATTCAAGTTTTTCTGGAATTTTGAAAAAAAAATGCTAAAACATATGGGGTTAGGTTTCTTATTTCAATGAATACTGTATTTTAACACTTTGTTATAATAGTAAAATGCTAAATTGCGCTGTGCAAAAGCCACAAGGAGATATTCGTTTATCATTGGCATCATTGATTTTGGTGCTTTGCATGCTTATGCCTGCTTTCCTGAATCTTTCGCACGCCATACACGGGCATAACGAACAAAAGTGTTCTTCAGACATTACCTTACATTTGCATGAAGCAGAATTCGACTGCGAATTTCAAAAATTCAAGCTCACCAAGCAACTATACGCTGAGCTACCGAATGTTAATCTTTTTTCAGCACCGTTCTTTGAAAAGCGCGGTATCAGTGCTTATCATTTTTTAAGTGAGTCTGAAATTCTTCCATTTTCCCTTAGAGGGCCTCCATACAGTAGCCCCGCAATTTCAACCATATAGTCCTCCCTGTTCATTTGAAGGGATCTACTTTTTAAAAGCATTTTAATGAAGTATTTATTGGCCGTGCTACTGCTTTTTGGTAGCATTCACGGAAATGCCCAAAATTGCAAAAGTATTCTTTTAGGAGAAGTTATAGACTTCCACGACGAGAGTCCTTTAGCAAATGCGCAAATTTCTGTTGTGGGCCAGGCCGGAACCACACTTTCCGATCAAAATGGAAAGTTCACATTTAATGATCTTTGCGACGGATTTGTAGAGCTTGAAGTCTCACATCCGGAATGCAAAACACAATTTATTTCTGTGGAAGTCAAAGGAGACAGCTTTGTTCGCGTTTCTTTAGAGCATCATCTTGAAGAGCTTGAGGAAGTTAAGGTGACCGGGGAGTCTATCCCGGATAAGACAAATTCAGCCCAGGAGGAGGTTCTTCTGGGAAAAGATCTGGAGCGTTTTAGTAGTCAAAGCCTTGGAGATGCTTTAAAACGCATTAGTGGCGTCTCCTCCCTAAATACCGGTGCCAACATTGTAAAACCGGTGGTTCAGGGCCTTAGCGGTAGCAGGGTGCTTATCCTTAATAATGGTGTTCGCATGCAAGATATGGAGTGGGGAGATGAACACGCCCCTAATGTGGACATAAACTCCACAGATCGGGTGACAGTAATCAAAGGGGCCGGAGCCCTAAATTATGCGGGTGATGCCATAGGTGGGGTCATTGTTCTTGAAAAGGAATCACTGATAGCAACTGATTCACTTTATGGGAATGTACTTTTAAATGGAGCTAGCAATGGTAGAGGTGGAACAGTTGCTAGTGAAATCACCAAAACTTTTGAAAACGGATGGTTTGCCAATGCACAATTGTCTTACAAGCGTCTTGGAGACCTTGAAGCACCAGATTATGTGTTGACCAATACTGGCATAAAGCAACTAGGGTTGTCGCTATCCGTTGGTAAGCGCGATTTTTTTCAGGGCTGGGATCTATACTATTCGTATTTCGATTCGGAGATTGCCATTCTTCGTGCCTCCCATACAGGAAATGTTGATGACCTTATACAAGCTATAAATAGCTCACAACCTAGTATTATTGAACCCTTTAGTTATGATATCATATCTCCACGCCAAGAAGTAGATCACCATCTTGGAAAGCTCCGCTATTATAGAAGATTCAAAGGAGCTGGAAAATTAAGTGCTCAATACGACTTTCAGCGTAATCAACGGTTCGAATTTGACGTCCGGGTTGGGGATGATCGCAACACGCCGGCCATAGACCTCACGCTTACAACGCATACCTTAAGTGCAGATTTCAAATTAGATTCCAAGTCAGACTACCATCTTACTTTCGGGCTACTAGGGAGGTATCAAGACAACTTTGCGAACCCTGATACAGGGGTAAGACGGCTGATTCCTGATTATGAGAAATACGATTTTGGTGCATTTTTGACTGGAGAATACATCGTATCCAATGATTTTATTATCGATGCAGGATTGCGCTTCGATTTCAACAGAGTAGATGCCAAAAAATTCTATCAAACCTCACGCTGGGAAGAACGTGGGTATGATCAGGATTTTGATGACATCATCATTGAAGATCTGGGCACCCAATTGCTTACGAACCCTATTTTTAATTATGAGAATATCTCGTTCGCGGCAGGTTTTCTTTACAAAACTTCAGACGAACAGTCCGTTAGATTTAATTATGCACTTGCACAAAGGGCACCCAATCCCTCTGAACTTTTTAGTGATGGCCTACACCATTCTGCGGCAAGAATTGAACTCGGAGACCTGCGTATAGGGAGTGAAACTTCCCATAAAATATCAGTGTCTTTAGAGAAAAACGGAGCGAAGTTCGGCTATAACCTTGCTCCTTACGTCAATTTTATTTCTGATTTTATCCTGCCCGAACCAACAGATGTTGAGTTTACAATCAGAGGGGCTTTCCCTGTATGGAGTTACCGACAGACTGATGCCCGGATCTTTGGGATAGACGCAATGGCCTATGCAAAATGGACTGATCACTGGAGAACAGAGCATCAATTCTCCCTTAGTAAAGGAAAAGACACAGATAGAGATCTCGCATTAATAAACATTCCAGCGGCAAATTTTCGGAATAGCTTAAGCTATCAAAACGAATCCTGGAAAGATTTTAGAATCTCCCTGGAAAGTCAGTACGTCTTCCGACAGAACGAGTTTCCACCCAATTTGACGGTCTTTTCTCCTGTCCAAAATCAGGAGGTATTATTTGAAATCAATACACCGCCCGATGCGTATCATTTGTTAGGCCTGGATGCAGAAATGACTTTCAAGCTTCCAAAATTGAAGGCCTTAAGCGTTGGTCTAAATATTAGCAATTTACTCGATACGGCCTATCGGGACTATTTGAATAGACAGCGATATTTCGCCGATAATCTTGGAAGAAATATTGCATTAAGAATAAAGCTCAATTATTAATCATTTTAACTATTAAATCATGAAAAATTTAAAATTAATAAGCCTACTTGCAGTTTTCACCTTGTTCTTCATCAGTTGTTCTGATGACGACGAAAATCCGGACCCTGTCAATGAAGAAGAGGTTATCACCACCATGAATGTAACCTTAACACCTATAGGTGGGGGAACGACAATTACGTTGCAGTCTCAAGATTTAGATGGTGATGGCCCCAATGATCCGGTAATTACGATTTCGGGAAATTTGGCCGCCAGCACTACCTATAACGGAGCGATAGAGTTATTGAATGAGACCGAGACTCCAGCAGAAGACATTACAATTGAAGTCGCGGAGGAAGATGATGAGCATCAATTTTTCTTTTCCGTTACGGGTTCGCTAAGTGGTGTAAACTATGCTGACCAGGATGGAGATGGCAACCCCGTAGGGCTTGCATTCAGCCTTGAGACCGGAGCGGCAGGAACCGGCGTTTTAGGAGTTACCTTAAGACATGAACCTAAAAAACCTAATGACGGTACTTTGTCTGACGCTGGTGGGGAAACCGATATTGCTCAGAACTTTAATCTTACTGTAGAGTAAAATTTAAATTGTTAGAGTTAGTTTGTTGTGGGAGCTGCCTGGGGATTGGTAGCTCCCTCTTTTTTTGCCCACTGCAGACTGTAAATTAAAATCACTTAGTCTCCTACTCCTTACTTTTCCTGGATTTACGAAAGCCGTACACGAATTGTCCAAAGAAACCTTTAGGAATTCTTTCATCTCCCGAAAATCCCAAAGGAATTTTCCCACTGTCTTCGGGGATGTAATTGGTTTTAAAAAGATAGTCCCAGACGCTCAGGCTAATACCAAAATTTACACCGTACCTGCCTTCGGGTAAGACATAAGAATGGTGGTAAAGATGCATTACCGGATTATTGAAGAGGTACTTTAATGGTCCCCAGGTAAATTTTACATTGGCGTGATTAAAATGCCCAATAGCAATGGCCAGAAAATGAACGATAAAGGCCTGCTGGGGTTCAAAGCCTCCCAACAGCATCACACCAAGAGTTTTCAAGGGTTTATATAGAATATTTTCCATCCAATGGTATCTAAAGTGGGCCGCAAAGCCCATTTCCTTCACGCTGTGATGAATTTTGTGAAACTGCCAGAGCACTGGATACTTATGCAGAAGAACGTGTGTAAACCATTGGAAAAAATCGAGTACCACAAAAAAAATGACTAGCTGCGCCCACATGGGTAGCGAACTTAAGTCTATTAAGACAAGACTCTGAGCACCTACACCTAGATCCGCAAAAAACAATTCCAGAAGCTTGTAAAAACCACTGATAGCTAATGTAAAAAGGAAGAAATTAAAATACATATAAAAGCCATCGAGCCAAAAATCTTTCCGAAATAAAGCCTGTTGCTTCCTCCAGGGAAAAAGAATCTCCAGCCCCCAAATTACGAGTGAAATGAGCGTAAGGCCCCAAAAATAATTCGTATACCAGGGTACTTCCAGGATAATCGATTTCCAGGTCCAATTAAGATTGCCCAGGAAAGCACTGCTAAAAGCCTCGAGATATGCGTTCATAAAAGAAGAATAAGACCGGGTTTATTTAGAATCCGGATTTACGATGCTTGCGGTTTTGTCTTTTGCAAAAACATAGGTATATAACCACATAATAGTAAAGGTGGGTATAACATCCAGGCCGGGAACTAACTCTTCAATAAAAGAAATGACACCTGCAGTTTTCCCTGCTTTCCCTTTATACATCCGGGTCATTAGCCAGGCCGAAATGGGAGCCCATATCACATCTGAAAACGCTCCTACTCCAGGAATCATGAAAGAAAGCATCCCTATCCCATCGAATAGCAAACCCAAAAAGAGGTTTTGCATTTTATTATCATCGGATTTTGACATGCTTAAAAATACATATTCCAATGGAAGCGGCAAATTGAAATACTTAGGAAAGAGGAACGGTTCTTATTGAATACTGCGAACCTTACCACCGTCTTCGGCTTTTTTGATCAATTTAGATGCAGAACGGTAGAGTACCTGACCCCCACTGCTAGACTGAGCAACCAGGCTCTTGAATTCAATATTTGTTAGGTCGATCGTGGCGCCATCTGTGGCCGACACCTCAAAACTCTCCATTCTTGAGAATTTCTCATCCAGGGTAGCACTGCCACCGTTAGACATTTCAAGAACGCTTATCACGGGTGTGTAAATGGTTACCACAATTTCATCATAGTCTTCGCTGTCGCGGTTAGATCTTATTTTCAACTGGTTGTTTCTCACATGATGTAAAACATGTTGAGCAGCATCTGAGTTTCCGGAAATATGAATTTTGTGAGCGTCAGACTTCACAATGTGTATTGTAGCTCCAATATTGCTGTTAATGGCCTCAAAAGCTCCCAAAGAAGAGGAAAGGTTTTCCTGGGAATAGGAAAGCCCCGCGCATAGTAAAACTGCCGCAAGGAAGAAGTTTTTCATAAGGCCTCAGTTTGTGGTTGTTATTATAAAGACCCCGAAAATGACTTTTTGTTACAAAATTTAACAGAAAAATCTTAAGAAAGTTTAGCACTGATCAATTTTAAGAACTCCTCCCGGGTTTCTATTTTCTCAAATTGCCCTCTAAATCCGGAAGTAGTAGTAACCGAATTTTGCTTTTGTACCCCACGCATCATCATACACATATGAGCTGCCTCGATAACTACCGCTACTCCTTTCGGCTGCAAGGTGTCATTGATGCATTCCAGGATATCATGGGTAAGTCGTTCCTGTACCTGTAAACGCCTTGCAAAAACATCGACCACTCTTGGGATTTTGCTTAAGCCCACAATATGCCCGTTAGGAATATAAGCGATATGCGCCTTGCCAAAGAAGGGAAGCATATGGTGCTCACAAAGTGAATATACTTCAATGTCCTTAATGATCACCATGTCATCATAGTCTTCCTTAAACATAGCCCCCTTAAGTATTTCTACGGCATCCTGCTTATACCCCTGGGTAAGAAAGAGCATTGCTTTAGCCGCCCTCTCCGGTGTTTTTATAAGACCTTCCCGGTCTACGTCCTCCCCTATTTCATCGATGATTTTCGAAAAACGATCTTTTACCTCATTGGTAATTTCGATATTGTATTCTTCAAGATTCGTATATGGTGACATGCAAAACGTAATTAAAGTAATTGAACATTGTTACAAGCTTCAAAAATATCATAAATATTCGGCAAAATTTTCTTTTGTGCCATTATATCGCATTATTATGTCTGTTGCGGTAATTCATGAGAAAAACAAAAAGCCGGAAGCCTATTAAATTGTTTTGTGATTTCTCCCTGAATGTGTACTTTCATCCGATATTTGCGAGGGATGATTAAAGCGACAAACATTCAAAAATTCTATGGAGACCTTCAGGTACTTAAGGGTGTGGATCTGAAAGTAGAGAAAGGTGAGATTGTGGCTATTGTAGGGCCTTCCGGGGCTGGGAAGACAACCCTATTGCAGATTCTTGGAACACTTGACGGGCAGTCTAACAAGGTAGATAGCAGCCTAACGATTAATGCCATTGAGGTCACCACTTTAAAGGATAAACCCCTAGCCAAGTTCAGAAACGATCATATTGGTTTTATTTTTCAATTTCATCAGCTTTTACCAGAATTCACAGCGCTCGAGAATGTATGCATCCCGGCCTTCATTAAAAAAACTCCAAGAGGCGAAGCAGAAGCAAAAGCGAAAGAACTGCTAAACTTCTTAGGCCTGCAAGACCGACACGACCACAAGCCCAGCGAACTATCAGGGGGAGAGCAACAAAGAGTCGCGGTTGCCCGGGCACTGGTAAATAATCCATCGATTATCCTTGCAGACGAACCAAGCGGTAATCTAGACTCTGAAAGCGCAGACAACCTCCATAATCTGTTCTTCGAATTAAGAGACAAATTTGGACAGACTTTCGTTATCGTGACCCATAACCGGGAACTTGCCGATATGGCAGACAGAAAATTGACCATGGTAGACGGGCAAATATTGGACTGATATGATCAAGGAAATTTGGTCGTTCTTAAAAAGACCTGATTATAAGGTAGATGAAGATACTAATTTAAAGTATCGATTTACAATTTTTTTTCGACTCCTTTTTATCGCCTTGATGATTAGCGTGGTACTTGGCTTATGCATTGGATTATTAGAATCTGCCGTAAGCTTAGACCTGGGAGAGCATGCCATGGATTTACTGATAGACCAGTACTCCACTTACTTCATTTTCTTTGCCGCGGTAATTTTGGCCCCGCTTTTAGAAGAACTCTTTTTTAGGGGGCCTATGGTGTTTTTTAAAAAGAGTCCGCATTTCTGGCTCGTTTTTTACCTCTTTACCCTTCTTTTTGGCTTCTATCATATCACCAACTTTGAAATCACACCCACGGTACTTATTCTTTCACCGCTTCTGGTTGCGCCTCAATTATGTGTAGGGGTATTACTCGGTTTTATTCGGGTTCGCTTTGGTTTGCTATGGGCCATTTTGCTTCATGCCTGTTACAATTTAGTACTCCTTGGCCCCATTGTTTTTATGAAGGCCCTAGACCTTCCTTTAGAATGAAGCAAGCAGAACTTAAGGCCTTTTTAGATACAAAGGTCACACAATACAATAGTCCGAAGTTTTTAGAGACAGATCCAATCTGTATCCCACATCGGTTTCATAAGAAAGAAGACATAGAAATCAGTGCTTTTCTTACTGCCACCATAGCCTGGGGCAACAGAAAAAGCATTATTGCCAGCGCTGACAAAATGCTGGCATATCTAGACAACGATCCTTATGAGTTTGTCTGCAAGCATCAGGAAACCGATCTTAACCGGGTTCGGTCTTTCGTTCACCGTACCTTCAATGGATTGGATTTTGAGTTCTTTATAAGGGCTCTTCGGCACATCTATAAAAATCACAAAAGCCTGGAGCAGGTTTTCAGCACCAATGCCAAGGACAGTTCCCTTCAGCCTGCCATTTCTGAATTTAAAAGAACCTTCTTCGAAATACCACACTCAAAGAGAACTTTAAAACATGTTTCAGACCCTTCAAAGGGTTCCGCAGCCAAGCGCATCAATATGTTTTTACGCTGGATGGTAAGAGACGCTAATACCGCAGTAGACTTTGGCTTATGGAAATCTATTACTCCGGCTCAGTTATCCTGCCCACTCGATGTGCACTCAGGACGGGTAGCCAGAAAACTAGGTTTGTTAAAACGCAAGCAAAACGATGCCAAAGCAGTCCAAGAACTGGACGCCTCTCTCCGAAAATTAGATCCTGAAGACCCCGTTAAATATGACTTTGCGCTTTTTGGACTCGGTGTTTTTGAAAAATTTTAGTGCGGCACAACTTCATAGAACCCACATTATCCATAAAAAAAGATACTCTTTAAAACTAGGCCTTTCGAAGGTTTTTGAATGCTGATACTTTACATTCAAATGATGGGAAGAATTAGGAAGGTACAATGCCCATGGCTCCCAGATCGAGCGGTATTTTTTTGTTCCCTTCTCTGATTGATTTATAAATGGCCTCAACGATGATCATATCGCGTTTGCCCATCTCCCCAGGTGCAACATTAGGAGTATCCTGAAGGATGTGGCGTGCAAAATCATCCATTTGAAGTTTTTGCTGGCTTTCTTGCTTAAAACTTAGCGCACCCCTCGAAGTGCGGCCGGCAAGCGGAATATAAGTGCTGGCTGGATCCAGCTCAAACCAGCCAGAATCGCAAGAAGCATATAAGCGATTGGCCCTTGCATTATGTGAGGTCATCATCTGACCCACAATCCCATTAGGTAATTCAAACTGTGCAGTAATGGTTTCATCGGTTTCTTTGAAGTAATCAGCACGCGTACTAAACTCCTGGGCTGTAACCGAAATGGGGTTTTGGCCAGTACCATAAATAATGCTTTGTATAGCATAAACCCCCATATTCATCAAAGCTCCGCCACCTGAAAGTGCTTTATTTAGGCGCCACTGCCCTGGGTTTCCACGAGAATTATAGGCCGCCTCAGCAGTAATAAATTGTACATTTCCAAAGGTTTTCTCTCTGACAAAGCGCTTAATTTGCTTGGTAAAGGGTTCGGAATGCAAGCGATAACCGACCGCCAATTTTACATTCGCCTGTTTGCACGCTTCCAAGATAGCATCGCATTCTTCGACATTCATGGCCATTGGTTTTTCGCAGATAACATGCTTTCCGGCCTTGGCTGCCCGAATTGAAAATTCGGCATGCATACTATTGGGTAACACCACGTAAACGATGTCTATAGCGTCATCATCAGCAATTTCATCAAAATTCTCGTAGTTGTAGATGTGATCTGCCTCAATATTGTAGCGCTGCGCCCAAACTTGCTCTTTTTGAGGTGTACCAGTGACTATGCCTGCCAGGTGACAATACGCTGCATCCTGTAAGGCCGGAGCCAGCTGATAGGTACTATAGCTTCCAAGCCCCACTAAGGCTACCCCAAGGCTATCTTTTGTTTTTTTGGAGGAATTCATTGCACAAGCCAATGGCATTCCACCGAAAAGAGCTGTTCCCCCTATTGCCTTGGAAAAAGTTTTATTAAATGCTCTTCTGGATATTTTCTTCATGACAACCTATACTATAGGTTCTAGAAACCTAATTAAAGATAACAAACAAAGTTTCGATTTTATCTTAATTAACATATTCTTCGCAAACACGGTTTTATTAATAGCTGTGGGTGCCATAAATTCGCTATTTTTAGCAAGGACTAATTCAAAATCAAAAATGAAACAGATACTTCTGATAAACCTAATCGCACTTTCCACGGCCCTAACCTTTGCTCAAGACAGAAAAATACCAATAGATACCGCAATCACTACACAACATAGCGTAACTGTTAACGGCTCGGCTTTTTCGTACACGGCGAAAACAGGAACACAGCCGGTCTGGGACGAAATGGGTAAGCCTATTGCTGCCCTGCATTATACCTATTACACAAGAAATAACGTAAAGGACAGAGCTTCGCGGCCTTTGCTTATATCCTTTAACGGAGGACCGGGATCGGGGTCTGTTTGGATGCATTTGGCATATACTGGCCCGCGAATCCTGAACATAGACGATGAAGGATACCCAGTGCAGCCTTATGGGGTAAGGCAAAACCCCTATTCAGTGCTGGATGTTACAGACATTGTATATGTTAACCCGGCCAACACCGGATATTCCAGAACCATTCCTGAGATGGGTAAAGAAGTAGACCGAAGCAAGTTCTTTGGGATCAATGCAGACGTCAAATACCTGGCCGAATGGCTGAATACTTTCGTCACACGCAATAATAGATGGAGGTCTCCCAAATACATTATCGGAGAGAGTTATGGCGGTACCAGAGTTATGGGGCTCTCTTTAGCCCTCCAGAACCAGCAGTGGATGTATTTAAACGGCGTCATTATGGTATCTCCTGCAGACTACAAGGTAATTAGAGTTGGAGGCCCGGTAAGTGCGGCCTTAAACCTTCCATACTATACGGCTGCTGCCTGGTACCAAAAAGCCCTACCACCAGAATTGCAAAGCAAAGATCTGCTAGAAGTACTTCCAGAATCTGAGCAATACACAGTAAATACGGTAATACCTGCGATCGCAAAAGGCGGTTTTATCGGAGAAACCGAAAAAAATGCAGTAGCCGAAAAAATGGCCTACTATTCCGGGCTTTCCAAAAAGGAAGTTCTAGACCACAACCTGGTTGTGCCTACTTCTTATTTTTGGAAGGCGCTCCTTAGAGACCGTACTGGATATACTGTAGGTCGTCTGGACAGTCGATATCTTGGTCTTGACAAGCAACTGGCGGGTTCACGACCCGATTACAATTCTGAGATTACATCCTGGCTACACAGTTTTACTCCAGCCATAAATTATTACCTCCAAGAGGAGTTAAATTTTAAAACGGATATTAAGTATAATATGTTTGGTCCTGTTAGGCCATGGGACAACAAGGATGACAACACCCGTGATAATTTGAGGCAGGCCATGGCCCAAAACCCTTATTTGCATGTATTGGTACAATCTGGTTATTATGACGGTGCCACTACCTATTTCAATGCCAAGTACACCATGTGGCAAATAGATCCTAGCGGACGCATGAAGGATCGTTTTAGTTTTAAAGGATATCGGAGCGGTCACATGATGTACCTCAGGCGGGAAGATCTAAAATCTGCAAATGAGGATATTAGAGCTTTTATTCTAAAAACCGCAGCGAAGGGCGAGTCGGCCAAATATTAAATATTAGCGCCTTAGCTATACATGCGGGCCTCCACAACTTTGCTTTGGCTATTGAAATTATTTGGTTGATTTCGTTGGATTTGCTGGGTTCCAGACCCCGCCCCGAATTAAGATAGCGGTACTTACTGCAATTTTCAAGCAGGATATCTATGAAACGTTCTAGAAAAAAACTGAGCTGATATGCCATTAATTTTTTAGGCAGCTATCCTACTATTCTTCTTTTTGACATTTGTCATTTTTCCAAAACATTATCTTTTGAAATCCCTATCTTAGGCGTACTATGAAAAACATCTTTACTTCTACTACAATAATGCTGTTTTGTACAATTCAAGTGTCCATGATGCAAGCTCAGGATTGGCCCGCGTTAGGCCACTTTAAATCTGCCAACAAGAAGGTAGCGCAGCCCGCCGAAAATGAAAACCGAGTGGTTTTTTTAGGAAATTCAATCACTATAGGTTGGCTAAACACTGTTCCCGAATTTTTCAAAGACAAACCCTATATCAACAGGGGTATCAGCGGCCAAACCACACCGCAAATGTTGTTGCGCTTTAGGCAGGATGTGGTTGCTCTTCAACCTAAAGTTGTAGTTATTTTGGCAGGCACCAATGATATTGCCGAGAACACAGGCCCCATGAGTCTGCCTCAAATCATGGACAACCTAAAATCTATGGCCGAGATTGCCAGGGCAAACAATATAAAGGTGGTGCTTTCATCTGTTCTCCCCGCATCCGATTATTCCTGGCGCCCCGGACTCAAACCAAATGAAAAAATACCTGCCTTAAATGCGCTGATAAAGGAATACTGCCAGGAGAACAATGTTGTTTATCTGGATTACTTTTCTACCATGACCAATGAACAAAACGGCTTGGATGAAGATCTGGCCAGTGATGGCGTACACCCCACAAAAAAAGGCTACGAAATAATGGCCCCTTTGGCTGAGGCAGCAATTCTGGAAGCTCTAAACTTTAAATAGTCGCTTAGTTTTTGTCATGAAATACCCCTTGCTTTTACTTTTAATATTACAAAGCGTTTTTGTTATGGAAGCCTCACCATATGAAAATCCATTACCAAAAGAAAAAGATACCCCTTTGCGTGTTGGCGTAGTTGGACTTGTACATACGCATGTACATTGGATACTAGGCAGAGAAAAACGGGATGATATCGAAATTGTAGGTATTGTGGAACCCAACAGGGACCTGGCGCAAGAATACGCCGAGATGCATGGTTATTCTATGGATTTGGTTTACGATACACTGGAAGAGATGGTAAGTAAATCCAAGCCAGAGGCGGTAACCGCGTTTAATACCATTTACGATCATCTGGAGGTGGTAAAATACTGCGCGCCCAGAGGCATTCACGTTATGGTAGAAAAACCCTTGGCCGTAAGCCTGGAACATGCCATAGAAATGCAAAAACTGGCCAAGAAATACGAGATACATTTGCTTACCAACTATGAGACATCCTGGTATGGAAGCAATTACAAAGCGCATAATCTTGTATTGCAAGAAAAGAAGATAGGTGATATTCGCCGGATTGTATTTCATACTGGGCATCCGGGACCCATTGAAATTGGCTGTAACCCTGAATTTCTTGAATGGCTTACAGACCCTGTTCTAAATGGTGGAGGAGCGCTTACCGATTTTGGGTGCTATGGGGCCAATATCGCCACCTGGTTTATGCAAGGAGCTAAACCCCTAACAGTAAGCTGCACCACACAACAGATTAAACCTCACCTCTATCCAAAAGTAGAGGATGAAGCAACCATCATACTTACCTATCCAAAGGCCCAAGTTATTATTCAGGCCTCCTGGAACTGGTCGCACAACCGCAAGGATATGGAGGTTTATGGCACTACAGGTTATGTTTATTGCAAGGATGGCACAAAAATGGAAGTTCTTGAGAACGAAAAAGATGGCCCTTATCCTCTTGAAGCCCAGGGACTAAAATATGGAATAGATGACCCTTTTGCAATGCTGAACCAGGTAGTTAAAAAAGGACATACACTTTCTCCCTATGATTTATCTTCACTTGAAAATAATGTTGTTGTAATGCAGATACTAGAAGCCGCCAAACATGCCGCACGCACCGGTAATGAGGTAAAATGGAAGGAGTTTTTTAAAGAATAATAACTCTTACGACCTACGAATTCTTACTGAAATTGAACCAGCCAGGTAGCCTTGATCTTTACTTTTTTTGTCTTCAACTATCTTTGTAAGTGATAAGCTGGAGTATATGCGTTATTTTCTTTTCGTCTTTGTATTAAATTTTTATCATATAGCACTATTCGGGCAGGAGACCGAAGTGGTTATAGACAGCCTTAAAGATGCGCTAGAACGGACCACTTCAGAAAACCAGCAAAAGGTTGATATTCTTAATGATTTAGGTTATCGCTATTGGATTGTTAATTCCAGAGAATCGGTAAAGTACGGGCAAAATGCCTTGCTTCTTTCAAATCAATTAGGATACACCGCCGGAAAAGCAAAGGCACAGCGCGTTTTAGGCGTGGCTTACTGGACATTAGGAGAAGCAAAACAGGCCTTAGAAAATTTGAATTTAGCCCAGGCAGACTACAGTGAAATTCGGGATGAAGAAGGCTTTGCCAATTCCCTCATGAATACAGGAATGGTATATGCAGATATAGGTGATTTTGAAAAGGCCCTGGCCATTTACGATCAGTCTATCCAGAAGTTTACTGCTTTAGGCCTTAACCGAAGAATAGCAACCACCTTTACTAAAATAGGAGAGGTATTTCTAAGACAAGGCAACCTAGAGGAGGCCAAGGACTATTTAACCAATGCCCTTGATATGCATTCGGAAGATGAGTATGTCTACGGAATGGGCGAAGCCCATAACAAGCTTGCGATAGCGCTATTGAGTCAGGGCGAACTGGAACAGGCAGATTATCATTTGCGAAGGGCTGTAGCTTTAGGACAACAGGTAAAGGATGAAGACGGTCTTATTGGGAATCTAATTCAATACGGAAGGCTTCAGCGATTGCGCCAGAACTATTCAGATGCAGAACAACATTTGCAAGAAGCCTTACTAAAAGCAAAGGAAAAACAACTTAGAAAATATACCCTTGAAGCCTACAATGAGCTAAAACAACTAAAAAAAGAACAGGGAGAATTTGAAGATTCTTTTAGGTACTATGATGCCTATATAGCACTGAAAGATTCCATTTTTAATACAGACAAGTCTAAACAAATTGCAGCTATTGAATTTGGGCAGGAATTAGAAGCCAAAGAAAAAGAGATCGCCTTGCTGCAGGAAAAGGAACGCAATAGTAAAATTGTAAATTGGAGCCTTGGCCTGGGCGCCCTGGGCCTCGCAATAATAGGCTTCTTATTGTTTAATAACCAAAGACAAAAAAACCTCAGGGAACGTGATTCACTAAAGCGAGAACAAGAGCTACTGACTTCAAAAGAGGAACTTTCCAAAACCGAACTTGAAAATGCAAGACTAAAGCAAAACGAACTGCAACAGCAGATTGCATTTAAGAACAAGGAGCTTACATCATATACCTTGAATTTTGTTCAAAAGAACGAATTGCTGTTACAGCTTCAAGAGAAAATTAGCTCCACAAAAGGTGCGGAGGCTGCGGTACAGAATAAACTGCTCCAGGAATTGGAGCGAAGTATCAGGCAGCACGTGAACATAGACAGGGATTGGGAAGATTTTAAACGATTTTTTGAGGAAGTTCATACAGATTTTTACCTAAAACTAAAAGGCAAACATCCTGACCTCAGTGCAAATGATCTAAAAATATGCACCTTGACCAGACTAAACTTGAATGTCAAGGAGACGGCAAGCATCCTGGGAATTTCGCCAGAAAGCGCAAAAACTGCCCGGTACAGGCTAAGAAAGAAACTAGGTTTAAGCCCCGAACAAGAAATATTAGACTATTTTCTTGAGCTTGAAAATACGCAATAGGCATTTCTACGACCCCATTTTCTAGATAGTATTCTTAAAACTGATAGCTTTTAAAACACTGTTTATCCGTAATTTAGGTTTTGTTGTCTACCTCAGGTACCCCAGATTTTAACAACTCGAAAAAGTGGTCTACCTCATATCTTACTGATGTACGCTCATGGTCTACGTCGTTTTCTTGAAAAGCCAGATATCCCAGAATACATTTGCATCCGGAAAAAAGAAAGTTCGCATTCTTCTCCCACCCAACCTATAATCAAGCATTCAATAAAGATGCTCTTGCCAAGAGCCTATTGAAATTGAAACGCTCTAAACTGAACTTTTAAAAAAATGCCTGAATTCGTGCACTACCCTTAAAAAGATCTTTGTAGGGCACCGGGGCATGGTTAAAATTAAGTTGAATCAAAAAATGAACTAGTAGTATGGAAACTTTAATGAATTTGCCAAAACCCTTAGAATTGGTTTTAGACCCGATCTCTTATATTATTTTTGGGATGTACGGCGGTCTTATGATATGGGAAGCGCTTTTTCCTGCGCGTCCTTTACCGAAAATGAAATTTTGGAAACTAAGAGGCATGCTGGCCTTCGCATTTTTCTTTTTTCTATCCTCTTACCTACCCATGCTTTGGGATGGTTACTTAGCCGAGTATCAACTCCTGGACCTCACAAGTCTTGGAACCTATTGGGGTGCACTTGTTGGTGTGCTCATTTATGAGCTTGGCCTATACGTATGGCATAGAGCTATGCATAAGAATGATAGCTTATGGAAAATTTTTCATCAAATGCATCACAGCGCAGAGCGTATGGACAGTTATGGAGCCTTTTATTTTAGTCCGATGGACATGATTGGCTTTACCTTCCTGGGTAGTCTTTGTTTGGTAGTGGTAGCCGGATTTACAGCCGAAGCCACAACGCTTATCATTCTGGGCACCACCTTCCTGGCCATTTTCCAGCATAGTAATATAAAGACACCCGCCTGGATAGGGTATCTCGTTCAACGGCCAGAAGCACATACGGTACATCATGCCAAGGGAATACATGCGCATAACTATTCGGACCTGCCTATTTTCGACATCCTATTTGGGACTTTCAAGAATCCAAAAAGCTATGATCATGAAACGGGCTTTTACCTGGGAGCTTCAGCAAGGGTTAAAGACATGCTTTTGTTCAAAGATGTCTCAAAATCAAATACGAACTCAAAAAAGTGACAGCATACAAAAGAAAGCAGGTAAAGCCCCTCTGGTTTGGTTGGTGCAGCACAGGCCTCAGGCAGCCTGAAGCTGGCAAAAAATCGGCCAGAGGGTATTACCGGAAAAAAGGAGTTTAGATATCAATCAAATTAAAAAAGTAGCGGGAAGGTTTTCTTTGGTTACTTTAGCGTAACGCCCATCAGCTTAAGAGCAAATGGGCGTTTTTAATTTCCTAAATTGGCGGTATGGAAAACAATCTGGTGAGCATCCTGATTCCCTTTAAAAATACTGCTGAGTTTTTGCCAGCATGCTTGGATTCTATTCAGAATCAATCATATACCCGCTGGGAAGTTTTGGCCATAGACGATCATTCTACGGATCGCAGTTTGGCAATTGTTCAAACTTACGCAAAACAAGACCCCAGAATTCGCCTATTTAAGAATCCCGCTGCAGGAATCATTCCTGCGCTTCGGATGGCATACAAACAAAGTCGGGGGATATTGATCACAAGGATGGATTCTGACGATATCATGGAACCCAATAAACTTCGGGTGCTGGTGAAAGGACTGGAAACTAATGGAAAAGGGCACCTTGCTATCGGCCAGGTACGTTATTTTTCGGATCGGGGTATCAGTAATGGCTATGCACGTTATGAGTCCTGGCTAAATCAACTAACAGCACAGGGCAACAATTATAAGGAGATCTATAAGGAGTGTGTTGTCCCCTCCCCTTGCTGGATGGCTTATAAAGATGACTTAGACAGCTGTGGAGCCTTTAATTCAGACAGGTATCCCGAAGATTATGACCTCACCTTTAGGTTTTATGAAAAGAAGTTAAGATGTGTCCCCTGCTCTGAGGTCTTGCATTTATGGCGAGATTACGATCATCGAACTTCCCGTACAAGCCAACATTATGCTCAAAATTACTTCCTGGATATTAAGCTTTATTATTTCCTGAAATTAGATAGGCAGCATGACAGGCCTCTTGTAATTTGGGGTGCGGGTAACAAGGGCAAAACCATTGCAAAAAGCCTTGCCCACCAAGATTTACCCTTTTATTGGTGCTGTGATAACCCTAAGAAAATTGGGAAAAAAATCTATGGCAAGGAATTGCTGCATTATAAAGAGATAAGATCATTAAACCAACCACAAAGTATTATAACCGTGGCCAACGAAGAAGCCCAGGCCATGATACGTGCTTATTTCGGTTCTGTAAAGAGGATAGAAATGTCTGACTACTTCTTCTTTTGTTAAGCCAATTTACCATTTGAAAGATAAGTTTTAAATAAACCTTAAACTTTAAACTTTAGCCCCCTATTTTACTATATTTGCCCAATCAGAATTGAGAATGCAGTTTAAACATCCGGAACTTCTTTGGGCCCTTTTTCTACTTCTCATCCCTATTTTCATTCATCTTTTCCAACTTCGCAGATTTAAAAAGACTCCTTTTACCAATGTAAAGTTGCTTAAAAAGGTGATCTCAGAGTCTAGACGTAGCAACCGACTTAAAAAATGGCTATTGCTTTTTAGTAGGCTGTTTCTGTTAGGTGGCTTAATTATTGCATTTGCTCAACCCTTTTCTGCTAAGAAAACTGCCTTACAAAAAAAGGAAGTCGTTATTTATTTGGACGATTCCTTTAGTATGCAGGCCAAAACAGACCGAAGAAGCCTCCTGGAAGTGGCGGTACAGGACCTTCTTAAAACAGTGCCAGGAAACACATCTTTTAGCCTTTTCACCAATGACAGAACTTTTGAAGATGTGGTTCTCAAGGATATTCAAAACGATCTCCTGACACTTCCCTTCACTCAGAAGCAGCTTAGTTTAAATGAAGCCCATCTCAAAGCGCAAACTCTTTTTAGCAAGGATAAAACCACCTTAAAAGAACTTGTCCTGATTTCCGACTTCCAATCCAGGATTTCATTTAAGAAAGACACGGTTTCTGCATATCGCCATCATCTGGTCCAGCTCAGGCCAGAGCTGCATGAGAACATTGGCATAGATTCTGCTTATTTTAGCAAGACTTCGCCAACCAATCTAGAACTAACTGTTAGCCTTAGTGGAGTCGGAAATATTGATAACACCCCGGTTTCTCTCTATAATCAAGACAAACTCATTGCAAAAACGGCTGCAAATTTCGGCAATAATAATAATGCGGAGGTAATTTTTACAATACCAGCAACTGAAGAGATAAAAGGAAAAATAGAAATTACTGATGCTGGGTTGTCCTATGACAATTTGCTCTATTTCAATTTTGGGCCCAAAGAAAGGATAAAAGTACTCTCAATAAATGCCACTGACGATTTGTTCCTGAAAAGAATATTTTCGGAAAACGAATTTGATTTTACCTCCTTTTCCCTAAACGCCCTCAACTACGCCCTTTTAGACAGCCAGAATTTAATTGTTTTAAATGAGCTTCCCAGCTTGCCTAATGGTTTAAGGAATGCACTAATTTCGTTTGTAAATAAAGGAGGAAGTATTGTTGTAATTCCTGCAATGGACGCTGATATGGCCAGTTACAACTCTTTCTTAAGGAGTTTTTATAACACTAACTTATTGCAAAAAATAAACGCAGAACAACGGATTACGAACATTTCATTTGCCCATCCTATCTACCAGAATGTATTCGAGAAAGAAGTGCAGAACTTCCAGTATCCCAGAGTAGCGACCCATTTTAAAGTGCGTACCAGAGCGCCCAAAATCCTGGCTTATCAAAACGGAGATCCTTTTCTTTTGGGAGCAAATGGTGTATACATTTTCTCATCTTCATTGAGCGCCGAAAATTCCAATTTCAAGAGCTCCCCCTTGATTGTCCCAACTATATACGCAATGGGTACCAACAGTTTGAAACTACCTCCCATATATTTTGAGATCGGGAGAAGTAATGAAGTGGATATAAGCGCCGCTCTAGGGCAGGATAAAATTCTGACAGTCAGCAAACCGGGTAAGGAGTTTATACCGCAACAGCAATCTTTCGCTAACAAGACAACGCTGAAGTTTAAAGACAATCCCAACGAAGACGGGGTCTATACCGTAAAGGATGGGACTGCTGTTTATAAAAGAATAAGTTTTAATTACCCTAGAAGCGAAAGCGAGCTTACCTACATGCGTACGGAAGATTTAGAGGCTACAAGCTATGAAGAAAGCGTTGTGGAGCTTTTTCAAAGGCTGGAAAAAGACAATGAGGTAACAAGCCTTTGGAAATGGTTTGTTATTTTAGCGTTGCTTTTCGCACTTATGGAAATTCTTATTCAAAAATACTTTAAATGAATTCTTTCCGTATACTGTATTTAGGGAAATTGAATCGCTGGCAATGGCCAGGTAACCAAAGAGTACAGCAACACTGAGAAGAAATGGATATACTTCTAAAATCTGCTACAATAATAGCACCAGGGAATAAGGCTTATCACCTAAAAAAACGAGATTTACTTATAAAAAATGGGGGAATACACAAAATTGCCTCAAAAATTGAAGCCAGGGGCCGGGTTAAAACCATTACTCACAAGAATTTGCATGTTTCGCCAGGTTGGTTTGACAGTGGTGTGAGCTTTGGAGAACCGGGATATGAAGAAAGAGAGACCATTTTAAATGGCCTCAGGACCGCCGCCCTGGGCGGTTTTACAGATATAGTCTTAAATACCAATACCTACCCTGTGCCCGATAGCAGCGGAGATATTGTGTTCTTAAAGAATATGGCGAAAGACTCGGCCACAAACTTGTATCCACTAGGCGCGCTAACGGTAAAAAGCTCTGGTGAGGATTTGGCTGAGTTGTTCGATATGAAAAATGCAGGGGCGGTTGGTTTTTATGATTTTAAAAAGCCGATCAGAAACTCCAATCTACTTAAAATCGCCCTGCAATATGCTCAAAATTTTCAGGGATTGGTTTGTTCCTTTCCCCTAGACAGTCAAATGGCCGGAAAAGGTATTGTTAATGAAGGTCCTATTTCGACTAAATTAGGCCTGAAGGGGATTCCGGCCCTTGCAGAAGACCTTCAAATTGCCAGAGACCTCTTCATACTTGAGTACACCGGTGGTAAACTGCATATCCCCACCATCTCGAGCGCTCTTTCTGTGAAGCTTATCTCGGAGGCAAAGAAGAAAGGATTAGATGTGAGTTGCAGTGTAGCGCTTCACAATTTGTGGTTTACAGATGAAGTTCTTGAGAACTTTGACAGCAATTACAAAGTATCCCCACCCCTGCGTACCATTACGGATAAAAAGGCTTTGCTAAAAGGTTTAAAAGATGGCGTAATTGACTATGTAACCACCGATCATACACCAGTAAATATTGAAGAAAAGCGACTTGAGTTTGACAATGCGGAATATGGTTCTGTTGGACTCGAAAATGCCTTTGGCGTGTTAAATCTGCTCTTCGATCTGAATACCACAATTTCCTTACTTAGCAATGGAAAAGAACGTTTTGGCGTCCCAGCTCCTGCGATAGCTGAGGGAACGAGTCAAGGATTTAGCGGCTATGCTCGATAACGTTCATGACTATATTGGTCAGCGTGCTACCTTTACTTATTTTCAAAAAACTAATGCAGGTTCTTACAGACACCCGCTATTTAAATGTATTAGAAACTATGAGTAAAGTAATATGGAAATTATATAATGATAATATGATCAGCGAAGAAGTTGCTCATATATTATTAGACGCACACTATAATAGATTAAGTAATAAAAGATACAGATGAATATATTTTATTTACATTCTGACCCAGTTAAAGCCGCGCAGATACAATACAATAAGCATGTGGTTAAAATGATCTTAGAATCAGCCCAGATGCTTTGTACTGCGCATCATGTGTATGGTAATCCAGACGATGTACCTTATAAACAGGCACACCTTAATCACCCGTCAACCATATGGACCAGATCAAGCAGACCAAATTACTTTTGGTTATATGAGCACATGATTGCACTTGGTAAAGAATATACTAAAAGGTACGGTAAAATACATATGACGATAGACAAATGTAGATGGCCTTTAAGTTTTTGCCCTGATGGTATTACTTCTGAAACTTTTACAGAACCACCACAGGCTATGCCAGATCAGTACAAAGTACCGGGTTGCAGTATAACTGCAT
>CBDBVE010000005.1:0-313401 GCA_965212595.1 Flavobacteriaceae bacterium
TGACTTAAACCAAGACTAGGATTTGTACTAACCGTTTATACGGATACGGACTGAGTTGCCATTCTGCCCTTTCTTTTTGCCACCACTATACATTTTGTTCATTTTCTCGGCCTGTTCCCGCATGATGGTTTCATATTCCTCCGCACTTACTTTTTTTCCTTTTTTAGGGGTTTCTATGGCTATTTCATCTTTGGGATTCAATACTATTTTGTTACAAACCATCACCCGGCTCCCGTTACTTACTTCCAGGATTAATCCCGGCAGTCCCCAAAAAGTGTCCGGTCCATGATTCACAGAAATTTCAGGAGTGTACCAGGCAGTAATTGTCTCAATTCGTTTTTCTTCCTTTTCTTCTGTTTCTCCATCCACCTCAGAAATACGCATTTCTGTTATTTCGCGTTCCGTAGTGGCTTTGTAGCAAGTATATTGCCCTATCTGTTTTGTTTCATCTGTCATTTCCCATTCGTAAACCTCCAGGGGGCCCGAAACCAGGAATAACTTTCCAAAAGCATCAGCAGTCTCAAGAAAATTCTTCTTGGCGGTGTTCTTGTATAGCAGACCATCGGCTCCCCCACCAACGCCTACCATCATCACCCTAACGCCAGCATCCCCCGTTTCTTTCTCCAATTTTTCTATTTCCTTCCAGTTAGACTCAGAGGCGTTGAAGGTGAGCGTATACTCCCTTTGCATGGCCTTCATCAACTGTTGCTGAATTCTGCTTTGCTCATCGGCCGAAACTCTTGAGCTATCCAATGCTATGTTCATTTTCATAGCGGTCTTATAAGTTGCCAAACCCGTGAACTCCTGAGCAAAAGCTTTGGTAGTCAATAAAATAGATAGTGCCATAATTAAGCTTGCCAATTTCTTCATAACTTTTGTTTTTAGTTCGTATTTCTTGAGACACAAAGTTGCACTACCAACGGCAGCAAGATGGTTAACCAGTGTTAACGTCTGTTAAGCGATGGGCAAACAGTGAATTATTGTGGCTACTTTTGGGGGGTGCGACAAGGAAATTACAGTAAACTGGTATATTTTATAGCGGCTACCATTATAGCCACTATAGCTTTGCAGTTGTATTGGAATATTCAAAACTACCAGGCAAATAAGCAGCGGCTCATCAACGAAGTACAAATAAGCCTGGATAATGGTTTGGAAGCTTATTTTGCCGAGTTGGCTAAAACAGATGTTTTCGCTTTTATTGATAACAGAAACGACAGTCTTCAAAGTGAACATAGGATGGAGTTTTGGAATTCTGTTAAAGAAGATTCTGTCTTCCTGAAAATCAAAACGGATACCTTAAACTCCAAAACGGGCATCCAAGGTTTTACCACCCTTTTAGATTCGGGTAAAAGAGTGACCCAAATGAAGATTAGAGACAGCAGTATTGCCTCTATATTTAGAGGAAAAGGGAAGATTGATAGTATTGCCAGTCTGAAGGGTCTGGCAAATAAAATTATTGTTTCTATCACACGTGATACATTGGATTTTGAGCGTTTAGATACCATTTTCAGTAAGGAACTGGGGCGAAAAAACATAAGTATAGGGTATCAGATGAAACACCTAAAAAACGATTCTGCTTTACGTTCATTTAGTACCTCAGAGCCCAATGCTTTGGTTCTTTCTACCCTTTCAAAATCTACATATCTACCTCAGGATGAAAAACTTGAACTATTATTTACAAACCCAACATTAACCGTTCTAAAGCGGAGTACTACCGGAATTTTGCTCTCTTTTTTGCTCTCAGCCTGTATCATTACATGTTTGCTGTATCTGTTGCGAATTATTAAAAGGCAAAAGCAACTAGCTTTAATTAAGAACGATCTGATAAGCAACATTACGCACGAATTCAAGACGCCTATCGCCACGGTCTCAACAGCTTTAGAGGGTATTAAAAGCTTTAATCAAGCAAACAACAAAGAGAAAACCAAAAAGTACCTGGACATTTCAGGGCAACAACTGCGAAAGCTCCATCAAATGGTAGAAAAGCTATTGGAGACTGCAACACTAGACAGCGATCAGCTTTTGCTTCAAAAAGAGTCCTTAGATCTCATTCCCATGCTAAAAGACCTTGCTGAAAGGTACCAGATGCTTGCCGAGACGAAAGAACTCCGTTTTAGTAGCAACAAATCTCAATTTACAGCAGAAGTAGACCCATTTCACTTTGAGAATGCCATCGCCAATTTGATTGACAATGCTATAAAATATGGTGGAAACAGTATCGAAATAAACGTTAATGCCCTTTTAAATAAAGTAGAAATTACGGTTGCCGACGATGGTGGTTATATAGATAGCTCGGAAAAGGAAAAAATCTTTGACAAATTCTATCGTATCCCAACCGGGAACAGACACGATGTTAAGGGTTTTGGAATTGGCCTTTTTTATTCTAAGAAGATCATCGAAAAACATGGGGGTACCATACAGCTCACTGCTGATAAAAAAAATACGGCTTTCAAAATCACCTTATGAGTGAAACCATTAAAATATTGCTTGCCGAGGACGAACAGGCTCTGGGTATGATCGTTAAGGAAAGTTTAGAAACCAGGGATTTTGAAGTATTTTATTGCCAGAATGGAGAGGAGGCACTCTTACAATATGAAAAAGAAAAGCCGCAGGTGCTTGTATTAGATGTAATGATGCCCAAAAAGGACGGTTTTAGTCTGGCCAAAGAAATCAGATCAAAGGACGCTAAAATTCCAATAATTTTTTTAACCGCCAAATCGCAGCCCAAGGACGTAGTTGATGGCTTTGAACATGGCGGTAATGATTACCTGAGAAAGCCCTTTAGTATAGAGGAACTCATCATCAGGATAAAAGCCTTATTAGACCGTGTGAAATTAAAAGGTGGTTCGGACAACATTCCTATTGGTAGATACACCTTCAATAGAACCAGGCAAACACTCTCTTTCGGAGATGCACAAATGCCATTGACACACAGAGAGGCCGAATTGCTTTTTCATCTTTCTGAAAAGCGAAACGAAATTCTTGACCGTAGCTTTATTCTTAAAAAGATCTGGGGAGATGACGATTTTTTTAATGCGCGGAGTATGGACGTTTTCATCACCAAACTTCGGAAGAAATTAAAAAAGGATGAAGCTGTCCAGATTGTCAATATACGTGGCTACGGTTACAAGCTAATCTGTTAAGACCAATAGCTAAAAGCCCGTGGAATAGGGCTTCTAAAGGATAAAGATAAATTCCTGGGTATTTCAACAACTATTTTTTCTGGTACAAGAGATACTTTGTATATTGTGTTCCTTTGACAGTACGACGCCAACTTAAAATTTCGACACAATATGCACATTGCCGTTGCAGGTAACATTGGGGCAGGAAAAACCACCTTGACCAAACTTCTTTCTAAACATTACAAGTGGGAAGCTCATTTTGAAGATGTTGTAGATAATCCTTACCTCGATGATTTTTATACACAAATGGAGCGTTGGAGCTTTAATTTGCAGATCTACTTTTTGAATAGCAGGTACCGTCAGATTTTGAAGATCAGGGAAAGTGGCAAGAATGTAATTCAGGACAGAACTATATATGAGGACGCTCATATCTTTGCTCCCAATCTCCACGCAATGGGTTTAATGACCAATAGGGATTTCAACAATTATTCCAGCCTTTTTGAACTTATGGAAAGCCTGGTGCAACCACCAGATCTACTGATCTATCTTAGAAGCTCTATCCCCAACCTAGTAAATCAGATTCACAAAAGAGGGCGGGATTATGAAAACACGATATCTATTGACTATTTAAGCAGACTAAATGAGCGCTACGAGGCGTGGGTACACAGCTACGAGAAGGGCAATCTACTTGTAATAGATGTAGACAAGCTGGATTTTGTGGACAATCCTGAACACCTTGGAGAGGTTATCAACAAAATTGACGCAGAAATTCACGGCTTGTTTTAGAAAAATTGTCTATTAGTCTCTAAAATAAAAACCCCGGAAATTCCGGGGTTTTTATTTGTCTAAAAAGGAGATTTACTTTTCTTCCTCGATTTCTTTGATCACTTTTTTCATCTTGATATCGCTGGAGGCATCATCATTATACAGTCCATCAACTTTTGCCTTCACCTCATCCTTAGTTCCTTCAAAGATCTTTTCTTCTGTAGTTATTTCACCATTTTCTGTTATTATGGTAATAACTACTGCTTTCACCATATCACCTTCAGTGTTTTCCATCTTCACTTTTATCTCTTTCTTAACTTCATCGCCCATACTGTTTTCAGCATAAGCCATCATGCTATCTCCAGAAATTGCGATACTAGGAGCTATTACCAGGGCAACAACTGACATCAGCTTTAAAAGGATGTTCAATGAAGGTCCTGATGTATCTTTAAAAGGATCTCCTACGGTGTCGCCTACTACAGCAGCCTTATGTGCATCTGTGCCTTTTCTCCCTTGTTCTTCGATCATTTTCTTAGCATTATCCCAAGCTCCACCGGCATTCGACTGAAAGATAGCCATAAGCACCCCGCATGTGGTAACACCAGCAAGCAGTCCACCGAGCATTTCTGCTCCTCCTATAAATCCTACAGCGACAGGCACGGCAATGGCCAACAAGCCTGGAAATACCATTTCTTTAATGGAGGCCTTTGTAGAAATGGCAACACATTTATCGTACTCTGCAACTCCATCGGCAGCATCAAAGATCTTTCTATCTTCATCAGAAGCATTAGACATATCTGAGTCGTATTTACGCATTACCTCAAGAGCAGCATTCAAAGCTGGAATATCTCTGAATTGACGTCGTACTTCTTCAATCATCGCCATTGCAGCTCTCCCCACAGCATTCATTGAAAGTGCAGAAAATACAAATGGAAGCATTCCTCCGACCAGGAGGCCTGCCATAATATCGGGTTGAGAAACGTCGATAGCTGTAACATTAGCAGTTTTCATAAAGGCGGCAAAAAGGGCCAATGCAGTCAAGGCCGCAGAAGCAATCGCAAAACCTTTCCCGATCGCCGCTGTTGTATTTCCTACCGCATCTAACTTATCTGTTCTCTCGCGAACTTCGCTTGGGAGCTCTGCCATTTCGGCAATACCTCCTGCGTTGTCAGAGATAGGACCATAAGCATCAACAGCCAACTGAATTCCTGTATTAGCAAGCATTCCTACTGCAGCAATGGCAATACCGTAAAGCCCTGCGAAATAGTGAGACAGCAAAATAGCTGCTGCAATGAGTAGAATCGGGATTGCTGTAGACATCATCCCAACACCCAATCCGGCGATAATGTTTGTTGCCGATCCAGTCTCAGATTGTCTAACAATGGCGCTAACAGGTTTTGTCCCTGTTCCGGTATAATACTCTGTAACCTTTCCAACAAGCAGCCCAGCAACCAATCCGGCGATAGTAGCCCAGAAAACACCCATGGATGTATATTCGGTTCCGCCTTCAACCCAGGTTTCAGGAAGCATCTCTTTAATAATGAAAAAAGAAGCAACGAGCATTAAGAGGGCCGATCCAAACTCTCCAAAATTTAGGGCCTTATGAGGAGATCCTCCTTCTTTTACTTTTACAAAAAAGGTTCCTATAATGGACATCACTATCCCAATAGCCGCTAAAGCCAATGGCAGGTAAACTGCTCCAAGACCATCGAACGAAGCTTGAAATTCTGGTAGTACCACGAACGAAGCACCAAGCACCATGGTACCTATAATAGAACCTACATAGGACTCAAATAAATCGGCCCCCATCCCAGCAACATCTCCAACATTATCGCCCACATTGTCAGCGATTGTGGCAGGGTTTAAGGGGTGATCTTCTGGTATACCAGCTTCTACCTTTCCTACCAAATCGGCACCTACATCAGCTGCCTTTGTATAAATACCACCTCCAACACGTGCAAAAAGTGCTATCGAAGAGGCACCAAGTGAGAAACCGGAAAGTACATTCAGTACCTCTCCTATTCCCCAGCCCTGGCCGCTATAGATCATAAACAAGCCGCTAAGTCCTAAAACACCAAGTCCTACAACACCCAGCCCCATAACAGAACCTCCTGCAAAGGCTACTTCAAGGGCTTTTCCTAAAGACTGTCTGGCAGCATTGGTGGTTCTAACATTGGCTTTGGTAGCTACCTTCATCCCAATAAATCCAGCCAACGCAGAACAGATAGCTCCCACTATAAATGACACAGCCACCATACCATTTGAACCTTCCTCAGAAGCTCCTTTAAAATAGAGTAGTACTGCTACCGCTGCAACAAAAATCGCCAGGATCTTGTATTCTGCTTTTAGGAAAGACATTGCTCCATCGGCAATATTCTTAGCAATTCTCGACATTTTTTCTTCTCCTTCAGCTTGCTTAGCTACCCACGCGTTCTTAATAAACACGAAAAGCAAGGCCAAAACACCAAATGCCGGTAAAAAGTTTACGATTAGTTCCATATTTGTTTAGTTATTTACGAAGTTAAAACGGGGGCAAAAGTAGTAAAATGGATTAGAATAAAAAAGCAATATCGTTCAAGTGATATTGCTTAATTTTCAGGAATTTAGAAATTGTATTACTTGATGCTTACCTCTTTGTTTGGGACATCGCTTTCTGCGAACCTGTTGATGCATTTTGCGACAATTTCTCTTGCCTCCCGGACATCACCCCATCCACCGACATCTACCTTTTTTTTTTCCAGATCTTTGTACACTTTAAAAAAGTGTTCTATTTCTTTTATCAAATGCGGATTGAGCTCACTGAGGTCGTTGACCCTATTCCCGATAGGGTCTGAAACAGGAACACAAATTACTTTTTCATCCGGACCCTTTTCGTCAGCCATATGGAATACTCCAATTGGTTTTACCTCCATCACACAGCCAGGGAAGGTTGGTTCGGTAACCAAGACCAGAACATCCAGAGGGTCTCCGTCCAAAGCTAAAGTTTCTGGAACAAAGCCGTAGTCGGCGGGGTACATCATAGAAGAAAAGATCATTCTGTCATAGCGGATCTTCTTCAATTCAAAGTCGTATTCGTACTTATTTCTGCTTCCCTTTGGGATTTCAATTAAGACATCAAATGAGGTTACTTCTGCTGGGGTCATAGGTATTGTTTTATTGCTTTGCAAAGTTAAGGTTTATTGGTGAGTTAGAAACTGTGGGTTGCGAGATACCGGCAGTGGGTTTCAGGATCTTTTTAATTTGGTCCTATGCCCTATCTGGAGCTTATCCTCTTTAGTTAATGAATGCTTTAAATCCAAAATTCAGACCTGGGGTCTAGACCCCACCCCGTAACAAGATAAAAGCACTCCATGCAATTTAAAAGCAACTAACTGTTGTAGAATTGATGACGAAATGAAAAATGCCTATAGACTATCTCAATCTATCACTATTTCACCCACCTAAAAATTAAATCCGAAAGTTCCGGTTACTGAGAAGGGCCTGGCATCCGGGTTGTCAAGGTAATTGCCTCTAAAATTAAAGTCGATCCTAAAAATCTTAAAGATATTGCCTACTCCGAAAGAGTACTCCCAGTATATCTGGTCATTCGGGGCTATTAATGGAATGTTTGTAGGACTGCTTAATTGAATATTCTCTTCTGAAAGATCGCCCCAAACACCTCTGAGACCCACAATTTCTCTTAGATTTAATTTGCGAAGCCAAGGGATTCTTGAAAACAGTCTGCCATTAAAATTGTGCTCCAGATGTACCGAGGCATAGGTATCGGTAACAAATTCGTAAAAGTCCAGGTTGGGAAATGTATTGTAGATTGAAAAAAGTGTTTGATTCCCGGGAATCACATTTAAAAGGCCTAAAGGAACTTCACCGAAGGTCTTTCCTACTTCAATGGTACTAAACAAACGGCCAAAACCTCCAATCTGCCAGGGCTGGGTGTAAGAGAATTGAAGCTTTTCATAATTGAAATCGCTTTCGAGAAAACCGTCTATACCCTTGGTATAATTTAATAATAGGGTACTGTAATTGTCGTTTATTTCACGACGCTCTACACCATACCCGATGGTTCGCTTTCCGGGAGTGTAGATAAGACTGGTCGTTAAGTCGAATTGTCTGATTTCGGAGGAAATTCCGGTGGGTGAGCCCGGATCAATATAGTCCAGGCTAAAGGCTTCCGGAAGGGCCGAACTCAGTGTCCTGAATGTACTGCCAAAACGTACTCTGAAATTAGTAAGTGGCTCTATTTCTGCATTAAAAGTACTTAGATTGATATTTGTAAGTCGGTCGTTAGACCCGACGGTTAGCACAGAAGATGATGCCACGCTTCTCCCAAGTACATCGGTAGTCGCGTTAAGTGTAAGACCCAATTGCTCAATATCCCGTCTATTGCCTCCTGAAATTATTAAACGGCTCTTCCGGTCCAATAGAAATTTGGCTGAAAATCCGTGTTTAAACTTACGATCATCAAAACCATAGGCCAGATAACCTTGTAAGCGCCAGAGATCGTTCTGACCAAAATAGGTGCGGGCTCCTCCCCTAAGCCTAACCCCTTCTGCATCATTAAAGCCAAACACGCTATAAATGTCACCAATATCAATATTCCATTTGTCAATCTCTATATATCCTGAACCCAGAACACTGACAATATTGTAATAGGTCTTAAATTTTGGCACGGTCTTCAGTGTATCCAGAAGTTTATAAATACCCTGCTCGTCCTTATTCAGCGATTCGAGCCGCTTATTGGCCCAAAAAATACTGTCTCGACTAAAAACTAATGGGTCAAAGGGGTCCGCGACATTTTTATAGAAGGTTCGCGGCTTTTCGATATCAAAAGCGTAGTTGTCATATACTGTCGTCCTTTTACCGTAAACTCCTCGCGATTTTTCTTTTTTATTAAAACTGAAGTCGCTTAGCATGTAGTCACGCTTTAAAAGGAAAACAGAATCGTTGACCACTTCAAACTCCTGTTCAATGTAGATATCTTTTACCCAGTTAATATTCGCACTTTTGGTAACTGCCAGATTAATTTTTTTAATGGCGAATGTGGTATCATTTACCCAAAAATCACCTTTAAATGTCAATTCATTTTTTCTCCTTGGATAATAGATGATGTTATAGCACCATTTGTTATCTACATATGCGCTGTCTGAAAGCACGTAGTTATAGGTGTCTATCCCTGTTCTTGAAAGCGGACTTGTAAAGCTTTTGTCAAAGAATTTGAGATAATTATTGTAGATATCATAGTCTGAATACAAATCCTGTACAAAACCAATGATTGCCTGGTTATTGCTAAAACCCGAGTTCTTATTTCCCAATACATCTTCCTTTTCTTCCCCAATTACATTGTCGCCGTATACTTTGGATGCGGTTTCGTTAAGAAAAAGTGGCAAATAGGTCTTTCCTGTGATTCTGGATGTATCGAGATCAGCAAAAACAAATTCGAGGCCACGAAAGAGCTTGCTATTCATTACGGTACTATCAATGGTGTTGAGGTCGAATTCTATTTTCTCGTACTTATCGTATTGGTACTGTTTGAACTTCCGTACCCCGTTGACTCTTTTCTTAGCCCAGATTTTCCTTAAGATATCAATCGCCGGATTGTTCTTTTTAGATTGCTTGCCTACATAGACCACAACTTCATCGAGCTGCTCTCCTCCTTCGGCAAGTACGATACGCATATCGTAGTTCACCTTTCCTTTTAGGGCAATCTCTGAGGTTTTGTAACCGATAAAGGATACTACCAAAGAATCATAAGTCTTATCAGACTCCATATAAAACCGCCCATTGTCATTGGTAATTGTGCCTTCGGATGAATTCTTGAATAATAGATTGGCAAAAGCCACGGGAGAGCCAGAATCGTCTACCACGATCCCTCCTACTTTTGTCTGAGACAAGGCAACTGCACAACACAAATAGAATAAGAAGAAAAGGAATTGCTTCATAGGTTATCCCTGTCGCCTAAGGCCAGACAATTTACTGATCTGATCCAAAGCTAACAATCATTTTTGGTATTAAGGTTTAGGGTAAAGTAACTTTCGAATAAATTCCTATTAAACATTGACATACAGCAAAAAATTATACCGTATGTCCCTGGGATGCGTTCAAATATTGTTTCAAATTCATCTTTTTAGGATTTGAAAGAGGATAAGAACGTTTACCCACAAATTTGTTGACCGGGCTAAGATACCCTTACAAAATCTGTTTTGTTACTTATATAACACTTTCTTAACAGCCTTTATAAGGTCTTCAGAATTTGGAAGCCATTCTTCTAACAATACCGGAGAGTATGGAGCCGGAGTGTCTGCTGTATTTAATTTAACGATAGGGGCATCGAGGAAGTCGAACGCTTTAGACTGTACCTGATAGGTAATTTCGGTAGCGACATTGCCAAAAGGCCAGGCTTCTTCCAAAATTACCAAACGGTTTGTTTTCTTTACCGAATTGAGAATGGCATTGTGATCCATAGGTCTTACTGTTCGCAAATCTATGATCTCACAACTTATACCTTCTTTTTCTAACTCATCTGCCGCCTTATAAGCTTCTTTTATGATCTTTCCAAAAGATACGACGGTAACATCAGTGCCTTCTCGCTTTATTTCGGCAACACCTAAAGGAATTGTATATTCTCCCTCGGGCACCTCTCCTTTATCTCCGTACATCTGTTCAGACTCCATAAAAATTACAGGATCATCGTCGCGAATTGCCGATTTTAATAGTCCTTTAGCATCATTGGGATTAGAAGGTACCACTACTTTTAATCCAGGACAATTTGCAAACCAGCTTTCAAAAGCCTGAGAGTGGGTAGCCGCTAATTGGCCTGCAGAAGCGGTTGGGCCGCGAAAAACAATAGGGCAATTAAATTGTCCTCCAGACATCTGCCTGATCTTCGCCGCGTTATTAATGATCTGATCTATCCCGACCAAAGAGAAATTAAAGGTCATAAACTCGATTATCGGCCTATTCCCATTCATTGCGGAACCCACACCAATACCGGAAAAACCCAGTTCTGAAATTGGGGTATCAAGCACGCGCTCAGGGCCAAATTCGTCAAGCATTCCTTTGGAGGCTTTGTAAGCACCATTGTATTCGGCAACTTCTTCGCCCATGAGGTAAATAGATTCATCTCTGCGCATCTCCTCCGACATGGCCTCGGCAATGGCTTCCCTAAACTGTAATGTCTTCATATTGGTGGTTCTCTAAGGTGTATGTTTTATACTAAAATGCGAACAAAAATAGGAAATTAATGTGCAATCTCAGGAATGATGAACACAAAATTATCACTAAAATTTACTATGCATGCATAGTAAATTCTAAAATTAATAGCTATCTTAGCGGTCTCATTTAAAGACCTAAAAAACAAGCAAAATCATGAAGATATTAGTTTGTATCAGCAACGTCCCTGACACCACTTCCAAAATCAATTTCACGGACAGTGATACTAAGTTTGATACTACTGGCGTACAGTTTGTCATTAACCCAAATGACGAATTCGGGCTTACCCGCGCCATGTGGTTTAAAGAAAAGCAGGGTGCCACTGTTCATGTGGCTACCGTTGGTGAGGTAAGCACAGAACCAACAATAAGAAAAGCCCTTGCTATTGGAGCAGACGAAGCAATCAGGGTAAATTCAGCTCCTACAGACGGCTACTTTGTAGCACAGCAGCTGGCTGAAGTTGTCAGGTCTGGGGGTTACGACCTTGTCATTGCCGGCCGAGAATCTATAGATTACAATGGCGGAATGGTCCCTGGGATTATGGCAGCCTTGCTCGATATGAATTTTGTCAACACCTGTACCGGCCTTGAGATCGATGGAGAAAAGGCCACCGCAACCCGTGAAATAGATGGAGGAAAAGAAACCATAGAAACGACTTTGCCATTGATCATTGGGGGGCAAAAGGGACTTGTAGAGGAGAGCGATCTAAGAATTCCAAATATGCGGGGTATTATGATGGCCCGTCAAAAAAAGTTGAATGTCGTTGAGGCAGTTGATGCTCTACAGGCAACCGCAGATGTAAAGTTTGAGCGGCCGGCGCCAAAAGGTGCGGTAAAACTTGTAGATGCTGAAAACATCGACGAACTGGTTCATCTCTTACACAGCGAAGCTAAAGTAATTTAAATCCCAAAATTCAAGGACCAGATTCCTTTAAAACTAGTTTTGGAATTTGGAATTTGTGATTTGTAATTTTCAAAAATATGTCAGTATTAGTATATACAGAATCCGAAAACGGAAAATTTAAAAAGAACGCCTTTGAAGTGGCTTCCTATGCCAATGAGGTCGCTAATCAGATGGGGACTTCGGTTACCGCAATTGCCTTTAACGCAGGCGCGGCCGAAGAACTGGGAACTTATGGAGTAAGTAAGATTCTAAATATTAAAAACAACGAACTAAGCGGCTTCAATGCCAAGGCTTATGCCTCGGCAATTGCCCAGGCGGCCAAAAGCGTCAATGCTAAGGTAGTAGTATTAAGTTCCAGTACCGACTCTAAGTTTTTAGCTGGAATATTGACGGGAAAACTCAGTGCGGGATACGCTCCAAATGTCGTAGCTGCTCCTGAAAGTATAAGTCCGTTAGTAGTAAAACGAATGGCATTTAGTAACAAAGGTTTTGCACATACTCAAATAAATTCTGAATTAAAGATTATTGGAGTATCTAACAATGCCTTTGGAGCACATGAAAACCCCACCACGGCAGTAGTTGAAAACTATTCGCCAGATGTAAACGCAACTGATTTTTCAACGAAGTCTGTCGAAGTAGACAAAGTGGTAGGTAAGGCTACAATTGCTGATGCTGATATTGTAGTATCTGGAGGTCGCGGTCTTAAAGGTCCTGAAAATTGGGGCATTTTAGAAGAACTTGCTGATGTTTTAGGAGCGGCAACAGCCTGTTCCAAACCTGTTTCAGATTTGGGCTGGCGGCCGCATAGCGAACATGTGGGTCAGACCGGGAAACCTGTTGCCAGCAATCTATATATAGCCATAGGCATTTCTGGGGCAATACAGCATTTGGCTGGAGTAAGTGCCTCAAAAGTCAAAGTAGTTATCAATACCGATCCAGAAGCTCCTTTCTTTAAGGCAGCTGACTATGGTATTGTCGGAGATGCTTTTGAAGTGGTCCCTAAACTCACCGAAAAATTAAAAGAATTTAAGGCCCAAAACGCTTAAATTTTGTTAATTTGTGCCCCTGAAGGGCTGTTCAAATTGCAAGGCGACCTTCCTGTTTGAACAGCCTTTTTTATGGTTTATAGCGTTTTATGAGTTTAGTGCGATTAAAAATCAAGGGAATATCGTATAGCCAGACACAAAATGGGGCCTATGCACTAATTTTGAATGAGGTAGAAGGTGATCGGAAACTACCTATAGTAATTGGCGCCTTCGAAGCACAGTCGATTGCAATTGCCCTGGAAAAAGAAATAAAGCCTCCAAGGCCTTTGACGCACGATCTTTTTAAGAACTTTGCAGACCGTTTTGACATTGTAGTTAAGCAAGTGATTATTCACAAACTTGTCGATGGCGTTTTTTATTCGAGTATTATATGCGAACGTGACAAAATTGAGGAAATTATAGATGCTCGCACCAGTGATGCTATAGCACTTGCACTAAGGTTTAACGCTCCTATTTTCACCTATAAGACCATTCTTGACAAGGCTGGGATTTTCCTTAAATTTTCTTCGAAAGAAAAGGACAAAGAAGAGGGTGATGACAGCATAGTGGTAGATGAAATTTTACAGGAAGGAGAGACCGTTGAAATAGATTCAGGTTCCAGCGCACCTTATAAAGAACTTAGTCTGGAGGAATTGCACCAAGAGCTAGATAAGGCGGTGATCAACGAAGATTACGAAAAAGCCGCGAAACTCAGGGATGAAATTTCCAAACGCAAGTAACTAACCAAGCACTACTTTATGAAGTACAGATTTTTGTTGCTTCTCCTCTTAGTGGGTATTACATTTCCAAGCCTGTCCCAGGAACCTCCTTCAGTTGATCACACCATAAGTTTGCAAGATACCCTTCAAGTAGCCGACAGCGCTCTTGAATCGGCTGACCAGGCAAAAGGTATTCAAGGGGAATGGCAACTTTCGGAATATATCGTTTATGAGGATTACCCTGATAGCATAAGAGCGAAATTAGAGATCAGAAAGGGCTACGAATTCTTGTCATTGAACGCTAATGGAGAGTACGAAGCGCGGATCAATGGTGTATTCAGCAAAGGGTATTGGTTAAAAAACAACCATCTTCTTTTGTTTAAGCAGAAGGATCCGAAGACCATCGATATTTACAACGAAATTATTGAGAATTCCGGCTCCGAGCTAAAGTTAAAGAACGAAAATAACGTACTTACTCTGATCTCAACTACCCATCCGGAATACCTGGCAATAGGAGAATCAAAGGATGCGATAATTCCCAATGAAGGGCTAAGCGCTAACAGCATCATGAGGGGGCTTCTGGGAATGCTGGTGTTGTTGTTAATTGCCTTTCTTTTTAGCAGCAATAGAAAGGCGATTAATTGGAGAACCACCGGTATAGGCCTGGCATTGCAATTAATAATAGCAATTGGGGTCCTTACAGTTCCCTTCATCAAGGTTGCTTTCGAGGCAATAGGCCAGGTTTTTGTTAGTATTTTAGACTTTACCCGGGCGGGAAGTGAGTTTTTATTTTCCGGAATTATCGACGTGAATTCCTATGGTTTCATTTTTGCATTTCAAGTGCTTCCTACCATTATCTTTTTCTCTGCACTTACCTCGGTATTGTTTTACCTGGGAATCATTCAAAAGGTTGTAAAAGCCCTGGCCTGGCTGCTTTCTAAAGCGCTGGGCGTATCCGGAGCTGAGAGTTTAAGCGTGGCCGGAAATATTTTTCTGGGGCAGACAGAATCTCCTTTGCTGATCAAGGCCTATCTAGAGAAAATGAACAAATCTGAAATTCTATTGGTCATGATAGGAGGAATGGCAACGGTAGCCGGTGCTGTTTTGGCGGCCTACATTGGTTTTCTAGGAGGAGATGACCCTGTTTTGCGACTGCAATTTGCCAAACACCTTCTCGCCGCCTCCGTTATGGCTGCACCCGGCGCTATCGTAGTTTCTAAAATGTTATATCCACAAACAGAAGCGGTAAATACTGAAGTAAAGATCGCCACGGATAAAATTGGGGCTAACGTTCTTGATGCCATAGCAAACGGGACAACAGAAGGTTTAAGGCTGGCTGTAAACGTAGGAGCTATGCTTTTGGTTTTCGTCGCGTTTATAGCAATGATTAATGGTATTCTTGGCTGGTTTGGAGATTTTACTACCCTGAATTCATGGATTGCAGCGAACTCATCGTACAGCCAACTCTCTTTGGAGGCGATTTTAGGGGTTGTTTTTGCCCCTCTAATGTGGTTGATTGGGGTAAGCGGAGATGATGTTATGTTAATGGGACAGCTTCTAGGCATAAAACTTGCGGCCAGCGAGTTCATCGGATATATACAATTGGCCGAATTAAAAGATGTAATGAGCACTACCCATTTCTCCTACAATAAATCGGTAATCATGGCCACCTATATGTTATGTGGTTTTGCCAATTTTGCCTCAATAGGTATCCAAATCGGAGGAATTGGCTCTTTAGCTCCGGGGCAACGCAAAACGCTTTCAGAGTTTGGAATGCGAGCAGTTTTGGGAGGCACTTTAGCTTCACTGCTTTCGGCCACCATTGCTGGTATGATTTTAGGCTAGTTGAAAGGATAGCTGCTTCCAGTTAATAAATTTTTGATAACTGTACCTTCGAAGTCAGGTACAGAATACGCTAACTTTCTTAATTTCGTCACACAAATTATTAGGATAACACCAACATGAGGCAATACCACGAGCTGTTAAAACACGTTCTTGAAAATGGAAGCCAAAAGGGCGATAGAACCGGAACCGGAACCCTTAGTGTATTTGGTTACCAAATGCGTTTTGATCTTTCGGAGGGCTTTCCGATGGTTACTACTAAAAAATTACATTTAAAATCTATTGTCCACGAGCTATTGTGGTTCCTTAGGGGAGACACCAACGTTGGCTACCTTCAGGATAATGGTGTTCGTATTTGGAATGAATGGGCTGATGAGAACGGAGATTTGGGTCCTGTTTATGGATACCAATGGCGGAATTGGAATGGTGAGGAAATTGATCAGATAAAGGAGGTCATTCTTGCCCTGAAAACGAATCCGAACAGCAGACGAATATTGGTTTCTGCCTGGAATCCCAGTGTATTGCCCGATACATCAAAGTCTTTCGCTCAGAATGTATCTGAAGGTAAGGCGGCGCTTCCTCCTTGTCACGCCTTTTTTCAGTTCTACGTAGCCGATGGAAAGCTTTCATGCCAGCTCTATCAGCGAAGCGCAGATATTTTCCTGGGAGTACCTTTTAACATAGCCTCTTATGCGCTTTTTACGTTAATGATGGCGCAAGTTTGCGGATATCAGCCGGGAGAATTCATTCACACCTTTGGCGATGCGCACATCTATAACAATCATATGGAACAGATTCAACTACAACTGAGCAGAACACCCAGGCCATTGCCCAAGATGATCTTAAATCCTGAGGTTACAGATATTTTCAACTTTAAGTTCGAGGATTTTACCCTTTTAAATTACGATCCTCATCCACATATTAAAGGCATGGTTGCCGTTTAGGACCATTTTGACAACTATTTGAGCTTTTTAACGTCTTCAAAATATGTATCTTTAAGCTAAAATCGCTTACATGATACTTACCGAAACGCTCCTCGATTTTTTTCTTGAAACGCGAAGGCATAGTGAAGCGCTTTGCGCCCCTCTGGAGATTGAAGACTACGTGGTACAACCGGTTGTAGATGTCTCCCCTCCTAAGTGGCATTTGGGTCATACTACCTGGTTTTTTGAAGAATTTATTTTAAAACCCTATGCAGCCAATTACGAGCTTTTTGATGAAGACTTCGCCTTCGTCTTTAACAGCTATTACGAAACTGTTGGTAAACGCGTAGTGCGCGCCAATCGTGGCAACCTTTCCCGCCCTTCAGTAAACAAAGTATACAATTACCGAAATCACGTAACTGATCATATTGCCAAATTGTTCTCAGGAGAAGTAAATAAGGAGCTTAATGATCTTCTGGAAATTGGGATTCACCATGAAAAACAACATCAGGAGCTATTGTTGACCGATATAAAATACATTTTAGGAAATAATCCGCTTTTACCCGTTTATTCGGAAGGTGTTAATGAGCATGAAGCCAGCAATACCGAACCGGAATGGATAAAAATGAAAGCAGGCTTGTATGAAATCGGTCATGATTCTGAGGACTTTTGCTATGACAATGAATTGGTAAGGCATCAGGTTTACCTACAAGACTATGAAATAGCAAATACGCTGGTAACCAATGCAGAATTTCTAGAGTTTATAGAGGGGCAGGGTTACAAAAAGTTCGATTTATGGCATGCCGAAGGCTGGGATTGGGTAAACCAAAACAGTATTTCGGCCCCGCTGTATTGGTACAAAACAGATGGCAGTTGGTATCATTATACCTTACAAGGGCTTCAGAAGATAGATCTGTCTGCTCCGATTACCCATATTTCCTATTTTGAGGCCTTTGCCTATGCGCAATGGCGAGGTTGCAGGCTTGCGACAGAATTTGAATGGGAAGCCGCCCAAGGGCAATTTAAATGGGGGAGCAGATGGGAATGGACCGAAAGTGCCTATCTCCCCTACCCGGGTTACAAGAAAGCCGAGGGGGCTCTAGGAGAGTACAATGGTAAATTTATGGTTGGGCAGAAAGTGCTCCGGGGTGGCTCTATAGCTACGCCAAAAAAAACATACCAGACCTACATATCGCAATTTTTTTCATCCTCAGTTACGCTGGCAATATACCGGTTTAAGGTTGGCCCAGTAATTCCGACATAAATAGCATGCAACAAAAAACAACAACAACCTTCAAAACACAGTTTGAAGAAGACATTTACAAAGGGCTTACCGATTTTCCCAAACATCTTTCTTCTCAATATTTTTATGATAAGCAAGGGGACAAATTATTTCAGGATATCATGAATATGCCTGAATACTATCTCACCGATTGCGAGTTTGAGATCTTTAGAAGGCATAAAGAGGAAATAGCCGCTCTTTTCTATGAAGGAAAAAATTCATTTAATCTTATAGAATTAGGCGCAGGAGATGGTCAAAAAACCAAGGTGCTATTAAAGCAATTGGAGGCGATCAATGCTGAATTTACTTATAGACCGATTGATATTAGCAATAACGCTCTCGATCAACTTGAAACTACCTTAAAAAAAGAATTCCCAAACTTGTCTATGGCGCCTCATTGCGGAACTTATTTTGAAAGCCTGGAACACATTAATCAGATGCAAAAGCAGAAAAAAGTTCTTTTGTTTCTGGGGTCAAATATCGGAAATCTGTTGCACCCTCAAGCCGTTGAATTCTTAAGAGGGCTACAAGAATTAATGGATGAAACCGATATGCTTTTTATTGGGTTTGATCAAAAAAAGCATCCAAAAGTAATTTTAGATGCTTATAACGACAAGGCTGGTATTACTGAGGCTTTCAATAAAAACATTCTCCATAGAATCAATCGCGAGCTCGGAGGTAATTTTGAAACTACTAAGTTCCTGCATTGGGAAGTATACAATCCGGAAACCGGAACCGCAAAGAGTTTTCTTGTTGCTAATGAGTCTCAGGAGGTATATATTGAACACCTTGATCTTAAGGTAGGTTTTAAGCAATGGGAAACCATTCATACTGAAATTTCACAAAAATATGATGACGATATCGTGACTTGGCTGGCACAAAAGGCCGGTTTATACGTTGCCAATGAGTTTAGTGACAGAACCAAAAACTATAAAAATTACATTTTAAAAAAGAATTCATATGAAAGCAATTTGGAATAACGCGGTAATCGCTGAGAGCGATGATACCTTGGTAGTTGAAAATAACCATTATTTCCCTGCGGATAGTATTAAAAAAGAATACTTCAAAGAGAGCAATGCCCATACTACTTGCCCATGGAAGGGTGTGGCGTCTTATTACTCATTGGAGGTTGATGGAAAAGAAAATCAGGATGCTGCCTGGTATTATCCCGAAGTCAGCGAACTAGCAAAGCAAATTAAGGGCAGGGTAGCTTTCTGGAAAGGGGTGGAGATTGTAGAATAAAAAAACCAGAACTCTTTTGATAAAGTTCCGGTTTCTCTCTTATTCGCTTTTTGATTATACCTCTAAAACGGCATTCTCCGTTCCTGCGTAATCGTTCCACTGGTAACGATCCGCGGCATCATCATTGATGTAGTTTCCATCCACTAAGTACCTGAATTCGTAGGTAGCTTCTTTAGCTAGATCGAAAGTCCCTTTGAAGGTTCCGTTCTTCAATTTTTTCAATAGGCTGCCTTTTGGGTTCCAATTGTTAAAATCTCCTACGACTGCTACTTTTTTTGCGTCTTCTGCGGGTACTGTAAAAGTAACTTTACAAACCGGCTTGGTCTTTAGGTATTGTTTTGCTATTGCCATAATCTCTTTGTTTAAAAATTTAAGGTGCAAAAAAAGATATTAAATTGCTCATTTACAATGATTAAAGTCATATTTATCATTTTCCTAAAATATGGCTAATGATTAGTTTACTTTTGTAAAAAAGGGCATTCAATTTTTAGAACTAACTAAGTCTTAAAGTGCTTTTTTCAGGATTTTCGCAATCTCTTCTATCTCTTCTTCGGTGTTATAAAGATGAAAACTGAGACGAATCCCCTTTCCCCTTTGTGAACACACTACATTATTATTTACGAGATGCTGAAACATTTGGTCGTCTCCCTTAATGTTAAATATATTACTGTGGTCTTTTCTTAAGACAACGGTCTGTTCTAAAAGATTTAGCTCGGTAAAGGTACTTTTCGCTTTACTGATTAAAGCGGCATTGCAGGTTTCAACACTATCCATTCCCAGCGCTGCAAGAAATTCCAGCGCATATTTGAGGCTGCCAAAACTTAAACTATCCAGATGGCCTGGCTCAAAGTGCTTGGAAAACCTAAAACTTTTGTTTGCCTCCAGGTTGCCACCTACTGAATTGAAACCAACAGTTTTTAACTGAATCTCGTCTTCAAGCCCTTCGCGAACCAGCATAAAACCATTGCCCGAACCGGCCAGCAACCATTTATAGCCGCTGGCACCAAAAACATCGATCCCCGAATCCTTAAATGAAAAATTGGATGTACCGCAAAACTGAGTGCCATCTGCTATAATTAAGAGATCTGGGAATTCATGTTTGAGTACTTTAAGAAAATCCAGGTCAATTTTTACCCCATTTAACCATTGAACGATGCTTAGGGCAAGTACAGAAATATTTTCTTTAGCGACTTTCTCACGGATGTCCGCTTCCAAATTCTCTGTTATTCTCAGCGTCGAAATTTGAAATCCGCGAGTCTCAAAAGGCCAATTCAAGGAGGGATAGTCTTCTTCTAATAACAGTACACGATGGTTGCGATCAAGACCTTCGAGCAGAATATTTAAACCGAAGGAAAAATTTGGAACCAGTGCCACCCTGGCCCGGTCACAACTCAAAAAAGAAGCTATTACATCTTTTGTTTTTGCAATATTGTCAAGGCTCTTCACCTTAAACAGACTGCCATCAACCAGAAAATCTAAATCATGCTCCTGCCTCCATTCCATAAGGGTTTCACTCAAAAGTCCGTAAGCCGCAGTATTGCAATAGATAGCATGACTGGTTGCCGGGAATTGTGCTCTGATCTTCTGCATTTAGAATTCCTTTATCTTTGCGATTAAAGATAACCATTCGGATGTTCTCGAAGAATAAAAAGGCGGTGAAAATAGATCTCGAACAGCACGAGCTACTGGAATATGCCCAAAAGCGCATTCGACAGAAAAAAAGGCTTTTTACCCACTTCGTCATCTTTTTAATAGGAAGTGTTTTTTTGGTTCTTGTCAATAAAATTCTTAAGTATGGAGAACAATATGATTGGTTTATTTGGGGCATTACGGTCTGGGCATTTTTATTTATTCTCCATATTTTCAACGTATATATAACCCAAAAATTCATGGGTGCGGATTGGGAAAGACAGCAACGGGAAAAGCTGGTACAAAAACAAAAAGAAAAAATAGCTTCACTTCAAAAAGAGATTGAAACAGATTTTCCTATGTCTAACATCAATAAAAAAAAAGATTAGTGGGGAAACTCTGTATGATAGCGGCCGCCGGGGAGAACAATGAATTGGGTATAGAAAACAAGCTTCTATGGCATTTGCCAGACGACTTTAAGCGCTTTAGGGAGCTGACCACCGGCTACAAAATAATTATGGGGCGTAAAACTTTCGAAAGTTTTCCTAAACCTCTCCCCAACAGAACTCATATTATTATTACTCGTGATCAGAACTACAAGGTAGAGGCCGAGGACTGTATAGTGGTTAATAGCATGGAAGCCGCCTTAAAATTGGTTGAAAAAGAAACACTTTCTTACATCATTGGCGGAGGGGAGATCTATACGCTTGGAATGGAGGTTGCACATTCTATAGAACTCACAAGGGTACACGGTACTTTTGAAGCTGACACTTTTTTTCCAGCCATAAATCAGAAAGATTGGAGGCTTATAAAAGAGGAATATCACCCTAAGGATGACAGGCACACTTATGACTTTACCTATCTTACCTATGAAAAGCGATGAGTTGGATGAAGTTGTCAAAAATTACGATGGGCTATCAGGGCACATGATTTAGAAATCGTAATACCGTATTTCTTTAATCACTTCGTCTTCTTTTAAGAAACCATCTAGAATAGCTGTTTCTGTATTGGAGTAAAAGAAATGTCTTGGTGGTTTACCGGAGGTATTCAATAAGCCATTCTTTTTCAGAATATTGACAGTTTGTCGGGCAACGGCTTCACCACAATCTATGATCTTTACCTCAGGAGGAAGAAGTTCATGAAGCAGCGGTATTAAGTAGGGGTAGTGCGTACAGCCTAGCACTAAATGATCTATACCTTCCTCAAGCATGGGTTCTAAAAATTCTTGCAGTAACCTTCGGGTCTCTGTTGACTCAGCTTTACCGGCTTCTATAAGGGTAACCAAACCGGTTCCCTCTCGCTCAATTACCTTAATATCACTCGCGTGGTTTTTTGAAGTCGCATAAAACAATTGACTGCTAAGGGTTCCTTTAGTTGCCAAAACCCCTACCTTGCCAGATCTCGAATTGAGGGCCGCGGGTTTAATTGCAGGTTCTATGCCAATAAAAGGCACTTGATAATTTTCCCTTAGGTATGCAATGGCATTAGTTGTCGCTGTATTGCAGGCTACGACGATGAGTTTACATTGTCTTTCCAGTAAAAATTCGGTATTCTTGATGCTTAATTCAAGGATCCTCTGTGAAGACTTCTCCCCATATGGGGCATGTTTGCTATCCGCTAAATATATGCTCGCCTCAGCAGGAAGGACTTTATTAATTTCCCTCCATATGGAGGTCCCTCCTATTCCGGAATCAAAGATACCAATGGGATTGTGATTCATACACTTTAGGGTAAACTCGCCTATTTTATCAGATAAAAATAAAAAAACCGCTCGGGCTATTATAGTCGGAGCGGTTTAAAATAAGGTAATTTTATTCTTAAAACCCTAATTCCTGTTTTACGTCAGGAAGCAGATCTTTGCCTTTTGCCACGATAAGGCCTCCACCTTGTGTAGCATCAATAACATAGTCAAATCCTTGGGCGGCAGCAACCTTCTCTATCGCTGTCATAGCCTTTTCAGAAATAGGTTTGAACAATTCTGCTTGTTTCTTTGCCAGCTCTTGTTGAGCAGCTTGTCTTGCTTCTCCTATGTTCTTTTCGAAACCTTGAAGCTCTAACGCCCTCTTTTCGTTTTCTTCCCTAGACTTCGCTGAAGCTTCACTTTGATATTGCGTAACTTTATTCTGAAGTTCGGTCATGGAACTTTCAATGTCCGCCCGGTAGGTCTCCTGCAGTTTCTTAAGTTCGCCCTGGGCAGCTACCATCTCTGGCATTTCAGATAACAGATCGCTAACATTGATATGAGCAACCTTGCTTTGTGCATTAACGAAGCTTGTAGCTGCTATAAACAAAACTATGGCGACTGCAACTTTCTTAACATGTTTCATGATTTCTAATTTACTATTTGAGTTTAATTAATTTTTGAGTACTATTTTAGTTAATGGTATCTTTCTTTTTTTCAGTGTCTTTCTGTCTTTTTTCAAGCTTTTCTTTCCGCTTAGCTTCTCTTTCTTCTAATAATTTTTTTCTTCTTGCCTCATAAGCTTTCTTGCGTTCTTCTCTAATTCTCAACTGCTCCGCCCTTCTTTCCTCAGCTGTTTTGGCTTTTGCATCTGCATTGGCCTTAGCCTGTTCTTGCCTTTCCTTTAGTGCTTCACTAACCGGTTCTTCCGCTGGTTCTCCTTCGAATTCTTCAAGAGCACTTTTTGTATTCGCCTTCTTTTTCGGCTTGCTTATTTTGCGGGTCCTTTCAATACTCCTTAAGACTAAATCACTGATATCATGTCTTTTTTCGGAGTACAACATTACAACATCCGCCGATTTATCAAAAATAAAATCATACTTTTTATTGGCTCCAATCTTTTGCACTTCATTGAATACCTGATCTTGTATAGGCTGTATTAGCAGGCGTTTCTGGATGACCAGATCTCCCTGAGGGCCAAACCTGTTTTGCTGATACTCAAACATTTCCTTTTCCAGGATTTGTATATCCTCTTCCCTTTCGGCAATCAGCTCATCGGTTAGCAACACCTTTTCTGCCATCAAATCTTTTCTCATCTGCTCCACCATGCTCTGTTTCTGCTCTATTTCTACCTTCCACTTCTGAACCTTGTTCTCTAATTGTTCGGTAGCCGCCCTATACTCTTCAACATGCTCCAGAATATACTCCATGTCTACATAACCGATTCTTACCCCTCTTTGAGAAAAAGCATAGGAAACCCAGAAAATGCAGGCCAATACTAAAAGAACTTTTCTATTCATTTCTAAACCGTTTTAAACATAGAAAATATCGTGCCAAAATTACTAAAACTTTTAAAATGAGTGGTTTACCCCTGGTTGAAATTTACGGCAAGTCCTTATTATACTAGAACTGCTGGCCTATGATAAAGTGGGGTTTCCACCCACTTGGTCCACTTCCAGCAGACTGCGGTCTGAGATCTTCATCAAATCCATAACCAAAGTCAATGCCCAAAAGACCAAAGGCCGGCATAAATATGCGTAATCCCACTCCGGCCGATCGTTTTATCTGAAACGGATTAAATTCCTGAAAATTGTTGAAGGAGTTCCCCGCTTCTAAAAAAACAAGGCCGTAAATAGAGGCAGTAGGCTTCAGTGTAAGCGGGTAACGCAGTTCCATGGTATACTTATTGTATACTATTCCGCCTTCTTGCTGCCCAGTTATCGGGTCTACAGGTGTAAGTGAATTGTTCTCATACCCCCTAAGTTGTATGGTTTCGCGCCCATCCAGGGTAAAGTTTCTGCCCAGGCCATCACCTCCTAAGAAAAAGCGCTCAAAAGGAACCTTACCTACGTCACTGTTATAATTCCCAAGAAAGCCGAACTCTATATTAGTTCTCAAAACAAGCTTATCTACGAGCTGTGTATACCAATCTCCTTTAAACTTTACCTTATAGAACTCTAACCATCGAAACCTCTCCTGGTCAACCTCTTCTAATTCAGCTTGCTGTGAGGCATCCAATCCTCCCTGTTCCGCTCTGATCTGCGCCAAATCTTCGCTTCTTTCTTTCAAACTTGCGAAATCTTTGTCGCTAAATAGGGAGTAAGGTGGAGTAAATTTTGCGGTAATCTCAAAATTAGAACCTGTTAAAGGGAATATTCTACCGGGACCTGCCGAGCTCCTTGAAATACCAAAGGTATAGGCCAACGAATTTGAAGTTCCATTTCCAAAATTGAAAAGTCCAGTTCGGTAATTGTTAAAATCATAGAGTTGATAACTCAACGCATGTGAAACCGTAAAAAAGTCATCAGGCCACTGCACTCTTTTTGCAAGCCCTAAGGAGATTCCTGTAATAGAGAACTGTTGATCTTTATTTACTTCAATCCGACCATTATTGTTGAAAGAGGCCAAAAACTGTTGTGTACGTGAAAGCGAAAGATTAAAACGTACCGGCTTTTTACCTCCCAACCAGGGTTCTGAAAAGTTCAGGCTATATACCCTAAAAGTTCTACTGGCTTGCAGTCTTAGTGCAAAAGTTTGACCATCTCCCATTGGAACAGGTTTGTAGGCTTCTCCATTGAATAGATTCTGTATGGAGAAATTACTAAAGGAAAGTCCAAGTGTACCAATAAATCCGCCACCACCATAGCCTCCTTGTAGTTCAATTTGGCTAGATCCAGACTCTACGAGACTATAGGCTAAATCTACTGTTCCGGCGTTGGGGTCAGGATTTTGAATATCTGGCTTTATTTGTTCCGCATCAAAAAACCCTAACTGCCCCAATTCCCTAACACTTCTTATGATATTGTCCTTACTGTACCTCTGCCCAGGTCGCGTACGAAGTTCTCGAAAAATAACGTGATCATTGGTTTTATCATTACCGGTCACGGTAACATGATTAAGAAAAGTCTCTTTTCCTTCAATTATCCGAATTTCGAAATTGATCGTATCATTTACTGCCGAAACCTCAACTGGGTTGATCTGTGAAAACAAATACCCATTGTTCTGATAAAGATTCGTGAGGTCTATGGCATCAGGTTTAGAATCATCTGCTATACGTTCGCGAAGCAAAACACCATTATAAGTAGCGCCCTTGTTGATACCCAAAACCTGACTCAATTGTCGGTCTGTATAGACAGAGTTCCCCACAAAGTTAATGTCGCCGAAATAGTATTTATTGCCTTCCTCTACCTTTATCTTGACATCGATATTATTCTCGTCTACTATCAGAATGGTATCGGAAAGCACCCTGGCATCCCGATATCCCTTTTCGGCGTATTTATCAATAAGTGACCCGAGATCCTCCTGGTAGTCTTCTTCTATATATTTAGACTTTTTCCAAAACCTACCTAGCTTTTTCTTTTTGGTATTCTTTAGCGCTTTTTGAAGCTTCTTGTCTGTGAGCTGCTCATTACCTTCAAAAATGATGTTCTTTATTTTTACCTTATCTCCCTTGTTTACATTGATCACCATGCTCCTGGCATTTGTTTCGGAAGTATCTATGGCAGTGGCGATATTCACTTTGGTATTGAGATACCCCTGCTTTTTGTATTTGTTCTGAAGATAGTTTTTAGTGTTTGCTATTAGGCTTTCGGTAATTTTTTTCCCTTTCTTCAGGTCGGTATCCTTGATGATATCATCAATCTTTCTCTTTTTAACACCATATACCGTAACCTTGGATAAGGTAGGGCGTTCCTTGATGAACAATTCCAGAAAAATGGTCTCTCCTTCGATTTTAGTAACAAAAAATTCAACATCGCTAAAGAGTTCCAGTCCCCATAGTTTTTTAATCACCGCACTAATTTGGTCACCACGAAAAGATATGGGCTGACCTACCCTAAGGCCCGTATAGGTTTTAACGGTTTGCTCGTTATAGCTTTGTAAGCCGGTAACCTCAAGCCCTCCAAGAATATACTTTTTGTCCTTATCATAGGTTTCCTGTGAAAAGGTTGCTGTGGTAAAAAAAAGTAGTAGGAGAATAAAAAGGGGTTCAAGAGATATGAACCGTTTCATATCGCTAGTTGAGTTGTTCGCTAGTTTTTCCAAATCTTCGTTCTCTGTTCTGGTAATTTATAATTGCCTCTACCAAATGATGCTCACTAAAATCGGGCCAAAGTACATCAAGAAAATATAATTCTGCATAGGCTATCTGCCAAAGTAAAAAATTGCTGATCCGATGTTCCCCACTGGTACGGATGAGCAAGTCTACGTCAGGCAAATTATGCGTGTAAAGATGGCTATTTATAATGGTTTCATCAATATTTTCAGGAGAAATTATATTATTTTTAACTTTGGTACTTATTTGCCTTACAGCGGTTTTTAGCTCTTCCCTGGCACCATAACTTAAGGCGAGTGTTAGAGTCATAGCTGAATTATCAGCGGTCTTTTCCATCACTTCTTGCAATTCTTTACTTGCTCTTTTTGGAAGAGAGGCAATATTACCTATGGCATTAAGCCTTATATTATTTTTCTTAAGGGTCTTGAGTTCCTTCTTTAGAGCAGCTACTAAAAGGCTCATCAACGTATCTACCTCTATCTTCGGACGCTTCCAGTTCTCTGTAGAAAATGCATATAGGGTAAGGTAAGAAATCCCCAGACGGGCGCAGTTTTCCACGGTTTGCCTTACGGCATTTACTCCATTTTCATGTCCAAATATCCTAAGTTTACCTCGCTGCTTTGCCCACCTTCCGTTGCCATCCATTATGATTGCAAGGTGCGCCGGCAATTTGCCGTCCTTTAATTCGTCAATAGTGTTCATTACGAAGTCTTACTCAAAACAATCCATACAGGGTTTTCTGCCGAAGGTATAAGTTAATGTAATTCCGGAGAAAACGTACCAATCATCACTAAAAATATTTCCGAACCGGAATTGCTCAAAATTAGACCCTTCCGGATTACTGGCGTCCAGATTGTCTGTAAAGGTATACCTTGCGCCAATCTCCGCCCCCAGGATAAGAAATTGATTCAACCTTGCTTTTACGCCTACGGTCATAGGAACCGCAAATGCTCCGTCTCTTTGATCAATATCCTGCAATTGCCCTGCATCAAAATAATTAAAGCCATATCTGAAATAGGTAACTCCTGTATACAAATAGGGCGTAAACGCAGGACCCAATTTGTGCAGATTATACTCCACAAAATTGAATTCGAGGCCCATTGAGGCCTCTAAAATGGAATTATCGATCTCAAACCCGCGTTGTTGGCGGGATGAAATATCGGATTTAGAATCGTCTGCTGTAAACTTGCCGTAAATAACACTGGCTCTCCAGGCATACCGCTTACTTTTGTTCCATTTAAATAGTCCTCCTAAAGCAAGGCCTGTTGGCGAAATGAAATTCGTCCTTCCTACATCTCCAATATTATTGGCACCACCGGCATAAAGCCCTACCTCATAGGTTTGAGCACCAATACTTCCAAAGGTAAGCATGAGAATAACAACAATAAATCTTCTCATTAATTCCAAAAGTTTGCAAATATAATAATTCCGGCCATTTGACCATATCATTATCACATTTCTGTTCTCCTTTGATAAACAGCTTTTAGAACTATTTATTGTTTTAATTCCGCTTATCCTGACCCCATAAGAGTTTATTACGGATGGTTTTTAGAAAGCTTTCTGAAGTATATTCTATCATTTTTATATTAAATGCTGCTTTCTTTACCACGATTTCTTTTCCATTCTCCAGGCTCGCAATCCTTGAATCCAATGAAACTAGGTGATGTTCTTCCCTACCCGAAACTTTTAATCTAATTTGGGTGTCGTCAGAAATTACAAGGGGGCGAGCATTGAGGTTATGTGGGGCTATAGGCGTAATCACCAAAGATTGGGCAGTCGGAGTAATTACTGGTCCGCCACAGCTGAGAGAATAACCGGTAGAACCAGTAGGAGTGGCAACTATAAGCCCATCAGCCCAATATGAAGTTAGGTATTCGTCGTTTAAGTAGGTCTCCACAGTGATCATGGAAGTCGTATCCTTCCGGCTAACGGTCACTTCATTAAGTGCGAAATTTAAGTTCCGAAATTCAGGAATATCAAATTCGGAGCTCACCTCAACAAGGCTGCGTTCTACAATAGTATAGGCCTTATTGACAAACTCCGTCACCACTTTTCGAACTTCTTCCTTTTTGAAAGTGGAAAGAAATCCAAGCCTGCCGGTATTGACACCCACTAATGGAATACCCAAATCTTTTATATAGGTCACGGCCCTTAAAATGGTGCCATCTCCTCCAAAACTTACAAACATGTCAAAAGAAGAATCTAAACCACTGACCGCAGTAAACACCTGGTAGTCTTTTAAACTTCTGGCTTCAGAAAGAAGCTGATAGAATTCCTCTTCGATTGCTATGACAGCACCCACCTTCTCTAACTCTTCTAACAGTTCAGCCACATATGCGTGAGCATTGCCCTGAACGGACTGACCGTATATGGCGACTTTCATAACTGCTAAACGTTAAGGTATTTATCCAGGTAATCTGATCTTTGTTTGAGATCTTCCAAAAACTGATCGTCGTTATTCCCAAAAAGTATGGTATAGTTATAACGCCTAAAGCTCTGAATGACGTCATTGAGGTTTTCTGTACCTATTTTAACGGTAATTTGAATCACATCGTTACGAATGTCCGTAATAAACGCCCCCAAAAGCTTCGTATTATTACTTTCTACAATCTGGGCTATTTCACTGAAAGAATAATCCCGGATCCCTTTGGCCACGACCAGAATACCGCCGGGTTCAGTAAAAAAAGGTGTACTGATAAAGGCTCCTACGATATCATTCAGGTCGTAATAACCCAGGGCAAAACCGTCCTGATCCAGCACAGGAAGCAGATTGGCCTCGTTTCTTGCAAATACCTCTAGAACATCTAACCAGGAGGTGTCTTTATTTACGAAGAAAGATTCAAGGTTATACCGATAGTCTTCTATTTTTTTATCCCGTTCGAAGTTCTGCAGGTCATTCTCGGATAAAGTTCCCAAAAATTGTCCCTCTTCAACAATGGCGACATGAGAATAAGTCGTATTCTTGAAAAACTTGATCACATCTTTTAGCGCATCATGAAGGCCAAAAAAGGGAACCGTATTAATAATGTGAGACTGAATCTGCATACTTTAATATTATGTGCAAAATAACAATTTTAAATATCAAAAGGTGTGCCTAATTTGTATTTTTGTCGCTCATCTAAGTTAAGTTGTTGAAATGACAAGATTAAGCGTTAATATTAACAAGTTTGCAACCCTCAGAAACGCCCGGGGTGGGAACATTCCAGACCTAATAAAGGCGGCAAAGGACATCCAGGAATTTGGAGCTCAAGGTATTACAATACATCCAAGACCAGATGAGAGGCATATACGCTATCAGGATGCCCGGGACCTGAAAGAAGTAGTCCATACGGAATTCAATATTGAAGGAAATCCTATTGAGAAATTTGTAGATCTCGTTCTTGAAGTTAAACCCACCCAGGTTACCTTGGTTCCCGATGCGGTAGATGCTATAACCTCCAATTCTGGTTGGGATACACTTGCTCATAAAAGTTTTTTAAGTGACATAATCTCTACATTCAGGCAGCAGGGGATACGGACGTCAATTTTTGTTGATCCGGATGTAAAAATGGTAGAAGGGGCGGCCAACACAGGTACAGACCGCATTGAATTGTATACCGAAGCCTATGCCAAGGGATACCCCAAAGGTAAGCTGGAAGCAATCAAACCCTTTGCAGCAGCTGCAAAAACAGCATATCAGCTGGGGCTGGGCATCAACGCAGGGCACGATCTAAACTTAGAGAACATTAACTACTTTCAAAAAAATATTCCGCATCTCTTAGAAGTCTCTATCGGCCACGCCCTGGTCTGTGAGTCGATTTATTTAGGCCTGGAAAACGTTGTTTCCATGTATCTTCACAAATTAAAGCCATGACAGTTCTTCATTCAAAAATATTAGGAGACGGGCCTCCCTTACTCATTTTACATGGATTTCTTGGAATGGCCGACAATTGGAAAACTCTTGGCAACCAATATGCACAAAAAGGGTTTCAGGTACACCTTGTCGATCAGCGAAATCACGGCAGGAGCTTTTGGTCGGCGGACTTCGATTATGAAATTTTGGCCGATGACCTAAAGGCATATGTTGCTCACTACAGACTTCAAAAGGTAGCCCTAATAGGGCATTCAATGGGAGGAAAAACGGCAATGCAATTTGCAGTTAACCAGTCCGAAAGTGTTAGAAAGCTTATAGTTGCAGATATAGCCCCAAAGTTCTATCCCCCTCATCATCAGCATATTATTGACGCTTTGAACGGCTTGGATTTAAGCAAGATCCCGTCAAGGAGCAAGGCAGATGAGGCGCTTGCTGAGCGGCTTACGGATTGGGGGATTCGTCAATTTCTTTTAAAGAATCTCTATTGGATAGAAAGTGGAAAATTGGGCTTTCGATTCAATTTGGAAGTGCTTAAAGACAAAATGGAGGAAATTGGTGAGAACATTAATGGCACGGCTTCCTTTTCTGGTCAGACTCTTTTTCTGAGAGGTGATCGATCTGAATACATCTTGCCTAACGATTACCTGGAAATAAAAAACCACTTCCCGCAAGCAAAAGTGGATTCGGTGGCAAATGCGGGACATTGGGTACATGCAGAAAACCCCAGACAGTTTTTTGAAAAAAGCCTTGCATTTCTAAATCCGTAAAATATGTGGTAATTTATTATGCATGCATAATTTTATAGGTGCTTTCGTTGTGGGTCTCATAATTTTCCTTTAATTTGGCCAAACCATAGTAAACTAGACATTTCTCTTAGACTAACTCAAATTTTTGTATATGAAAAAGCTTTTAGCCTTACTGGCTTTTTTCGGACTCTTTTTCAGTTCGTGTAGCGATGATGATGATGCGCTTCCCCCTACTGAGATGATGCCAGATCCTGTTGAATATACGGCCGGATCGGCAAATTTTTCCACTTATGTGTCGGTAGGAAATTCCTTAACCGCAGGTTTCTCGGATGCAGCCCTGTTTATAGACGGACAGACGGCGTCATTTCCTAATATGCTTGCCTCTAATTTCGCACTTGTTGGAGGAGGTAGTTTTACCATTCCTTTGATGGCTGACAACTTAGGAGGTGCAACTTTGGGAGGAACTCCCATCTTGGGCAACAGGCTAATATTAGATTTCTCTTCGGGCTCGCCTGCCCCTGTACCCGTTGAAGGTATGGGTACAACGGAAATTACCAATGCCCTAGCGGGACCTTTCAATAATATGGGTGTCCCGGGTGCAAAGAGCTATCACCTCGTAGCACCAGGTTATGGAAATGTAGCTGGCGTGCAAGCAGGTTTGGCAAATCCTTATTACGCAAGGTTTGCTACTTCGCCAACAGCTACGGTAATTGGTGATGCCGCAATGATGGCTCCGAGCTTTTTTACGCTTTGGATAGGAAACAATGATGTCCTTGGTTATGCTACCTCCGGAGGTTCTGGAGTAGACCAAACAGGAAATCCTGATCCTTCGACTTATGGAAGTACTGATATTACAGACCCAACGGCCTTTGCTGGTATATGTGACGGACTATTACAAACCCTGACAGCTTCGGCTTCAGGAGGTGCAATTGCCAATATTCCTGAAGTTACCTCTATACCTTTTTTCACCACAGTACCTCACAATCCAGTTCCTTTAGATGAGGCTACTGCAGCGCTCTTGAATGGGGCCTATGCTGCTTACAATGCAGGGGTGAATCAATTGGTAGGTCTTGGTGCCTTAACTCAAACGGAGGCAGATGCCCGCCAAATTTCATTCAGTGCCGGAGCGACCAACGCAGTAGTGATCATAGATGAAGACTTGACAAATCTTAGTGGTTTTAATCCTGCACTAATTAATATGAGGCAGGCCGATGAGTTTGATCTCCTGGTTTTTACCTCTCAAACATTTATAGGTACGCTTGCCAATCCTGCAGATCCTACGAGCATTAATGGGGTGGCCATACCTCTAGCAGATCAGTGGGTTCTAACCCCAGAGGAGCAGGAGGCGGTTTCTGACGCGATTGCAGCTTATAACCAAACTATAGCAGCCCTGGCAGCGCAATATGATATTGCACTGGTAGATATGAATACGTATTTAGATATTGTAGACCAATTAGGAGTTCCGCTTTCCGACGGAAGTACAGTAACTTCTACCTATGGTACAGGAGGAGGTTTCTCTTTAGATGGTGTTCACCCTTCGCCAAGAGGTTATGCTTTAGTCGCCAATCAGTTTGTTGAAGCCATCAACGCCAAATACGGTTCTAATTTGCCGGGGGTTAACCCATTAGAATTTACAGGGCTTTACATCAACTAATCATAAAATATTCTTTACATTTAAAGGTGTCGATCTAAATCGGCGCCTTTTTTGTTTCACCTAATCTGTATGTCATGAAATACATTTTGAGAATACTGCTAAGTGCCCTGGCTGTTGTTATACTGGCCAAAATCCTTCCCGGAGTAGGTGTTGATTCCTATACCACGGCTATAATTGTGGCTTTGGTGCTAAGCCTTCTGAACTTCATTGTAAAGCCGCTGTTAGTTATTTTCACGCTTCCTGTAACCATTTTAACACTGGGGCTTTTTCTCTTGGTGATAAACGCCATAATTATTCTTTTAGCTGATCAATTGGTCGGTGGTTTTTATGTTGACAGTATTTGGTGGGCGTTACTTTTTAGCTTGCTTTTGTCTTTTTTACAGTCCATTTTATTTTCACTCTTAAAGGACGAGAAGAAGAAATGATTTGGTGCAGGAAATACTGCGATTTAAAAAGTTGTTACAGATCATAAAATGCATTACTTTTGCATCCCGTTTTGAGCGGCAATATTACGAGCCTGCAAGACAGTGTTAGGTTCCTGGTCTGATTGCAGACTAATGAAAATAAAATACAGCGATGAATATCACCAAAGAGCAGATTGACGAGTTGAACGCCATTGTAAAAGTGGCCATTACTAAAGAAGATTATCAGGAAAAAGTAGAAAAGATACTTAAGGATTACCGCAAACAAGCTAATATTCCAGGTTTTAGAAAGGGTCAGGTACCTATGGGCCTTATCAAAAAACAATACGGTAAAGCAGTGTTGGTCGATGAAGTTAATAAGCTGCTTCAAGACAATCTGAATAAATATCTAACCGAAGAAAAGCTAGATGTTTTGGGAAATCCATTGCCCAAGCAACAAGACAATTTTGACTGGGAGGCAGAAGAATTTGCCTTTGAATTCGAACTTGGATTAGCCCCGGATTTTGAGGTCCCCTTAAAGTCTAAAAAGGCCATTGCACATTACAAGATTGTTGCAGACAAGAAAATGATCGAGGAGCAGGTAGACCGCATTAGAAAACAATACGGAAAATTAATAGGCAAGGCTGAGGTTGGTAAAAAAGATGAGATTAACGGCGTCTTTAAGAATGAGGCGGAGGAAATAGACAACAAGGCGATGTTGGAGCTAGAAAAAATTAAAAGCAAAAAGGCCATTGATCAACTCCTGGGTAAAAAAGCAGGAGAGGTTATCAGCCTAAAAACCAAGGGGCTTTTTAAAGAAGATTTTCTGTTACCAAGCGCTTTAGGGATTTCTAAAGAAAAGGCCGAAAAACTTAATATCGAGGTAGATTTTACTATCTCGGAAATCAATGAGCGAGAACCGGCTGTTTTGGACCAGGAATTATTTGACAAGCTATTTGGACCTGACAAAGTGCATTCGGAAGATGAATTGAAGGCGAAAATTAAAGAAGATTCCGAAAAGCAGTTCGAGCAACAGGCAGACCAGAAATTGCTTAATGATGTTACCGAAAGCCTTATTGAATCCACGAAATTTGATCTCCCTGCAGAATTTCTTAAAAAGTGGATACAAACCACAGGCGAAAAACCCCTCAGTCAGGCAGAGGCCAATGACGAATACGAAAAATCTGAAAAGGGACTTCGTTACCAGCTTATTGAAGGGAAAATCATAAAGGACAACAATATTGAAATTCAGTTTGAAGAACTGAAAGATTTCGCTAAAGGATTCATTAAATCTCAAATGGCCCAATATGGTCAGCTAGATCCAAAAGAGGAGGAGCTAGAGCCCATTGTCATGCGGGTTATGAGCAACCAGGACGAAGTTAAGCGGCTTTCAGAACAACTCATGAGTCAGAAGCTACTAAATCTCTATAAAGAGAAAGCAAACCTGAAATTGAAAGAGGTTACCTATGAAAACTTTGTGAAAGAGGTTTACGGGTAATTTTACCAAATAAAATAAGTATCTTTACGGTGCCGAAAGTTTAGTTTTCGGCACCTTTTTTTTATCTTATAACAGCTCTAAAACACATGGATTACGGCAAAGAATTCAAAAACTACGCTATAAAGGATCAGGGGGTAAGCAGTCTGTACTACGACCAAATTATCAGCAGCATGTATCCTGTAAATATGACTCCAAATATTATTGAGGAAAGGCAATTAAATGCGATTGCCATGGATGTTTTCTCAAGACTTATGATGGACAGAATTATTTTCATGGGAACAGGTATCAATGATCAAGTTGCGAATATTGTTCAGGCACAGCTCCTTTTTTTGGCAAGTGCAGACTCCTCAAAGGATATACAGATTTATATTAACTCACCCGGAGGCAGCGTCTATGCCGGACTTGGCATTTACGATACCATGCAATTTATTAAACCAGACGTCGCTACTATTTGCACAGGCATGGCAGCTTCGATGGCTGCTGTTTTGTTGTGCGCGGGCGAGGAAGGCAAACGCAGTGGACTTACCCATTCAAGGGTTATGATCCACCAACCCATGTCTGGTGCGCAGGGACAAGCCAGCGACATAGAGATTGCCGCCAAGGAAGTTCTTAAAATCAAAGACGAATTGTATCATATCATCGCAAAGCATTCAGGTCAGAAATTCGATAAGGTATACGAGGATAGTGACCGTGATTACTGGATGACCGCTATGGAAGCCAAGGACTATGGTATGATTGATGAAATTTTAGAAAGGGATAAGGATTAATTTCGACAAAATACACCTCAACCAGGGTACTGTTGCCTATAAGAATGAACCAAAATTGAAATTCATTCGTTAGTATGTAAAGTAAGCGCTTATTATGGCTAAGGAAAATTTAGAATGCTCATTTTGCGGAAGAAAAAAGCCAGAGACCAATCTTTTGATTGCAGGGCTCGATGCTCATATCTGTGATAGGTGTATTGAACAAGCCCATGGAATTGTCGCTGAGGAATCAAGACAATCTAAAAGTGACGACCTTTCTTCTGAACTCATTTTAAAAAAGCCCCTGGAAATCAAAGATTTCCTAGACACATTTATTATCGGTCAGGAGCGAACAAAAAAAGTGATGTCAGTTGCGGTCTATAACCATTATAAAAGATTGCTTCAGCCCAGCTCCAAAGATGACGATATTGAGATACAAAAGAGCAATATTGTAATGGTTGGTCAAACAGGTACCGGAAAAACCCTGATGGCTAAGACCATAGCCCGTATGCTTAATGTTCCGCTAGCAATTGTAGATGCAACTGTGCTTACGGAGGCTGGTTATGTGGGAGAGGATGTTGAGAGCATTTTAACCAGGCTGTTGCAGGCAGCTGATTACAATCTTGAAAAAGCGGAGCGAGGAATTGTATTCATTGATGAAATCGATAAAATAGCGAGAAAAAGTGATAACCCTTCTATCACAAGAGATGTATCTGGCGAAGGTGTTCAACAGGGATTATTAAAGCTTTTGGAGGGTACGGTGGTTAATGTTCCGCCCAAAGGCGGCAGAAAGCATCCAGACCAGAAGTTTATTGAAGTAAACACTGAGAATATTTTGTTTATTGCCGGCGGTGCTTTTGACAGTATAGAAAGAATTATAACCAAACGGTTAAATATGCAGGCCATTGGTTATAGTGCTTCTAAAAGGGAAGAAACACTGGATCAGGCCAATGTATTGCAATATATTATCCCAAGAGATTTAAAGGAGTTTGGGTTGATACCAGAAATCATTGGAAGGCTTCCGGTACTCACCCATATGAATCCGCTAGATAAAAAGACTTTGAGAGCTATTCTCACAGAGCCAAAAAATGCGATAATCAAACAGTATGAAAAGCTGTTTGCAATGGATGGTATCAGCTTTAAGATCACAGAGCAGGCCTTAGACTATATCGTAGAGCAGGCCATTGAATATAAACTTGGCGCCAGAGGTTTGAGATCGCTCTGCGAAGCCGTGTTTACAGACGCTATGTTTGAATTACCAAGTAGTGAGGAGAAAGAGTTTAAGGTAACAAAGCCTTATGCCGAAGATAAATTATCTCATGAAACGGTTAAGAAATTGAAGGCAGTTTCTTAGTACTGATACTGCTTTTTCAACACCTTATCTAGTAACTCAAGGCAAACCTTCTGAATTATCTTTTCATCAGAATAAAGGGTATTCCCAAATTTCGGGATAACATCCATAGACACATTCATTTCTTCAGCCCATTTAGGAGAAGGTTTCTCATCTTGATACTCTCCATAAAGCAGATTGACAGGGCAATCTGGTTTTTCTTCTTCAAGGTGAAGATTTACCGGGGATATTGCGTAAAGTGATTTTATTGGTAAGCCCTTAAGTCCGGCTTTCCAGGCAATAGTACCACCTGCGCAAAAGGTAAGGTAATGACTTGGTTGCGATTCTTTCCTTAAAATATGCGCCACTGCGGTGTCTTGACCTCCATTTAAAAAGGCGTTACAAATATTTTCCTGAGTATGAACCACAACATCAAGATCTGCCAATTGCTGGCTATCGTAGTAAACAATGTCAAAATATTGTTGAAGGTATCCCAGATAAGAAGTGATCCAAAGGCCCTTTCTGGAGCCCCACATATCGGATAAAACTACTAGTCTCTCTGCCATGTTAAGTTATGCTTTAAATGATATTTGGTTAAGTCTCGGACCACTAAGTTGCTCAATTAACGCTAAAAAACGTGATTTATTTGTTTATCGGGGGTAATTCATCGACGTAGTAGCTATTTCATTGCTATATATACGATACAAAAAGGTGGTTTTGGTTTAGTCAAAAGAAAGAAAATCGATAATTAATTTTCTAAAAAGGAGCTATTTCAACATAATATATTGAAATTCAAATCATTGCGAAAAATTTATCGTGCCTATGCCTGGTCCATCCCAAGAAAGGATTGCCAGGCCTGAAACAGCCGCAAAAGTAAACAGGGGTATTCCTACCGTCTTAAGGATAGAAAACTTTCCCTTCTTTGCGTTTCCTATCTTTTCGACTTTAATTACACTAACTTTTCCTGAAGTTTGGTGTACTGTAATTGTGCTATCGGTTACTGCTTGAATCTTTCCTTTGATTTTATTCCGTTCCGCCCCATAAAGTTTGTATCGATGCCCAATAGCAAAGGATTCTTTGTCCATATCAATTGGCTTATAACTGTAGCAACCTGTCACAAACAAAGTAGCTATCATTAAAGAAATTATTTTTCTCATAATTCGAAATTTTAAGGGTTATACCTGTTTTTATTTTTTTTAAAAAGAAGATTTAAAGGCTTATTCCCACACTTATTCCGCCCCAGGGTTTAAATCTCAAACCATTTTTCTCTCCATCATTTTGATGGATGATCGGACTGAAATTCATCTTAATGAACCAGTTTTTCTCCAAGCCAAAGTAGATTCCATAGCCAGCAGACAGAAATAAAAGGTGTGCTGGCCTATTGCCGGTTTCAAAGCGTAGGGAAGAAGGTTCCTGCCATGTATAGCCCATACCTGTCTCAAAAAAGCTTTTATTGCGAAAATTGAAGCGATATTGAAAAGAGATTGGTACGCTAAGTTTAATTTCTACAAAGCCAAGGTCGTAATAGCTTTGTGTATCTGCTCTTTCATCCTCAACCGGAAAATCAGAAATGCCCAATCCAAATCGGATACCAAAGCTACGGTCCTCAAAAAAAAGGCGCTCATAATTTATAGAGCCAATTCCTCCATTTCCTACCAATTCAAAGAAAATAGAATTGTTCTGTGGGTAGGCATTAAATAAGACTAACAATCCAAAAAAACTAACGAGATTTCGCATGATGGCTTCATTTTGAGTTCCTAAAACGAAGCTACATATGACTCCCAAAGCAGATGTCCAAGATCATCCAGGACAGAGAAATTCGGACATTCTTTGAAGTTTTTAAACCGCCCTTTTCCTATACTCGGTAGGGGTTAGCCCTGTAAACTTTCGAAATGCAGAATAGAAGGTAGATTTAGAATTAAAGCCGCATTCCAGGCCAATGGCGACAATGGTATACGAAGCAAAGTCTGGATCATTGAGAAGTTTTTTGGCCTCCTCAACCCTATATGAGTTGATATAGTCAGAAAAGTTATTTTCCGCATATTGATTTACCATTTTTGAAAGGGAACTCGTACCCATGGATAGTTCCTTTGCGAGGGTTTCCATGCTCAAATATGGATCTAAAAAGCGCTGGTTGCCAATAATGTACTTGTCTATAGTAAGAAATGCAACTCCCTCCTTTTCTTGTCTCGGGGGCTCTAATTCACTTTGTGCTCGAGCTTTTAAATGTGTATCTCCTTTTCTGATTTTGGTTCTTAGTACAATCCTGTCTGTTAGAAGGACATATTGAAAAAAAGCTTGATAGCCAACCCAGTAGATTAAAATAGAAGACCCCAACCTCAAAGGATAATAGCTATAAGGAGCCTTGATCGTTTCTGAAAACAAATTGAGAAGTACCGCAACAAACCACAAAACAATAACAATCCCCCCAATATTCATGAATCTTTTAACCCATTTGAGGTTATCAAAGGCCAATAAGGGCTGGTAAAGTCCGTCGTATTTATAAAGCACTCTAAGCGCTTTAAAGAAGAGGAAAAGCGAATACGCAAGTGTAACTGCATCTTCAATAGAATTGTACAATGCTATGGGTTTTTCAGGATCTGGTTGCGATCTTAGGCTATACAGTAAAACTACCCGTACCACAACTTCAAGTATGAATACAACCGCTGAAACTGTTATAAAGGGCCATTTTTTCTTCTCAATTCCCAAATAATGAATCAGAAAGGCATAGAACATGGGAACGATGAGTACATACCAGGGCACCCTAAAATGGTACAGGAAAAAATCGGAAATCAGCAACTCTTTGTCAATAATCCATGATTGCAAATTGTTTAAAGAAAGGAATAAGACAAAAAGATTAAGGAAAAGTACCGTTCTTTCAATTTTCTTTCTGGCCAAAAAAGTAGCAACAATGAAGATAAAGCCCTGTACAGCTCCGGCAAGCAACAAAAAATTAAAAACTGCGGTGATATTCATCCGAATGGCTATTTTCTATGCCCGCTAGAAGATGCTACTTATTCATTTCTAAGAGCTCCTCAACATATTCGCGCTCATTTGACAACCTTGGAATTTTATGTTGCCCACCAAGCTTGTCCTTAGATTTTAACCAGTCATAGAAGAGATTTTCCCTTGCAACGTGCACTTTGGGCATTTTAAGGGTCATATTATTATAACGTTTCGCCTCGTAATCCGAGTTGAGAGACTTCAAGGCTGTATCAAGGAATTTTGTAAAGTATTCTATTTCATCCGGGGCTTTTCTAAATTCTATAATCCACTCATGGGCTCCTTTTTCCCTGCCAGACATAAAAACAGGTGCAACCGTATAATCTTTTATTTCCGCGCCGGTTCTATGGCAAATATTTTTTAGCGCCTCTTCCGCATTCTCGATAATCAACTCTTCTCCAAATACATTAATATGATGTTTAGTTCTGCCCGTGATCTTTATTCGATAGGGGTTTGTAGAAGTAAAACGCACTGTATCTCCAATTTTATACCTCCACAGGCCAGCATTGGTAGTAATAATTATGGCGTAATTGGCACCTACCTCTACCTCCCACAAGGGAATAGCTTGTTGTTCAACGGTTCCATAGGCATCCATAGGTATGAACTCATAAAAAATACCATAGTCGAGCATTAGCAAAAGATCTTCTTCATCGTTGCGGTCCTGGATTGCAAAAAAGCCCTCGGAGGCGTTGTATATTTCGTAATATTGAAAACCTTTTCGAGGCAGGAGTCTGTTATATTGCTCTCTATACGGATTAAAACTTACACCTCCATGAAAATAAACTTCCAGGTTTTCCCATACCTCAAAGAGGTGATTTTTACCTGTCTCCTCTAAAACATTGTTAAGAAGTACCAGCATCCAGGAAGGAACTCCCGCAAGACTTGTTACATTCTCCTGTATACTTTCCATAACAATTGCCCGCATTTTTGTTTCCCATTCACTCATCAAGGAAACTCTATTGCTTGGCGTACTACTCAATTCTGCCCAAAGCGGCATATTATCAATAAGAATAGCAGAAAGATCCCCAAAGAGGGTTCCATTGTCTTCATAGAGCTCTTTGCTGCCTCCAAGCCTAAGGCTTTTACCGGTAAAAAGCTGTGAATTTTCATTGTTATTTAAGTAAAGACATAGCAGGTCTTTTCCAGATTTATAATGACAATCCTCCAAAGCTTCAGTGCTAACCGGGATAAACTTGCTCTTAGAATTTGTAGTACCGCTACTTTTTGCAAACCACTTTATGGAGGTAGGCCAAAACAGGTTTTGCTCTCCGCGTCTTGTCCTTTCTATTAAGGGTTCTATTTCTTCGTAAGATACGATCGGCAGCCTTTCGGAAAACGCCTTGTAATTATCTATAGAATCAAAACCATACCTTCTTCCCAGTTCTGTATCCTCGGCAAGATCAACCAGCTGATGCAGGACTTCCTGCTGTACTTCTGCCGGATACTTCAAAAAAAGTTCTATCTGATGATAGCGCTTTTTTATAAGCCAAGAAGCGATAGAATTAAATAAAGGTATGGGCATTTTTAGGTATATTTAGCATGCTAAAAATAGCCTTTAAAGTTAGTATTTTCAAATCGATTATAACAAAACAGCCATCCTATGCTCTATGAAGGTGCTTTGAGAAAAATGCAAACAGAATTGGAAAGCCCCATTCAATACTACCTGGTCTTCGAGAACGATTTTCTAAACATTAATCAGGCCTTAGACCGGACTATGGAGATCCAATTCATCAAATTTCAGTGTTTAAATTGTGGTGAAAACAGACCTATTTACCGTCAAGGTTTCTGTAAAAGTTGTTTTTATGAAACCCCTGCTGCCGGTGAATGGATCATGCGTCCAGAACTAAGTACTGCGCATCTAGACAAAGAAGACCGAGATCTTGAGTATGAAAAAAAGGTCCAGCTGCAACCTCATATTGTATATCTCGCCAATTCTAGCAGTGTAAAGGTGGGAGTTACGCGAAAATCTCAGGTCCCAACCAGATGGATAGACCAGGGAGCTCATGAAGCGATAGAAATTGTGGAGGTCCCGAATCGTTATCTGGCCGGAATTACCGAGGTGGCTTTGAAAGATCATGTCAGTGATAAAACCAATTGGCGCAAAATGCTAACAAACGATATAAAAGACGAAGACCTGGCTAATTGGCGATCAGAACTACGGGCTTATATCCCGGAAGAGGCCGCTGATTATTTCATTGCCGACAAAGCTGAAACCGCGTTGGAATTTCCCGTATTGCAATATCCAGAAAAGGTAAAAAGTCTAAATCTTGACAAAACACCTAAATACCAAGGTGTCTTAAAAGGGATCAAGGGACAATATCTTATCTTCGAAGATAACACAGTCTTCAATATAAGGGGAAGCGAGGGGTATTACGTTGGAATAGATTTTAATTAACAGTATCCTTCTTCTTAGTCCCCGTTTTTTTCTTTTTCTTGAAGAGACCTCCCAAAACTTCTTTGGCAGCATTCTCTACAGGCTTGTCTGCCGTTGCCGAACTTTTGACAGTAGAATCTTTGTCCTTATTTGATGCATTACTCAAGATCCCACCTAATACCTCTTTCACGTCGGTTTTAGTTGTGTCCGTCGTTTCCAAGGAATCGCTTTCAGCCGGTTCATTTGAAGCCAATATTCCGCCCAATAAATCTTTGGCCTTGTCAGTGCCTTCGTTGAGGAGTTTTTGCTTTTGAATTTCGACCAGTTTAGCCGTCAAATCTTTGATCCCGGAACTTAAATCTGTTTGTACTTCAGGATTGCTGTATCCGCCACCAACACTCGCCCTCACTGGGATGGTAAGGTTTTCTAATTCTTTTTCATCGATCTTCGCAATAAGATTATTCACTTCGCCACCCAGATATTTCGCCGGTACATCAATGGTCGCGTTATAACTCAACTGTTGATCGAAGGTGTGCCCACCTGCTACATTCACGGTGATATCTTTATAATTAATAGAGAACGGCTTTACTTTCACTGTCCCTCCTTCAAAAGACAAAGCGGTCTTTAAGCCTTGAAGATTCAAGTCTTTCAAGTCAATGAAATTCAATTTAGTGCTTAGTGAAGACAGTAATTGTGCTTTTTTAGGACTAATATCTGCGGCTAAAAGTTCGGCCAAAACATCTCCGGAGAGTGTTTTCAAATTTGGCGTAAAATCTTCTTTAAGATTTCCTGAAAGCGTTACTTGAGAGTTTAATTTGCCCTCTAAAGCTCCTGCAATTGGTGCCAATACTTTGAATAGTTCGAGGGCTTTGAAAGTTTCCCCTATTTTGAAATCCTGCATGCCCATTTTCATGCTAAACACTGGTGTCTTTTCTTTGGTGGACACCTGGCCATTAAATGCCAATTGACCGTCAAAAAGAGAAGAGGTCATATTAGAAAGGGTTGCGGTTTGGTCACTAATCTTCAAATCTCCCTTGACATTCTTTAGGTTGAGATTATCGTAGCGTACTGTTTTTGCTTCCACCTTTAAGCTACAGTCTAAAAAAGATGGGATCTTAATGCTTTCATCTGCTTCCTCCCCCCTATTGTTTTCTCCATCGCCCTCCTGGGCCGCATCTTCGGTCATAAAATCATTCAATGCAAAGCGCTCTGATACCAGGTTAAAATTCCCTTTGACCTTCTCATTATTAAATAAGAAACCCAGGATGTTATTTAGTGTTCCGCTGGCTTTAAAGTCGGTCTGCCCCGTTTTACCAGACATTTCCTTTAAATACACGGTCTCTGGGTTAAAGTCTAAAGAGGCTTTTTCCAATTCTACCGGATGCTTTAGTTCTTCAGATCTGTATTGAAAGTTAGACAGGACTAAAGTTCCCTGCGTACTGGTGTTTTCGTATTTTTCATTTTCTACAGAAGCCATGTCAAAGGCGGTACTTACATCGGCATTTAAAATTCCTTTAAGGTCAAAATCCTCAGGCATAGGATAAGCCTTGGAAAGGTTTTCCAAATTCATGGTTCCGCCTAAATGGGCCTTTACTTTTGTATTGCCCATTAGCTCTGTTATCAGGGAGTTTATTGCGAATCTGTCCTCATCGATCGCAAAAGATGCCCTTTTTACCTCTATATAGGTATCTTCAGAAATACCAGTGGTATTCTTAACTTCGGCATTGATGCTGATGTTTTTCACGGTCTTCGGTAAATCCGGATATTTGAATGAGGCATTGTCCGACCTCAGGCTAACTGCGAATTTAGGAATCTGGTTTTCATCCACGATACCATTAAAATTGCCATTTACTGTAAAATTGCCGCTGGTCTTTACATTTTCAATATTCTTTGAATAGGTCTCCGGAATGACAGCGAGAAAATTTTTGAAATCCGAGGAGGGTGTCTTGAAGGTCAAAGCAACCTCTTGATTGGCTTCATTAAGCTGAAAATAACCTTCAAATACGAGAGGAAGTTGATTTACTAAAGCCTCATTCTTAAGAAAGGCATATCTGTTTTTTTCAAGGTCTATGGCAATAAGTGCATCTAATTGAACACTATTTTTCTTTAGATAGGCAGTAGAGTCCATCGTTAAAGAAACCAGCGCACTTGTTGTTGTTTGAAGTTCGGACTTTTCCAGGGAGAGGTCTCCACTTCCATTGTGATTTAGAGATGATAATTTAAGGCTGAGTCCCGACGCAAAATCAGTATAACTAATTTCAGAATCTCGTATCTCATAGGACTCCATGGCAAAAGTAAAACTTCCATTGCCAGTGTCAGTTTCCGAACTTGCTTCCGCTGATTTTCCTATGTCGTAATTGGCGTTTTCCTCTTCATCAACCCTTATATTTAACCGAGCCCGGTCAACAAAAAGTCTTTTTACAGTAATGGGCTCGTTGGCACTCTTAAATAGTTCACCCAGTCCCATTTTTAATTCAATTTGTTTTGCCGCAAAGAGCGTATCTCCTTCAAAAGGTGCATTGTTTACAAGGTAAATCTCCCGAAGGTGCACTTCAGCATTTGGAAAACTACTGATAAGGCTAAGCCTTGCATCTTCAAAATCAAGCTTACCCTCAATATTGTTGTTGACATTGTTCTTGATAAGATCACCGATCTTGGCCTCCAGGAAAAACGGAAGCGCCACCAGGACTCCAGCTATTAACAGGAGTAGGATAACGGTGATTTTGAGTGCTTTCTTTTTCATAGGTCTGTTATGCTGTTCGATAAGAACTTAAAAAAGCATTAATTAGTATAAAACTGCGCGGGATTAACCTTTATTTAATAGGTGAATCAATAGTCAGGGCAATGCCTGGTTTTACCTAAGATTCGAGATTTATCTCTTCTCCGATAGCCAATCCAAAGCGCCTTCTAAGAATATATACGAAGAGATATAGTAACGGGGTGTCTAGAAATGCTATAAAAATCTTAAATATTACACCACTGATGACCAGACCGTAAAACATATCCCAGGGAAGAACCCCAAAAATACAAAGCAAACCTACTACAGTAAAGGTATCTATAAACTGAGAAGAAAAGGTTGAGAAGTTGTTGCGAAGCCAAAGGTGTTTTCCCTTGGTAAGGCGCTTCCAAAAGTGATATATGGCAATGTCGACATACTGAGCACATAAATAGGCGATCATGGAAGCCAGTACCGCGATTGGTGAAAGCGCAAAAACACTACTAAAAACATCATTATCTACTGGAGAAGAAGGAATTGCAGGGGCCAAATTGGCTACCAGTACGATCCCCATGGAAAAAAAGGAGGCAAAAATCCCTGCAGTAACAATTTGATTGGCTTTTTTCTTTCCAAAGATTTCAGAAATGATATCTGTAATCAAAAATGTGATAGGATAGGGTAAAATGCCTACAGAAATTTCAAAAAGTGGAGCTCCAAAAACGGTAATATCCCCAAAGGGTCTCCAATAAAAAAACTTCTGAAAAATAAGATTAGATACTACAAGAGACGTGATGAATAACGCTCCAAGATACAAATAGATGGTATACGCCAGTTTTTTATCTTTTAGCGTCATCCTCTATTTAATGGTTATAGTAAACGGCATTCTGGCCTGGATTCCTTTTTGTTCAACGGCAGATTTCACCTCTTCGAGAAGCCTGTACATTTCGGCACCGACCTGGTTTTTGATCACATTTTCAGTACTTTCTGTACTAGCCCCTCCCAGATCTTCCATTAATCGTTCAAAGCCGGTTTTATATCTGGGGTACTTTTTAATAGTGTAAGATTCAGTTTCTGCGAGCTCCGCTGCTGCGGCAATTGCATCGCCTAATCCTCCCAGCTCATCAATAAGGCCCAGTTGTTTTGCTGCTGTACCACTCCAAACTCTTCCCTGAGCAAGGCTGTCGGCCTCGGCAATAGTTATATTTCTGCCTTGGGAGACTCTTTCTAAGAAGGTGGTATAAGTAGCTTCTATCCCCTCGCGTACAACCGCCCTAAAGTCGTCCGTCATTGGTTCAAACAAGCTGTAATCCACAGATTTTTCGTTTGTTCCCACCTGTTCAGCATTGATACCAATGTTCCCTGCCAGTTCGCTTATGTTTGGTATGGTACCAAAAACACCAATTGAACCGGTTATCGTCGTTGGCTCGGCAAATATTTTATCCGCTCCGACAGCGATGTAGTAACCCCCTGAGGCGGCAACATCTCCCATAGAGACAACCACTGGCTTAACGGCCTTGGTAAGTTCTACTTCCCGCCATATAAGATCGGAAGTAAGCGCATTTCCTCCAGGAGAATTTACGCGAAGCACCACAGCTTTAACCTTCTCGTCCTTGCGGGCTTTGACCAGGGCTTTGTTTATGATTCCCTGCCCAATGATATTTGGCCCGCCTTCACCATAGAAAATTTCACCTTGAGCAAAAATAACAGCTATTTTGTCCTCTCCGTTATACAATCTTTTCTTGTTAGAACGACTGGTATAGTCGTAAAGGCTCACAAAATTCAGGTTCTCATCCTCTGACAAACCTAAAGCTTGTTTTAATAGGTTTTCGTATTCGTCATAATATAGAATATCATCTACCAGGCCTGATGCCTTAGCATATTCAGGGGTCCTGCCACCAAGGGTATCGGCAATACGGTTGATCTCTGAAGCACTTATACCCCTGTTCTCAGAAATATCAGAAACCATGGAGTTCCACAACTCATCAATTAGCGTTTTGATCTGCAGCCTATTGGCTTCGCTCATTTCATTGGCAAGGTAGGGTTCTACAGCACTCTTGTATTTACCATGCCGTATCACCTCCATCTTGACACCTGTCTTTTCCTGAAGATCTTTGTAATATAATACTTCAGCGGCCAGGCCTTTAAAGTCCATAGCGCCAACCGGGTTCAGGAAAACACTATCTGCGACGCTGGCAAGAAAGTAGTCTTTTTGAAAAAAGAAATCACCATAGGCATAAATGAACTTTCCGCTGGATTTGAAATCCTCCAGTGCTTTTCGGATGGCCTGGGTCTGTGAGATCCCTGCTAGAATAAAATTACTATTCAGGCTTATGCCACTTATATCTTTATCGTCCTTAGCAACTTCTATGGCATGCACAATCTCATCCAATCCCTGTGTAGGGTCTGAGAAGATCATAAAAGGATCTTCGCCTGAATTTCCGGCATAATCAGTTATTGGATATGGTGTTTGCAATTCAAGGATGGAATTCTCTTTTACCACTACTCCACTATCAGCGCCGGCAATACTGGCAAAAATGAAGAACATCACAAAAACAATCCCTATGGCAATAAGACAACCAAGTATTGCAGCTAACAGATTTCTTAAAAATTTCACTTGTCGTTATTTATTTATTCGATCGCAAAGATAACCAATGTCGGTTTCTTTTGTTTATTTTGTTTTTGTAATATGCAAGAAACGATCACCTCATATCTCTCCCTGGGCAGTAATCTTGGTAATAGGCCACATTTCCTGCAACAGGCAATTTTTAAGCTCCAGGAAAGTGCTGGAGACATTAAGAAAATCTCCAAAGTGTATGAAACAGAAGCCTGGGGCTTTAAATCTGATCCTTTCTTGAACATATGCGTAATGCTGGAAACCTCTTTGCCTCCCTCTAAGTTGTTGGAGACCATACTTGAGATAGAAGCGGCTTTAGGGCGGGAGCGAAAAAAAACAGATACATACGAAGCCAGAACCGTAGATATTGACATCCTGTATTACGGCTTCGAGATATTGGAAACAGAGCTACTTACCCTACCGCATCCCGGCTTACATCAAAGGCGCTTTGTGCTCAAACCTCTTGCAGACATTGCTCCACAGTTCTATCACCCCATTTTAATTAAGGACACCAGAAATCTTCTACAAGAGTGTAAGGACAAAAGTATCCCGACAAAAACAAACCACAGGCTATTTAAAGATCAGAAGGCGCTTTTTACAGGCCTTAATTTTATAGCTATAGAAGGCAATATAGGCGCTGGAAAGACTACGCTGGCCCGCAGGATTGCCAAAGATTTTAACGCAAAACTGGTGCTAGAGCGTTTTGCTGATAATCCTTTTTTGCCAAAATTCTATGAAGATCAGGCCCGTTATGCTTTTCCGCTTGAGATGTCGTTTCTAGCAGATCGGTATCAGCAATTTACAGATGATACCACCCAATTTGATCTTTTCAAGCAGTTTATGGTTAGTGATTACGATATTTATAAATCATTGATCTTTGCTAAAATCACCTTACAACAAGATGAATTTTCGTTGTACAGGAAGCTATTCAATTTTATGTACCGCGAGGTAAAAAAGCCAAAAATTTACGTGTATTTGTATCATACCACGGAGCGGTTGCTCGAGAATATTAAGAAAAGGGGGCGGGATTATGAACAAAATATACCTGCAGACTATTTGGATAAAATCAACCGTGGTTATTTTGACTTTATCAAATCGTATCCTGAGCAAAATAACCTGGTTTTAGACCTTAGCGAGCGCGATTTTGTGGAGGTGGAAGCAGACTATCAGTTCGTTCTCGATGAAGTGCAGAAATTTGCGGCAAGTCTGTCTTTTTAAGAAAATTTTAGCAATTTTCTTGCATAGATTAAATGGATTTACTTTCTTGCACCCCCACAAAGAGAAACTAACTAACTCAAACTCTATATATGTTGACCCTGGCGAAACCGTCAGGGTCTTTTTTTATTTAGGGAGTTTTGTCCAAAGATCCCAAACCACTATCCCAACGCTTACAGCTATATTTAAGGAGTGTTTTGTACCGTACTGCGGAATCTCCAGAACGGCATCACATTGATTGACCACTTCTTGTGAAACGCCTTTGACCTCGTTTCCAAAGACCAAAGCGTACTTTTCTGAGTGCTGCGCTTTAAAGTTATTTAGAAAGGTAGCTTTCTCAGCCTGTTCGATGGCAAGACAACGGTACTCTGGCTGAAGTTCCCGGATGAGCTCCAAGGTATCTGAACGGTGTTCCCATGCTACACTTTCAGTCGCTCCAAGAGCAGTTTTGTTGATGTCTTTGTGGGGAGGGCGAGCCGTAATACCACAAAGAAATACCTTCTTCAGAAGAAAGGCATCGGCCGTCCTAAAAACAGCACCAATATTGTTAAGGCTCCTGATATTGTCCAATACAATTACTATTGGCGTTTTTGTAGCTTCCTTAAACTCCTCAATATTCAATCTTTTCAGTTCGCTGTTTGGCAGTTTGCGCATATCGTAAATTTGAAGCATCTAAAATTTTATCCCAAAATATTAACAACGGTTCATAGTCGCTAGGGAAAATAGTATTTTCGTCCTTACCTCCTGAGCGTAAAAATAACAGAAATCTATTGCTTTGGCCAAAACCGGAAAAACACAGAAGGTAACTCCCTTAATGAAGCAGTACAATGCTATCAAGACTAAATATCCTGATGCATTGTTGCTTTTCCGTGTTGGCGACTTTTACGAAACTTTCGGCTCAGATGCGGTAAAAGCCTCCAAGATATTAGGTATCATCCTTACCCATAGAAATAATGGAGGTGATAAAACAGAACTGGCGGGTTTCCCACATCATTCCTTAAACACCTATTTACCAAAATTAGTTAAAGCCGGAGAACGGGTAGCTATTTGCGATCAATTGGAAGACCCTAAGCTTACTAAGACTATTGTAAAAAGGGGTGTCACAGAATTGGTTACGCCTGGGGTAGCTTTGAATGATGACATTCTACAGGCCAACAGCAATAATTTTCTCTGTGCGGTGTATTTTGGACATAGCAATCTTGGAATTGCCTTTTTAGATGTTTCTACAGGTGAATTCCTTACTGCCGAAGGTGGCGAGGAGCAGATAGATAAGTTGCTGCAAAATTTTTCGCCTAAGGAGGTATTGGTGTCTAAAGCCCACAAAAAAGACTTCTCTGAAGCCTTTGGAGGGCTTTACCACACTTTTTACGTCGAAGATTGGATCTTTCAGGAAGACTATGCCAGGGAGACGCTTACAAAGCATTTCAAGACGAAGACCCTTAAAGGTTTTGGAGTAGAAAATTTGCGTCTGGGGGCTATAGCCTCTGGTGCGGCCTTACATTACCTTTCAGAGACACGACATCGCAGGTTGCAACATATTTCTAAGCTACAGCGTATTGCAGAGGAGGATTTTGTTTGGATGGACCGGTTTACAGTGAAAAACCTGGAGTTGTATCATTCCACTAATGAACGTGCCGTAACCCTGATCGATGTTATTGACAAGACCCGATCTGCTATGGGCGGGCGAATGTTGAAAAAATGGCTGGCGCTACCCCTAAAAAACAGGAAAAAGATAGAACAGCGGCATGCTGTTGTTTCCTATTTGTTTGAAAATGATACAATTCTGGGTTCAGTACAAAACTGGATAGGGAAGATTGGCGATCTGGAGCGACTCATATCAAAAGTGGCTACCGGGAAAGTAAGTCCTAGAGAAACCATTCAACTCAAAAATTCGTTGGAGGCCCTCGTTCCCTTAAAACAACTAATTACGGAGCAGGAGAATGAGGCTTTAAAATTACTTGGAGACAAACTTGATTGCTGCGATGCTTTGCGGGCTAGGATCAAAGAAATGGTCTATGAAGAAGCTCCGGTAAATATTCTGAAGGGCACCACGATTGCTGAGGGATATTCTCAGGAGCTTGACGAGCTTCGTCACCTTGCATTTTCGGGAAAGGATCACCTCGATAAGATGCTGGAAAGGGAAACTGGACGGACGGGGATTAGTTCGTTAAAAATAGCTTCTAACAACGTCTTTGGTTATTATATTGAAGTCAGAAACACCCACAAAGACAAGGTTCCGGAAGAATGGATCAGGAAGCAAACACTGGTTAACGCAGAGCGCTATATAACCGAGGAACTTAAAGAGTATGAGACCAAGATACTAGGAGCTGAGGAGCGTATTTTAGAGCTGGAGCGGCAACTGTTCTCACAGCTGGTGATGTGGATGCAGGAATATATCAATCCTGTACAGCAAAATGCCCATCACATTGCCCGGTTGGATTGCTTAAGCGGTTTTGCACAGCTGGCCTTAGAGAATAATTATACCGCCCCGCTTGTTGATGATTCTACTTCTATTGAAATAAGAAATGGGAGGCATCCGGTCATAGAAAAGCAATTGCCATTGGGGGAGCAATACATCCCTAATGATTTGATCCTCAATAGGGAATCTCAGCAAATTATTATGATTACCGGCCCAAATATGAGTGGTAAATCGGCTATTTTAAGGCAAACCGCACTCATCGTATTATTGACCCAGATGGGGAGTTTTATTCCGGCAGAAGCCGCAAGGATAGGTGTGGTAGACAAGATTTTTACACGTGTTGGTGCCAGTGATAATATCTCTATGGGCGAATCTACCTTTATGGTAGAAATGAACGAAACCGCCTCTATTCTGAACAATTTATCGGAGCGAAGTTTGGTCTTACTTGACGAAATTGGGCGAGGCACCAGCACCTATGATGGCATCTCCATTGCCTGGGCTATTTCTGAGTATTTACATGAGCATCCCGCAAAGGCAAAAACCCTGTTCGCTACACATTACCACGAACTTAATGAAATGGCTACCACTTTTGACCGCATTAAAAACTACAACGTCGCCATCAAGGAACTAAAAGATAACGTACTCTTTTTAAGAAAGTTAATTGAGGGAGGAAGCGAACATAGCTTTGGGATTCACGTGGCTAAAATGGCCGGCATGCCCCAACAAGTGATTCATAAGGCAAATAAAATGCTGAAAAAGTTAGAGCAATCCCATTCCAGTGAGGAACTCACAGATAAACTTCAAACAGCCCAAAATGAGATGCAATTGAGTTTCTTCAATTTAGATGACCCGCTGTTGGAACAGATTAAAGAAGAGATTTTGCATTTAGATATTGATACGCTTACCCCTGTAGAAGCCTTAATGAAGCTCAATGAAATTAAACGCTTGTTGAGCAAGAAGAAAAAGGCCACTTCTTAAACCTACCCACCATTGCTCCCCACCTCTTTTTGAGCGAAAGTTCTTTGCTTTTTCTAGAATTGTATTAAATTTGCATCCGCGTTGATTACGACGCTTTGTTCTTTAACAATTGCGAAAATAGCTCAGTTGGTAGAGCGCCACCTTGCCAAGGTGGAGGTCGCGGGTTCGAATCCCGTTTTTCGCTCAGAGAAACGCTGCAGGCCAGCGTTTTTTTATTCCTTTTTCAGCCATACCAATGGTAAGCTTGCTCGAGTGGTGGAATTGGTAGACACGTTGGACTTAAAATCCAATGGCCATTATGGCCGTGCGGGTTCAAGTCCCGCCTCGAGTACAAATTCCCCTTGTAATAGACGGATATTCAAGGGGTTTTTGGTTTTTTGAATAGTTGTTGTTAGCATAATTGTACGCATATATTTATTTACTTTCCTAAACATAAATCCTTTTCTTTAATGCATTCCTTAGCCTTTCCTCCAAAAAACAATTCTAACGATCCACTAAAAGTTATTCAATTCAACAATTTGGTAGTAGTAGGCTCAAATGGTTCAGGAAAAACCAGGTTCGGTTCTTTTGTTGAAGAGAAGGAATTTCATCGCGTGATAAGAATCTCTGCGCAAAAATCACTTACACTTCCACCATCTATCCCGGTTACAAGCATGGAAGAAGCTGAATTAAGACTTAGGTTCGGATTGTATAGTCAACAATGGGGCTCAAATACCACAAACTACTTTAAAAGTTGGAAGTCGCACATATACAATGATAAGCCCAGCACCCATATGGTCAATGACTACGATAAGTTATTAAATAGACTCTTGTCGGAAGAACATGAAACAAATTTGAGGTATAAGCAAGGTGAAATCTCGAGCTTTGAAACACAGCTTGATCGCGTTGTTAAAATATGGGAAAGAGTATTTCCACAGCGAAAGCTAAAAGTAGGAGCTGGTAAAATAGAAGTCTATGATCCTGCAGCTCCTGAAAGAGTTTATAATGCGGCTGACATGAGCGATGGGGAAAGAGTTCTTTTCTATATAGCAGGTAAGGTAATTTGTGCCCCCGAAAATTTTATCATTCTTATTGATGAACCAAGTAACCATTTACATCCGGCAATAATCAATGAATTCTATGATGTTCTTGAGCTAGCCAGGGCAGACTGTGCCTTTGTTTATCTTACACATAATATAGATTTTGCTTTCAGCAGATCCAATACTTTGAAAGTTTGGTCAAAGGGTTATCGTTATGGCGTATGGGACTATGAAATTTTGGATGGAAGTTCAGAAGTCCCCGAAAGAATGTATTTGGAAATACTTGGATCCAGAAAGCCGGTTTTATTCATAGAAGGTGATACTGGCAGTATCGATTACCTTGTCTACCAACAGCTATTTTCAGATTTTACAATCAAGCCCGTCGGAAGTTGTAATAAGGTAATTCATTGCACGAAATCAATGAATTTACAAGGAGATTTCCATAGAATACAGGCATATGGCCTAGTAGATAGGGATACACGTACGGAGGAGGAAGTAAACAGTTTAAACGAACAAAATGTCTGGGTCCTTAACGTGGCAGAAGTAGAAAATTTACTTCTGGTTAAGCCAATAATAAAGGCCGCTTGTAATCATTTAGGGAGGAAATTTGAGGACGTTCTTCCACAGGTCTCCGAAAACCTATTTCAATTCTTCGAAGCTCAAAAAAGTGAACAGATAAAGTTATTACTGGCCAGGCAACTACGATTCAAACTGGAGTCTATTGCTAACCTTTCAAGTGTAGAACTAGAAGATGTTGCAGCAAGCATAGAGGAAAATTTCAAGTCGATTAACGTCAAAGAAATGGAGGATGAGATAACAAGCAGTTTAAACCTAACTTTTGAAGCCAGAAACTATGACATGATGCTCGGACGGTTTAGTCCTAAAAAAAAATCTTTAATCCCGAACTCGGATATCTGCGCATTACTCGGTCTTAAAAAACCAACGGACTATATTGATCTCGTAAATTTCCTTTTTAAGCTCGACCGACAGAATAGTTTAGAGCTTATTACTGAAGTAAAAAAATATGTTGTGGGTAGCTTATAGTTAGTAATCTATTTCTACTTCCTCATACTCTACATGTTTAATGATATCTTCTCTATCAGAATCCACTTTTGGTGAGTACAGATCCTGGTCGATCCAATAGACAAAAATTTTGGCTAGAAAGCGATCATTTTTGTAATCTTAATTTCTGGATTGTGCTTTATTATGCTGTCACTATTTATTATTTCATCCATAGAAAGGGCTTCAATCGTAATTTGCTTTATTTGAAGAGGTTTATACAAGGAATTTGGTTCGAAATTTTCGAGTTGCCCAAGATAAATTTTGTCAAGATTAGATAACATCTCAATACCATTTAGGTTTTTAAGTATTGGATTGGAATATAAAGCCAAAGTATTCAAAGATTTAAGATTTTCAATTCCCCTAAGGTCCGTTAACTTATTGTTATGAGAAATGGATAAAAAATGTAAGCCATCCAGTTCTTGCACAATTTCCAGGTTCGTGAAATTGTCAGCCGAAAAAATGTCCAAAGAATCAAGGCTTTTTAATCTATTTAAATTTGGAAATACGGTGTCATTTGAGACCTCTTGCCCTATCTTAAGTGTATTTAGTTTTATTAATTTTTCAACTCCAAATATGCTCTTGAGCGACTTGTTATTTTGGACATTGAGAACATTTAGATTTTTTAGGTTTTCTAACCCCTCTAGGCTATCTAACCTATCGTTGAAATCTAACTGCAGAAATTCAAGACCAACAAAATGTGATATTCCAGAGATATTGTTTAAACGGTCGTTTCTACTCAAGATTAACTTCTTTACATTTGGCAGAGTTTTCTTGTCTTCACCTAACCTAATTGTAGCTTGCTTTCGATCTAAGCTTATTAAGTTCGGGTTCCGTTCTATTACAAGTTCAGTCAAATTTTTGAATTTATCAATACCCTCTAGGCTACGCAAATTCACGTTTTCTCTGAGAGTTAGTGTATTCAGATTGTCGAGTTCTGGAAGATATTGCAAATCAGTTAATTCACATCCAATTAATTGTAATGAGCTCAACTGCTTAAACGATATCAAGGAACTAAAATCAAAGGAAAAAGTATTTCTCAATACTAGCCCATTAAGAGTTTCAACAAAGTCCATATTGATGATTTCCTCGCTATTAAACTCTCCGGTAATTTTCAGGTAGCCCAATTTAGTGGAGTTCTTAAGTATCTGCTCAAAGCCATTTATCTTTTCTAGATTCAATTCTTGTACTTGTTCTAGTTCTGGAAACTCTAGTACTTTTCGGGCCTGAAAAAACTCCCCAAAGGTTAAACTCTTCAAGGCTAAAAGTTCATCTACAGGACTTAAGTCAACTCTCTCGGTAATAAAATCACAGTTAAGAACTAATTTTTCCAAATTTTTAAGCTCTAAAAGGGGGTTTAAATCTTGTAAAATAACAAAATCAAATTCCAATGATTTAAGGGATTGTAGGTCACTTAACGCAGTAATATCTAATCTATCTACAAATAAGCCACTTACAACAAGTTCTTCAAGCTGCCCTAAATTTTCAATTCCATTTAAATCGAATAAATTTCGAGTTCGAGCAATTTTAAGAAACTTGATCTTTTCTGGATTTTTAAGCTCCCTTATCCAAGTACTATGGGAAATATCTTTATTTTTAACATTAGAAATTTCGATTCTTTCCAGTCCCTCAAAATATTGCAAATTGGTTAGCATAAAATCAAAATTACTATCATCGATGTAAACAGTCTTGACAGAATCAACCAAATACTCCACTTTTTCCAATTCTCCCACCAAGCGTGGATAATTGGCCATATTTTTGAAGAAGTTCTTTCTATGAATTGTTGGGTAGATATGTTGGTTATAGGTCATTCCAGCAATAAAAATTACAAATAGAGTAATACAAAGGTGTTTAAGGTACCCTGCAATTCTATTTTTGCTTTTCGTTAAAAACTTTTCAATCTTTTCAGTACCTAAATCTGGATTGTTACTTAACCACTTCGAAGTTGTCCTTATCTTTTTCCATCCAAATAACTTTTCCTCATTTTTGTAATAGCCGTCAACGTGATTTTGCAATCGTGTTTGATATACCAAGGCATCTCTTCTTTGGTCTACCCAGCTTCGTAATTTATCCCACTGCCTAATTAGTGATTCATGAACGATATCTACTTTTACCAATTCTTTAATACCTGTGTTCGATAAGTCCCGATTTTTACTGTCTACTTCAATAACTGAGGAATTAGTAACCAATAGTCTACTTTTTTCACTAATCAAATCCTCGTAAACTATTTTACTTGAATTATGATTGTAACACTTTAGTTTGCTAAACAGTTGATTTTTATCAATGGTTTTCTTTACGTCGTTTTTACTACTTGTAACCTCAACAAGATTAACAAAAATGCTCTTCAGTATAGCTTCATTTTCTTTGTTCCTGCCGTTGTTAGTAATCCTTTTGTAAACACTATTAGCATGATTTTCTATAATTCCACTAAGTCCGCGGTTATTAGATGTTTTTACAAATTCTGAGGTTGTGATTAGTCTATCTTTAATATTTTCTTCAACCCATAACTTTTTCAAGGTAAATTGCAATATTGGTAGGGAGCCGTCAACGTTCGTCAGTTCGTTTTTCAATTTATGAACCAATGTTTCCTCTATCGCCACTCCGTTTTTCTCGGCTGGTTTAATAATTATATCTCTGAAGCTCTTTTCCCAATAATTTGGATTGATCTTATAGTCCAAACTATTAAGCAAATATTTAGATTGGTGAGCACCACCTATAAAATGAAAATTTGCTAAAGTAGAAGCAAAATCAATTCTAAAATTTGAAATAATAACAGTAGAATTTCCAGAAAATTCTGGTTGCACGAGACTATCTAGTAGTTCAAATAGTTTCGTCCTTTCAAGAATTGAATCATTAGAATGACATTGCGTGATTACTTCTTCAAATTGATCAACAAAGACTATTGTTCTTACTAATTTACTTACAATGCTTTCAATAGTTATGTCGTCATTGGAAATTATTTGCTTACTGATTAATTGGTATCTTAAATTGGTAAAAGGTCTATTTCCTGGAGAAAAGATTATTTGCTTGTATTCACTAAAGGGACTTTGCCCTGTCTTTAAACGGTATAAAAGTCCTGCCTTTACAAATGAGCTTTTGCCTATGCCCGAATCACCAATAATGGAAAGAAAAAAGCTGCCTGAAGACGTCAATATTTGTTTTTCACAATCATCTATCTCCTTCTCTCTTCCGTAAAAATACTCTCCATCTTCAACATTAAAAGATGTCAATCCTTTATATGGATTTTTTCTATTTAATGGAGATTTAGAAGCAAAAGGGAAAAGACAAGCATAAATTATTTTGATTAACTCTGTGGAGTTTGTGAAATCATGGCTGTATTTGCCTAAAAACTTACCAACTATTTCATCATACTTTTGCCTAAATTCTATTTCGGTGTGGTCAGGGTCAACCTGTCTAATGAAGAATATATACTTTTTATTACTAAGTGCAGTATCTAACTCGACCTCTGTGTAGGTTTTATTTTTACCATATTCCAACCGGTTTTTTGGACTATCTGGAATAAATGACCCTATTGATTTTCCCTGAATAATTACGTATATGTGACAACTTTTAACTGCATCCACGCAGGTTTCAACAAATGGAGTTTGATTACCATCATCATACATATGCTCCATTATTTCGCAGAGCTCAAATTTTTCTTTGAGCTGTTTGCTAAAAAGCCCAATTATTTCAGCTCTTTGATCTTTTAGATCTTTATACGTAGATGAAAGGTATACTTTCCATTTCGACATTATGCTATAATTTATAATATTGACCTATAGAAGTTCATTTTAGAATGGTTAGTCATAACCATTCTAAAACTAATTCTTCGAATTTCGAATCTATGCAACACATTATTGCAATGTTCATATGTAATAAGTGCTGCTTATTCAAGGTAAAAAGCCTTTTATAAGTGTTAAAAAGTACGAAATTTCCCAGAATATTCATTGCGTTTAATCATCATTAAATCAGTCGAAATACGAAGAGGATTTACACAAAAAGGGTTATCTGGCTTTACCTCCAGGAAAATTTTGAATCGAAGTAATCAATTTGTGAAATAAATAAAACGATTGGACCCTCCAACCCCTCAATACACTTTCCAGGTTAGTTTTTCCCTCAATCTTTTAGTAATTTAAACCCCCTAAATTCTAGAAGACTATGGCAAACAATAAATTACTTGTAGACGAACGTCAACGAGATATTGGAAACTTTTTGGTGGGCAGGTTATTACCTTTTCGTAAAAAAAGGCAGGTTGGACCCTTTACCTTTATTGACCATATGGGGCCAGCCACCATAGGGCCTGGAAATTACCTGGAGGTAGACCAACATCCTCATATAGGGCTTAGCACCCTTACCTATCTCCTGGAAGGAGCTGTATCACATAAAGACAGTACCGGAGCAGAGCAGAGCATCGGGGTTGGCGATGTGGGCTTTATGACAGCAGGAAAAGCAGTTACGCACACAGAAAGGACACCAATTCATCTGCGAGATGGTAAGAATCATCGCATGCACGGCTATCAGGTTTGGGTTGCCTTGCCCAAGGAAAAGGAACTCATAGAGCCTACTTTTTCATTTATTCCCAAAAGTGAGTTACCCATCTGGCGAGATGGCAATTTAACAATGACTCTTGTAGCGGGTTCTGGTTTTGGCAAAAGCGCTCCTCTAAAAGTTTATTCGCCCTTATTTATGCTCGATGTGATGGCCGAAGGCGACGGATTTTTAGATATTCAGGGACAGCTTGAAGGAGAAATCGCCATAGTCGTTACCCAGGGTGAGGTCTCCGCCGATGGTGAAAAAGTCGGTGCAAGTCAGATGCTCATCTCCAAAACACAAGATACCTGCTGCCTGCAATTGAAATCAAATACCCGATTACTACTTTTTGGCGGGCAACCGCTACCTGAAGAAAGATACCTGTACTGGAACTTTGTATCGAGCAGTAAAGAAAGGCTCGAAGTGGCCAAACGCGATTGGGCCAATAAGAAATTCCCTAAAGTACCTGGAGATCACACTTATATCCCACTGCCAGGGGTTTAACGGGATTCCATATTAATAACCTCCTCCAAAAACTTCATGGTCTCTTTCCGTACAGATTCCAGGTCCTTTGAAGTAATCGAAGAGGTCATTACGTGGTCTCCTACATTCTCAAAAGCTACCTTGTGTTTGAGAGAAGGCGGCGTTCCCAGCTTTTCATACATATCTAAAATAGCCTGAACAGAAACTACCTTATCTTGTTCTTCTTCATTCTTATAGTAATAGCCTACAAAGGTGGGCCTGGTAGTTCTTTTAAACGTTTCTTCGGTCATTGTGCCTTCTACAAGGGCCTGTAAATGGGTGAGCGCTTCCACGCGGTATTTAGTGGTCCAAAATTTACTTTTAAGCGCGCTGGCCTGAAACTCGTGGTAATCGCTTTGCTTTACCAATTTAGCCAGTTGCAGGCCCCAGGCGTCATCTAAAAGCCGTGCATTTTCATCGTAAATGGCAATGTTTGGTGAATAAAGCATTAGAGCGGCAATATCTTTGTCGCTTCCCGCCAGGTGAAGGGCCAGTGTTCCTCCTGTAGAGGTAGCCATTACAATTACTTTATCGCCCAGTTGCTTTGCAACGGCCAGGGCTTCTTTTGCAGAATCAATGACGTCGTCCGCCGTGAGATCTAGCATGGGCTCAGTTTCGTCCAAACCATGGCCGGCCAATCTGGGAAGGTACAGGTTGCAACCATATTTTTTGGCGATCTCCCTATGCAGCGGATCTCCTTCCATAATGCTTGCAGACCAACCATGTATATAGACAATACTATAGGAGGTTTTTTGTGGAACACTGTCGTACCAAATAATACGCGATTCATTCTCCGGTTTAATATTTGTCAGTGCCGCCTCCCTTTCATTGATCTCTTTCTCTAATTGCAAAAGGTTGGAGGTTACTTTTGGTAAGGTTTTGCTCAAATCGGGTTTTTCTACTTTCGGTCCGAAAAAATAAGCAAGTCCCAAAACAACAAGAAGCAGTAAAATACCCTTTAAAATTTTAGACAGTATTCGCATAAAAATATCGGTTTTAATCCTGCCAAATATAGTCATAATCTTCCCTGGTATTAACCCCGGATGCATTACTTTGATTACGCTAGCTGCCAATTGGAATACTTTTTGTTTTTCTTTTTAGGGGCTATCTACAAATCAAAGTGCTTTCATTACCTTTAAACCGAATTAGCACTCAATGAAAAAGAAAATACGTACCATCCTTTTTGCGGTCCTTCTCTTCCCGATCTTAGTGCTCATTCTCAGTAACTTCATTATTGAAAGCGCGGTAGACGGAAAGACATATTCTGATCTCAACAGAATCCCAAAAAACAAAGTAGGCATTGTTTTGGGCACCTCGCAAAGGCTGGTTGAAGGCGGAATTAATCCGTACTACGCCAATCGTATCAAGGCGACCATCGCCCTTTTTGAAGCAGGTAAAATTGATTTTGTCCTGGTTAGCGGAGACAATGGAAGCAAGTATTATAATGAACCCGATACTTTTAAAAAAGATCTGATTGAAGGTGGTATTCCACAGGAAAAGATTTTTTTAGACTATGCCGGATTCAGAACGCTTGATTCTATGGTTCGCGCCAAAGTAATTTTTGGGCTTGAAAAAGTAACGGTGATCTCACAGGAGTTTCATAATGAAAGGGCAATCTACCTGGCAAACAAGAAAGGCTTAGCTGCTATTGGTTATAACGCGCGTGATATTGAAGGCACCCATGGTTTTAAGGTACAGATGCGGGAATACTTTGCTCGCGTTAAGGTCTTCGTAGACCTATTATTAAATACCGAACCGCGATTTTATGGGGATAAGGTTGAGATTAAATAGTTATTTTAGTCGCACTAAGCAACCAACATGACTCAACTAAAAACACTTATAAAAAACCTGGGGCCAGGGCTTTTATTTGCCAGTATGGCCATTGGCACTTCACACCTTGTTCTATCTACCAAAGCGGGGGCCCAATACGGCTGGGTTATGATCATTCCTATTATCCTGGCAAACCTTTTAAAATATCCTTTTTTTGAATTCGGGATACGTTATACCGGCGTCACAGGCAAGAGTCTAATTGAGGGATATTTAAATCGCGGAAAGGGGTATTTGTGGCTATATACTTTTATCTCTCTGGTGACCACTTTTACCATTCTTGCAGCCTTGTATGCAGTGACCGCCGGACTCTTTATTAACCTTTTTAGTATTTCGGACCTATCTGAAAGTACCATAGCATTAGGCTTATTTATACTGATCAGTGCCATTTTGATCATTGGGCGCTACAAATTCCTGGAAACTTCGTTAAAATTTGTAATCACTATTCTTTTTGCTGCCTTGTTAGTTACCACAGGGCTCGTGCTATTTAAGGGCCAGGTAACTCCTGTTGAGAACTTTTTACAACCGGAAATATTCAATGAAGTAGGCATCCTTTTCTTAATTAGTTTAATAGGTTGGATGCCCACAGCAGTTGAGGCCAGCAGCTGGATAAGTCTCTGGACTCTGGAAAAACAGAAAGTTAGTGGCAAAAAGCTCCCACTTTCCGAGGCACTTCAGGAATTTAATTCGGGCTACTTAATGACCGCTTTATTGGCCATTTTCTTTTTGATTATCGGTTGGATGACACTTTATGGCACCAATACCGAGCTCAGCGGAAATGCTACTACTTTTGCTGATCAGGTTGTACAGTTGTTTACAACGCACATTGGAAATTGGGCTTACATTTTTATCGCAGTTTCCGCTTTTGCCACCATGTTCAGCACCTGTATGACGGCACATGACGCCATTGCCAGGGTAAGCATTGATCTTTTGACGCATCTCACGCCTAAAACGAAAGATTATACCGGACGGAAGTATTTTGCAGCCGGAGTTATAGTTCTTGCGCTTGTCAATTTCCTTGTGCTTTGGGTGTTTAGCGCCAATATGGGTTTCCTTGTAGCCTTAGCAACATTCATTTCCTTTGTTCTGGCCCCGGTGGTTGGTTATATGAACTTGAAAAATGTGACCAGTAAGGACCTTCCAAAGGAGCATCATCCCAAAAGAGGCCTACAATGGCTTACCTATGCGGGGATTGTTTTCCTGTCCCTTTTTGCCATCTATTATTGCTGGATGATATTGGTTTAGGTAGCAAGAAGGGGTTTTGGCGTATTAAAATTTGAAATTTTGCCTAGGGGTCCTAGACCCCTCCCCACTTTAAAATATACGCCATCAATGTAATTTGCTTGCAACTTCTAAAACATAGATAAAATCAGGACCTGGTAGCTTAGTTCTTCCCTGGTTTGCATTTAAATTTCGAAAAAGTTTTGGTTAATAGAAACTATGCAATTAGCAATTAGCAATTAGCAATTAGCAATTAGCAATTAGCAATTAGCAATTAGCAAGATTAGTGAATCTTCTTTAGAACGCATTGTCCTTGATTTCTTTTACCACTTCCGGATTGAGTAGAGTACTAATATCACCAAGGTTTTCGGCATCTTTACTTGCGATCTTTCTAAGAATACGTCTCATAATTTTACCGCTTCTGGTTTTTGGTAGGCCAGGTACAAATTGAATCTTATCTAATTTAGCGATAGGCCCAATTTGCTCTGTAATTTGTTGATTAATCTCCTTGCGTAGGTTATCCCTATCTCTTCCTTCTCCTACTTCTTTTAAAATGATAAAGCCGTATAGGGCGTTACCTTTAATGTCGTGTGGGAAACCAACAATAGCAGATTCGGCCACCGCGGGGTGCTCATTAATGGAATCCTCTATAGGTGCCGTTCCCAGATTATGGCCAGATACAATGATCACATCATCTACCCTTCCAGTAATGCGATAATAACCAACGGCATCTCTTAGAGCTCCGTCTCCCGTAAAGTAATTATTCTTATAAGCAGAGAAATAAGTATCCCTGTAACGTTCGTGATCTCCCCAAATAGTGCGGGCCATTGATGGCCATGGGAATTTAATACATAAGCGCCCATCTACCTGGTTACCCTTTATTTCTTTGCCCTCTTCATCCATTAGAGCTGGTTGAATGCCAATAAACGGAAGCGTGGCATATGTAGGGGTGGTTGGCGTAACGTACGGGATAGGTGAGATCATTATACCGCCGGTTTCTGTCTGCCACCAGGTATCTACTATTGGGCTCTTTCCTTTTCCAATATTGTTATTATACCAATGCCATGCTTCTTCATTAATTGGCTCACCAACAGAGCCTAAAACTTTGAGGGACGAGAGATCATATTTTTCAACAAAATCAAGGCTTTCTTTGGCTAATGCCCTGATAGCTGTAGGCGCCGTGTAGAACTGATTTATCTTATGCTTTTGAACTACCTCCCAGAAGCGTCCAAAATCTGGATAGGACGGCACACCCTCGAACATCACAGTAGTGCCTCCATTCGCCAGGGGGCCATAAACAATATAAGAATGACCAGTGATCCAGCCAATGTCTGCTGTACACCAATAAATATCGTTTTCAGTGTACTGGAAAATGTTTTTAAAAGTATAGGCCGTATATACCATATAGCCGCCGCAGCTATGAACCATTCCCTTTGGTTTTCCGGTAGAACCAGAAGTATAGAGAATAAATAGCGGATCTTCGGCTTCCATGATTTCGGCGTTGCAATCTGCATAGGCTCCTTTTAACAATGGCGCCAACCAAAGATCGCGACCTTCTTTCATTGTAACTTTTTCCCCGGTTCTTTCGGCTACCAAGACGGTCTTAACTCCCGGGCAATCGTCCATTGCGGCATCTACGATTCCTTTTAGGTCGATCGTTTTGGCCCCTCGGTAAGACCCATCCGCAGTTACCACCACTTTGCAATCGCTATCGTTGATACGAGTAGCCAGGGCATTGGCAGAAAAGCCAGCAAAAACCACAGAATGTATTGCCCCAATACGGGCGCAGGCCAAAACTGTAACGGCCAATTCCGGGATCATGGGAAGATAAACACAGACCCTATCACCCTTTTGCACACCCTGCTCTTTCAATACATTCGCCATTCTGCAAACCTTCTCGTGCAATTGCCTATAGGTAATGTGTTCGGCTTCTTCTTTGGGATCGTTGGGTTCAAAGAGAATAGCGGTCTTATTACCACGTGTCGGCAGGTGCTTGTCCAGGCAATTCTCGGTAATATTTAGTTGAGCGCCATCGAACCACTTTACTTCCGGTTTGGTGAAGTCCCATTGCAAAACACGGTCCCATTTTTTCCTCCAAACAAAGTGTTCTTCCGCAATTTCTTCCCAGAAAGCTTCAGGGTCCCTTACTGACTTCCTGTAGATTTGAAAATATTCTTCCAGATGTTTAATGTGGTAGTTGCTCATGTTCTAATTCTATTAATGTGAGCTGGCATTTCCAGCACCGCTAGGTATCCTAATATTCTCTACAATTTCCTGTACCTCTTCAGGAGGATCTGTTGTCAATCTGGAAACTACCAGGGCAGTGATAAAGTTAAGCAACATGGCCACAGTTCCAAAACCTTCTGGTGAAATTCCGAACCACCAATCTGCCTGGGTACCTCCTCCAAACATATCGAACTTAAACTTTAGCATATAGAAGAGCATTGCAGTAATACCTATAACCATTCCGGAAATGGCTCCTTGTTTGTTCATCTTTTTATAAAAAATGCCCAGAATAATGGCCGGAAAAAAGGAAGCCGCGGCCAAACCAAATGCCAGGGCGACGGTAGCGGCTACAAAACCCGGTGGATTGATCCCAAAATAACCAGCGATACACACTGCCACAACAGCAGAGAGGCGTGCTGCCATAAGCTCTCCCCTATCCGAAATATTTGGCCTAAACTGTTTTTTGATAAGGTCATGTGAAATGGAGGTAGAAATCACCAGTAAAAGTCCGGCTGCAGTTGACAGGGCAGCGGCAAGTCCACCAGCAGCAACCAGGGCAATCACCCAATTTGGAAGATTTGCAATCTCAGGATTGGCCAGTACCATTATATCCGGGTCAACTTCGAGTTCATTGGCTTTTTTATCTGCTACATATTGTATGCGCCCATCCTTATTTTTGTCCTCGAAAACAATTAGCCCGGTTGTTTCCCACTTGGAAAACCAGGGCGGCATATCTGCATATTCCTTTTCGCTCACGGTTTCAATCAGATTTGTTCTTGCAAAAACTGCAACAGCAGGTGCCGTAGTATAGAGTATGGCAATGAAAAGCAGCGCATAACCTGCAGATTTTCTTGCATCGCGCACTTTAGGCACCGTAAAAAACCGCACTATGACATGTGGAAGACCGGCCGTACCCACCATCAGAGCAGCCGTGATGCAGAAAATGTCTATTAGCGGTTTGGACCCCTTAGTGTACTGATCGAAACCCAGGTCAGTAGAGAGACCATCCAGCTTATCCAACAATGAAATTCCCTCACCTGACAAATCGCTACCCATCCCCAACTGAGGAATAGGGTTTCCGGTCATTTGAATAGAAATAAAAATTGCGGGAACCATAAAGGCAAAGATGAGTACACAGTATTGTGCCACCTGGGTATAGGTGATGCCTTTCATTCCACCTAAGACCGCATAGAACAAAACGATGATCATGCCAATAATTACACCTGTATTGATAGGGACTTCAAGAAATCGTGAAAATACAAGGCCAACGCCACGCATCTGACCCGCCACATATGTAAAGGATACTAATAGTGCGCAAATTACTGCCACGGTTCTGGCCACATTAGAATAGTAGCGGTCGCCTATAAAATCAGGAACGGTAAACTTTCCAAACTTTCTGAGGTAAGGTGCAAGGAGCAGTGCCAAGAGAACGTAACCACCGGTCCAACCCATAAGATATACTGAGCCATCATAACCCCCAAAGGAAATAAGACCGGCCATTCCCAGGAAAGAGGCTGCAGACATCCAATCAGCGGCAGTAGCCAATCCGTTTGCCAGCGGAGGAACACCACCGCCAGCTACATAAAAATCTTTGGTAGAACCAGCGCGAGACCAAATCGCAATGCCAATATATAGGGCAAAGGTGAGTCCGACTAAAATATAGGTCCAGGTTTGTACGTCCATAATTTAATGAGAGATTGTTTGGTGGTGCTTATTCGTCAAAACCATATTTTGCATCGAGCCTGTTCATAAGACGTACATAAATAAATATGAGTAAAACAAAAACGTAAATTGAACCCTGCTGAGCGAACCAAAAACCTAATTTAAAGCCTCCTAATGGGATGGTATCCAAGCTGTCTTTAACTAATATGCCAAATCCATAGGATACCAAAAACCAAATACTAAGTAAAATTGTAAGGTACTGGAGATTCTTCTTCCAGTACAGTTGGGCCTTAGACTTCTCGTCCATGAGATATTCGTTTCGCTAAATATAAGTAATCTAAGTTTTTAATCTTAAAGACCCCTAAAAAAGTTAAGGGAGTAAAGTAAAGGCCATTGAGCGGTATATATCCGCCGTGCAGGTTGTTGTCAATTATCTATACAGAAGATCATAGTTTATTACAACCACTAAATGCCTTTCATTTTGTTTATGCAACACTTCAAGGCAATAAACTCCGTTCTTACAATTATTCATAATTTTATCCTCGCCATAGCCTACTGAATACAGAATACTAGAATCCGGAACACCTTGGTTTAGCAAATATTTTTTTATGGTATCGGCTCTACGTTGAGAAAGCCTGAAGTTTGTGGCCGTACCTCCTCTACTGTCGGTATGGGCTTCTATTCGAAGCTGTAATTGCGGGAAGTCCTTAGCTACAGAGACTGCCTTATCTAACTCTGCCTCAATCTCAGGAGTTAGCCCATATTGTCCTCGGTTAAAAAAGAATTTGTTCATTTTTATAACCGTCTGCCCTTCTCTTTCCTGAACCAGATCATCTATAAAGGCCAGACTTACATCGAGATTTTTATTTTCGGCAAGGCTTTCTATGGCCGACTTATCATAAACCGCAGAAAACGAGGAATACTGATCTTTGGCTATATTTATTCTAACATCTTCTCGCCATGGTATTTCAATTCGGTAGCTACCATCCTCTTTAGAATACGCCTCTTTAATTAGATTTTTCTCTGCATCCAACAGTTGTACCACAGCATCCACAACAGGTGCAGAGGAATTAGACCTGGTGATGTCTCCCCTGAAAATAACGGTCTTTATTCCGGGTTTTTCATTTACATGAAATCCGTAAATATCGTCGTTTCCTTTTCCGCCATCCCTATTGGAGGAAAAATATCCGCTAAGGCCATCAGAAGTATTATTCTTGACAATAAAACCAAAATCGTCTTTTTTAGAATTTATTCCCTTACCTAAATTAATTGGAATACTGTAAAAATCGTCTGGGCCCATTTCCGATTTGTAAATGTCCATTCCCCCCATACCATAAAAAATATCACTGGAGAAATACAAACTGTTTTCAAAGATAAAAGGAGAAATTTCGTTCCCTGGCGTATTAATACGTGGGCCCAGGTTTATTGGCGATGATCTTATACGACCATTATTTGTGTGTACAAAATAGATATCTGTTCCACCCAGACTGTCTTCAAAATTCGCTGCAAAATATAGTTTACCGCTTTCCGCCTCATAAAAGGGATAGTAAAAAGAGGTGCTTAAATCTCGTAGTAAGTAGCTAAAATTGCCACCGTTATCTGCAAAGCCCATGGCCAATGCGTTTTTCCCATTCTCATCAAAAGACATGTTGCTTCCATCTGCATTAGAGCGAATATAAAAAATACTATTAAGGCCAGATGAATAGTAAGGTGTGGCCTCATGAAATCTTGAATCGGGAATGCCTGTAAACGGATTGGGATTAAGAATTTGCCCGCCAAGACCTACTTTACCCACAAAAATATCGAGATACCCTTCTCCTGAAGGACTATACACCTCTTTTCTGGATCCTTGAGGCCTACCACTGGAAAACAACAATTTATCTCCATAAAAGGAGGGAGAAAAATCTGATTGAGGGCTATTCGTATTAAGGTTAAAGACTTTATAGTCAAGATCGCCGGTATTCTCGGACTGCAAAAGCTCCAAATTAAAGTCGGCGTTTTCGAGTAATTCTTCAGCCAGCGTATTTCGTTTAGTTGCTAAAAAAGCCTTCACCCGTTCTAAGCCAGATGTCTTACCCATGGCAAGGAGCATTTTGTTAAAATGGTAGGTAGACATTGTAGTGTCTTTCTTGTATACCTGCAAGTAACCATCAGAGGCTCTCTTGTAGTTGCCGATTTTCAGATAAGAATCGGCCAAATTTAACTGCTGCTGATTGGTTAAAGGTGCTTTGGCCATTTCTTTGTGATACTCTGCAATGGCCTCCTTATAGGCATATTCAAAGAATAGTATATCTGCTTTAGATCCCTTTCCCTGGCCATTAACGAATGTCAGGGCCAGTAAGCAAAAAATCCATAAAAAGCTGCTAACTTTCATATTGCTTCTCCTTTAGAAAAATCTAGGGGTATCTATTTGTTTTGGTTTCCCTTTCCTGCTTTTTGTTTTTTCACCTTTTGAGCTATCACCTCCTTTACCAAGATAAAACTTTAAAATCACTTCGTGAGAGCCACTATTAAATTCCCCAAGAGGGTTCGTATTGTAATCATAAGAATATCCTAAAAAAGTACCGCTTGAAATTTGAAAACCAGCCAGGCCGCTAAAAGCATTGTCTGCCCTATAGGAAACACCTGCAGTAACCACATCACTGATCAGGAAGTTTGCTGAGACATTCACGGTGGCAGGAGCTCCTTGGATATAATTTATCAAAAAAGCCGGTTTAAACTTTAGACCATCTGAAAGATCGAAAACGTATCCCCCAATAAAATTGAACTGAGTCTTGTCTTCCACAATGGTAGCCACATCTTCATTGTAGAGTCCATCTGTAAGGAAATTAGGAACGGAAGCTCCTAAATACCAACTATCGTCATAAAGAAAGAGTCCGGCGCCCACTGTGGGATAAAATTCCTGAATCATTTGGCTGTCTAGAATAGGTTCTCCCGGGTTTTCAAAGGTTCCCTTAGAGAAATCTACGCTAAGAAAAGAACCTCCGACATCTACCCCAAAAGAAAGCTTGGTGCTTTCCGATATATTCACTTGATAAGAGTAGGCAGCATCAACGTAGGTAGAGGTAGTAGGTCCTAACTGATCGCTGATCACATTGAGTCCTAATCCCATTTTTTCATTTGATAATGGCGCATTCAAGCCAAACCTGATTGTTCTGGGAGCTCCAGGAATATCAATCCATTGGGCCCGATATAAGCCAGAAATATCGATGGATTCCACGGAACCTACATAGGCAGGGTTAAAGCTACCTATATTGTACATATACTGTGTATACTGTGGTTCTCGTTGCCCATGTACCGAACTTATTGCCACTAGCATCAGAGCTAAGACAAAAAGGCTGATTTTATAAAAGGATCTACTTGTTTTACAAGTCATTATTAGTGTCATCTTATGAGCTGAATCCAGCCTTTTCGTATTTCTGAACCATCATTCAGATCTAAAATATAAAAGTAGGTGCCATCTGGTGCCTGTTCATTTTTTCTGGTTCCATCCCAAACCTCATCCTGGACCATACTATTTGTCTCAAAAACTAGGTTGCCATAGCGGTTAAATATCTGAATGGATGCTCCCTGGAAGGCAGCAATATCTCTGATCTTGAGATAGTCATTGGTGCCATCGCTATTAGGCGAAAACTGATTGAACACAAATCCGGGGTCTGCTTCAGTAGGAAGACTAACTCTAACTTCTACGGTAGATTCGTTATTATCTCTTTTATCCTCAGAATCGCCTGGAGAGGATCTAATGATGGTAGCCGTATTGGTATAGGTTCCTTCCTGAGGAACCCTGACTGTGATCTCAAGTACAGCTTCCTGATCGCGTTGCAGATCCGGTACATTCCAAATCCCTGAAGCAGGATTGTACTGTTCTACCGGGCTATGTGAAATGTATTCAAAGCTGTCGTCACTAATAATGTCTCTTACCTGTATATTGGAAATGAGACTCCCTTCTTCTGAGGTAGATTTGTTTGTTACCAGGATTGTAAAAACTACCTCATCCCCAACCAAAGGTCTTGCGCTGAGTGCTTTTTTATCAATGACGAGGTCTATTCCATCGGGCACATCTACCTCGATAGTTACCGATGCCGTATTGTTCGACTCTACATTATCGAAGGGTGAAGACTCAACCAAGACCGCTGTATTGGTATAGGTGCCGCCTTCCAAAATGGTAACGGTAATATGGAGTTCTGTACTTCCCAAAGCAGGGAGTTCAAAAATATTCCACTCGCCGGTATCAGGATCATAGGTGCCGGCAATAGCGTCATGGGAGACATATTCGAACCCGGATTCAAGCAAATCTCCAACCTGAATACCTCGTACCCGACGATCAGATAAATTGTTAATACCTACGGTAAATACAACTTGTTGGCCAACTGCCGAGAGTTCATTGTCTGCCACTTTGGTAATTTCCAGATCTATTGGTGTGTCACAATCAGGGGTGAAATTAGGATCACAAGCGTCTAAGGGGTCTGTACCGTTCTCAATTTCCTCGCCATCTGTAATTCCATCTTCATCAGTATCACAGAGTTGGTTAAAGTTATCCGGAATACAAGGATTGTCATTTGCAGGGTCTTTCTGGTCTACTACTCCATCATTATCACTATCAAGCACATTAGAATCCAATGCATCAATAATGCCATCTCCATCTTCATCAAGAGGGTTCTCAACATCAGGACCCACTTCTGCTCCATCAAGTAAGCCGTCGCCATCTGTATCAGGGTTATTCGGATCTGTACCTAAAACCGCTTCAGGACCATCAAATAGACCATCCAAATCGGTATCTACATCGCAATCGTTAACTGAGATGGTCACTTCAGAAAATTCGTTATCGCATGGTGCCATTGCACCCGTTGTTGTAAAGCGAAATACATAGTTGCCATCTGGCCTTCCAACAAAATCAACAACATTGTCTACGTCTGGAACCACCTGCTCCGGACCAGAAACAAAAGTCCATATTCCCGCATCTTCTCCTTCCAGTTGGTTATCCAGATCTACCGTGGTTGGCCCATTATCTGCCACACTACAGGAAGAAGTGTCACTAGGAGTACCTGCTGATGGCTGCGGAACAACTGTAGCAATCACCTCTATTCGAGGAGAAGAGGTACAGCCGTTAGCCGATGCTTCTACAAAATAAGTAGTTGTTACCGCCAAGTTGGGTTCAAATAAAGTTCCGGTAAAGACAGGTGTATCTGCATCAACAGAGGTGTACCAATTAATGTCAGGATCATTAGCAGAACTAGGAATTTCTCCTTCGGCCGTGAGGGTCACAGGACCGGGACCGCAGCGTTCCCCGCCAGACGAATTTGTGATACTAGGAGTATTATTAACCGCCAAAAGAATCTCTAAGGTTGGGCTGGCACAAGTATTCACGGCATCATAGAAAAAGCCAAAATAAGTACCTGCCACAGGGTCGGTAACCTGCGAACCCGTTCGGTGCCCGCTTAATACCAGAGGATCGGGGTTTATACTCCATACCAGGGTGGTTCCTGGTGGAGGTGTAGAATTGGTATAATCGTTAAGGCTCTGCGTAATGTCATCGCAGAATGTTGTTGGTATACTGGTATCCAGCACAGGGGCCACATTCCCTGCCACACAGGGGTCGCATTCCACTACCGTAATTTCGACAACCTCAGACTGATTCACACATGGAGCTACAGCCACATTGGTGGTAAAAGTATATTCGTATACACCTTCTACCCCATTATTGAAGTTTACGACATTAGCGCCATTTGGGTTTACTGTTGCAGGCCCATCTGTCTGCACCCAAACACCTCCGTCTTCCCCTGTCAATAGATCGTCTAAGTCAACTGTTGTGGGTCCAAAAGCATTATCAATACAAGCATTCCCGTTTGAGGGTGTTCCTGCGGTGGGAGTAAAGCTAAAAGTAATGGTGATAGCAACGGTTGGACTGGCACAGCTATTGTCTTCATCCCAAAAGAATCCGTAATAAGTTCCCGACTGCGTTATCCTATGACCTCCTGAATTATCTATCCAATCTGATTGCACCAGAGGATTGGGGTTACTACTCCATTCCAGGTCGGTGTCAGGTGGTTCACTTCCATCAAAATAATCGTCTAGTGAAGTCTCATTTTCATCACAAAATTCGGTTGGATCATTGTTGAGAACCGGAGCATTAGGTCCTCCGGCACAGACGTCTTCGCTCACTATTGTGCCGATGGCGGGTGAGCCGTTTACCGTAACATTTCCGTTAGACGGTGGTCCCAGGGCAACCGTAAAGGATTCGTCAGCTTCAACCAGGTTATCATTAATTATATTAACAACTATCTGTTCAGTTTCACCGGCTGTTCCGGTAAAGGCCAATGTCCCTGAGGAAGCAGAATAATCAACGCCTCCACCGGTCGCTGTCCCATCGGCAAAGGAGTAGCCTACGTTGACCCCTCCGTCTACGGCATTCCCCAAGGTTGCCGTAAAAATGAGATTACCAGCTACATTATCTTCATCTACGGTAACATTAGAAATGGAAATCGTAGAACCATCATCATTATTTATGGTGCCTATCGCTGGTGAGCCCGAGGTTGAAACAGCGGCTACATTTGGCGTTCCCAGACTAACTGTAAACGTCTCCGCTACTTCGACAATGTTGTCATTATTTATTGGCACTACAATATTCTGTACTTCATTAAGGTTTCCTGTAAAAGTAAGGGTGCCTGCAGTACTGGTGTAATCTACACCACCCCCGGTTGCGGAAACATCTGTAAAACCGTATCCCACTTGTACCCCACCTTGAACAGGATTATCCAGCGTAGCAGCAAAATTCAAATTGCCACCCGCAACATTTTCTGCTACAGCGGTATCGCCGATACTTATTGTGGCCGTATCATCGTTTAAGATGGTATAGGTAGTCTGTGATTGAGGGCCAATAAAAACATTTCCAATGGGAAGGAGCACTCCGAAAAGTATGTTTTCGTCATTTTCTACGACAGCCTCATCAATTACAACAAAATTAGGAATGGGCTGTGTAACGTTAACATAAGTGCCTGCCGGAATTGTAATTTGTACGGTAGCAAAGGTGTAGTCTACTGAGGCAGCGGCAGGAAATGTAGGAGCTGCCTGGGCAAATACGGTAACAAAACCAGTGCCGAGGATAGTTCCATTTACTATGAGTTCTGGAGTATTTCCACCAGAGTTCTCTGCATCTGAATAGGACGCTGCCGTAAATTGAACGGTTACCTGAGCATTAGTTTCAATAACACCCAAAACCAACATAAAAATGGCTAAGAGCGCTATTTTGGCAGTAAAGTACCTGCCAATTTGGGATATGGAGCGTTTTTTCAATTTCATAGGGCCTGTTGCATTACCACAGAATTTGCACATAGTGAGATAAGCAGGTCTATAAATTGGGGATCAATAATACTAAAAAATCGGGCATATGCCCAATATTAAGGGTTAAAGATGCCTTTTTTGGATGAAATGCAATCTGCTTTCTACGATATTTAGGAAATTCCCGCGGATGAGGCTTCCGTACCGGGCGAAATTTTCCTAACCAAGCCCTGTAAAACCTTACCTGGGCCTACCTCAACAAAGTTGGTTGCGCCATCAGCCACCATTTGCTGAACGCTCTGTGTCCATCGTACCGGAGCGGTTAACTGGGCGATAAGATTTGCTTTAATTGCTCCGGAGTCGGTTACCGCTGTGGTGGTCACATTTTGATAAATCGGACAAATAGGACTTGCAAAAGGGGTGTTTTCTATGGCTTGCGCAAGTTCTTCCCTGGCCGGTTCCATTAAAGGGGAGTGAAAAGCCCCACCTACAGGCAATACCAACGCCCTTCTCGCCCCTGCTTCCTTGAGTTTCTCACAGGCTGTATTAACTGCCTCTACCCCTCCGGAAATTACCAGCTGCCCGGGGCAATTGTAGTTGGCGGCAACAACAATACCTTCAGTCCCGGCACATACCTTTTCAACTACTTCATCATCCAAGCCAAGAATAGCCGCCATAGTACTGGGTTGAAGTTCACAGGCCTTTTGCATAGCCAGTGCTCGTTGAGAAACTAGTTTCAGGGCATCCTCAAAATTCAATGCCCCGTTGGCTACAAGAGCGGAAAACTCCCCTAACGAATGGCCAGCTACCATATCTGGCTTAAAATCATCCCCAAGGACTTTACTAAGAATAGCCGAATGTAAAAAGACCGCAGGCTGTGTGACTTTGGTTTGCTTAAGGTCTTCTGGGGTTCCTTCGAACATAACATCCGTTATGGAGAAGCCCAAAATGTGGTTGGCATCTTCAAAAAGCTCCTGGGCCTGCGGATATTTCTCATAAAGATCCAGCCCCATCCCAACAAATTGTGCCCCTTGTCCGGGAAAAACATATGCGTTCATACTGTAGTTTTTGGTGGGGACAAAAATAGGAATTATTCCTAAAGGCCGCTACGAACCGCTCTTAAAAAGCAAGGTGTATTAAGAATTTATGGAAGAGGTTGGTTGGCAATTAGCAATTAGCAATTAGCAATTAGCAATTAGCAATTAGCAATTAGCAATTAGCAATTAGCAATTAGCAATTAGCAATTAGCAATTAGCAATTAGCAAACAAAAAGGTTTTCTGCTTGTAAATTGCAGAATGTGATCATAACTTGATGTGGGGTGGGGTCTGGACCCCAGTTAGTCTAAAGGCATATTCTACTCCAAATCCCGGTATTAACTTCCGGCCCTAAATGTCCTTGAACCAGCTAGAGTATTTGACGTAATTATTCGCAATACGATCAATTTCACCTTCGCTGAGTTCTTTGCTTATTTCCTTTACCTTCCTGGCCGGCATTCCTGCAAAAACAGTTCCCGGAGGAATATGTGTCCCTTTGGTGACCACGGCTCCCGCAGCAACAATACTATTACTACCTACAACACAATCGTCCATTACTATACTACCCATGCCTATCAAAACATTGTCTTTTATGGTACAGCCGTGTACAATGGCGTTATGTCCTATGGAGACATTATTTCCTATAGTTGTTGGCGATTTCTGATAGGTGCAATGAACAACGGCACCGTCTTGTACATTCACCTTATTTCCCATTTTAATAAAATGTACATCTCCCCTCAACACAGCATTGAACCATATACTACACTGATTTCCCATACTCACCTCTCCAACAATAGTCGCATTCTCGGCGATGAAGCAATCTTCACCGATTTCAGGGGTTTTCCCCCTCAAAGATTTTATCATATTAGAATTCTTTTAAGTCTTACGAGCTGCGAGTTTCAGGTTTCGGGTTAATAAAGGCAGACATCCCCACCACTTTTTCGCTATCCCTCTATCTCACTATCTCACTATCTCACTATCTCACTATTTCACTATTTCACTATTTCACTATTTCACTATTTCACTATTTCACTATTTCACTATTTCTAAACCCTACTCAAAATAAGACAACAATTGTTTTTTTCTAGAGGCGGAAACCAACAGTTCTTTTCCATTAGAAACAATCACACTACCACCCTTACCCTTATTGTACTTTACAATCTCATTGACATTGACCAGGTAGGACTTATGAATCCTTGCAAAGGCAAAATCTGATAAAGCATTTTCAAAATACTTTAAGGTCTTACTTACCAGAAGTTTTTTGTTTTCCAAATAGATCTCTGTGTAATTATCATCAGCCTTACAAAAGAGAATGTCGGAAACTTTGAGCACCTGAAAACCATCTTGTTGCGGCAGAGTTATTTTGCCATCCACTTTATTTAATTTTGGCTTTAGAATTCGATCTTCAAGAGCATCTTCCTTTTCCCTAATTTCCTTTACGTAATCTACAGCCTTTATCAATTCATCTATATTAATGGGTTTCATAAGGTAGTAGGCCGCATGGCTATTGAGGGCATCCATTGCGTATTGATTATAAGCGGTGACGAAGACAGTTTCAAAATTGCGATCTGGCACCTTATCCAATAGGTCAAAGGCATTTCCGAAAGGCATTTCTACATCGAGAAAAACCAAATCGGGATCAAATTTTTTGATCAGTTCAAGCCCCTCCTGGATATTAGCGGCCTCACCCGCGATAGCTACCTCGGTACAATATTTTTGTATGTAATTGCGAAGTATTTCCCGACTATTCGCCTCGTCTTCAACAATAATCGTTCTTAATGTCATATCTAAAAATGGCTTTTGGCTGATCTTAAATCAAATATTAATCTTTCTTAAGGACTAAAATTACTTCTGTCCCGGTAGTATCACCGTCTAGGTCTTTGACCACAGCCGTGACCTTATCTTTGTACATTTCGTTGAGAATACCAATTCGTCTTTTGATATTTCCCATTCCCTTGGATTTCTGTTTCTTTTGATTGGCCGTTTTTAACTGTGCAGACTTTTTTCTACCGACGCCATTATCTTCTATGCGGATTTCAATGGTGTCATGGCCTTTCGGATTCATTCTTACGCTTAGAATTCCTTTTTCCTCTTTGTAGCGAAGCCCGTGCCAAATGGCATTTTCAATATAGGGCTGCAAAAGCATTGGAGGAATATTAAAAGCGTCTACATCAATATTTTTATCAATAGCTATCTTATAATCAAATTTTTCAGGAAAACGAGAGTGCTCGAGCTTGACATAAAGTTCAAGCAGTTCAATTTCTTTGGATAGTGGAATGAAATCTTCTTCTGAGTTTTCCAGAACAGCCCGCATCAAAGTAGAAAATTCGCTTAAGAACCTATTTGCGCTGCGTTCATCGCTCTTTGCGATGTAATTATTAACCGAATTCAAGGCATTAAAAATGAAATGCGGATTCATTTGTGCTCTAAGCGATTTAAGCGCTAATAAATTGTTGGCAAGCTTCTGTTGCTGATTGCTTCGATAGAAAAGGAAGGCCGTTAGGGCGGTAAGAACTAAACCAAAAATGAGCGAATAAATGACCAGTTTTTGCCTTCTGTTTGTTTCCTGAATCAACTTTTGCTCGGTCAAAGCCAAATCGTATTTGCTCTGAGATAGTTCCCGTTCCTGTTCAAGACCGGTAATTCTGCTCTGGTTAGCAGCAATTTCTCTGTTAAATCTCGCCGCTCTCGAAATTTCCTGCTCTTTACGCACATATAAAGTGTCTACGATAGCGACATACGCCTGATAAGCCTCCAGGGTTTTGGTAAAATCTCCTTTGCGCCTGTACAATTCAGATAGTTTTCTGGTGGCATCTTTTTTTACCACAAGGTCATCTTCTGTATCGGCTTCTTTTATACTCTCCTCCAAATATGGAATTGCTTCATCATCCTTGTCCTGGGCAATATATGCACTGGCAATTTTGTAGTTAATCCTCTGGGCTGTTATGGTATCAGGACTAAGTTGAAAGCCTTCCAATTTCGTAACCGGCGAAGCAATTTGATCGAGTTCGTTCAAGCTTTTTTTTCGGAGCTTTATCTCATTGTCATATTGATTGGTCTTGTTATAAAAGTCAGCTACCTTTTCTTTCTCCTGAACAGACCTTTTTGGTGCTTGGTTCTCAGCTTGTTCCAGAGAATTATCATAAAACGCTTCCGCTTCCTGCAGGCGATTATCTCTGGCATAGGCATCCGCAATTTTCGAATTCAAGTCGGGTAATTTTGGCGTAACCTGATTTTTTTCAGCAATTAAAAGTCCTTGCTCGTAGTAGTCTACCGATTTATTTGTTTCCCCTAGCCCTCTATATACATCGCCTAGGGTTTCGTAGAGTTCAATTCTCTGAAAGGGGACCAGGTTTTTTATTTTTATTAAAGGCAAAAGGGTACTTTCGGCCATCTTATAGTCCTTTATCTCCACATATGCCTGGCCTAACAATAAGGCAGTGCCCGAAGATTTATTGGCTTCCAAAGCGTCTTTAAAATTATCAATAGCAAGATCGTTTTGTCCATAATATTGGTATATCTCTCCCAGGGTAGTCAGCGATTCGGCCAACTCCTTTTTGTTTCCTCTCTTTCCTAATTGCGCAATGGACTGAGCTACAAAATCTATACTTTTTTCAATGTTCGTTTTTTTGTAAAAACGAGCGGAGTCAAGGTGTCTTTTATGTAAGGCTTTTGCAGATATTGATTTACTTTTGGAAGAAGAGACCGATTTGTCTTTATCATAGTCTTCTACCTCTACTTTTATATCCTCATCGCTTCTGATCGTATACCAAACCGTTTCAAATTCCGGACTTTCAAAAACAAGCACATCGCCAATGGCCGCTGTGAGTCTAAATTCACCCAACGCGTCTGTCAAAGTATATACTCCCTGGTTAGTAGAGACAGAAACCCCGGAAATGGGGTTGTTATTCTCCTTAACTACAACCATTCCTTTAATCTGTACGCGACTCCCTTGCGGCACCTGTGAGAAGATGACGGAAAAGGGTAAAAAGACGATTAAAATTAAGTATCTAAAAGATCGCATAACAGTGTTTAAACAGCGTAAACTTAGTGGATTTATACCGTTTTAAAAAATGACAAAAACCCATAAAAGACCTCAAAATCCTCCATTTTTATGCCTTTACGCAATCATATGAGCCGTTAACTCATTGAAAAGACCTATTGCCTCATTGCCCTTTTTTTTTAAAAAAGTTTGCAGCTAGTTTTGGTGTATCAAACTAGAAGTTCAAAAAATAACAAAATGAAAAAGACAAAACTTTTAATTGGAGTTGGACTACTCATCTTTACCATTGGTATTGCCTATGGTTGCGAACTAAAAGCAAAAAAGGCAGAAATGAAGACCATAGTGGCGCAGGCAACGCTTCCTGAAGAAAGGCCGAATAGAAACATTGTTAAAATTGCGCTGTTACTGGATACAAGCAATAGTATGGATGGGCTTATAAACCAGGCTAAGGCTCAACTTTGGGATATCGTTAATCAATTCACCTATGCTAAATGTGGAAATGATGGACGTCCAGACTTAAAGATAGCGCTTTACCAATATGGAAATGATGAGCTTTCATCCAAAGAGGGATATATTCAACAGGTACTTGGTTTTAGCAATGACCTGGATGAAATCTCTGAAAAATTATTTTCTCTGACCACCAATGGAGGCGAGGAATTCTGCGGGGAGGTTATTCAGACTTCAATAAGTCAATTAGATTGGGGAAAGAATCAAGATCATCTCAAAATGATCTTTATTGCGGGAAACGAACCATTTACGCAAGGTAAGTTGGACTACAGAGATGCAGTTGCCAACGCCAACGAAAAAGACATTGTAATAAATACCATTTTCTGTGGTGACTTTAGGCAGGGTATTCATACCAAATGGCAAAATGGAGCTGTACTTACGGGTGGGGAATATATGGCTATTGATCACAATAGGCAAGTGGTTCATATTGCCACTCCCTATGACGATGTTATTATTGAATTGAATACCAGATTGAACAATACCTATATCTCATATGGGGCAAGGGGCTCCGCCAAAATGGCAATGCAATCTACTCAGGATACAAATGCCATGGAACTAGAAGAAGCGGTTGCAGTGAAAAGAGCAGTAAGCAAAAGTTCCAGGATGTATAAGAATTCTTCCTGGGACCTAATAGATGCTACCGAGGACAAAGACTTTGACCTCTCGAAAATAAATAAAGAGGAGTTACCAAAGGATTTAAGAGGAAAATCTACAACACAACTTGAAGCCCTTGTCGAAGAAAAACGGGCCGAAAGAACCAGAATTCAAAAAGAAATACAGGAAGCTAATTCAAAGCGGGAAGCTTATATCGCAAAGAACCAAAAAGCCGAGAAGGGTGAGCTTGAAAATGCTATGATAAAGGCAATAAAGCAGCAAGCAGCTAAAAAGAACTATAGCTGGGAATAATTTAGTTGCTTTCCCGGAAGCCATGAGCCAAAAGGAAATTAATAGCCTATATGATCTTTAGAAATAGGTTTGGTTGGTGTTGAGTAAATGGGTCTGTTGATTACTTCAACGGGCCCATTTTTAGCTTAGTAATTGGCCGCAGGGCAGTAGCAATCGTAACGGTTCTCCCTTTCCGGACCAAAATCATACCCTAAAGTAATTTGATGAAATCCACCATTATCCAAGCGGATATCTCCGGATTGATAGGAATAATTATAGGAAAACATAAATCTTTTATAATTCACACCTACAATCGGTGTAAATAGCTGCAAGCGTTGCTCCCCAAAGCTGCCATTGGTCTGGAATTGAGCTCCATCAAAACTTCGGCGATACGACAAGCCTCCCCAAACTGTTCCGAAACTAACATCTTTGTAGACCTTGGCGTTAAAGTCTACCGCTTTTTCCTCAGTAAACTCTGTGAGTTGAAAAAGCACCGATGGTTCTATCCTCCATTCACTACGCCCAAAGACATAGCCTATAGAGAACAAATACCTACGCAAATTATCAAATTCGATAGCAGTGTAGAGATCACGGCCGCTACCCAAGATATTTAGAGCTGCGAAATGGGCATAAAATTCCATCAAACTATAAGACATGCCTAAATCCACGTTGAAATAGCCAACGCTGTTCCTGTTTCCTGTGATGATCGGATCTGGGATTACTGACCTGAATTCGGTCTCATCCAGGCTACTTTGAATATAACCGGCACTTAATCCAAAAGACAATTGATTTAGAATCCTGAAATCTTCTCCAAAACGCAAATGATGCCCGTAAGTTAATTTAAGTCCGGTCTGTGAATGATATCCATTAGCATCATTGAAGATAATAGCTCCAACCCCACTGTTAGTATCTGGGAGTCTGTAATGCGCGTTTATGGTCTGTAAATTTGGCGCCTCATCTACACTAAACCACTGCTGCCGAGCTGTAAGTCTTACTTTGCCCCCTTCACCTATACCTGCCATTGAGGGATAGACCAGATAATAGTTGTCTGAGAGATAGTCAAAATAGACCGGAATCCCCTCTTGAGCGTTTGAACTAAGTCCGAAACTAAGGGCAGTCAGAAAGATAAAGAGGAATTTTTTCATCCAAGATAAGGGAATGTTCATAGCCATTTCTACCAAATATAAAGTATAACGGATGAAATATCACATTATTATATGATGACAGCCCAGGAAAATGGTTGTATTTTTGCTAAAAAGCAAAGACTATGAGAGAGTTTGTAATTACTGTAGTAGCTACCAACAACCCTGCAATTCTAAAATTTGAGACAAACCACTTCATTACGAAAGGATCAAATTTTGAATATAAAAATATTGACGAAGCAAAAAATTCACCTCTTGCTCAGCAACTTTTCTACCTCCCCTTTATCAAAACCGTATACATATCTGGTAATTTTATAGCCCTTGAACGCTTCGATATTGTGGAATGGGAAGATGTAAAGGATGAAGTAGCGCAACAACTTGTAGAATATCTAAATACGGGAGCTCCAGTTGTTTTAGAAGAGGAAACGGGGCAGAAAAGAGCGATAACTATTTATGCCGAGGTAACTCCAAATCCGGCAGTGCTAAAATTCGTGGCAAATCAGAAAATCGTGCCAGCTACTTTCGAATTTAAAAACATTGATGAGGCGTCCACTTCCAAGCTCGCCAAAGGCTTGTTTCACTTTCCTTATGTGAAAGAGGTTTTTATGGATGAAAACTACGTATCCATTACAAAATATGAAGTTGTAGAATGGGACGAAATAACTATGGAATTGCGTGAATTCATAAGGAACTTCCTAACAGAAGGTGGTGAAGCAGTATCTTCAGAGGCCGCAATAAAACAGTCAGAAACGATCAGTAAAAGTCCCAGCTTAAACTCCAATTTAGATGACACCTCAAAGCAAATTATCAGTATTCTGGACGAATATGTAAAGCCAGCTGTTGCAAGCGATGGCGGGAACATCCTTTTTCAATCCTATGAGGAAGAGAGTAAAACTGTAAACGTTATTTTGCAAGGTGCCTGTAGTGGATGTCCTTCTTCAACTTTTACTTTAAAAAATGGGATAGAAAATATGCTTAAGAATATGCTTGGTGATAAAGTAGAGGAAGTCGTAGCCCTTAACGGTTGATATCGGGAAATAGGCATTTGTTTTTCTTTTTTATTTATTAACTTTAAAAGAATCTCAAAAAAGCAGTATTATGGCAGTTTTAAAAGTTATCGAAGTTCTCGCAAATTCAAATGACAGTTGGGAAGACGCTACTAAAAAGGCGGTGGCTCAGGCATCAAAATCCGTAAATAACATACGCTCCGTTTATGTCAATGAGCAAAGCGCAACAGTTAAAGGTGGGGAAGTAGACGAATATCGCGTGAATGTAAAAATCACTTTTGAAGTAAAATAGGAACTACAAAAAAGTATTAAAAGCGCCTTTAAGGCGCTTTTTTTATGGCCTAGCCCTTAACTTTGTCTATGTTTCGTTTTGTGTCCATATTGTTCTTGGCACTTTTGCCATTTGCCGGCCTTACTCAAAACAAAGATGTTATGACAAATAAAGCTGCCAATGCCCTTATAGGGGAGACCAGCCCTTACCTACTTCAACACGCTTATAACCCTGTCCAGTGGGAACCCTGGAAATCTGACCTATTGCGTAAAGCGCAAAAAGAGAATAAACTCTTGCTTATCAGTATTGGATATGCGGCCTGCCATTGGTGCCATGTCATGGAGAAGGAGTGCTTTGAAGACGAAGAAGTGGCCGAAATTATGAATGCCAACTTCATAAATATTAAAGTAGACAGAGAGGAAAGGCCTGATATTGATCACATCTATATGGATGCCTTGCAGATAATGACAGGGGGTGGAGGCTGGCCTTTGAACGTAGTTGCCCTTCCCGATGGGAGACCCTTTTGGGGAACCACCTACATGAATAAAGAACGCTGGATGAGTGCTTTAGAGCAATTGCAAGAGCTCTACAAACGAGATCCGGATAAGGTTGAAGGCTACGCTGAAAAGCTGGCTGATGGTATCAAGGCCATTAATCTGATAGAAGCCGGGGATGAAGAAGCCATACTTTCTATGCCTCAACTTAAGGATCTGCTAAAAGGCTGGACCCGGTATTTTGACAAGCGATATGGTGGTTATCAAAGGGCTCCGAAGTTTATGATGCCCGCGCATCTGAATTTTCTGTTGCACTTTGGTACGGCAACGCAGGATAAAGAAGTATTAGAGCACGTCTACCTCAGCTTAGACAAAATGGCTTATGGAGGGCTTTTTGACCATCTGGAAGGTGGCTTTTCAAGGTACTCTGTAGATACCAAATGGCATGTGCCTCATTTTGAAAAAATGCTGTACGATAATGCCCAGCTTATCAGTGTATATGCCAAAGCTTTTGCCAACACTCAAAATGAGCACTATAAGCAGGTCGTAGAAGAGACTATTTCATTTGTAAGTACAAACTTGATGGACTCGAATTTCGGTTTTTACTCTTCCCTTGATGCCGACAGCCAAAACGAAAATAAGGTACTCGAAGAAGGCGCCTATTACGTTTGGAAAAAAGAAGACCTCCAGGCTTTGCTGGGAACTGATTTCGAATTATTTAAGGATTACTATAACATTAATAGTTATGGGCATTGGGAACACGGAAACCATGTCCTAATACGCGACCTAAGTGAAGAAAAACTTGCCGAAAAGCACGGCGTGAGTTTGGAGGTGTTGAAAACCAGGATTGAAAACTGCAAAACGCTGTTGGTTAAGGAAAAAAAGAAGCGAAGCAAGCCCAGGTTAGACGACAAAATATTGACTTCCTGGAACGGACTGATGCTCAGCGGTCTGATAGATGCTTATCGCTTTTTGGGAAACGAGAGGTATTTAGAGCTTTCCCTTCAAAATGCGACGTTTATAGAGCAAAACCTGATTGCGGAAGATGGCAAGATCTTTCATAATTATAAGGATGGAAAGCGCACCATTAGCGGCTACCTTGAGGATTATGCAGCGGTGGCGGCAGCTTTTTTAGACCTCTATCAGGTAACGCTAGACCAAAAGTGGCTGAACACCTCTAAAAGCATTCTGGACTACTGTATTGGAGAATTTTACGACTCAATGAGCACGCTTTTCTTTTTTACCTCGAATGAAGATAGTTATGTGATCAGAAAAACCATAGAAACTCTGGATAATGTAATCCCGGCCTCAAATTCAATTATGGCCAAGAACCTCTTTCAAATCGCGAAACTATTTCCAGAAGAAAAATACAGCGATATAGCAAAGTCTATGGTACAGACAATTCAACAAAATTTCCAGGAAAACATACAAGGCTATTCTAATTGGTTGCATTTGGTACTTTTTTACCATCAACCTTTTTATGAAGTTGCCGTGGTAGGTGAAGAGTTTAAGCAAAAAGTAGGCATTCTTCAGAGGAATTACATTCCAAATGCCATATTTTGCGGAGTTAAGGATGAAGGTAGCCTTTCGCTCCTGGAGAATCGTTTTGTTAGCGGTAAGACGCTCATTTATGTTTGTCAGCATGGTGCCTGTAAATTTCCGGTTGAGGATGCGAAAACTGTAATAAATCAGCTAAGTTATACACCCCAGGATTAATGATTGTTTAAACAACAGAGGTTGAAAGCGGCGATGATTTTTGTTTGTTTTACACTTTAAAGAATACACAAATAATTATGGAACAGATTGCAAATTTTCAGGAACATATCGATGAGGCTATTGCCTGGCTTTGGGACTTCCTTCCCAATTTGGTACTGGCCATTATTATCTTTTTTGCCGGGCTCTGGGTCATTAAATTTATCAATAGGCTTGTAGGGCGTTTTTTTGAAAAGAAAGACTATGACGAGACGCTGGAAGGTTTTTTACAAAGCTTTATAAGAATAGGCCTTAAGGTCTTACTATTTGTACTTGTTATTACCCAGTTGGGCGTTAAATCCTCCTCATTGGTTGCGTTGGTGGGAGCTGCCGGGCTGGCAATAGGGCTGGCCTTACAGGGTTCTCTTTCAAATTTTGCGGGCGGAGTACTCATTTTGTTGTTTAAGCCCTTTAAGGTTGGCGACTTTATCTCTGCCCAGGGTATTGACGGAACGGTTAAGGAAATCTCGATCTTTACTACTAAACTGAACACATTTGGAAATCAAGTGGCCATTATTCCCAACGGGCAGCTTTCCAACAATAATATTATAAACTACAATGCTGAAAGTACCCGGAGAGATAAGATAGATGTGGGCATTGGTTACAACTCTAATATTAAAGTAGCCAAAGATATTCTTCTGGTCATATGCGCTGAGAATCCCGGGATCCTTAAAGAACCGCCACCAGAGGTATATGTAGGAGAACTTGCAGAAAGTTCTGTAAATTTAAGTTTGCGGTTTTGGGCAACTAATGATGAGTTCTGGCCGGCGCATTTCGAGGTGATCGAAAAGCTAAAATACCGATTCGATGAAGCCGGTATTGAGATTCCTTTCCCACAACGGACCATTCATCAAGGATCTTAAAGGGCCAAGCTTAGGTTCCTTTCTTTTTTTGAATGATAAAATCCTTTAGATAATAAGGTTCAAAATAGGCAAGATCTTCAAAATTTTTTTGCTGAAAAGCCCTAAATGAAAGAGGCGCCATTTCTCTGGCTGAAGGAAAAACACCAGTGTTGAATTCAAAACCAGGGTTTTGCAAAATTTCCTTACACTTGTCAGCGCCATTCCCAATGATAAGAACAGGCCCATGAAGGAACTCTTCAAAGGAAGATTCGTCTATGATCTCAGCCCAGGGTGCCTTCATAAGATTGTATTTATTGTCAAATACAGCGGCGTATACTTCCATTCGCCTGGCATCCAAAACGGGAATAACAACGCCTTCCTTAATATCTACCTGACATGCCATATTCTTAAGTGTTGAGACGGAAATCAGAGGAAGGTTTAAAGCAAAACACAAGCCTTTTGCAGCAGAGACGCCTATTCGCAAGCCCGTATAAGAACCAGGGCCCTTACTTACAGCGATAGCATCTAAATCTTTATAATCCAACTTGGCTTCTCTCAGCACATCTGAAATAAACTGATGTAGCTTTTCTGAATGCGAATAGTTTGGACTGTTGTATTCGTTTATAGCAACAAGCTTTCCATTTTCTGCTAAGCTTACAGAACAATTGGTTGTCGCAGTTTCTAAGTTCAGAATAAGAGCCATAGGGGCGCAAAGATACTAAAAAGACCCATCTAAGTAAGCTCAGATGGGTCTTGAAAGCTGAGTATATTAAGGTTTAGTTGAGTACAATGGGAAGGCCAAAGTAAAACTCTAAAACCTTTATTCTAAAGATATAATCGTATTTTGTTCTGATCACAGTGGCTTCAGCATTGTCCACTCGGGCCTGGGCCTGACTAAAGTCAAAGGCATTCATTAAGCCTACATCAAATCGCTCTTTGGAGTATTCATAAGCCAAAGTCCTGGCATCCAGAGTCTTTTGTGCCACTTCATACGCTTTTGCGCTGTTTTGAACATCCACGTAAGCCTGATTAATGGTAGTCTCAAGAGCTAGTTTATCTTGCTCTAACTGCAATTTGGCTCTCTCTAGACTAATTTGAGACCGTTTAATACCATTTCGCGTACTAAAACCGTTGAAAATTGGAATATTTAACTGTGCTCCGTAAGAGACACCATCAAAAATCCAAAGCTGATCAATAAAGCTTGGCGTAAATGGTACATTATTCTCATCTGGTATTACGGTAGCATCAGAATATCTTGTGCCGTAGTTTACAAAACCGGTAACCGTTGGGTAAATCGCACCCTTTGAAATCTGTACATCTTTTTCGGCCAGTTCAACGTTAGATTCAGAAAGCTTAATGTCATTTCGAAAGGTTACGGCTTTATTAAAAATTACCTTAGCCGAATTACTTAGAATATCAGTAGGAGGAACGTCAAATTCCTGATCCGCGATATCAAAATTTTCATAATCGGTAATCTGCAAAAGTTGCGCAAGGTTAATTCTTGAAATCAAAACGCTGTTTTCACCATTAATCACTTGTTGTTCCTGTCCGGCAGCGGTAGCTTCAATCTCCAGAAGGTCTCCCTTTGGCGCTACACCAGAATCAACCAGTTCCTTGGTTCTGTTAAGGTCTTGCTGCGTTTCTATAAGTTGTGCTCTAAATACATTTAGAGACTCTTTATCTGACAGTACCTGCAAATAGGCTACAGCCACATTTAAGCGGATATCATCTACCAAATCATCTAACCTGTATTGGTTAGAAATTGCTCTCAACCTTGACCTGTGCAGCTGGTAAAGGTTCTGAAGACCATTAAATAAAGTAACATTAGAGCTTAAATTTCCATTAGCATTTAGCGTTGTGGTATTGGTAGGAGCATTCGTGGTCGGATTAATAGAGAATCCTGTATTGCTCGAAATTGAACTAGTACCATTTAAGTTGGGCAAAAAATTGCCGATCGCATCAGACTTATCAATCTTTGCGTCTTCAAGGTCAAGCCTAAACTGCTCTATAGTTAAATTGTTTTCTACGGCATAGGTAACACATTCTTCCAAGGTCCATTTTTTGAGTTGTGCAGAAAGTATCCCCATACTGCAAAGTAGTAACAATGCGGTTATCTTGATTTTCATCTGTCGTTTTTTGATATTTTACTTCAATTGGTTATTTAGATTCTGTCTCTTTTTTAGGCGTCTTCTTCATCTTCGGTTCCCTTCTTCACTGGCTCGGTCTTATTCCAAACCTTTACCTCGTCATCTTCAGTAATCCCAGAAATAATTTCAACATTTACACCGTCTGAAATACCGATCTCCACATCCTTCCGCTCAAATTGCTGTTCTCCTACAGAAATTTCTACAAAAGGCTTATCTGTTTCTTTGTCAAATTGCAGCAAAGCTTCAGGAATTACCATAATACTGTCTTTCTTTTCAAGTACCAAAGAAGCATTCGCGCTATATCCGGCCCTGATTAAGAAATCATCATCTACCTCCACATCGCCCTCAATTTTAAATTGTACGGCTCCGGTTTCCTCTATTCCTTTAGGGGCAATGAACTTTAATTCGGCCGAAAACTTCTTGTCCTCTATGGCACCAAGGCTTATCTCTAGAGGCATTCCCAACTCTAGCTTACCAACTTCTCCTTCATCCACTTTTCCTTCAAAGATCATTTTGCCTAAATCTGCAATAGATGCAATAGTGGTCCCATCATTAAAGTTATTACTCTGAATGACCTGATCTCCTTGCTCTACAGGAATTTCAAGAATAGTTCCCGTTACTGTCGCGCGGATATTTGTGTTTGCGCTAGAAGATCCTCCAGCAGACCCCCTACGGATAATTTGATAGTCTGCCCTTGAATTTTCTAACTCCTGTACGGCCTGATCGTATTGTAATTTCAGATTGTTGAAATCCTGGCTCGATATTACTCCTTTGTCAAACAGGGCCTTGTTTCTATTGTATTCAATCTCTGTATTACTCAAAGAAATCTCAGCGTTACGAACCCTGCCTTTTGCCTGGTTCAAGGATTGCTCGTTAGGTACCACCTTAATTCTGGCAATAAGATCACCTGCCTTAACAGGGTCTCCTTCTTCCATAAAGATCTTTTCGATAATACCCGAGATCTGCGGTTTAATTTCAACTTCATCCTCTGGAATAACCTTGCCGGTAGCCACCGTTTTCTTCTCGATACTAGAAGTAAACGGTTTTTGAGTTTCATAGGTTATGGCCCCTTTGCTGTTAGACTTTACAAAGAAAGCAGCCGCCCAGAGTGCTCCCAGGACTACAACGCCAATTAGTATATACTTAACTATTTTATTCATTTTGTCTCTTTATTTTTGGTTGATATTAATGGTGTTCTTTATTCTTCTCTTAATGCGTCAATAGGTTTTATACTTACCGCCCTTTGGGCTGGTATTAATCCGATAAGGGTTCCGAGTACAACCATTATGATCAGTGCTCCAATAACATAAGGAATAGGAACTGTTGGGTTTGTAAAAGGAAAATCGTCATTATCTGCTGTCAATGAATTTATTATGCTAAGCACTCCCGCTCCCAGGATAACCCCTATTATTCCTGCAATCATCGTTAAAAAGACAGACTCCAGAATAATTTGAAATTTCACTTCGCGCGGAGTGGCCCCAAGCGCTCTTCGAATACCCAATTCCTTAGTTCTTTCCTTAACCGATATTAGCAAGATATTACCAATACCAATTACTCCGGCTAAAATCGTAGCTAAACCAACAATCAACGATAAGAAGGTAATACCATTTGCAAAGCCCATGATTCTGGCAAAAACCTCCCCTAAATTAAAAGAACCAAAAGCTCTTTCATCTTCAGGATGTACCCTGTGAAGATTTCGTAAAACTGCTTTTACATCTTCTTCTGCCTTGATAACATCTGCATCATCAAAAGCTGCAATTGAGAACCATCCTACATTTTCACCGGTATTGTATAATTTTTGATAGGTTGTAAAGGGAATGAAAACATCCCCATCAGTTTCAAAAGCACCACCAGGAAGAAATTTATGTACACCAACTACCTGGAAATACACGTTATCTACTTTAATATAACCCCCTATCGGATCTTCATCTTCCTCAAATAATTCTTGTTGTGTACGTTCACCTATCACGCAAACTTTCCTCGCCTGTCTGATATCTTCATCATTGATAAAACGACCGTTATCGTAGATTTTTTTTGTTGATATTTTGGTATATACTGGAAAATCGCCAAATACATTGTAATTCCCAGATTTTAAGCCTCTTACCACAGTTGCGGGCGCATCTCCGAAAACTCCTTTTACATTCTTAGGAGCAATGTATTGGATTTCAGGAACACGGTTCTGCAGGACTTCGGCATCTCCCAGTTTTAATTGTAAAGACCTTCCAGTTTTGAAACCTTCATGGGGCATACTTGTATTTTGAGCCCAAACAAACAGGCTATTCATCGCCACGGTTTCAAAAGCTCTTTCAAAACCATTATCCATTCCTTTTGCGGAGCCAGACAGCCCTATGTATACAAAAATTCCCCAAAGTACACCGATGACCGTTATTATGGTCCGTACCTTATTCTTGCTGATTGAGCCCCAAATTTCTTGCCAGGTATTTCTATCAAATATAAATCGCATCTTATTCGTCTCTTAGTGCTACTATAGGTTTAATTCTAGCTGCTCTTCTGGCAGGCACATATCCTGCAATTGCTCCAAAAATGATAAGAACAATTGTTGCAAACAACGCAATACCAGTACTGATATATGGGTTGATGATAAAGTAATCTTCTAGTTTAGTCCCTAAAGACCTTAATAGTGCCATACCAATGATCATTCCAACAAAACCAGAAATGGTGGTAATGAAAACAGACTCTAGTAATATTGTACTGATCACAGATTTTGGTGTGGCTCCCAGAGCCTTTCTAATTCCTAACTCTTTGGTGCGCTCCTTAACAACGAATACCATGATATTACTAATCCCAATGATCCCAGCGATGATTGTACCGAAAGCGATAACGGAAACAATCATTTGAAGCACCCCGGCAAACTGCTGGTTTTGTTTTAATTGATCAGCTACATTTCTTATAAAAATGCCATTCTGGTCTTCCGGACTAATGTACTTTTTGCTTTTCATGAACTTTTCAAGGCTCTTTTCGAAAGCCATAGCTCCGGTATAACCCAGTTCGGGTTTAAAGGCCACAATGAACTGATCTATCTTATCTGTATTTTTTTCTATTAACTGCCTGGTGGTATATGGAATGTAAATATTTCGTTCCTCGTTATCGCCTCCATCATCTTGAAACACCCCTATAACCTTGAAAACACTTCCGCTAACATCTATATACTTTCCAATGGCATTTTCTCCTCCTTTGAACAGGTCTTTTTCTACCAGCCTTCCTATTACCGCATTCTTTGTTCTATTACTGATATCTTCTACGTTGAGATATCGGCCCTTCATGATAATTGTCTTTTCTGCAAGCTGATGTGCCCAGTCTACGGCCCTGGTATTGTAATTGTTAGATTCCTCCTTATATTTCACCAGATTGTTTCTGGTAATTCGAGGCGTACTGTACTCCAAAAACATGGAAAAATTCTTCTTGATATCCGCTATGTCTGAATTGTCGAATTCAATCCGCCTGGCAGCTTTGTAACCCTTATAAGGCATGGAGGTTCTGCCCGGAAACACAAAAAGCGTATTTGTCGCATCATCCCTAAAAAACTTGTCGAAAGTATTGATCAACCCATTTCCAAGTCCAAAAAGTGCTACAAAAATAAGAATACCTAAAGCCACAGTAAACCCAGAAAGAAAAGTTCGCAACTTGTTCTTTTGTATGGTCTCAAATATTTCTTTCCAAGTATCTCTGCTAAACATATTCTGATGCTCTGACTTGTTTTACCTTTTCATCTTTTTCAATAATACCATCCTTAAGATGAATAATTCTCTTACACATATGTGCAATATCCTCTTCGTGTGTTACAACAAGAATAGTATTTCCTTCATCATTGATCTTTTGTATAAGGTCCATAACCTCATAGGAAGTAGTACTGTCTAGTGCTCCTGTAGGTTCATCTGCCAAAAGAACTTTAGGTTCTGCGGCCATCGCCCTGGCTATAGCAACCCGCTGCTTTTGCCCTCCCGATAGTTCACTCGGTAAATGTGTTGCCCACTCCTTTAAACCTACCTGTTCTAAATACTTCATAGCCTTATCCTGGCGTTCTTTCCTTGGCATCCTTTGATAGTACAGGGGTAGGGCCACGTTCTCCATGGCACTTTTGTAATTGATAAGGTTAAAGGATTGGAAGACAAATCCCAGGAATTTATTTCGATACCTGGCAGCCTTTGTCTCATTCAGGTCTTTAATAGGTACCCCATCGAGGTGATACTCACCTGTATCTGCAACGTCTAACATCCCAAGAATGTTTAGCAAGGTAGACTTTCCAGAACCCGAAGATCCCATTATAGCTATTAATTCTCCCGCTTTTGCAGTAAAATTTATTCCTTTTAGGACATGGAGGGAATTGCTTCCCATTTGATATGATTTGTGAAGCTCTTTGATTTCAATCATGGTCGGTCTCTTAATTTTTTGGATTTTTAGTCCGGTTATAGGACTGATAACTAGCTAAAATGTTACAAATAGAACTCTAAATATTATGTTAAAATGAACTAACTCCCCGCTTCCTCTGGTTCTACCTCATTCCACACTTTGATACTATCCTCTGCACTTATGCCCGATTTAACTTCTACAAAGATACCATCACTAATACCAAGTTCAATATCACGTCTTTCAAATTGTTGCTCTCCTGTAGCCACCTCTACATAAGGTTTCTTGGTTTCGGTATCGAATTGAACCAAGGCCTCCTTCAGCGCCAGCACGCTATCTGCCCTTGCCAGAATAATGGAAGCGTTAGCACTTAGCCCAGCTCGTATAAAGGTAGTATCTTGTTTGTTAAGTGTTCCTTTGATTTCAAATTGTATGGCACCATTTTCTTCTACACCCTTAGGCGCAATATAATCTAATACCGCATTAAAGACCTGGTCTTCTATCGCTCCTACAGTAATCTCTAGCGGCAAGTCTTCAGTGATCTTCCCCACTTCAGATTCATCTACCTTTCCTTCAAAGATCATCTTTTCTACATCGGCAATTGCGGCAATGGTGGTTCCTTCATTAAAATTATTGCTCTCAATAACCTGATTTCCCTTTTCTACAGGCACATCTAAAACCATTCCGCTTACCGTGGCTCTAATAAGTGTGTTGGCGGCACTTCTATATCCACTTGTGGTTCCTGTTTTTACAATATCAAATCGTTTAACAGCGGCCTGGTAGGCTTGTTTGGCCTGGTCGTTGGATACCTCGGCCCGCTCAAGATCTGCCTGCGAAATTACCCCCTTGTCAAACAAGGCCTTTTGTCTCTGGAAATTACGTTGCTGATCGTTCAGGGTAATCTTTGCGTCATCAATGATATTTTGCGCATCATTTAGTGCATTTAAATTTGGCACCACTTTGATTTTTGCCAGCAAGTCGCCAGATTTTACATAATCACCGCCCTCTACATATACTTCCTCGATGACCCCTGATATATTGGGTTTTATTAAAACTTCTTCGAGTGGCAGTATACTTCCGGTAGCAACCGCCTTACGCACAATATTTTGTTTAGAAGGCTTCTCGGTTTCATACACCACAGGGTCTTCAGAATTCTTTTGATATAAATAATACATGGAGCTACCGAATACAATTACGATAAGCAACAGAATGATAATGGTTACTGATTTTTTCATTTTATTTTTATAGTTTATTTTGATTGATTCAACTTATTCGGTGCGAAGGGCTTCTATCGGTCTCACCTTTATAGCGCTGTTAGCAGGAATGAATCCGGCTAAAAGTCCCGAAACCATCAGAATGATCAGGGCTCCACTCACAACCCCAACACTTACACTTGGGTTGATAAACATGTCTACAGGGCCTACACTATCTAATAGCGAATTAATGCCGTAAATCACCAACGCTCCAAAAGTTATCCCAACCATTCCTGAAATAATTGTCAGGAAGATAGATTCCATGAGAATCTGTGTTTTAATAGACCAGGGCTGCTCTCCCAGGGCTCTGCGTATCCCTATTTCCTTTGTACGCTCCTTGACGACTATTAGCATAATATTACTAACTCCAATAATTCCGGAAAGCAATACCATAATGCCAACGATATAGGCAATGGCCTTAAGCCCCACAAAAAGGCTCTCCACCCTATTAAATTGTTCGTAAAGATCGAAATAGCCTATCGCACGATTGTCTTCGGGATGAATTTTATGACGTTTTCGCATCACATTGACAATCTTGTCTTTCAACTGCGAAATGGAACTTCCGTCATGGGCTGTAATGGCCATCCAGCCAACTTCTTCTCCTCTATTAAAGGCCTGCGAAAAAGCGGTAAATGGGACGAAAATCTCTTTTTGAGCCTCTTCGCCATCTCCATCATTATTATTTTTTTTATAAGTGCCAATGACCATAAAGTTTACCCCCTGAATCTTGATGTAGCTCCCTAAAATCTCTTCGCCCTGCTCATAAAGTTCAGATTTAACTCCCAGGCCGATAACCGCCACTTTCCGTTTTTCGCGAATATCGTTGTGATTTATGAATCTCCCGGAAGTAACAGTCATAGGATCCTGGTTAATAATTTCAGGATAGTCTCCATATACATTATAAGCTCCTACGCGTATTCCTCTAATTACATTACCGCCACCACGGAAACCTCCTAATTGGTTTCTCGGTGAAATATAACGGAGATTGGGTATATTATCCCAGATGGCCTGCACATCACTGATCTGAAATTCAAAACTCCTGTCTTTTGGGAGTCCCTCAAAAGGTTTTGTGGTTCTCCGAGTCCACATAAACATGGTGTTCGTAGCAATATCCCCAAAGTCACTTCTAATTCCATTTTCAAAACCTTTGCCTGCAGCTAGTAGTACAATCAATATAAAGATGCCCCAGCATACCCCAAAAGCAGTTAGAATCGTACGTCCTACGTTGCTTGTAAGTACTTCCAAAATTTCCTTCCACCGGTCTTTATTGAACATCGCTATTAGGTTTTACACTTTTTATTCTACTCATCCCGCAATGACTCTATCACCTGTACTTTGGCCGCTCTCCAAGCGGGTACCAGTCCTGCCAGTGCACCGGCAAATACCAGCACCAACACTGTAGAAAATGCCACTTTGAAATTTACGGAAGGATTGACCACATATTCAATCTGTACATGGGGTCCTAAAACTTCTAATAGTAGCATGCTAAAAATCAATCCGCTAAAACCCGATATTGCGGTAACAAAAACAGATTCATGGAGGATCATTCCCACGATAGACCAGGGTTTAGCCCCTAAAGCCTTTCGAATTCCTATTTCCCGAGTCCGCTCCTTAACCACGATTAGCATAATATTACTTACACCTACTACTCCGGCAATAATGGTACAAACGCCCACAAACCAGAAAAAGAGTTTCATATTGTTTGTAATACCGTAGTAACGCTTGGCTTCCTCCATAGCGCTCCAAACCCTCACTCCTGAATCATCCTCTGGTGCCACGATATGTTCTTCTTTTAGGTATTCCCTTAAATTGTCTTTAAATCTAACAGCTTGTGCCACTGCCTGATCAAAATTCTCTCCAGGTGGTAAGGTATACGAAAGGGTATTTAACTTGTCATCTCCTTGAAATACTCTTTGCGCTGTTGTTATTGGAATGTATATGCGCTCCTCTTCCCTATCATTCTGTTCTGTAAAGACGCCTATAATCTTGAATTGGATGCCTGAAATATCAATAAGTTCCCCAACTGGCGTCTCTACATCCTTAAAAACATCAGCTTTGATTTTTTTCCCAATAATGGCAACCTTTCCCAGAGAAGCTTCATCCGAGTAGTTGATAAATCGGCCTTCTGACGTAGAGAACCCTTCAATAAATTGAAACTGCGAAGACACTCCCTGAATACCATAGACCAGAGATTCATTGCCATAATTGATGGTTACACCCCGCACAAAGACCCTAGGCGATTCATATTCAATATCGTCATTAAACATTCTCCCGGCTGTTTCAAAATCGGCATTTTTAAATTGTATTACTCGCCCGGGATTTAGTCCTTTATAAGCCTTCGAAGTTGCTTCGGGCCAGGCCCATATACTAGTGGTCGCATCTTGCTTGAACTCCTGTTCTATTCCGTTGCGCATTCCCTGGCCAAAGCCAAGTAAAATAACAAGTATGAATATCCCCGAAGCTACAGAAAGGCCTGTAAGAAAGGTACGAAGTTTGTTCTTCCTGATGGTATCAAAAATCTCTTGCCATCTCTCGATATCGAACATTGGGTTGGTGTTTTATTGATTGATGAACTATGCAATGTATTACAATAAGACTTTAAAGGGAAATTATTGTTACAGTAATACCCTAAAAAAAGTGTTAAAATTAACAAAACCTAAGATCTCATCTTTTTATAAATGAGGTAGAATAGGACCCCTACCAAGATGTAAGGTACCGCCATGAGATAAACAATACCGTTATTTATTCCTTCGGCTACGGAACTATTGTCTTCACTTTCCAATACTGCCCTGCACATGGCGCATTGCGCCTCGGAAATTTGAGGAAGGAGCAGAAGGACCAAAACTAATAATACAAGCCTGTTTTTCATAGTAGTTACAAACTCTTTTGCCTCCTTTTCTAAGAAGCGTAATATGGAGAAATCATTATATATACCACAACACCCGAAATGGCCACGTAAAACCAAATAGGAAAAGTAATCTTCGCCAGCTTTCGATGGCCTTCAAAATTTTGCAAATAGGCCCGTGCATATGTCTTTAAAACCAGCGGTATAATTACCACAGACAAAATTATGTGCGAAATGAGCACAAAGAAATACACATATCTCATATACCCATCTCCGCCATAGGAGGTACTCTCGGAGCTCATATGGTAAGCAACGTACATCACCAAAAACAAAAGTGAAAGTACGATACAACTAACCATGAGATTTTGATGTAGCCTCCTCTTACCATTTTTTATAGCCCAAACCGCTAAAACCAACAGAAATGCCGTAATGCCATTGATGGTGGCATAAATAGGAGGTAGAAAGCTAAGAGGCTCCATATCTGGTATTTTAACACCAAATAAGGCGGCAACAACCACAGGGATAACGACAGAAATCACCGTAATAAGGCGATTGAACTTCTTCTCTTCAGCTCTTATACTCTCCTCGCTATTCATCCAATAATTTCCTGATATCCTCTTTTAAAATACTAATTTGTTCCTTTTCACCTTCTGAATTTGCACCCTGGGTTTCAGTGATGGCACCTCTATAATAGACGATGGGATTTCCATAGGTATCCCTTCTTGAGCGGATATAACCTTCCCGGTCAATAAGAGCGAATAGACCGGAATGCTCAAAGCCTCCAGGTACACCAGGCGCTTCGGCGGCAAAAATATTAAAACCGGCATTGGCCAGGTCATAAATCACTTCCCTATCCCCGGTAAGTAGATGCCAATCCATATCTGTGATACCATATTCTTCGGCATATGCCTTTAAGACCACAGGGGTATCGTGTTCTGGATTGATGCTAAAAGAAGCGACACCAAAGTCTTCGAACTCCTTAAATTCGTTCTGGAGCTGCACCAAATTCATACTCATCACAGGGCATATGCTTGGGCAGGTGGTAAAGAAAAACTCAGCGATATATACTTTACCTTTGTAGTCTGCATTGGTTATCAGAAGACTATCCTGGTTGATCAAGGCAAACTCAGGCACCTTTCTTTTTTGACCGTTGAGATTAACATAAGCAAGACCATCTTCGTTGGTCTTCATATTCATTCTGTCATTCTGGACTACTTTATCGGCTTTTACCCTATCTACAATTCTGGGAATAAAAATAATTCCGAAAACCAAAATAACCAGAGAAACCCAGACATAGGTATACTTTCTATTCATCGGAGCTAAGGTTTTGGGTTGTTTCTTTTAAAGGCCCGTCTATATTCAGCCAGAATAATTTTAACATCATCAACCATCTTATTATTTAGATCGGCAACTGATGTGGTATCGAATCCGTACTTGGTGCCCTCATCTTCATCTATATCCCGCCCTCTTAGATTTCTTTCCTTGTCAATAATAAACACATAGGATGTGGCCAGGTTTGCATCAAGAGACAGATCGGTTTTCAAGGATGCAAAAAGCTCCTGAATACCAGCTTCCTCACCAAAAACAAATTTCCACTTACCAATATCGGTGAAACCCCCCAATTCTTTTTTTAATTCCTCTACACCAGCCTCCGTTCCTTTTGGCATCACCATAAGCATTTGAAAATCGTGAAATTCATAGAACCTCTTGTAAATCTTTTGATTTAGGTTAAAAGCATTTCCCTTTTTATTGGCAATATCTTTTCCCAAAAAACCTAAGATGGTAATCTTCTCCTGAATTGTTTCTGAAGGTTCAAATGCACTTACATCCTTAACATTGGTCGTAAGTGTAGACAATTTGCCAAAATTCGTGACCCCCGAAGCAAAGAAAAGATAAGCCACTATGGGCAGTATAAAAAGAACAATTAGAACAAAGGTCTTTTTCATCACAACTTAGGATAGATACAAAAATAAAAAAGACGGTACTGAAACCGCCTTTTATTTTTGTTAATTCCGTACTAGAAATTCCATTTCACAAATCCATCCTTAAAGACATTATAAATATAATCAGCCTCAAAGAACAGAATAAAAATCAAGTAGGCCACAAGGAATATCGGAGTCCAAACTATGGCCCTTCTCAAGGAACTTTTTTCATCTCGTAAATGCATGAAATCCCAGGCGATATAATATGCCTTTACAAGGGTGAGTATAATGAAAATCCAGTTTAGGAGCTTCATTCCAATAAAGTAGTTCTGTGTAAGGAATTTTGGTTTAGTAATCCCCAACGCAACTTCAATTGCCGTTACGATGGTAAGGAAAATAAGTACCCCCCAGATTTTTTGGGTGTTCGACTTAAACTTTAGTAAGCCCCTAAAAATTTCCAGTTTATGCTCGTGCGCCATTTTGTTTTTATCGTTTAAATTTCCGCTTATGCCGAAATAGAAATAAACTTATTTTTTATTACACCAAATAGAAGAAGGTAAATACAAATACCCAAACCAAATCTACAAAGTGCCAGTACAACCCAATCTTTTCTACCATTTCGTAATGACCTCTTCGCTCGTAGGTCCCGATAATGATATTAAAGAAAATAATAAGGTTAAACATTACTCCTGAAAACACGTGAAAGCCGTGAAAACCAGTAATAAAGAAAAAGAAATCGGCGAACAGCCTGCTCCCGTATTCATTTCTAATGAGGTTGGCCCCCTCCACTACCAGTGCACCATCATTTATCTTTCGAAGAGACTCCTCTCTTGTAAGTAAGGTCTTTTCGCCTTCCTCGTTGATTGTTTCGGTTCTGATAAGGATATTTGGGTCAGACTTCAGTCCCTCGGTGACTTCTCTTAAGGAGTATGAAGGCAATGAAGCTTCAGACTCAAACCAAAGTGCATCATTCCTCTCCAGTCTTTCCCTTTCTTCGGGAAAGGTCTTAGCAAAATCGGCCAATGCGGCTCGTTCACCTGTATCTGCTTTTACAAATTGTAATATTCTTCCTCCCTTGGTTTCAACGGCCCCGTAATCCCCACGAATAAAAGTAGCCCATTCCCAGGCCTGTGAGCCCACAAAGATTGCACCACCAATTATCGTAAGGAACATATACCAGATAACTTTGGTCTTTTGCATTCTATGACCTGCATCTACCGCCAACACCATGGTTACCGAAGACATGATCAGAATAAAGGTCATAAAAGCCACATAGTACATCGGGAAATTCCCATGGATAAAAGGTACGTGTGTAAAAACCTCATCGGCAATGGGCCATGTTTCAATAAACTTGAATCTGGAAAACCCGTAAGATGCCAGAAAACCAGAGAATGTAAGTGCATCTGAAACGATGAAAAACCACATCATGAGCTTGCCATAACTTGCTCCAAGAGGTCTGTTACCACCTCCCCAAACGTTTTCTTCCGTATCTGCTGTAACCGTAGAATCCATATATTAAAAAAAGTGTTAAAATATTACTGGCAAATTTACATTTTTTTCATCTATAGAAAAGCCGAATTATACCTGAAAACAAACTTTATTTTTATTTATTGCTAAAAGAAATAAAAAAACAGCACCAAGTAGACCCATAAGAGATCAATAAAGTGCCAAAAAGTTGCTCCCATTTCCAAACCTAAAACTTCCTTAGAAGAATATTTGCCTTTTATATGATTAAACAATACCACACTTACCGAAATGAGACCCACAAAAACATGTAAAATATGTACTGCGGCAATAATATAAATATAAGAAACCGTCACATTACTGGTAGGCCCGGTGAAATAGTAACCCTGGCCAATAATCTGAGAGAAACCTATAAGTTGCAGAATTATAAAAGAAACTCCCAGAACCAAAGTAAGCAGTAATAAAAATGTTCCTTCCTTATGTTGATCTCTTTTAATACTTCGCTGCGCCAAATAATAGGTTATGCTGCTAAGTAATATAATTATTGTACTGTACAAAAATGCAGATGGCAGACTAAAGTCATTTAACCAATCTTCTCTTGAGCTACTTACAATATAAGCACTTGTCCAGCCCGCAAAACCCATAATCAAACTCCCAATACCAAACCAAAGCATCATTTTACGCGCCCTGGCCCTTTTTTCGCTATCGCTCAACTGTGTTATGTCCATACCCTACAAAAATTTATCTACTACGTATACTATTTGCATCAAGGTAATGTAGCTTACGCTCGCCAACATAAGCTTCCTGGCTGATGCGTTGTCTCGCTTTTCATAAAGTCTGAAGGCGAAAACCAACATCACCATCCCCATGAGAAATACGATAATCGCGGCCGGAATAGAGAGCTCTAACCTCCCTGTAATTCCGAAAACAGGAATTACAGATATGAGCAACATCCAAATAGTATACATTATAATTTGCAATGCCGTACTTCCGTCTTTTTTACCTGTAGGCAGCATCTTAAATCCTCCCCTTTTATAATCTTCATCAAGCATCCAACCTAAGGCCCAAAAGTGAGGGAACTGCCAGAAAAACTGAATCATGAATAAGGTTCCGGGTTCTATCCCAAAATCATTTGTCGCTGCCACCCAACCTAACATAAAGGGAATGGCTCCCGGGAAAGCCCCCACAAAAACCGAAAGTGGTGTTTTTGTTTTTAAAGGAGTGTAAACGCTGGTATACAGAAAAATAGAAATGGCCCCAAACATTGCCGTTTTAGGATTCAAAAAATAAAGAGAAACTACGCCCGCAATGGTCATAGCTATTGCTATTGCCATGGCAGTGGCTACAGACATTCTTCCCGAAGGAATAGGCCTGTTCTTAGTACGTTTCATCAAGGCATCCAGGTCTCTTTCTATAACCTGATTATATGCATTAGATGCCCCAACCATACAGTACCCGCCAAACGCCAAGAGGAAAAGGGAGAGGAAGCTTAATTCATAGGCCCCCAGCAGATAGCCCGCTATAGATGAAAATACAACACTGACAGCAAGCCTTGCTTTGGTAATTTCCTTGAATTCGGTAAATATGGAAGCAAAGGAGATTTGCCTTGCTGCACTGACCGCTGTCTTCATTGATTATTGTCTAAGGCCGCAAAGATACGCCTCAACCTCATTTTTTGCAACGAAATGGCTTTGTTTGTGCTATCTTTAAAACTTCCAAACCTTAAAAATCTATTCCTGATGAAAAACCGTATTCGCGCCATACAATTTTTTGCAGTGTTTCTGTGTTTGACGAGCCTAACCGGACAGAACAACGAAGTAACCATTAAGGTAGATACCCTTTCTAAGGACGTATACATGCTGACCGGGCAAGGAGGCAACGTGGGGATTTATGTAGGAGAAAGCAATGTGTATATGATAGATGATCAGTTTGATCGCCTTAGTGAAAAACTAAAGGCCGCCATTAAAACGCTCACAGAAAAGCCACTTTCAATTTTATTTAATACGCATATGCACGGCGATCATACCGGTGGAAATGCGAAATTTAATACAGAAAGCACCACCATTGTGGCCCACGATAATGTTCGAAAGCGTATTATGGCCAGGCAGAAGAAGAACCTGGATGAGCAAAAAATTGACAGAGACTACTACTTAAAAATGCTCCCGGAGGTTACATTTTCTGAAGACATCACTTTTTATGAAGGTGAAGAGACCATTATGGCATTTCATGTTCACAATGCCCATACAGATGGGGATGCTATGATCTACTTCTTAAACAACAACGTTTTGCACATGGGCGATACTTACTTCTCTGGAAGGTATCCTTATATTGACCTTAACAGCGGCGGAAGTGTTGAAGGATATATAAAAGCACATAAAAAGGCATTGATGGTAATTAATGATGAAACCAGGATTATCCCAGGTCATGGCCGGCCTTCCAACAAAGCAGAACTAGCAGCTTATGTACTTATGCTTGAGGATATCAAAGAAAAGGTTGTCAAGGCCATCTCGGATGGAAAGTCTCTTGAGGAAGTCAAAAAAGATCCGGCTATTGCCAGCGCCTATGACGCTTCGTATGGAAACGGCTATATTAAACCAGATAGAATGCGGGAGATATTTTATACCAGTTTAAAAAACACTCCTTAGGACTTAAAGGTCCATTCAAGGCGCAGTCTGATACCTCAGAGTTCTCAACTGCGCCCCAAAACGGACGGTCTTTTGTTTTAGTCCCTTAGTCTAAAATCAATAGGTAAGTAAAAGGAGACTTTTACGGCCTTATCTCGCTGCTTCCCCGGGATCATCTTTGGAAGTTTAGAAATTATCCGGGCCGCTTCTTTCTCCATGGATGCTGTAGGGCCCTTCATTTCTATATCTGTAATTGAGCCATCTTTATCTATAATAAAGAAAACATGGACTTTTCCCTGATTTCCCAGTGCAATATCTGATGGAGGATATCTAAAAGTTCTATGGATGTGCTTGTTCATTTTCTCTTGAAAGCAAGCTTCTCTAAACTCTTTTTCGAGTTTTTCACAACCTGGGAAAATCGGTTTGTCCTCAACGGCTATATAAGGTACATTCTCATCAGATGGTGGTTCCTCAAAGGGTATCGAATCTATAGGAATGCTAGGTGGGCCCGAAACAGGCTGCAGGATAAAAGGTGATGGGTCAACCTCAATGGGTCCCTTGGCTATTTTAATTTTAGCGGCACTTCTTTTTTTGGGAGGAATTGGCTTTCTCTTCGCCTCCTCTTTTATTGTAATTACTACATCTGGCTGTATCAATGTAGTTAATTCTGGTTCAATGCCGGGATCGGGTTCGTACTCTTTCTGCATTCTAAAAGAAGCTTCCAGACCAAAATAAACCAGAAGTAAGGCAATAATTAACCCGACCTGAAAGCGCAGAAATCCTCTTTTTCGTAAATTTACATCTTGCTTGCCCCTTTTAGGGGCAGCAGTGGTTGCTTTGCCAAGACTCCCATTGCCGTGGGGGCCTTTAGGCGTTACCTTGTCTTTTTTCATAATAGTTCTTGTTATATGTTACTATTATGTTAAAGCACAAGAAGTATACCAAAAAACCCTGACGAAATTCGCCAGGGTTTTTCAATTTATTTGAATTGCTTTTCTATTGTAACTTGAAGGTAATTGGAATACTAAACGGAACCCTTACTGCTCTTCCTCGCTGCTTTCCAGGAGTCATCTTTGGCAGTTTCTTAATGATTCTCAAAGCTTCTGCTTCTAAATTTTTATCCGGACCTCTGTATCGGATATTACCGATGCTTCCGTCCTTTTGAATGGTAAACATCACGTTTACTCGCCCCTGAACACCCATTTCCTGTGCAATTTCAGGATAACGGAAGTTTTTACGGATATGTTTTTGCATCATTTCATTAAAGCAGGCCCTCTTGTCTTTTGCTCCTTCACAACCTGGAAAGACAGGTACATCTTCAATAACTGCAAAAGGGACATCAACATCTAAATCTTCCTCCTCTACCTCTACATCATCAATTTCCATAACTTCTTCTTCCTGGCTGGTTTCTGTAGACTCAATTACAGTTTCTTCAACCTCTTCTTCATCTTCCACAACTTCTATGACCTCTGGGGCCGCAGGAGGCGGTGGAGGTGGTGGGGTTTTAATTTGTTCGGTCATCGGTACTTCCTCATCAAGGTCATCCTCAACATTCAATGAAATATCGTAATCATTGCTCTTATCATAGGTTTTCCACTCTAAGGCGCCATAAACCAATAATAATACTGCGAATAGACCGATTACAAAAAATAACCCACTTCTTTTTCTTAAGTCGGCTTTCGGATTCTTTTTAGCTTCCATATTTCTACACTTTAACGTTCGCTAATTTAACTAATAAATTCATAAAAAAGCAACTAAATTTGCCATTTTAACTGCCTTTTCCCAGAAAAGAGAAATTTTATTACTCCTCCCCCTATCAAAGCTCCAAGACTATTTGCCAGAGCATCATACAACTCCATACTCCTCTCGGTAGTATAGACATCTTGAAGTACCTCAATAATTATACCATATAGGCTCACCGCAAGAACAACTATCAAAATAGACTTCCCAAGCGGTATTAGGCCTTTTGTACGCTCCCTCAAAAACAGACTTCCCAGGAAGGCCGCAACGAAGTAGAATATAAAATGTACAAGTTTGTCGAAATGTGGAATCTTTATGTCCGGACCGTCATCGGCAGGGAAAGAAAATAAGCTGAGTAGTGTGATCAACACCATCCAGCTTATAAAACTTAGTGTAAAAAAATGCCTTTTAAGCACCGATCAATGCTTTGTAATCCTGGTCGCTAAGAAGGTCGTCAATTTGTGAAGAATCGCCAATCTTAATTTGAATCATCCAACCCTCGCCATAAGGGTCTGAATTTACCATTTCAGGAGCGTCCTCCAACGCCTCATTAAAAGCAATAATTTCTCCGCTTAGAGGTAGAAATAGGTCTGAAACTGTTTTAACCGCTTCCACTGTTCCAAATACTTCGTCCTTATCCAAGGTTTCGTCTAGGGTTTCTACCTCAACATAAACAATATCTCCTAATTCTCCCTGGGCGAAATCTGTAATACCAACGGTGGCAACATCACCATCAATCTTTATCCATTCGTGGTCTTTTGTATATTTTAACTCGGCGGGTATATTCATTCTACTTGCATTTTGTTTGCCAGCAAATGTAACGGATTATGATAAGCTTTTCAAAAAAGTTTGAACGTAAAATAATGGTGTAATAAGCTAAAGATCTCGCAATAGGTTCGTGACGTTAGATCCAAGAAATGAGGAACAGTGTACACTGAGATTCTATAGCTTCTAAATACAAGTATTTTGCTAGTTTCCGAAATTATATCGCAGGGTAAAGCCGGTATTGATGGTAGTCTGAGGAAATGCTGTTGAAACCGCAAATTGAGAGAAGGAATGATCATAGAAAAACAAGGCATTCAGGTTCTTACTCAGCGCGTAGTCTGCGGTGAATTTAATTGACAAGAGGTTTTGGCCTGAGGTAATTTGATTGTTGTCAATATCCAGGTTTCTGATAATGGTGATGTTATCCCTGAGGGTTAGGTCTGCTTTTAAATTAAGGTCCCCTTTCAAACGGGTTTTTTCGCCTCCTATGTTTGTAACGAATTTTACGTCCTTAAACCTATATCCAAGTCCAAGGGTATATTCCTTCCCGTTGATCTCGGTTAGTAAATTATTGTCAAAGCTTAAAGATAGTGCCCTGTCTGTCCTTACTTCGGCTAGAATACTCAGCGAATTCTTCATTTCGAAATCAACCCGCATTAACGGATTGAATTGATCTGTCAGCACTACATTATTGTAGATATTCTCCGGACGGAAATCCTCAGTTTCCGGGTCAATGGAAGTGTTTTGAAGCTCTAAATTGGTCTGAAACGAATTGATGCTATACGAGGCTCTGTATCCATGAGTCAATGAAAAGCGTTTGAACTTCTTCTTAAACCATTTGTTTTTCATAAGACCGGTGTACTTAATATTCCAATTGGGAATAGGGATCTCACGGAAGGCGTCTAAGTTCACCCTATTTACATCCTGACCGGTATAGGCGGCAAAGAAGGCGGGTAAGAGTACATCCTGACTTGTTTTGCCGTATCTGATAGGGAAGCCATCTTCATCAACTCCTATATCTGGTTTTCCTCTGTCAGACAGTAACCTGTTTGCAATAGTAATTCTGTTTTCTTTAAACTTCTCGAAGTTGTCTGATGTGATCTCATCGCTTTTGCTAAAGACAGTGCCTATCATCATAGTAGAGATACTGAAATTTCCAAAAGTATTAGGTGTCTGCTGAATGTACTCGCCGTTTTCTATTTTGAAATTTTCCTGCAGGCTACTTGAAAACTGCCGATTCGCGGTGAGGTCTATGGTAAGGTCCTGCACGGGTTGAGCTGTGGCAGTAATATCGAGTTGCCTATTGGTGGTTTTGATAAATTGTTCGTTAAATTCAGGAAAGGTAGTTAACCAGCCATTTCTTGCTGCCTCAAAACGCACATCAGCCTGGCTTCCAAATACGAAGCCCAGCGTAGGCCTTGCAGTTCCAATAAACCCTATAGATTGTGTATAACCCGGTAATACCTGACCGTTGTTTTCGCTATAATTGATGTTTAGTCGCTTCACCATTGTGACGATATCAATAGCCGTATTAAATAGTCCGCTTCGTTTTTTGGGTGTACTTGGTGCGTCAGATGCCGGGTTTCCAGCTTTATCTCTACGATCTGGGGCAGCAGCTCCTTTGGTATCTGGTTTTTTAAGTCCGATTTGATCGTAAAAACGCTGCATACTCAAGGAAGCGGTTAAGCTGTGGGTATTGGCATTTTGAACCGTATTAATATTTTCGCCTGTGACCTCCCTGATGGCATCACCACCCCGTTGCCAGTCAAAATTACTCGTATAAGTGTACTGGGCATTAATAAAGTCCAGAATTGGTATTTTGCTAAAAGGCAGCTCGTAATTGATCTGCATCTGTTGCGCATGCCTGTTGGGCTCGCCAATATCAAAGAACCCGTCCCAAAGGTTGAGATCCTGGTTGATGAGCGGATTCCCATCAAGATCGAGTTCGTCACTGAAATAATTACGGACAATGTTGTTGTTAGAAGTAGTAAGGTTAATTCGAAGTGATCTCGTAAGGCTGTAATTCAAAGCATATTGCCAGTTAAAGAGATAATTTCGCTGCTGTAGAAGCGGAAGTTCCAAGCGTTCAACACCGGGCTCAAGGACATCCCTAAAGCGCTGTTGGTTAAACTGCCTGTTGATATCAGACTGTACCGAAATACTTGCAGGCAACAGATTAAAATTAAGGTCCTTAAGCCACTGCCAATAACGGCCTGTAAATAAGGAGTCTTTTTTGGCGAACGGAGCCACGGGAACCGGTTTAAAATTGTGATTATAAACAAAGCCTGTAGTAACGCTTTGATCTCGTAGGCTGGCAATCTCAAAATCGCGATGATCGGTTTCGTTGTACGAATAGTTGAAAGTAAAGTTTTCTATGTCGTAGAAATTAGCTTCAGCTTCTTCTCCCCTGTTCTTTCTTACCCCAATAAAGTTTATACTTGTTCTTTTCGTATAGTCTTCGGCCTGTTCTTTTATTTCATCGGCCTCCTCTTGCGAGGTTGCGGCATCTATTCTGTCATCTAGCTTCAGGTCGTCATAAACCGGATCAAATTCTGGGGTGATCAACTGCTCGGAAAAGCCGTAGTTAAACGGAATTTGCAAATTCCATTTTTTAGGAAACAACTGGCCAATTTCCACATTGGTTACAACGTCATAAGCAATAGCATCTTCTCTTGCACGCTCATTCGGCATCTGATCAATAGCACCGAAACCAGAAGTACTGGTGCTTCCTGTGGCCGAAACATTAGCAAAGTCGGCCATGTTAGCATCGATAGCGGCAACAGCTGCCCAGCCTCCGTTATTATCCAGTCCGGCCAGGCGCAGTTCGTTGAACCACACTTCACCTCGAGCAGGAATATTGTCAATATTCTTTACACCAACCATCATACTCCTAATGCTCCCCAAAGAAGGGTTTCCTCTAATACCTATTCGCAATTGGCCGGGAGTTCTGGGAGCAAACTCATCTACGGGAATTACCTCTCCCCCAACCACTTCGTAATAGTTGATATCACCTAAGGTCTGGTCTGCGATCCCCTGAGATTTTACTTTGTTCAGATCACTCAGGGCGATGTCGAGTTCATTGATATCTGGCCAAATATCCTCTGCTGAAGTCGCTGTAAAAGGGGTAAACTGCAACGGAACTTCTATTTGATAAAAGTTCTCTGAGAAGTCAGTACCAATTCTAAGAAACCCAACAAGCGGTACATCATCGTCTAAATAGTCTGAGTCCATTATTTTTTCGGCATGCATAAACATCTTAATACGTTCGTACTGCCGTACATCAATATTTACATTTTTGAACACGCCTCTCGAATCTTCAGACTCCAGGTTTTCGACTACAAAAGAGAGCGACTGCTCATTTTGCCTAATGATGGTATTGTTATTATTCAATTGCTCTCGTACCACGCCCGGAGGTAAGACATAGGGTATAGGAATTCTCGAATTGTTCTCTTCAATATTCACAGTGTTGACATCTACGAGTGTCCCGTCATCTTCAGGATCATCTTCATTGGTCTGAAGTGTCCTGGTGTAAGATCTCCAATCACCTCTTACCAGGTCTAAGGTCGCGAAACGAAGTACCACATCGTCGGTGAAGCCGGTAAGGTACATCCGCATAAAACTGACCGATCTGAAATCTGTGATGCCACCAACGGCATCTGTAAAATCGCTAAGTGGTATTTTGTATTGAATCCATCTTCTGTTCAGCTGGTCGCCATTAGGTAAATTAGGGGTAACTCCTTCCTTAATGTCGGTTACGTACTGGTCGTCTATAGACGTATTAGGCCGTATGGGTATGCGATACTCATAATAGCTGTTAATGGTATTCATTGTAAGGTCTCTATCAACATCCTCAACGTCTGGCAGGGTGGTAGATCCTCTGTCTGTATTTGTTACAGACACCGGAGAATTTCCTTCGGTATTATTAAAATCAAAATAGCGTTCCAGAATGCCTCCATCACGATTCAGATAGTAGACATAATTATCAAGGGCGGGATCTTCTGCCGGGCCGTTATATCCTTGCGCGGCTTCTTCTGCATCAGATAAACCATCGAAGCCGATATCCTGAAGACTTCGGTTTGCCTCGTCTGCATCGAAAGCGTAAACCAGGGATTGTGTTGCGGGGACTTTACCCCAAACAGTGGTTGTGGTAAGGTCGTTGCTATTTACTCCAGGCAGGCCATTTTCGTATTGTTTTCTACCATCCTCTAAAATGTCTTCAGAAATATTACCAAGATTGATAACCAATTCACCGGGGCCAGTTGCTACACCATCCACATAGGGGTCCATTACCCAGAATTGAACAAACTCTACATTTGACTGTTCAAAATTTGTACTTGTAAGCGATCGCATGACCCCTCCCCACTTTTCGGTTGGTAGTTCTGCCGCAAAGTTGGGATTGGTGTTGTAAGGCCCTTTCGTATTTGGGTAATAGGCAAGGTCTAAGGTGTTTTGCACCGTAGTTTGCCCCTGAGCAATATCTACCTGAGGGAAAACCTCATCAATAAAAATTCTTCGTGTTTCGTTAAAAGAGATGTCGTTATCACTTATCCCTGAAGGCCTTTGATTGGTATAAAAGATTGGATCTATGGTATACCAGGCCATTTTGGCTCTTTCGTAACCTGTTTCCAGGTCCTCTTCGCCTTCATCGAGAAATTCTAAAGGGGTACTGGCAAGGCTCCAACCCAGGGAAGAACGTATATCTATTAGCGCCTGAGCGCCCTCAAAATCATCTAAATAAGTCGTAGTCTCCCCTCTGAAATCTGCGTTTTTTGGAGAATTTGGCCTTAGAAAAGCCACTTCTCCCCTAACCGAAAGATTTGAGGGTACATCTGTATCAATGTTCGGTAGCTTGTTAGCCAGCCTGGTTAAAAATGGGATTTCTGTAGAGAAGTTTCCGTTAAGCCCAAAAATCGTGTTGTTTACAGGTTCTACCCCAAAGTTCGATTTTTGAGTAAGTGGGCGTTCATTTAAGTTGAGTAAAGTAGCGCCAAGGACAAAATTCGGATTAAACTGATGTTCAACATTAATTCCGGTAAACCTCCTGGTTTGTTGGCCAAAGACCGCGTTATTCTCTACGGAGATATTTATGGGTGTGTTTGAGGCTTCAAGACTAGGGTCAAGAATCTGAACCGTACCTGCCTGGTAGTTCACGGTATAATCTATTCCTTCCTGAAGTTGGCGTCCCCCCGCCGTGACCCGTACAGATCCTCTTGGCACATTAAAAGCACCAATAGGAATTCCGTTACTACCTTCCGACTTGTAACGCCCTTTTAGCCTAAATCTGTTTTTCTCAGCATCCTCAAGTGAAGCGGCCTTGGTCTGGGAATACATATTCCTAAAGACGTATTTTTGCTGATTTTCATTATAGCCCTGATCGTTCTCCACTTCATAAGTTCCGCCACCCAGAAGGTCGAATAAATACGCTCCAAAAGGCTCTACTTTGGTGAAAACAATCTGTCCATTCTGAGTATCTACAGTAATTCCGGGTACAAAATCGAAAAAACCGTCCCCACCTGGTTGTACATCATTGTAAACATTAAGCCTGTCTAAATTAAAGACATCGATAAGAATACGATCCTGCAAGCCGTCTGGCCAGCCACTTCCTGGGCCTTCCACCACTGGAGTGATATAGTTTCTTGGAGTTGACTCTGTATATAGAATATTTAGCTTAAAATCTTCCTGACTCAATTGAAAAGCACCAGTGGAGTAGATGTTTTTCATCATCAGATCCCAGATGGGATCACCCACATTGGTGATGTTACTTTTTAACAGCTTAAGAATAAGCGTATTGTTGTTGATTTGGGGGTCTACCCCACCCGAGACCGTCGTAGCATCGAGACCTCCATTAGCAAACTCTCCAACCTGAAAAACCTCGCCGTTAAAGGTATATTGAAAGGCGACACCAAGTACTTCATCGTTACTCAATCTTTGGTTAAGAGAAATATATCCCAATTGCGAATTAAAGTTATAGTCTCTCCCCAGTTCTAGCTTCCTTGCATTCTCTAAAATGGCATAGTCGAAGCCCTGGTTAACCTGATACCCGGTTGCAATGGTAAAGCCGTTATCTACGGTAGCAATATCTCTGATGGCCGAATTCAGCACACCCCCCGCACCGATTAAAGTGGGATCGTAGTCGTTGGCTCCGTTTCGCGGAAGATTTGGATTGGCGCCGGAAATATTAAAAAAACCGGCCGGTTCACCGCCTGCCAGTCCAATTCGTGTATCAGTTGCATTAGTTTCACCCAAATCCTGAATTGCTACTACATTTCTGACGTTTAAGGTTTGCTGACTTCTATTGGTTACCCAAACCTCTAAACGGGTAATTTGTACCTGGCTGTTGATATAAGGGTAAAACTGAAGCGCGTCATCGTATTGATCTCTAAAAAACTGCGCTAAGAAGAAGTGTTTATCTTCATCATAATCGAGTGCGGTAAGTTCGAACTCACTTAATGTTCCCCCACCCTGGGCTACCACGGTATTGTTCTGGGAACGCTGTTCAGAAAAGACAGCTGTCACGGTTGTCTTACCAAACTGCAATTGTGTTTTAACACCAAAAAGGCTTTGTGCTCCGGTGATAAGCGAACTATTTAGGGGCATATTCACATTACCGATCTCTATTTTCCTGATGATATCGTCCTCGGTAGGTGTATAATCTAGTTTTACCAGGTTTTGAAAGTCGAAAGTAGCCTCGGTATCGTAGTTTGCGGTAACCTGCAAGCGCTCGCCTATCTTACCTAACATACTCAGGCTAATACGTTGGTCAAAATCAAAAGAGAGGTTCGTTCGGTTTCTCGGAGAAAGCGCCGGGTTGTCATTCTTTTGCCAGATAACCCCAAGATCCATTGCTACTGAACCTTGTGGAATTACCTCAATAGTATTTCCACCAAATACCGACTCAAAGAAGCTGTTATTTACGTAGAAATTGGGTAATAAATTTTTTCTCGCCTCTTCACTCCCCTCTTTCTTTCCTGAAAAAGCGTCAATTTTTTCCTTAAAATAAGCCTTCATACCTTCTTTCCGGACTAGTTCATAAAACTGTTCAGGGGTAAGAATCACAGGGTAGTTAATATCAAAATCTCCTACGGATTCTGTGTAGATATAGCGGTCTAGTGTGGGGTCATAAGTGTATTTAGAGACAATACTTTCAGGGTTTTCAAGCGAAATTCTCCCCAGGGCAATTCCGGTTTTTACAGAATCGGCTTCTTGCTCATTTGTCTCCTGAGCCCAGATATTTTGGCCTGTGCCAACTAAAATAATGGATAGGAAAAAAAGCTTAAATAAGTATGATTTAAGAAATAATCTTGCCCCTGTTTTCAAACTTGTTACAAATTTTTAAGCGAAAGTTTAATAATACCTTCTACGCTTATGGAAGGATCTTGGATTAACACCTTGTCTACCACCTTCTCGGCTTGCTTTCTTGCAAATCCCAGAACCTCTAAAGCAGATAACGCTTCTTCCTTACTTGTATTGTTTGAATTCACCGAAACTTCATCAATATCATAGATTTTTAAAATCTTGTCTTTTAGATCCAGAATTACCCTTTGCGCAGTTTTTGCGCCAATCCCTTTTATCGCCTGAATTGACGGTACATCTCCCCCCGCTATGGCGTCCCTAATCTGGGCGGGGCTTAGCGAAGAAAGCATGGTCCTGGCAGTGCTCGATCCAATGCCTGAAACAGACAGGAGTAAACGAAATATTTCACGCTCAGATCTTTCAGCAAAACCAAATAAGATATGGGCGTCTTCCCTTACCTGTAGGTGCGTAAATAGTCGGATGTTTTCCTGATCCTGGATTTTCGAAAAAGTGTTTAGGGAGATATTTACAAAATAACCCACTCCTGCGCACTCAATAATCACATAAGTCGGGTTCTTTTCTACTAGTTTTCCATTGAGATGGGTAATCATTTGTATCTGTTAGGTTGCTGGTTCGTTTTATGAGTTCAAATATAGCCTAGTTTAGCCCGTTTGCGCTTCTCCCTTTCCTGCGCATCTATAACAGCTACTGCTGTCATATTTACCATTTCCTCTACGCTGGCACCTAGCTGTAAAATATGGGCAGATTTTCTTAGGCCTACCATAATTGGGCCAATAGAAACAGCCTTATTAAGACCCTTTAGCAATTTATAAGTTATGTTAGCCGCTTCCAGATTTGGAAAAATAAAAGCATTTACCTTTTTCCCGGCAAGCCTGGAAAATGGAAAATTGCTGGCGCACAAATCCATCGAAAGCGCGAAGTCTGTCTGAATTTCTCCATCAACAACAAGATCTGGGTTTCTTTCATGCAGCAACTTTACAGCCTCTCGTACTTTTCGGGCATTGGGATGGTTAGAAGACCCATAATTTGCATAGGAAAGCATCGCCATGACGGGGTCAAAACCAAAAGTTGTAGCCACATTTGCAGTCATTTGGGCTATTTCTGCCAGTTCTTCCGCATTCGGGTCTATGTTGATCGAAGTATCCGCTAAGAAAAGAGGACCTCGATCAGTAATCATAATGTTAACAGTGGCTGCCCTTGTTACATTTTTAGCCTTGCCCATAACCTCAAAAATGGGTTTGACAACGGTATTGTATGCTCTAGAATGGCCAGAAATCATTCCATCAGCATCGCCCTCAACTACCATCATCGCCGCAAAATAGTTACGGCGCTTCATAATAATGCGAGCGCTGTACTCTGTAACCCCTTTTCTCTTGCGGGCTTCCCAGAATTTTTTGGCATAAGCTCTTCGCACCTTCACAATATCATCAGAATTAGGATCTATAACCTGTACATCTGCATCAAATTCTAACTCTTTTTTGAGCTTTGCTATAACGTCTTTTTTTCCGAGTAAAATAGGTTGAGCAATGCCTTCTTCATGTGCTATTTGAGCTGCCTTAAGCACGTCTAGCTGGTCTGCTTCGGCAAAAACAATTTTCTTAGGATTTATCTTGGCCCTATTATGCAAAAGCCTAACCACCTTGTTATCATTTCCCGAACGCGCCAATAGTTCTTCTGAGTACTTTTCCCAATCTGTAATAGGCGCTTTTGCAACCCCGCTTTCAATAGCTGCCTTGGCAACCGCCGGAGGTATCTGTGAGATCAACCTATTATCAAAGGGTTTTGGGATGATATAGTCCTTGCCGAAAGTAAGACGTGTTTCCCCGTAAGCAATATTTACCTGCTCAGGGACAGGCTCTTTTGCCAACTGGGCCAGCGCCTTAACAGCAGCCATTTTCATTTCCTCATTTATGCTGGTAGCTCGGACATCCAAAGCCCCTCTAAAAATGAAAGGAAACCCTAATACGTTATTCACCTGATTAGGATGATCTGAGCGACCAGTGGCCATAATAATGTCATCTCTTGTCTTGCAAGCCAAGCCATATTTTATCTCTGGATCAGGGTTTGCCATGGCAAAAACGATAGGGTTTTTCGCCATGGTTTTTAGCATATCGGGACTTACGATATCCGCCATTGAAAGACCAATAAAGACATCTGAATCTTTCATCGCATCGGCTAAACTATCTATTTTCCTGCCGGTAGCAAACTCCGACTTTTCTGGGCTGAGTTCTTTCCGGTCTTTTCTGATAACTCCTTTGCTATCAAGCATTACAATATTTTCAGCCTTTGCCCCGCAGGCTTTGTACAAACGGGCAGATGAAACAGCGGCCGCACCTGCTCCACTAACTACAATTTTTACCTTTTCAATCTTCTTATTAGCAAGCTCCACAGCATTCAGCAAGGCCGCAGCCGAAATTATTGCTGTCCCATGCTGGTCGTCGTGCATTACAGGAATATCCAATTCTTCTTTTAGGCGCCGTTCTATTTCAAATGCCTCAGGAGCTTTTATGTCCTCTAGGTTAATACCTCCAAAAGTGGGAGCTATGGTTTTAACCGTCTCTACAAATTTGTCAACATCTTTGGTATCGAGTTCTATATCAACACCATCGATATCTGCAAAAATTTTAAAAAGCAGGCTTTTCCCTTCCATTACAGGTTTGGAGGCCTCCGGACCTATATCTCCCAGTCCCAATACTGCGGTCCCATTAGAGATAACGGCCACAATATTTCCCTTGGCAGTATATTGGTAAACATTATTTTTATCTTTCTTAATTTCCAGGCAGGGTTCTGCAACCCCGGGGGAATAGGCCAGGGCTAAATCGCGCTGGGTGGAATAGGGTTTGGTAGGGACGATTTTGATCTTACCAGGTTGCGGTTTGGAATGATATATCAATGCTTCTTTACGGCCTTTTTCAGTGCTCATATAGTGAATTTGAATAGCAAATTTAAGGGTATTCTGATTAAAAAGGCGGGTAAAACTTATTATTAGGGAAGACCCATAAAAAAAGCACCAACCAGAGTTCGTGCTTTTTGGGAATTAATACAGTAGATTTACAAGAACGAGCCGACGACTATTGCCGTAATTATCAAAAGAATTATGGCCAAATACCTGTAATTCTTAAACCATGGCAATGCCTTAAGTTCCTCAGTTTCATCTGTAAATAATTTCTTCTTATAGGTGTATTCCGCAACTTTCTGTGCTTCTGGCTTAGCTGTGGCCAAACTGACAACGATATGCACAATAAGGCTTAAAACAAATAGGATATTTGCTTTAGCAAGGAAATGATATTCGTTTAATTCGGGTGAAATATCGTAAGCAGCCGAGAGAATCATAAAGAGTGCAAAGGCACCTCCTACCAAAAGGCTTACGAAAGCTCCGGTACCATTGGCTCTTTTCCAGAACAAACCAAGGATAAAGGCCGATACAACTGGCGGACTGGTAAATGCAATCACCAGCTGAAGGTAGCTCCATAATGAATCACTTACCCTCTCAATAAACGGCACCCATGCCGAGGCCAAAACCACCAGCACCAAAGTGGCAATCTGCCCTGCTCTCACCAACTGTTTACTGGTGAGTTCCGGTTTTAATTGTTTTACAAAATCCATGGTTATCAAAGTGGATGCAGAATTGAAGGTTGCTGAGACCGAAGACATCATAGCAGCCAGCAATCCGGCCACCACCAAACCAAGCACTCCCGTTGGTAATAACTCGAAGAGCAACACCGGATAGGTAAGGTTAGGGCAGTCTGCAAGATTGTTACACAAACCGCCGTCTGCTAGGGGGTAGTTTAAACCAGAAATGTCTAAAGTGCTAAAAAGCAGAAGTGCTAAAACGCCTGGCACCACCATTATGAACACAACAGGAAGTTTCAACAGCCCTGCAAAAAGGGCTCCCCATCTTCCGTGATTTAGATCCTTGGCACCAAGTACGCGCTGCACCATGAATTGGTTGTTTGCCCAGAAATAAAAGCCCAAAAGCGGGACACCGGTTAAAAGTCCCCACCAGGGCATAAATTCATCATTATCGGGCCTTACAAGGCTAAAAACTTCTCCCGAATTGGCCGGAATAAATTTGCCTTCAGCGGCCCTATCACCAAAATTTACGTCGCCAGCAGCCAACATTCCGTCTAATTTAGACATCATGGTATTCCAGCCGCCTCCCAGTTCTTCAAAGGCGAAATATGTCAGTAAGCACGAGCCAATGATTAACAGAACGGCTTGGATTACTTCTGTTTGAATCACCGAGTTAAGGCCTCCCGGAATGGTGTAGGCCGCAGCTGCCACAGCAAGCATAATGATAATATATGTGGAGCTGATATCCGGAAATAGCAGCTTTAAAACAATACTTCCAACATACAAACCTGCAGCGGTATCAACGAGCACATTGCCTAAGATGGTAATGAAAGAAAAGTAATACCGAGACCTTCGGTCATATCTCCGCTCAATAAACTCGGGCATGGTATACACCCCGGATCTCAGGTAAAATGGCAAAAAGAAAATGGCAAAGAAAATAAGGATTACAACGGCAAACCATTCGTAGTTGTAGACATTAACGTTGGTTTGAAAGCCATCGGAAGCCAATCCTACCAGGGTAGAGCTCGAAATGTTCGCGGAAAAAAGCGCAATTCCAACTATGGGCCAGGTCATGGTTCTTCCACCCAAAAAATAATCCTCAGAGCTGCTTCTTTTTGATTTGGAAATCCCGTAGATGATAATGCCGACCAGGGTAGACCAGAATGACGACAATATCAAGAGTTTGCAATCCACCCATAATATCGTAAAGTTTAGTTAGTTTAGTTTTTTAGCAATTCGGTTTCGAATTTCCAAAAATCTGGTAGCTTCAACTTATCTACTACTTACTCAGAAGCTCTAAATCTTGAAGAATTCGCAAAACCGAACAATTTCCTAATATAGGATTTTTGAGGTTTTCTTAAAAAAATCTTAATAAGAAAAACAGAAACTTTAACATCGAAAACGTTGTAGTGCTTATGCGATCACTTTAAAAACTCGATATTTCGTTTTAGCCCAGAAAATTTGGTTCGCTTAACCGCTGATTTTTTGAAGACTTTCCGAAATACCTCCTCGGTAATTTCGTCCCAATCGCTTTTGGTCATGGAAAGTAATTCTGGATTAGGCTGAAACAAGGGTTCATTGTGCGGTTTTGAAAAGCGGTTCCAGGGGCAAACATCCTGGCAGACATCACAGCCAAACATCCAGTCTTCAAATTGGCCCTGAACCGAAATTGGAATCTCGTTTTTCAATTCGATAGTGAAATACGAAATGCATTTACTCCCATCAACTACATAAGGTTCAACAATTGCCTGTGTAGGGCAGGCATCAATACATGCAGTACAGCTACCACAATGGTCTGTAACCGGCGTGTCATATTCCAGTTCCAGGTCTACGATAAGCTCTGCAATGAAATAGAAAGATCCCAGCTGTTGGGTTAAGAGGTTGCTGTGTTTTCCCATCCAACCCAAACCGCTTTTGGCCGCCCAGGCCTTATCCAACACCGGTGCCGAATCTACAAAAGCTCTACCGTTGACTTCGCCGATCTGTTCAGAAATAAATTGATGGAGCTCGCGAAGTTTAGCTTTAATGACATGGTGATAATCCTGGCCATAAGCGTATTTAGAGATCTTATAACTGCCCTCGGCCTGTTGTTCTTCAGGATAATAATTGAGCAATAACGAAATCACCGATTTGGCACCATCTACCAGTAGTCTGGGATCAAGGCGTTTGTCGAAGTGGTTTTCCATGTATTGCATTTCGCCATGCATGTCTTGTTTGAGCCATTTTCTAGTCTGGGAGCTTCTTCTTCCAAAAATTCAGCTTTAGAAATACCACAAGACAAAAAACCGAGGCGTTTGGCTTCGGTTTTATAAGTGTCGTATGTTTTTTAGCTGTACCCAATCTATTTGGTGGTGATGAGCTAAGGTACAAACCTTTTAATATTTCCAAATAAATTCGTTGGTTATGGTTGCCGTCCCCTCGGTAATTCGCTCTGTTCCCGAAATAGGATAGTATTTATCAGAATACACGTAGGTATACGCTTTAGTCGTATGAGGATCCTCGTCATCTACAGGTGAATAGAGTTCAATTTTAGTTATATTGTTACGAGATTGCCAGTAAAATACCCCCGAATCTAAGGTTTCCATCCCAGTATAAAGGTTTGAAACAAAGAAATCTTCAAACCCGAATTTTTCCTTGAGAATTACATAGTAAGGGTTGATATTATCGTCATAGGTAAAAACCGTTCGGCTGCTAAAAGGCGTTCCATTTTCGGTTCCTTTCAACCTCAATGGAGGAAATGTTATCCCCATCCCAATCTAAACTCATATTTGTCATTCCTTCACCTGCTGTACCCATAGAATCGTATTCGTATTCAATGAGAATTTCCTGGGGCTTTAGGGCATTGTTACTTTCATATTTAAAAGTGGCAAGAAACTCGGCTATCCCAGAGGTCATCTCTTCCGATCTAAAAATCCGCATAGGTCTGTCTTCCAAATCATACTCAATAACCCAGACGATTTTCTTATTCGAAAGCCCAAAACTCTCTACTATTTCTTGCTTTCCCGTATCGGAATAGGTATACTCATACCTGACGTTACTCAAGTCTTTGACCAAGCTTGAAATATGTCCAAATTGATCTTCGTAATTGACAAAGAAGTTGCCGAAGATTGAAATCCTATCCTCGTAAATAGAAGATCCTCAAGACATTGCCACTTCCTTTCTCCTCCTCCCAAATTTCGCTCATGCTCTGTCAGGAAGCTAGTGGGAACTCTGTGGTAAATGAAGCTGTTGCGCTATGCACGTCTCAGCCCCCCTTTTCGTCCCTGGCAACCACCCTCCAGAAGAATTTAGTGTCCAATTTTAATCGCTCCTCCAACTCAAAAATTGGTGAGCTAAGATTTTCCGCTATCAGCGCTACTGCTCCTTCCGAAGTATCTAAATACAGATCGTAAGTCACTTTGTCTCCGTCAGGATCTGTTGCTGGTTCCCAAATGAATATTGGGGTTCGCACTTCATTCTCTGCATCAATATCAGGCAACAGGAGCGAAAAACTTTCGGGAGCATTGTTCTCCTCCATTTCTTGTTGCTCTATAGGATCTTGTTCAGGGGTTTTGGCTCGTCATCTTTGCTGCATGCTAAAAGGCATCCAAGCGATACGCTAAGTATTATAAATTTTGCTTTCATTTTAAATTGTCTAAACCTTTTCCCACTATTATTCAGTTATTACCTGCTTGTCATCACTCAGGATCAGCTGCAAAAAGAATATCTGGGCCATACACGATATAATTCACTGGAAATCCTTCATCAGGATAGCTTGAAGTCTGCCCTTCATGAAAAGCAGTGCTAATAACTTCGATGTTGCCATAGGTTTTCGGGAATTGATTTCCCAGCGCATCTTGCTCGTCTATATGCAAATACCAATCATTTGCATTTACGGTGATGACATATTGCTTGTCTTTTTCCAGGGAAATCGGATTTGGCAAATCAACTTTCTCGGCACTGTTTTTATTGGTTGTTTCGATGATTGCGGAGGATAACTGGTTTTTCGTACTTGCATCCCATAAGGTTACCTCATAGGTGCCATTTATCGGCATTCTAAGAAGCAGTGCCAAAACCTTTCCGTTGACTTTTGGCCTAAAAAGGGTTCCATATTTCAAAATAGGTGTCTGGTACATTCCCGTCAGATCGAATAAGCCTTTCCAAATGTGTATTATCCTCTGTAAAATCTATTACCGGGAGGCTGGCCATACGAATTGGTTCGTTCCATACTACTTCCTCCTCGCCAACAGTAACTCTTAACTCACCGGAAATTGCTTCATCAGGTACCAAAAGACGAATCTCATCCTGACTACCTCCCTCCTCGTCAATCTCCAATTCTGTTATTTTATATGCAATTCCCGCTACGGTAATGCTGTTCTCTTGCAAACTTGGGCTAAAGAAGTCTCCTTTAATCTTAATAAGGGAACCAGGGCGAGTCAGGTACTCAATGTCTAAAATACCACCCCTCTACTTCATTAATTACAGGGGTATTGTTCGAAATCAAGATGGTATCGGTTGCCTTATCCTCGCCATCACTTACTTCAAGTTGCACCTCATAAACGCCCGCCTTATCTAAGGTAAATTCTGCATCAGACTGCCCTGCACCTACTAGCGCTGAATTACTTTCATTGGGTTTACTAATAAAAGACCAGCTGTAGGTTAAATCATCCCCATCAGGATCTGAACTGCTGCTGGCATTTAACTTGGCAGTGGCTCCAATCACTACTTTTTGATCATCACCTGCGTTAGCCACCGGGGCTTTGTTAACAGGATCAGGCTCTGGCGGTGCTGAACTGCCATTGTCATCCTTACTACAAGCAAGTATTGCAACTGCCATAACAAAAACGGTTGATCTGTTTTTCCAATTCATGATTTTCTATTTTACAGTTATACATTCATTTAGTGTTGAGACCAAGGGGTCTTAAGTTTCGAAACAAATGTAAAAACTACTGTAAATCAGTGCTTTAAGAGGAGTTCGGTTTGTTTGCACTATAGTTCAGCAGGCGAGAAAACCCTTAGAACGGGAGCTTCTTTACTTATAGAAGGTAAAAACTTGTTGAGATGCAGTTGATGATGCTATTCTTCTTCAGATAACAAACTATCTGGCTTCAAAATTTTTCCATCAAGGAGAAGTAAGTCTATGTTTTCTAAGTATGATAGGTTTTCGACAGGATTCTGTGAAAGTATAAGTAGGTCTGCCTCCGAACCTGCCTTTATCTGCCCTATATGCTCCCATCCCCAAACTTTACAAAAATTAGTAGTCGCCGCTGCAAGCGCCTGCCGATTGGTAAGTCCGGCTCTATGTAGCATTTCCAATTCAGAATGCAAAGACATGCCAGGCATGGCACCAAAGGCGTCTGTACCAGATCCTGTTAAATACCTGGCGCCTTTTGAACATATTCTTTTCAATTTCCAGTAAATTTTCCACCAACTTTTTAGACCATATCAAGTATCCCATTGCTCTGTATTTTCAAGAACACTCCACTTTTCCGGTTTTCTTGTCTACGGGGTAGGTGAATACTATCTGAGTTAATGGCTTTGGCCGCTGGGTTTTCCCCAGGGATTTCTAGCAAAGGGATAACTGGGATACCACAGCGAGTAAGTGGGGTATCAAAGCCGCTTCCGAACTTGCGAGTAGTGCTGCGTGATTATTTAAGGATTCATTGGTTTCAGCTTCGAAATTTTCGAAGTATTCGTATGCTTTTATTCTGGGCTGGCCAAAGGGGGCATCTTTGTATCCCTTTTTAATACTTTCTGGAACGATATCAATGCTGTATCGCGAAATATGTACAAAACTCTGTACCCCAGCCGAAAGGGCATCAGTAAGCTTTGAATGACCCAGTTCACCGATAGTCACCATGTCATGCTCCTTACATTTTTTGACAATAGCTTCAAGCTGGTTGGGTTTTACCCCGTAATGGACCAGTAGTACATTTACTCCCCTTGCTGCAAGAGAATCGATATCCTGGCTGATTTCATCAATGGTGGCCCATCGCTTTATTAATTGTTCTTCTTCAGACCAGACTGCATCGCCGTAATAGCTATCAAATTTATATATCTGTGGTGCAGGATCAGCTTCCCAAAAAATAGGACCCCTTCTGCCGCCATCTAAACCCACAATCGTAGTTACACCCATATACAAAAAGGCATTGGCATAGGCTTGATCGTTCAAGGCTGCAAAACCATCAATGAGTCCAGGCATGAGAAACTTCCCGGAAGTATCAATTATTTCAGCGCGGTCCGGAATTTGCACTTCTCCCTCTTTCCCAACTTTCAATATTTCGTTACCGGAAATTAGTACAACAGCGTTTTCAATATCCGCGGTAGAATTGCCGTAATTATCAAAATCAAGGACGGTGCCTCCTACCAGAGCCAGTAATGTATCAGACTCATTAGTCGAATCGATACATGCAAAAACGAAGCAACTACAGAGAACCAAACTGCCAAGGCTATTTATTATTCTTTTCATTTTTATCAAGGTATTCTGAAGGTGATTTTTTAAAATAGGCTTTGAAGCAACGGGTAAAATACGAAAGGCTGTTAAACCCTACATCATAGGCAATTTGAGAAATGTTATCGGCCTGTTGTGCAAGCAATTGTGCGGCTCTTTTCAACCTGAAATTGCGAAGTAATTCTCCCGGCGGATGGTTCGTCAGGGCCTTAATCTTGGTATGCAAGGCCGTTTTACTCATCCCCAGTGATTTTTGCATTTGCGGGACACCAAAGCTCGAATCTGAGTAGGATTCTTCCATTAAGAAGAGTAGGCGATGCAAAAACTTTTCATCAAGGGAAGTCACCGTGATTTCCTTAGGGTCCATGTTGATATTCTGTGAGAACAACTCTCTCAATTGCCGTCTTTGCTCAATAAGGTTTTTAGTCCTAATTTGAAGTTCTCTGGCATTAAAAGGTTTGGTGAGATAGTCATCGGCCCCAGTTTCCAGGCCTTCCAGTTTATCTTTCTATCCCTGCCTTGGCCGTAAGCATAATAACAGGGATATGACAGGTTGACAAGTCTGTTTTTAATTTTTTGCAAAGTGTGATACCGTCCATTTGAGGCATCATTAGATCGGTAATTATTAAAGCCGGGCTTTCTTTTTTGGCCATCTCCAGGCCTTCTTTCCCATTTCTACCTTCAAAAATAGCGTAGTGTTCTGCCAGCTGCTCCTTTATGAAATGGCGCATATCATTATTGTCTTCTATAATAAGTACCCTGGTTTCTTTTTCTTCCTGAAGAATAGCTGATGGTTGTTGCTCATCGTCGTTCCAAAAAGGAGTTGTAGTTTCTACAATGTCATCTTTCGCATTAGATTTTATTTCCTCTAAGGGCAATACCACCCTGAATATTGTTCCATTACCCAGCTCGCTCTCCACATAAATGGTGCCGCCCATCAATTCAACCAGTTCTTTGGTTAGTGCTAAACCAATTCCAGAACCTGTCTTTTCCTTGGTATAACTATCATCTACCTGAAAAAAGCGATCAAAAATATAGGGTAACTTGTCTGACGAAATACCTTCACCAGTATCCGCTACTTTTAGTCGTAATCTACTGCTCCTAAATTGGGCTTCAATGATGACCTTGCCTTCATCTTTTGTAAATTTCAATGCGTTACCAACCAAATTGTAGATTACTTTTTCCAGTTTATCACGATCAAAGGAAGCCCACAGCAATCTGGAAGGAATTTTAATCTGATAGTCCATATTCCTCGATGCCGCATGCGAACTAAAAGAAGAAGCTGCTGCACGCACACATTTAAACACATCGCCTTCGGCCATATTCAAGGCTAACTTTCCACTATCTAGTTTGGAAAGGTCTAACAATTGATTGACTAGGTTTAAAAGGCGATTGGCATTACGGCGAATCATTTTAATATTTGTGGTACTGATTTTGTTTTCTTTGGCAGTTTCGAGTTTTTCAACCGGTCCTTTGATCAATGTGAGTGGGGTTCTGAATTCGTGAGAAATGTTCGCGAAGAGTCGGGTTTTCATCGTGTCCATTTCCTTTAGCCGCTCTGTTTGATGTTGCAGCAGTTTATTTTTTTTTCGAATCTCTTCTGTGCGCTCACCTACCAGTGTTTCTAGAGCGAGGTTCTTCTGCCTCAATTGCTTAGAACGCCATTGCCCAAATAACCACAAAAGCAAAGCTCCCATTACTACATAAAGCAAATAGGCCCACCAGGAGCGGTACCAGGGAGGGAGGATAGCAAACCTATAATGATCCTCACCTCCAACTAACCCAAAGGTATTTTTAGATCGGACTTTAAAAGTATAATTGCCTTCCGGGATATTGGTATAGTCTTTTTGTGTCTCCCCCGTCCATTCAGACCATTGAAGGTCATAACCTTCTAGCAGATATTGGAATTTATTCTGTGATTCCCTGTAGAAGAAGGGGCTGGAGAATTTAAATCTCAATTGATTTTGCTGATATGGGATCTCATAGTTGTTCCCCTTTCCATGTCCTGCATACAAAAGTGAATCTGTTTGGTACCAAACCTCCTTGATGAACGTGCTGGGTCTTAGATCAGAATTTCCCGATTTTCCATTTAAATCATGCCGTATGAGCCCTACTGAATTGGCTCTATACCAGAGCAAGCTATCCTTGAGTTCTGAAAACACTACTTCGCGCCTCAAGTCTATGATTCTGTCTTCGTGCATTGCCCTGAGTTGATAACCCCCATTTTCCTTTTTAAGAGCCACCAATTGATCTTTTTTCTCCCCATCTTCATAAACAATGATCCATATATTACCGGCTTTATCCACATGACTTACCTTAGCTCTCTCTGCAAGAACCCCCAGTCTTTCATAAAACGTAGTGTTCTCTTCAAAGCGATCTTTTGTTGCATTATAATAATAAGGTGCCCCGGCGGAGGTAATAAAATATAGTATCCCATCTATTAAATAAGGAATGCCAACATCATTAGGAAACCCATCTTCCGCATCATAAATTCTATGAACTGGTTGTTTTAGTGATCGCGCCGCCTGCTTGTTTGTAAATGAAACTAAGCCTATGGTATTATCATTGGTCCTTAGCCATAAATTACCCTCACCGTCTTCGACTACCGTATGTACTGAATACTTAACTTCATCAAAGGTTCTTTCCTCTATCCACTCTCCCTTTTCAAAACGCACTGCTTTAAGGCCTGGTGCCAGCGCTACAAATACCCGATTGCTGTCTATCACAGATTTTTGCAGGTAGTGAATACTTTCTTCTAGTATTTGTCTTGGTGGGCCTTTGGCCGTTTTCGAATATAGCCCATAAGCGCCTATCATCAGTTGGTCTCTAAAAACCATTAGATCGAAGGTAGAGCCACTTATACCAGATACCGGATAGGCCAGGGTTCGGCCCGTTTGACGGTCAAATTTCAAGACCTGAAGACCAGTCGCTGTTCCTATGTAAATAGAGTCGTTAAAACGAGTAATATCGTATATATGTTCAGATAGCTGATTTGATTTATCGTAAACCGAAAAGGCTGAAGGATATTCTATCTTGGCGATCCCGGTCTGCAAGCCAGCCCAAAGGAGGCCTGCACGATCTTGAAAAAGCCCGAGTATTTGATCTGAAAGCAGTAACTCTTCTCCTGAAATCAAGGTCCTCTGGCGACCTTGTTTATCAATGATCAGTATTCCTTTATTCAGTGATCCCAGAGCAACGGTGCCATTGTGAAGCACCGCACCTCGATACAGCACATTTTCTTCAAGAAATTTAGGCATATCGATAAGAAGTTCTTCAATCCCGTTCTCATTTAGTTTATACAGGCTCGAAGAGCATCCCAACAGAATTCCATTCTTGCCCAGAGACGACATAAATCGCAATCGCAGGTCTATAAATTTTTCGCCTTGCGGTATAAGAGAGAAATTCCCATTTGTCAGTTTGGTCAGGCCGAGATTTGAATTGTGCTGGTAGATCTCACCGTTAACTTCATGAGTTGAAATTCGTGTGCCTTCTGGGAAATCCCAAACTGTAAATGCTTCACCATCCCATTTGAACAGTACTTGACCAGCCCCGAAGTACACTCCATGGTTTGTTGCATAAGTTTGTCGAATTATATTAAAGTCGTGATACTCCTTTTCCAAAAAGGGCAGTAAGGAAATGAATTGCATTTCTCCATTTTCTTTGGCTTTTAAATATCCCAACTCATTATGGGCTCCTACATAGATGGTTCCGTCCTTTGCGGTATCCAGGGAAAAGACAGTGCCCTTGTTGGGCAATTCGACCAAATTCCAATGAACTCCATCGTAGGATAAGACCCCATCTCCGTTAGCAAAATATACAATTCCCAAACTGTCCTGGGTAGCACCCCAATTCTGGTAGAAAGCGTCATAGGTATCCGGACCGTAGTTTTCTACAAAGGGATGTCCGGCCTCTTTAAGTGGGTTGGTCAATAAAGGGTTGTGTCGCTGCTGGCCTTGTATAGGCATACAAAGAAAACAACCAAAAAAAAAAGTAGCACAAATATGTTCGACAACTCACAAGTTTCATAGTCTCCACCTATAAGATACTGATTTCGATGACAATATGCGGGCAGCGTACAAAATGGTCAGGATAAAACAGAGGTCTTTTCACAACAGTTCTAAAAATTTGAACAAGAGTTCAATGGAGTACGTATAAAATTAAAAACCGAAGCTTTGGGCTTCGGCTTTTAACTTCATCGTAAAACCTTCTATGGAAGTACCGGATTCATGGCTGTAAATATCCCCTCTGGGTTTTCCAATTCAATCCAAACATGTAGGGTCCATAGTTGAAATTCTGAATTCAATTCCCAAACGTCATTTGCGCCCGTAAAGCCCTCAGGAGCCGGAGGGGGATTATCAAAATCATCCATAGCGATCCCATACTCCACAGCAACCAGTTGCATTACGCCATCTTCATCAGGGACATATAGTAGTACTTCAGGATTTTCCAGGTCGAACTGCTTATCTAATATCGAAGCTTTTAGATAATGGTGCCCCATCTGTGTTCTATACCCGGTGGCATCTACATCATACCCTGCATTTTGAGCAGCAATGAAATCTTTAAATGGTTTCATAGCGCTTTTTAATTGCTGCACTTCGGCCTCCCAGGGTTCCATTGATTGATCATCATCACTGCAACCCATAATGACTATCACCAGAAGGCCAGTTATCATCACTAATACCAATTTTCCGATGGGTCTTCTAAATATCTTTCTTTTAAGTTTCAATTTTTCCATGACTAAAAATTTTAAGTTCATATTCTTTTTTTTGACGAGTTGAAACTCGTACAACTTTGTAGTTTGGGGGAATAAAGAGGGAAGTAAGGAGAGTGTGGCTTTCTTACATAAAATCTGAATACAGCTGTTAAGAATTGCCACACTCTCCTAGCTTGACTAACTCAAACAATTAATCCTTAGCTGTATCTGGACTTATACACCCAATAGGCTCTATTTTCCATGACAAAATCTTGTATCCATTCTATTTCAGGGGCCATTGCAACAAGAACATTGTTTTGGGTTTTAGAAATGCCTCCAAGTTCTAGTTATCTTGGTGCTCATAAGCCCCGATATCTATTCTACCGTCCACTACTCGAGGACTGCTATCCAAATCAATAGGACTGCCATTGTTGTCCACAGCGAAGAATTCCAGGTTCGTGTCCGGGTTTCCGGCATTGATTGCAGGGGAACCAACTCGAAGCCTGAGATCGCCTCCATTCGCATCTACGAAAAGTGGATCTTTGGTTAAAGAGTTGTTCGCAGTGAAATCTCCTCCTCCCCCAATATTGCCTTCAATATTATTTCCATAGATGGTATAAAATAGTCGGGTAGAACTATCACCACTGTTGAAGATCTCATTCCCCAGTTGCCCTGCTGAGTTGGCCCACAGAATACTGTTAAAGACCGTAGGACCACTGCCCTTAATGTTACTCATTGCTCCGCCGTGAGTGGTAGCCACATTCTTGTTGAAAGATATATTTATGAGTGTAGGAGTAGCCATACTACCATTGAATATGCCCCCTCCAGTGGTACTATTATTATTCTGAAACACAACATTTGTCAATAAGGGAGAACTCTTTTCGACACACATTCCTCCTCCCTTTTCTGTAGCACTATTTTCAATGAATTTAACATTCTTGAGCATGGCATTCCCAACGTCGACACGGAGCCCACCTCCACAAACGAAGGCCGTATTCCCTTCAAAAGTTACATTGGCGAGGACAGGTAAAGAACTTTCACCAAAGCTGTACATTCCCCCACCGCCGCCACCATCTGTTGTTCCCTCGGCCCGGTTCCCTGTAAATACGGCATCTTCCAGCATCGGCGAGCCATTTAAGTTGCACATTCCACCTCCACTATTACCGGCCCTGTTGTCACTGAAGTCAACACGGCTAAGTGATGAAGTACTGCCCTGGCAATACATCCCACCGCCCGATCGCTCAGCCTCATTGTCGCTAAAATCAACATCGATAAGTATAGAAGTACTGCTGCTATTAAAAATACCGCCCCCAAAGCCATCTGTGATTACATCTGTCGCCTTGTTCTCTGTAAAAGTGACATTTGAAAGCTCAGCAGCCGCAAAAATGTTAGCCATCCCGCCTCCACTGCAGCCCATATTACGGGAAAAAGTGATATTGATTAAGGATACCACAGACATTTCATTTAGTAGGCCACCTCCTGAACCTAGCAGACCCAAACAACGGGTAAGTTTTCCATGCCTTATGGTAAGGTCCTTTATGGCAATCTGTTGGCCTGGCAGCACATGAATTACACGGTTATTTGCCATTTCCGGTTCGGGATGTGCCTGGATAATGGTATTACTTTCTCCTTCCCCTCTAAGGACCACAGATTTCTCAATGACTAAACTCTCTGTGTAAACCGAGGCCCCGATAAAGAGTTCATCGCGGTTGTCTGCCTGTGCAATGGCATGGTCAATGGTGGCACAAGGAATCTGAACATTATTGCAGTCGTTGTCTGTGTCAGTTCCGGTTTCACCGTTTACAAAACGGGCGTTATCGGGTAGGTAGGTAAATTCAGGGCCGCTGACAGTCTTTCCTGCAACTGTTAACTCTACAGGCCCGGTTCCGGCCCCCTGAGGAACTTCGGCAAGAAGTTCAGTTTTGCTTGCACTGATTATCGTAGCTTCCATCTTGTTAAAAGTGACGGTATTCGCCTCGGGAGTAGATTCAAAGTTAGACCCGCTAATGGTCACCTGAGCACCAAATTTTCCGCTTTCAGGAGCTATAGAACTAATTACCGGATTTTGGTCAGGGTCCGGACCCTGCTGATCTATGGGGTTGGGGTTGGTAATTTGCGGTCCTTCGTCCTTACTACACGCCCAAAGAAGCATGATTATTAGAAAATAAACAAGTTTTGATTTCATGATCTTTGATTTAAACCGGTTAGTTCCTAGCTGTACTAGGATCAATGGTTGTTGAAAGTGTACTAATCTTGTTTATAGGAAACTCTCCTTTTTCGGCATGTTCCCTTAGCAATGTTTCATTTTCGGCTTTGTAGACGCAGTACACCTTGTTATCTGTTACATAGCTGTGAAGCCACTCAATTGCGGGGCCAATTTCTGCGAGAACGGTATTCGATTTCTTAGAGATTCCTGCAAGTTGTTCGGCGGTGAGTTTTCCCGCATCAGGGATTTCGCGTTCAATGACATAGGTTTTCATGTTTTCTTTTTTTCCGATCATTTCTTTGTTGATTTTTTGGTTAATTGCGGCCTGATCCTGTGTGTAGCCCATAGTGCCAAAAAGAAAAGCCGCTAAAAGTGTGCTTAAAAAGTTCTTCGTTTTCATGATTTCTAGTTTTAAAGATTAACACCTCAAAACTATGGCCACCTAAGGTCAATGGCTTGAACAAACAACTCTAATAGTTGTAAAAATGAGTCTGTTTTGGTTGAGCTGGTTGTTAAGGAAGAAGATTTCTCGCTATGCTCGAAATGACAATAAGTACTATTGCGCTGTTAGGATGGTTGAGATCCTTTGAGGTAGGTCATGGGTTGCATACCAAAACGCTGTTGAAAACATTTCGTGAAGTACGAAGGGCTGGTAAAGCCGCAGTCGAACGTAGTTTGAGAGATATTGCGGTCTGTTTTAAGGAGGTCTAATGATTTGTTTAAACGATAATTGCGTAGTAATTCGTTAGGAGACATGCTTGTAAGTTCTGTACTTTCCGGTACAATTTAGATTTGCTCATAGACATCTTTTCGCAGAAATCTACAACTCCGAATTGCGGGTTTTTCCATTGCTGATCGAGGGTATCCATAAGGAGTTGCAAAAAATTCTCATCAACAGGTTCGATACCATAGAAAAGTTCTCCATTGTTTCTTCCTTTCCGGCCATCATCCTTATAGATCTCACGAACTATTGAAGCCATTCCTATCTGCTGTTCGGTGGCAATGCCGCATAAATTGATTGCCATTTTTACTGTATCTCCAAAGAGTTCAGGGCTTTTGCTCACGGGCATTCCGGCATTTAGCCCCAGCCTAAGTTCTATTAGTTCTCCAGCAACGTGTAAGTCTTCCTGAATAGCAACCGCACAGTCTACTGCTTGAGTAACAGAAACGAAAGAAGCGATAAACCCTTCCCCTTTAAGTTCAACTTCACGTCCTTCATGCGCGGCTAGTTGCTTGCGCATAATTTCATGATATAAGGCGATAAGCCGGTCGGCTTTTTGAAGTCCCAGTTGGTGTTTTAGCAATCTGCGATCCGTAGTTCTGGACACTAAAATTATTCTAAAAGCGGGGTCATTAAATATCTTGAGATCGGGGTCTTCCGCATCTGTATAACCTTCCGGATCGGCAATTCTACCCAAAAACGCTTCTACCACATTGCTGTTTACCTGTACAATCTCGTGTGGCATTAATCCATGAGCACGATCGTGCATTTTTTTTACCGACTCCATATCGGGAGCATCAATAAGGCAGAATGCGCTACCCCTGTTCTTCGTCTACCCAATAAGTCATGCAACGACAGCCGTACTCGTCCTGAATTTTAAGATCCTCGCGATGGGCTTCGGCAGCATGTTTGGCTTCGATGCCGGGAACGATATGTCTGTCCATAAAAATTGGCATGGCAATACGGTCTTTTAAAGTTTTAAGGTATTACAACAAATAATTCAGCTTACCAGGCTGATACCTAAAGAAAGTCATCTTTCTCCTCTTAAAGTATAAAAAATAGACCAAAAAATGGCAGAATTGGTTCAGGAATACAGTTGAAAATCAAGGCGCTGGAAATATGCTTCAGCCTTTATCTCTTGTCAAAAACCACCTGGGCACCAATAGGTTTTAGTGTGATTAAAGGATTTACACTGAGCGTTTCTTTCCTGCTTGACAACTTGTAGTTTTGCACTAGATATGAGATGGCCAGCACCATTTCATAAATCGCGAAGCCCATACCAATACACATTCGTGGGCCCGCCCCAAAAGGATAATATATCCCGGCGGTTTTCTTTTTATCTGCTCCCAAAAAACGTTCGGGCTTAAATTCATCAGGATCTGACCAATAATCGGGATGGCGATGCAATTCGTAAAAAGATACTCCGACCAGGGTGTCTTTTCTAAGATGGTACTCACCTATTTGATCGTCCTCTAAATTTTCCCTATCTGTTATCCAGGCCGGCGGATAAAGGCGCATCGATTCATCAATGACTGCTTTCGTATATTCCAGTTTCTGGATTCTTTCTAAAATAGATAAGGCCTCCAAACCCGGCTGCTGCACTTCTTCCAATATTTTTTGTTGTATCTCAGGGTGCTTTGCCAGCAAAAAGGTGGTAAAGGTAAGAGCGTTTGCCGTTGTTTCATGACCTGCAACGAACAATATGGAGATCTCATCAATAAGTTGCTGAGTGCTCATAGGCGCTCCGGTATCTTCATATCTGGTAGCTAATAACATGTCTAAAAGATCGTGATGTTGCTCTCCAGAGACTTTTCTTTCTTTAATGATCTGCCTGATGATATCCTGACTTTCTTTTGCCAAAGCCTTATGTCTTGCAATTTGCCCGCTCATTCTAAACCACCAACCTTTATGAGGCAGCCTTACTTCTTTTACCAAAAAAACCTGAACCTTTTCAATAATCTTCTGAAGCCTTACAAGCACCTGGTCTGAAACCGACAGATGAAACAAAGACCTAGCTACCACTTTGAATGCCAGTTCATTCATTAACGGAAAAACCGCTATTTCATCTTTACTCTTAAGAGTTTGCAACTGGTTTTCAATAGTCTGCTCCATCACCTTTAGAAGTTTAGCCATCTTCTCCTTGTGAAATGCCGGTTGTATTAGCCTCCTTTGCTTTAACCAAAAATCTCCGTTTGAAGTCAATAAGCCGTTTCCCAAATATTTAGAGAGGTAATTGGTCTGAATAGAAGATTTGTAGTAGTTCTTATGATTCTTTTGAAGAATGTGCTGTACCACTTCCTTATCCCGTGAAAGCAAAAGATGTTTTTTTCTTCCTATCCTAACGGCAAAGGTATCGCCATAAGTTTCGAAAAAACGCTTATGAAATGGAATTGGATTTTTGCGAATGGCCTCCGCTTTCCAAAAGAAATAAGCCAGCGGAAGTTTTTTAGGGTAGTTGTATTTTTTTACCTCCGACATAAGAATGGCTTAGAACAATCCTCCCTGGTTCCCGCCTTTTAGCTTGCCCAGGTGCTTATAAGCCAGTTCTGTTACTTCGCGCCCTCTGGGTGTACGCATAATGAAACCTTGTTGAATTTAAAAAGGGTTCGTATACTTCTTCTATGGTTTCGGCATTTTCAGAAACAGCAGTTGCCAGCGTAGTAATCCCAACGGGGCCACCTTTAAACTTATCAATAATGGTAGAAAGAATCTTATTGTCCATCTCATCCAGGCCATGGGCATCTACGTTCAGGGCTTTTAAGCCATATTTAGAGATCTCAATGTCTATATTCCCATCTCCTTTGATCTGTGCAAAGTCTCTCACCCGCCTCAGCAAGGCATTGCTAATTCTTGGTGTTCCACGACTACGGCCGGCAATTTCTATAGCCGCTTCATTGGTAATCGGCACTTTTAAAATTTCCGAACTGCGTTGCACAATGGTAGAGAGAAGTTCTGTATTGTAATATTCTAGCCTACTTGTAATACCAAACCTTGCGCGCATAGGAGCGGTTAATAGGCCTGACCTGGTTGTGGCTCCAATGAGTGTAAAAGGGTTGAGGTTAATCTGAACAGACCGGGCATTAGGCCCTGTTTCAATCATGATATCAATCTTGTAATCCTCCATTGCTGAATACAGGTACTCCTCAACTATAGGGCTAAGTCTGTGGATCTCATCAATAAATAAAACGTCGCGTTCCTCTAAATTGGTCAGCAAGCCTGCAAGATCGCCCGGCTTATCCAAAACTGGCCCGGAAGTTACTTTGATACCCACACCCAACTCGTTTGCCAAAATATGGGCAAGGGTAGTTTTCCCTAAACCAGGAGGTCCGTGAAACAGTGTATGGTCAAGGGCTTCATCTCGCAGATTGGCAGCTTGAACGAAGATCTTCAAATTTTCTAAAACCTGGGCCTGTCCTGTAAAGTCATCAAAGGTAATGGGCCTTAGTGCTCTTTCAATATCAAGCTCTTCCTGTGAAAAATTCTCGGAGGTAGGGTCTAAATGCTCATTCATGTTCTAAACAAAGATAATAAAAAGAAAGGCCCAAAAGGCATCCTAAAAGAGATCTGAACATGACCAATATCATCTTCATTCCTTATTAATTATCTCACCTTTACCGTGATAAGTAATCACAATATTGTTCGCAAAAAAAGCAAGTTTAATTCCGTAAAAAACTTTGACATGGAAAATTCCTTCGATTTAACAAAATACAACATTCGCACCAAGACAGTTTATAGGAACAGTAGTGTTCCCGTACTATATGAACTAGGCCTTAGGCTAGAAAAAGGCACCGCTGTATCTGATGTGGGCGCTCTCATGACCTATTCTGGAACAAAGACAGGAAGAAGCCCCAAGGACAAACGAGTGGTAAAACATCCAGACTCCGAAAAGAATATCGATTGGGGGTCTATAAACATTGCCTTAGATGAGCATACCTTTATGGTAAATCATGAGAGGGCCATTGATTATCTCAATATTTGTGATCATCTTTTTGTGGTTGACGCCTTTGCGGGTTGGGACCCCAGGTACCGCCTGAAAGTTAGAATTATCTGTACAAGGGCTTACCATGCCCTATTTATGCAGAATATGCTCATCATGCCTACAGCCGAGGAACTGGCCTCTTTTGGAGAGCCAGATTATGTCATTTTAAATGCCGGCGGCTTCCCAGCCAACCAGTACACCTCAAATATGACCTCAAAAACGAGTATAGACGTTAACCTGGAGCGAAAAGAAATTGTGATTTTGGGAACTCAATATGCCGGCGAAATGAAGAAAGGAATTTTTTCTATCATGAATTATTTGATGCCACTTGAAAATGTACTGCCTATGCATTGTTCAGCAAATGTTGGCGCCGGGGATGACGTAAGCATATTGTTTGGTTTATCTGGCACCGGAAAAACTACGCTAAGTGCAGACCCTAAACGCAAACTTATCGGAGATGATGAGCACTGCTGGACCAATGAAGGAGTCTTTAATATTGAGGGAGGATGTTACGCCAAAGCGATTAACCTTTCTAAAGAAAGCGAGCCAGATATATACAATGCCATTAAATTTGGTACTGTACTTGAAAATGTGGTGTACGACAAAAACAGCAGGAAGGTAGATTATTCAGATACTTCAATCACACAGAACACCCGGGCATCATACCCTATAGATTTTATTGAAAGTGTGCAAAAGCCTTGTATAGGAGGACATCCTAAGAATGTTATTTTCCTTACTTGTGATGCTTTTGGAGTACTGCCCCCAATTTCCAAGCTTACACCGGAGCAGGCGAGCTACCACTTTATTTCTGGTTATACCGCCAAAGTAGCCGGGACGGAAATGGGCGTAACGGAGCCACAGGCGACATTCAGTGCTTGCTTTGGAGCTGCCTTTATGATGTGGCACCCGAACAAATATGCAGAATTGCTGGCAGAAAAAATTAAAAAACACCAAGCTTCGGCCTGGCTGATTAATACCGGATGGACTGGTGGCCAATACGGTACCGGGTCTCGAATCAAATTAAAGTACACCCGGGCCATGATCGATGCTATTCACCAGGGAGGTTTTAAAGAAACCACATTTATTGCTGATGAAGCATTTGGCGTTCGTATCCCTGAATCCTGTCCTGGAGTCCCTTCCGAAATATTGTTTCCAAAGAACACCTGGGAAAACAAAAGTGCATACGACCTCACGAAAAGCAAGCTTATACAGTTGTTTAATGAAAACTTCAAGCAGTTTGAAAATGCTGTGAATCCCGAAATTATAAAAGCGGGTCCAAAATCTGGTCTGTCTTTACAGGTTTAGAGCTGGTTAAGCAAAAAAAGCCTCGCAAGAAACTCTTGCGGGGCTTGCTTATGCATATGCTATTAGTTTATCTTTAAGGTACCTTTATAGATGTAGCAATGCTTCAAACAGACTATTCTTCGGGAATACTTCAATACATTCCGTTTTACTATGTCATCTGGTCCGATGACCTACTCTCTGCCTCTGAGGTAGCCGTGGTTAAAAGCGCTGTCAAACTTGATAAAACACTTGAGGAGGTAGATAGAAAAACCTTACTGAAATGGTTAGATCGCGCCAGGCCCCCAATAAATGGCGAATTGAAAAAATGGAAACAGACCATTAGCAATTCGGGAATTGGACTTGTAGAAAGTGAGACCTATCCCCTGGCCACTTTTAGTCAGAAAATAGTATGCCAATACAAAACGGAATGTCCGTTTAACGACCATCTCAAGAATATTGAGTTGAATCTGGGAATTCAGCCCAATCATTACAACCATCTTTTTGATGTGGAGGTACTACATGAGAAGAGTTCAGGATACTACAATGCCGGTACCTTAGACCTCTTGTTAAAAGGGAACTATGCCAAGGCAATAGACGATTTTCGCAAGACCTTATCCGATCCCCTTTTTAGCTGGGGTCTTTACAGAGATAAGACGAAATTTAGGTCGAGGGTCTTAGAGCAACTAAAATTTTTGGCTGGCAAGGGTTATGGCGCTATGGCTTATCCGGAGGGCTACGGCGGGATTGGAGATATTAACACCTATGCCGCAATTTTCGAAAACCTTATGTTCGTGGATGGCAGCCTGGCGGTAAAATTTGGGGTGCAGTTTGGTCTCTTTGGAGGAAGTATTCAGAAGCTCGGCACAAAAATGCACTGGGATAGCTATCTGAATGCAACAGGAAAAGCAGAACTTTTAGGATGCTTCGCTATGACAGAAACCGGTCATGGCTCTAATGTAAGAGGAGTTAAGACCACGGCCACTTACGAACCTCAGACCGATACTATCGTAATTAATACCCCTGGGGAAAATGATAACAAAGAATATATAGGAAACGCTTTGCATTCTACCATGGCATCGGTTTTTGCTCAACTGATCGTAAATGGAAAAAACGAAGGTGTTCATGCTATCCTGGTTCCCCTTAGAAATGAAAATCACGAATTGTTGAAAGGGGTTAGCATTGAAGACAACGGCTATAAATTAGGACTTAATGGTGTTGATAATGGGAAAATATGGTTTAAACAACTACGTGTTCCAAGAGCAAATCTATTAAATAAATATGGTGAAATTACTGATGAAGGAGTTTACTACTCCGCTATAAAAAATCCCAACAAACGCTTCTTCACCATGTTGGGAACTTTGGTGGGAGGCAGAATTTGTGTGGCTAAAGGAGCACTAAGTGGCGCTAAGATGGCCTTGGCCATAGCAGTAAAATATGCCTTGCAAAGAAGACAATTTAATGATAACGTAAAAGTACAGGAGGATCTCATCATGGATTATCCCAGTCATCAGCTTCGACTTACACCGGCAATTGCCAAGACTTACGTTTATCATATTACCCTAAACAGGCTAATGCAAGAATACGGTGATGAGAATAATTCTGACAAAAGAAAAATTGAAACTCAGGTTGCCGGACTCAAATCTGTAATCACCTGGTTTAGTAATGAAACCATTCAAGAGTGCCGAGAAGCCTGCGGAGGTAAGGGGTATCTTGCGGAAAACCGGATTTCTGACCTAAAGGCCGATGTCGATATTTTTACCACTTTTGAGGGCGATAATACCGTTTTAATGCAGCTGGCCGCCAAGGGAATTTTGTCAGATTTCAAGGCCGAATTTAATAGCGCGGGTTTTGCGTCCGTACTAAAACTGCTGGGCTCCCAGCTTGGCGCAAAATTGGCTGCCATTAATCCACTTTACACAAATAAAGTAGATAAGGAGCATTTATTTAGTAGTGATTTTCACAAGCACGCACTTAATTACCGGACCAAACGGCTTACCTATACCCTGGCGATGCGTATAAGAGACTACATTAAAAAAGGCATGCCGTCTTACCAGGCCTTTTTAAAAGTGCAAACACATCTGCTGGCACTGGGAAAAGCCTATAGCGCTCAGCTTGCCTATGAGTATTTTATCGAATTTAATGCTTCCATAACTGACGAAAAGCACAAATTGTTATTTCAGAAACTGGGCACCCTTTACGCCTTGTATGAAATCAGAACGGACGCTTCGTGGTATTTAGAACAAGGTTACCTGGGAGGCACTAAATCTAAGGCCATTAGACAGCGTGTAGAACGGCTCTGTACAGAATTAAGACCTCATATTGAAGTCCTGGTAGACGGTTACGGCATTCCGGAGTCGTGTCTTACGGCCCCTATTGCATCCTAGTCTCTCCGCTTATAAAGCTCTGAAGTATCTAAAAACTCGATTAAACTAATCTTTGGATCCCCGTAAAGATAGATCTTTGCCGATCCTTTTGAAGACAGTTCCAGGTTCCGGTAGGCGTAGATCCTTGCACTGGAAGTTTCTTCCAAGCTCGCATTTACGACGGCCGCTTCGAAAGCCTGGCCCTTAAACTTCGCATTTTCCATTAATTTCAGATCCAGGGTATCTGTTGTCCCCTCCATCCGAAGAGATGCATTTTTATGCATACGCACTGTGTTGGTTTCGCCTACCACATAGATACTCGCATCTACCCTATCCTTAAGTTCCACGTTTAGCGAATCGCTATCCAGATTAAAATCTCCGGAGCTTATGCCTTCCATATGTATATGGGTGATAGAAGCACTTGCATTTAGTTGCAGGCGGGAAGCGCCATAAGCATTCACAAAGAGTTCATCTGTAGACACAATATCCTCCATTTTTATTACTCCTTCCCTCAATACAATGGATTGCAATTCTCTATAGTAGACCGTAATATCAAGTTTTTTCTTGCCCGTTATTTTATAAAAGGAACTGATAACCAGTTTATCATCTTCAACTTTAAACTTTAATACATCAAGAAGATTATCGTCTGCCGAGATGCTATAGCCCTCTTCAGCCGATTTCTCAAGATAAATATCCAGATCATCGATGAGTTCTATAGAACTAAAAGGCGGTAGTACTTCCTGAACGTCTACCACGCTCCTATTTCCTTTAATTTTTGGTTTTCGCTGGGCTTGCAAGATCCCAAAGGAAAGTACAAGAATGCCGAGAGTTAAATATTTCATTTTCATGGGTCTGGTGTTTAAACCTATAACGAAAAAAGATCCTTTTAAATATAAGACACAATCGCAAAATTTACGTCACAAATGTGTATATACAAAAAAAGCCCATCAAAAGATGGGCCATACTATTATTTTTTTTGCTGCGCTAATGATGTAATTCTTCCTCATCATCCTTAAGCGGAACATTCTGTGGTACATAATCCTGCCCTTGTATTATGTAATCCCCGTTCTCATAGGTTTTACTATAGTCATACGGCCAGCGGTATACATGTGGGATTGCTCCTTCCCAATTACCATGTATGTGCTTTTGAGGTGCAGTCCATTCAAGCGTAGTAGCCAGCCATGGATTCTGCGGTCCTCGTTGGCCATAAAAAATACTGCGAACAAAGTTATAAGCGAAAACCAACTGAGCAGCTGCTGTGATTAGGGCAAATACGGTCATTAATACCTGTACATCAGTTAGTTCGTCGAACATAGGGAATGCTGTGTTCTCATAGTACCTTCTAGGTACTCCTGCCATTCCTACAAAGTGCATTGGGAAGAAAATTCCATATGAGCCCACCGCAGTGACCCAGAAGTGCACATAACTGAGGTTCTTATTCATCATTCTGCCCTGGAACATTTTAGGGAACCAATGATATACCCCGGCGAAAAGTCCGTATAGCGCTGAAATACCCATTACCAGGTGGAAGTGGGCAACTACGAAATAGGTATCGTGGACGTTAATATCAAGAGTACTATCGCCTAATATGATTCCTGTAAGGCCACCTGTAATAAAGGTAGATACCATTCCTATAGAAAAGAGCATCCCTGCATTTAGTTGCAGATTCCCCTTCCATAAGGTGGTAATCCAGTTAAAAGCTTTTACTGCCGATGGAATTGCAATCAACAGCGTGGTGAAGGTAAATACCGAACCTAAAAAGGGATTCATCCCTGAAATAAACATATGGTGTCCCCAAACTATGGTAGAGAGGAAGGCAATTGCCAAAATAGAGGCAATCATAGCCCGATATCCAAAAATTGGTTTCCTGGCATTTACAGACATTACTTCAGAAACCATACCCATCGCAGGTAAAATAACAATATATACTTCGGGGTGTCCCAGGAACCAGAACAAATGTTCAAACAATACCGGAGATCCTCCCTGGTAATGCAAGACTTCACCTTGTATAAAAATATCTGAAAGGAAGAACGAAGTACCAAAACTCCTATCCATGATCAGTAAAAGTGCTGCAGAAAGCAAAACAGGGAATGAGATTACACCAATAATCGCGGTAACTAAAAACGCCCATATGGTAAGGGGTAATCTGGTCATAGACATCCCTTTGGTTCTCAAATTAAGTACGGTAACAATGTAGTTTAGGGAACCCAAGAGGGAAGAGGCGATAAATACCGCCATTGAAACTAACCAAAGCGTCATTCCCGCTCCAGAACCTGGCTGCGACATAGGTAGTGCACTTAGTGGCGGGTATACAGTCCATCCGGCCGCTGCAGGCCCTGCTTCAACAAAGAGCGAAATAACCATGATAACGCTTGAAAGGAAAAATAACCAATACGATATCATGTTTAAAAAGCCCGAAGCCATATCACGAGCACCGCATTGCAGTGGAATAAGCAGGTTACTAAAGGTACCACTTAAACCAGCCGTCAACACAAAGAACACCATGATGGTTCCGTGAATAGTTACCAAAGCAAGGTATACATCGGCATCCATGACGCCATCAGGAGCCCATTTGCCCAAAAGTGCTTCGAAAACAGGGAAGGACTCTCCCGGCCATGCCAATTGCATTCTAAAAAGCAAAGACATTGCAATACCAATGAAACCCATGATAAGACCAGTAATCAAATACTGCTTGGAGATCATCTTATGATCCTGGCTAAATATGTATTTGGTTACGAAGGTCTCTTTATGATGATGTCCGTGATCATGTGAGTGATCATCTTCGTGGTCGTGTCCTGTTGCTGACATAATCAAACTATTGTTTTACTATTAATTTTTTCTTTTTATAGCTATTTACTCTGCTGGTGCCATGGTTTGTCCAAACGTTTGCTGGCTCTCCATCCACTGCTGATATTCTTCTTCAGACTCTACAATAATCTTCATCTGCATATTGTAGTGCGACTTACCGCAAATCTTATTGCAAAGTAAAATGTAATCAAATTCCCAGGGATCTGAATTAGGCTCGCCATTGGCCGCTCTTTCTGCCCGTATTTTATTTGTTCTTTTAACTTTATCGACAACGTCGGGATTCAATCTCATCTCGGCAGTTGTTATTGTCGGAGTAAAAGAGAACTCAGTAGTCATTCCCGGCACACAGTTCATTTGAGCCCTAAAGTGAGGCATATATGCGGAGTGCAATACATCCTGCGAACGAAATTTGAAATTTACCTTACGGCCTACCGGCAAGTGAAGTTCTTTTACTATAACGTCATCTGTGGAATTAGGGTCAGACTCATCCAAACCTAAAACATTGGCTCTATTAATGTCAATCATACGTACATTCGCCATTCCAAGAACGTTATCGGTACCTCCGTACCTCGCTGTCCAGTTAAATTGCTGAGCATAGAGTTCTATGTTAAGCGGATCATCTTCATCATTGACATCCATGATATTTGTCCAGGTATACAAACCCCACAAAATTAAACCGGCAAGTACAATTACAGGAATGATCGTCCAGATAAACTCAAGCCGGTCATTATCTGCAAAGAAAAGCGCCTTCTGCCCTTTTCTACCGCTGTATTTATAAGCGTAATAGTGCAATAATGCCTGTGTTATGGTCTGAACAAAAAAGATGATTACGAAAGACACAAGCATCAGGTAGTCGTATTCTCCACCATGCGCAGAAGCCGCCTCGGGAAGAAGTGTTTTTCCGTACTTCCAGAAACTAAAAATAGTAATCCCGTAAATGAATATCAGAAAGGCGAACATAAGATAACCATTGTATTTGTTATCCGTATCGTTTGCTATTTCTGAGTGGGCCGTTTTTAGTTGCGACAATTCGAACATTTTGGTCATTTGCCAAATTGCTATAGCCACTAGCACTAAAACAGTTATGGTCAATAATACAGTCATCTCGTAAAGCTGATATTAAACTTTTAACTAATTAATAATGAAATTGCCTACTTTCTTCGATAAACGGGTTTCGCTTTGGCTGCAACGGAGCCAAGGTTAATTCTCTGAAAACAAAGAAAATGAACAGCCCGGCAAAAAACATAGCCGCTCCTATTTCTGGTAGCCCTATATACCACTGATCTCCAACGGTAGCAGGCATAATCATATTAAAAACATCCAGGTAGTGTCCACAAAGGATCACAATTCCCGTCATCACTACAAACCAATTTACCCTCTTGTAATCGCTATTCATCAATAACAATAGCGGGAAGATAAAATTCATCGCCAGCATTCCGAAGAAGGGTAGTTTATAATCTTCGATTCTGGTCACAAAATAGGTGACTTCTTCAGGAATGTTAGCATACCAGATCAGCATGAACTGACCGAACCACAGGTAGGTCCAGAAGATGCTAATTGCGAACATGAACTTAGCCAAATCATGAATGTGGCTATCGTTAACATCTGGCAAGTATCCTTTAGATTTAAGATATATGGTAATCATTGCGATCACCGTAATACCCGATACAAACATACTGGCAAAAACATACCAACCAAATAAGGTACTAAACCAGTGTGGGTCAACACTCATGATCCAATCCCAAGACATCATAGATTCTGTCACAAGATAGAATACCAGGAAAGCGGCAGACCATCTAAAGTTCTTTTTAAAATTTGAATTGTCATCAGAGGCGTCCTGAGCTAATGATAATTTTCTTGAATACTGTCTGTAAAAAATCCATCCTCCTAAGAAGATAGCTGCTCTTATCAGAAAAAAGGTGGAATTGAGGTAGCCCGATTTATTTTGAAGCAATTCATCATGCTCAACCACTGATGCATCCATCCATGGGAACATATGGTTCATGTGCATTACAGACATCACCAAAATCACAAATACAATAATCCCTCCGGGTACCAAATAACCAGTAATCCCTTCCATAACTCTAAAAAGAATGGGGGACCATCCTGCCTGAGCCGCACGCTGTACTGCGTAAAAAGCTAATACTCCCAGGGCAATCATAAAGAAAAAGAAGGCTGCAACGTAGAGTGCCGCCCAGGGCCTGTTCTGTAATTGATGTAGTAAATGTTCATCATGCGCTGCATCGTGGCCTTCTCCATGTGCATCTGCTGTTGCCCCGTGCGAATCCATTTGAGCAGCCTCTCCATGAGACCCGCCATGTCCGTCATCATGGGCAGCTACTATTGCTTTTGCTTCTTCAACAGTGCTTGGTGCAGAAACAAAGCCAATACCCATCCCCAAAATGCCCAAGGCCATTAAAATGAAGGACCCTATTCTTAATCTGTTTGAAAACGTATACATATGCTAAGTTGATGTCTTATTTTGTTATGTCTTCTTTGAGTTTCATTACGTATTCCGATACCTGCCACCGCTCATCATGATCTAACTGCCCGGCATACGATCCCATGGAATTCAGACCGTAATAAATCACGTGGTACGTACTTCCTACAGTGATGTTCCTGGCAACATCATCGTAACTGGGAACTCCCAGTATTTTTTCCCTCTTTACCAGGTTTCCCTGTCCTTTACCCTGATTACCATGACAGATGGCGCAGTAAATATCATATAGTTCTTTTCCCTTTGCCAGGTTGTCTTCACTTTGAAGAGAATCTAGCGGACTCAGTTGTAATCTTGCGAGTTCTTTCCCTTCTATATCATTAGCAAACTGATAGGGTACCCATCCTCTTGGAATAGTATTTTCAGCAGGGTGCATGGCTTCCATTCCGTTTGGGAGAAAGTCTACTTTTCCATAGGTTTCATACCCTACAGGTTCGTACATATTAGGCATGTATTGGTAATTTGGGCTTTTGTCATTCTTACACGAAGCAACCAAAAAGACCAAGCCGAATACGATTCCTATTTTTAGTAAATTGCTCATAGTATTAAGACTACTTTTCTGTAATATTTATTTCGACTGCTCCCGTATCAGAAAGCAAATCTCTTAATTCCTTCTCGTTATCATGTACCCCTATTTCCATCAAAAAATGGTCATCGGTTGTGCGTAAATCTGGATTCTCCGCCTTTTTAAAAGGCCAAAGTTTACTGCGCAGATAAAACGTTATTACCATTAGATGCGCTGCAAAGAAAACGGTCATCTCAAACATTATGGGAACAAAAGCGGGCATATTCTCTAAATAGCTAAAACTTGGCTTTCCTCCTATATCCTGTGGCCAGTCTGAAATCATGATGTAATTCATCATTACAATAGCCACCGCCAGGCCAAGACATCCATACATGAAAGAAGTTATGGCGATTCTCGTGGGTTCCAGGCCCATAGCTTTGTCTAGTCCGTGAACAGGAAAAGGGCAGTATACCTCCTCTATATGATGTTTGGCTTTCTTTACCTTTTTAACGGCCTGCATTAGCACGTCGTCGTCATCGTAAAATGCCTGTATAACTTTAGATGCCATAGTTATTTGTTATTGTTTAGTTGGTGCGCCTGTCCGGCCCAATCATCTCGCTGTGCCCTTCCCGGGAATGATCCGGTGATTGAATCTAAAAGGTTGTATTCCTTTTCGGTCATTCTACTCACTTGAGCGAAGGTAAAAATCCCTATTTGGTTTAATGTTTGCTCCATTTGAGGACCAATACCTTTTACTTTTTTAAGATCATCAGGAGTCTCTTTGCTAGCATCGAATGCCCCAATACTATCTAGCAGTGTAGAAACCTGCGCTTCATCGTGTCCATCCTCTGCTGTTGGTGCTTCAGTTACTTCTTCTTTTACTTCTGGTGCCTGAGTGCTAATTTGGTATAAAGGTTTTCCAGCATCTCTAAGGCGCTTATAACGCTCTCCTGAGGATTTCAGAATAGATTTTACCTCGGCCTGCGCAATTACAGGGAAGGTTCTGGAATACAATAAGAACAACACAAAGAAGAAACCTATTGTTCCTATGAAGATACCAATATCTACAAATGTCGGTGAGAACATTGTCCATGAGGATGGTAAATAGTCGCGGTGCAAAGAAGTCACGATGATCACGAAACGTTCAAACCACATCCCTACATTAACTACAATTGATATAATGAAGGAGACTACAATACTAGTTCTTACCTTTTTAAACCACATAACCTGTGGAGAAACCACATTACAGGTCATCATTAACAGATATGACCACCAGTAAGGCCCCGTAGCCCTGTTTAAAAATGCATATTGCTCGTATTCCACGCCAGAATACCAGGCGATGAAAAGCTCGGTGATATAAGCACAACCCACGATGGAGCCAGTGATCATAATAACAATATTCATCAACTCAATATGTTGCACGGTGATATAGGCTTCCAGGCTGCAAACTTTCCTCATAATGATTAAAAGTGTTTGCACCATTGCAAAGCCAGAAAAGATCGCACCAGCAACAAAATAGGGAGGGAAAATCGTAGTATGCCAGCCAGGAATTACAGATGTGGCAAAGTCAAAAGATACAATAGTGTGTACAGATAGTACCAGAGGGGTAGCTAATCCTGCAAGAACAAGAGATACCTCCTCAAAGCGTTGCCAATCTTTTGCACGACCGCTCCAACCAAAACTCACCAGGCTGTAAATTTTCTTCTGGAAGGGTTTTACCGCCCGGTCCCGGATCATGGCAAAATCAGGAAGCAAGCCTGTCCACCAAAAAACCAGGGAAACAGAAAGATAGGTTGAGATCGCAAATACATCCCATAAAAGCGGCGAGTTAAAGTTTACCCATAAAGACCCAAATTGGTTAGGGATAGGGAGTACCCAATATCCCAGCCATGGACGTCCCATGTGGATAACAGGGAATAGTCCTGCCTGAATTACCGAAAAGATGGTCATGGCCTCAGCCGAACGGTTAATCGCCATTCTCCATTTCTGCCTGAACAGAAGAAGTACTGCCGAAATCAGGGTACCCGCATGACCGATACCTACCCACCATACAAAGTTGGTAATATCCCAGGCCCAGCCAACCGTTTTATTTAATCCCCAGGTTCCGATCCCGGTAGATATGGTGTAAATAATACAACCAATTCCCCAAAGAAAGGCGGCCAGGGCAATTGAAAAAACAATCCACCACTGCTTATTGGCCCTGCCTTCAACCGGAGCTGCAATATCTACCGAAACATCGTGGTAGCCTTTGTCTCCAAGTACTAGGGGTTTACGTATTGGTGCTTCGTAATGCGACGCCATAAATTTATTGTATTGTTACGTTCTTTATTTTTGATTAAGCTTCGTCTGTATTTCTCACCTTTACATGATAGAAAACATTGGGTTTTGTTCCAACACTTTCTAAAAGGTGATACATTCTATCGCTCTTTTTTAGTTCGGTTATTTTGCTCTCCTCATCATTAACATCTCCAAAAACAATGGCTCCTGTGCTACAAGCGCTTGAACAAGCTGTCTGGAATTCTCCATCCTTTATCATTCTGCCGTCGCGCTTAGCATCCAGTATGGTTTTTTGCGTCATTTGAATACACATCGAGCACTTCTCCATTACTCCTCTTGAACGCACATTTACATCAGGGTTCAATACCATTTTCCCCAGATCGTTGTTCATATAGTAATCAAACTCATCATTATTATTATATAGGAACCAGTTAAAGCGGCGAACTTTATAAGGACAGTTGTTCGCACAGTAACGGGTACCTACGCAACGATTGTAGGCCATATGATTCTGCCCTTGCCTACTATGGGAAGTAGCTGCCACCGGGCAGACGGTTTCGCAAGGCGCATGGTTGCAATGCTGACACATTACAGGTTGAAAGGCTACCTGAGGATTTGCCGCCGGATCTTCCATTTGTTCGAAGCCGACCTTAGAGCCATAAGCTCCTGAAATTTCATCTTTTTTAGTATTATCTCCTTCGAAAGTGTCTTCTGAAGAATAGTAACGATCTATTCTTAGCCAGTGCATATCTCTGGACAGACGAACTTCCTCCTTACCCACAACCGGTACGTTGTTTTCGGCATGGCATGCAATAACGCAGGCACCACAACCGGTACAGGCATTCAGATCAATAGACATATTAAAATGATGCCCTATGGAACGGTCAAAACTTTCCCAAAGGTCTACCGAGGTCGCCGGTACTTCCTGGTGATTCAATGACACTACCGGAACATGGTTCCATTCAGAGTGATCTTTTGTATTGAAGATCTCGAGGTTTGTTTCTTTAATGATGTCTCCTCTTCCCATCAAAGTCTTGTGAAGCTGAACACAGGCAAACTCATGATTGCCAGATGATTTCTCAACCGTTATGGTCTGTACATTGGAAAATTGCTGGTAGAGTGGATAGGCGTTAACACCTGTTTGCATCTCCTCTTTCATTCCCGCAGTTTTTCCATAACCAAAGGAAAGTCCAACTGTTCCAGGAGCTTGTCCGGGTTGTATGATCACAGGAACATTATCAACACTTACCCCGTTCACCGTGAGTTTCGCGTAACTACCATCTAAACCTCCGTTTGCAACATTCTCATTGATCAAACCTAGCATCTCTGCATCGGCTTTAGAAACGGTTAGGTAGTTATCCCAGGAAACCCGTGTAATTGGATCTGGAAATTCTTGAAGCCAGGGGTTCCCGGCTTGCCGGCCATCACCCATACCAACCTTAGAGTACAAAGTAAGTTCCATGCCTCCACTAGAGGCTGACGCCAGGCTTCTTACGGCTCCGGCCACGGAAAATGAAGACGCTTCAGCTTGTTCTTCTTCAACAGCTTGCTCTTCCTCCTTATCCGCATCACTGGCCATCATCACGGGGTCCGCACTGTCAACCTCTGTTATTATTGTATCTCCAGACGGGGTGTAAACACCATCATGAAGGGCCTTATTCCAGTCTGCTCCTCCCAGGATGGAAGTACTCCAGGTCTCTTTTATATAGTCGTAATAACTTTTATCGCTACGCATCCAAGTCAGAAGCGAACTCTGGAACTGGCGCGTATCGAATAATTCTTTGATAGCAGGCTGCATGAGGCTATAATGTCCTTTTTGAAATTCGGCATCACCCCAGGACTCCAGATAGTGGTTGGCAGCTGCGGTATATTGTGCTACGGCCGTTGTATCATTCCAATTCGTAGAAAAGACTATAGAAAGGTCTACATTATCTATCCCCTCCTGGAAGTCCGCAGCATTCGGTAATGTATACATTGGATCAACACCGTCTGTGATAAGCGCCCCAACTCTTCCCGCTTTCATATCGGAGATTAGCTTGGTAACGGCCGTGTTATTACCTTTTCTTATATATCTTGGAGCTTCTGGATCAAAGGCTTCGCTATTCAGCATTTCATTGATCGCTAAAGCCACAGCTTGTGCGTCATTATCATCCAGACCTGTTACAACAACCGCCCTGCTCCCTGCCTTTTTTATTTCGGCTGCAACATTTTCAATTGTCTGGTTCAGGCTATCGTCAAGGCTTACATTAACACTGCTGTTGTTCAATTTTCCAAATAAACTGGCTAGCGCTTTCTTTTGCTCTGTTGGTGACAATGGAATACGCTTGTCTGCATTTGCGCCGGTAAGCGACATATTAGCTTCTAACTGAATGTGCTTAGACATTTTACCATTTGCAGGAACGCGTCCTTTAGCATAGCCGGCGTCAAAACCTCCTCCTTGCCAATCTGCAAGAAAATCGGCTGAGAAAGAAACAATTACATCTGCGTTCTCAAACTTATAACCAGCTAATGCCCTTTCTCCATACCTGGCTTCGAATGCAGATAAGGCCGCATCTTCAGAAATGGCGTCATAGGTAACATGAGTCACATTCCCGAAAGCCTCAGAAAACTCTGCAATCAGCCGAGATGTAGAAGGACTTGCATAAGTCTGGGTCAGCAGTGCAATTTGCTTACTGGAACCCTTTAAGGCACCTAATTTCGCCATAGCTGCCGCGTCTAGCGCTGCCCATTCTACAGGACCTTCACTGGTAAGCGGTCCTTGTATACGGGTACTGTCGTAGAGCGAAAGTACCGAAGCCTGCACCCTGGCGTTGGAAGAACCTCCAACGGCCGCTTCCGTATTATTTTCAATTTTAATAGGGCGTCCTTCCCTGGTCTTTACCAAAATGCTGGCAAAATCAAAACCATCTGCTACCGTAGTTGCGTAGTAGTTGGCCACACCCGGAATGATCTGCTCAGGTTTAACTACATAAGGAATAGATTTTCTCACAGGTCCCTCACATGCCGCAAGTGAAGCTGCTGCCGTGCTAAATCCGACATATTTCAAAAAATCCCTTCTGTTGGTAGTTCCTGTTGATAGGTTTTCCTTATCCCCTAAAAAATCATCTACCGGAATCTCTTCGGAAAACTCATTTTGTCTTAGCGTCTCAACAATGGAATCGTTAGGGTTTAGCTCCGCCTCACTTTTCCAATATTTTTTGTTTGATGCCATACGATATATCTGAATATTAGCTAGTTTAATAGTGACACTTACCACACTCAAGCCCACCCATCTGGGCGGCTGTAAGCTTTTCTACTCCATATTTTTTAGAAAGCTCTTCGTGAATTTTTTCATAGTAAGCGTTGTCCGCAACATTGACGTTGGTTTCTTTATGACAGTTAATACACCATCCCATAGTAAGTGGCGCATACTGATACATGATTTCCATTTCTTCTACCGGCCCATGACAGGTCTGACATTCTATACCGGCGACGGACACATGTTGTGAGTGGTTGAAATAGGCAAAATCTGGTAAATTGTGAATACGCACCCATTCTACGGGCTGCGTCTCACCGGTATAGCTCTGGGTTTCTTCATCCCAACCTACTGCCTTGTAAAGCAACTTAATCTGTGCCGTATAAAACTCATTCGTGTAGCCATTGGCTATATCATCTGCACTAGGTCCTTCGGCGTTTCCGGTATACTGATAAATAGATTTGTGACAATTCATACAAACATTAAGAGAAGGAATCCCGGAATGTTTAGAAACACGTGCGGAGGAATGACAATACTTACATTCAATCTTATTATCGCCAGCGTGAATTTTATGTGAATAGTGGATTGGCTGAATTGGCGCATATCCCTGATCTATTCCTAACTGCATCATCCATCCATAGGCGTAGTAACCTGCAGCTAAAATCAAAAATATTGAAGTAACTAAAACCAGAAATTGGTTTTGAGCAAATGCCTTCCAGATTGGAGTTCCCTTTTCTGCTTTTTCTTTTTCGAGCATTACCCCGTTTGCCTCGGCGATACGTCTTAAGGTTTTGTTTACCAGGAATAGCATGACTACCAAAAGTCCAAAAACCAGGGCAAGTGCACCCAGAATGATCTCATTGGAAATGCCTGAGGAAGCTTCAGAAGTAGCACCGCCAGGACCTCCAGTAACAGCGACGGCAGGTGCTGGTGGAGGCGCAGCCGTATAGGCTAAAATATCATCTATATCCTGATCGGATAAAGTAGGAAAGGCGGTCATGGCCGCTTGGTTGTACTCAGCATATATTTTCGTCGCATAAGCATCACCGTCTGCAATCATTGCAGGACTGTTCTTGATCCAGGCATAAAGCCATGCCTTGTCTAAACCTTCGTCTTCCGCCAAACGGGTTTCAACATTGGCCAATGCCGGCCCTGTCATCTTTCGTTCAAGTGCATGGCATGCGGCACAATTCTGATTAAATAATTGCTTCCCCTTCACAGCATCTCCTCCAGCCTCGGCGGATTCCTCCGTAGCTACCTCAGCTTCCTGAGCGATAGCTTCATCTTGTGCAAAAACTGTAGTGGAAAGGAGTAGGAAAACTACTAAACTGAACCCAAAAAATTTAGAAATTCGATGGCGGTACGGAACCTTTTTCATATTTAAAATATTTCTATCGAAATCTTGGCACGATAATTACGGTATGATAGGATAAAAAAGGTCAATTATCGTCGCTCAAATTGACGACAAAAATACGACATAGACTTTATTTTGGAAATGTTAAGGTATTGATAATTTCTAATTTATATTAATTCTAAATAACCTCAAAACCGCGATGTTTCCTGACTAAAAATTTACCTTTGCACTAGATCGAAAAAATGAACGTTTATATAACAATGAAAACGCCCCTTCACCATAGTATTGCTTGTTTGTTTTGGATTTTTTGCCAATGCCCAAAAGGGTAGCGTTTTGGTGGAGCAGGACCAAAGAATATCTTCGCTGATAGCGCTCTATAAATCAGTGAATTCCGAATCTAACTTCTATACGATTCAGGTAGGATTTGGAACCTATAACACTGCTGAGGAACTCAAGGCGAAAGTGGATGTAGATTTTCCAGGTTGGTTTTCAAAAATTGTATTCGATTCACCCACGTATCGGGTGCAGATAGGAAAGTTTAAGACCAAGCTCGAAGCGGAACGCAAATTTTTGGAGGTGCGTAAGAAATATCCGGCCGCGTTACTTTTAAAGCCCGAAAAGAAAACAAGTAAATAAGCTGTTCAGCTTTTTAAGAGCAAAGTTGCTATAAGGTCTTTTTCACTGCAACTTCCTGGAAAGCTTCTACGATATCGCTCTCTTTGATGTCATTGTAATTCTTGATCTGAAGTCCGCAATCATACCCTTTAGCAACCTCCTTAACATCATCTTTAAAGCGTTTTAAGGATGACAGTTCTCCAGTAAATATTACGACTCCATCTCTAATAAGGCGAATATTAGAATTTCTAAAGATCTTTCCACTAGTAACCATACAACCCGCGATAGTTCCAATCTTGGAAATTTTGAATGTTTCTCGGATTTCAGCCGTTCCGGTAATCTCCTCTTTCATTTCAGGAGACAACATTCCTTCCATCGCATCTTTGAGATCGTTAATGGCATCGTAGATAATAGAATACATCCTGATGTCTATCTCTTCCTTGTCCGCTATATCGCGGGCATTCCCCATTGGCCTTACATTAAATCCAATTACAATAGCATCGGAGGCCGAAGCAAGAAGTACATCAGATTCTGTGATAGCACCAACTCCTTTATGGATGATATTTACCTGGATTTCGTCTGTAGACAATTTTTGGAATGAATCTGTAAGCGCTTCTACCGAACCGTCCACATCTCCCTTAAGGATGATATTCAACTCTTTGAAATCTCCGAGGGCTATTCTTCTACCAATCTCATCGAGCGTAATATGTCTTTGTGTTCTGACAGATTGCTCACGCAACAGCTGACTACGCTTGGCGGCTATCTGCTTAGCCTCACGTTCATCCTGTAGTACATTGAATTTATCTCCTGCCTGTGGAGCACCGTCCAGTCCAAGAATGGATATTGGTGTAGATGGACCAGCTTTCTTAGTATTCTTTCCACGCTCATCCTGCATTGCCTTTATCTTACCACTATGCGTTCCTGCAAGAACATAATCTCCAATATTAAGTGTACCTCCCTGCACCAAAATGGTTGATACGTATCCTCTTCCTTTGTCCAGGAAGGCTTCTACAACCGTTCCTACAGCAAGTTTATCCGGGTTGGCTTTCAGTTCTAGAAGTTCGGCTTCAAGCAATACTTTCTCAAGCAGCTCTTTTACTCCATCTCCGGTTTTTGCCGAGATATCGTGTGATTGGATTTTTCCTCCCCAATCTTCCACCAATAGATTCATGGCGGCCAGACCCTCTTTAATTTTGTCGGGGTTGGCTGTTGGGCGGTCTATTTTGTTGATCGCAAACACTATTGGCACCCCTGCGGCCTGGGCGTGGCTAATAGCTTCCTTTGTCTGAGGCATGATGTCGTCATCAGCCGCAATAACGATAATGGCGATATCTGTTACCTGAGCTCCACGAGCCCTCATTGCGGTAAACGCCTCGTGACCCGGAGTATCGAGGAAGGTTATTGACTGCCCCCCTTCAAGCGTAACGCCGTAGGCTCCAATATGCTGTGTGATTCCACCACTTTCTCCGGCGATCACATTTTCTTCTCGGACATAATCTAATAGCGATGTCTTTCCGTGATCTACGTGTCCCATTACGGTTACAATCGGAGCTCTCGATTTTAGATCTTCGGGCGCATCTACCTCTTCTTCAATGGCATCTTCTATCTCTGCCGTAACAAATTCTACCTCATAACCAAACTCATCAGCAACAATTGACAGCGTTTCCGCATCCAAACGTTGGTTCATCGTCACCATAATGCCAAGTGACATACAGGCTGAGATAATATCTGTTGTAGGCACATCCATCATCGTGGCCACCTCTCCCGCGGTTACAAATTCTGTAACCTTAAGGATCTTACTTTCTAATTCTTGTTGCTCAAGGTCTTTCTCGGTCTGCTGGCGGTGAAGGTCTCGCTTATCTCTTCGATATTTGGCACCCTTTCCTTTTTTAGATTTACCCTGTAGTTTTTCGAGGGTCTCCCGAACTTGTTTTTGTACTTCTTCCTCAGTGGGCTCTACCTTAGGAGTGGAGCTAAAGCGCTGGTTCTTTTTACCACCGGCTCTTCCTCTCGGGCCAGATTGCGAACCATTATTACTAACAATTCGCTTCCTTCTCTTTTTCCTGTCCGTAGATTCTGAGGAACTCTGTTTGGCCGCTGGGGTGGCCTCTTTCTTTTTCTTAGGCTTATCAAATTTTGAGAGATCAATCTTGTCTCCCATGATCTTAGGCCCGGACAGCTTCTTATACTGGGTTTCTATAGATTTTGGCTTCTCGACCGTTTCTTCTTCCGGAGCAGCTTTTTCAGCTACTTTCTCTTCCTTTGGAGTTGGAGTTGGAGTTGGAATCGGAGGCGGAGCAGCCTCAGTTTTTTCCTCTTTAGGTTCTGTAGGGGCTGGCTTTTCCTGTTTCTTGGGTTCGAGCTCAATTTTACCTACCTTCTTAGGACCAGATAATTCGGCTTTTGCCTTTACAACTTCCTTTTCTCTGGCAGCGGTTCTTTGCTCTCTTGCTAAACGCTTCTCTTCCTGCTCCTGCTCTAATTGTATGCGCAGGGCTTCTTTTTCCTTTCGCTTTTCCTCTCCGACTTCCTTGGATGCAACCTTCTTGCTCATATCCGTTTGGAACTCGTCTAAAAGAACCTGATATACCTCATCGGATATTTTAGTCGTAGGGCGTGCCTCAACCTTGTGCCCTTTGGTGGCAAGGAAGTCCACTGCCCTATCCAGTGAAATATTAAGTTCTCTTAAGACCTTATTAAGCCTTACTGTTGCATTGTCTGCCATAAATACCTATTCCTATTCTTCTAATTACGGTGCTAATATATAGCTTAATCTTCAAATTCTTCTTTAAGTATACGCACAACCTCTAAAATTGTTTCCTCCTCTAAATCGGTACGCTTAACAAGATCATTCACATCTTGCTCCAGGACACTTCGTGCGGTATCCATACCTATTTTCTTTAATTCATCGATTATCCAGCTTTCTATCTCATCAGAGAACTCGGTTAGCTCTACATCTTCTTCCACACCTTCACGGAAAACATCGATCTCATATCCGGTTAGCTGGCCAGCCAAACGAATATTGTGCCCTCCACGACCAATAGCCTTAGAAACCTCCTCGGGTCTTAAAAAGACTTGCGCCGTCATTTTCTCGTCATTGAGTTTCACTGTAGAAACTCTGGCCGGGCTAAGTGCTCTTGTCACCATCAGCTGGGGGTTGTTCGTCCAGTTGATCACATCAATATTCTCATTTCCCAGCTCTCTTACAATACCGTGTATTCTGGATCCTTTCATACCTACACAGGCACCTACAGGATCAATCCTATCATCGTAAGAATCAACAGCCACTTTGGCCTTTTCGCCAGGAATCCTAACTGCTTTCTTAATTGTGATAAGTCCATCAAAAACCTCGGGGATCTCCTGAAAGAAGAGTTGCTCCAAAAATATCGGGGAGGTCCTGGACATGATAATCATAGGCTTGTTGCCCTTGAGTTCTACACTTTCTACAATTCCTCTTACATTATCACCTTTCCTAAAAAAGTCTGATGGGATCTGCTTGTCTTTAGGCAAAATTATTTCATTCCCCTCATCGTCTAATAAGATAATCGCCTTATGTCTTATATGGTGTACCTCGGCAGTATAGATTTCTCCTTCAAGGTCCTTAAATTGCTTATATATAGTGGTATTGTCGTGCTCGTGTATCTTAGAGATCAGGTTCTGCCGTAAAGCCAAAATTGCTCTTCTTCCGAGATCTATAAGTTTTACTTCTTCAGAAACATCTTCTCCCACTTCAAAATCGGGTTCAATTTTTTGGGCCTCAGACAAGGAGATTTCCTCATTGGGATCCTCAACTTCACCATCTTCCACCACAATACGGTTTCTCCAAATTTCCAAATCTCCTTTATCCGGATTGATGATGATATCGAAGTTATCATCCGATCCAAATTTTCTTTTTAAGGCACTTCGGAAAACCTCTTCCAAAATCGCCATTAGCGTCACTCTGTCTATGAATTTATCATCCTTAAATTCGGAGAAAGATTCGATCAACGCAATATTTTCCATTTTAAAAACCGATTAAAATTTTAGTATAACTTTTGCTTCTTCAATATCAGAAATAGCAATTTCCTGCTTTTTCCGAACTGTAATTTTTCCTTTACCTACAGGCTTTGGTTCTCGGGCCTTCCATTCTAAAACAATGGTTTCTTCACTGGTTTCAGTAAGATTTCCTTCGTAACTGGCATCTTTTGTGACCACCTTTAATTTGCGACCAACATTTTTGACATACTGTCTTGCCAGTACAAGGGGAGTGGTAGCACCAGCAGAGGTCACTTCAAGAGCAAAGTCTGCCTCCTCGCGGTCCAATTGATGTTCAATTGCCCTGCTTACTGCCATACAGTCTTTCAAGGTCACCCCCTGGTCTCCATCTATTACTACCTTAATAGTGTTGTCTGAAGAAACCGTGAAATCAATTAAAAAAAGTGATTCTCTTTCGTTAAGAGCTTGCTCTAAAAGCGCTTTAACCTGTTCTTTCAGCATAAACTTAAGTAATAAAAGAGGGGACAAATTGTCCCCTCATGAATACCCATATATCCTTTCAGTGGCGCAAATATACAACTTTTTTTTGTCTTGAGACTTCTGGCATAAAGATAAAATCAACAAGCTGCTCCAAGCAATTAATTTGTACTTTTATACTGACCAACTAACCAAAATACTATGGATATTTTTTCGTCCTACAATCTAATTATCGAAGCCTCGGTAATTCTTATTTTATCTTTCCTTTTTAACGGAATCGCGAAGCGTACCAATATTCCTTCCGTCTTACTGCTTATTCTTCTGGGGGTCTTACTTCAGTTTGTGCTAAAATACCTGAGTTCGGAATCCTTTGATTTTTTTCCGGCCTTAGAAATCTTAGGAATCATTGGTCTGATCATGATCGTACTGGAAGCCGCCCTGGAACTGGAATTAAAACGTGAGAAGCTCGTACCTATTTTAAAATCTATGGCCATTGCCCTTATTGGATTGATCGCCTCGGCATGGGTTGCCGCTTTGGTACTTTATAATTTCATCCCGGATATGTCTATGGATGCCGCCTGGTTATACGCAACCCCCTTATCCATATTATCTAGCGCCATAATCATACCCAGCGTCAGCGGTCTTAAATCTGAGAAAAAGGAGTTTCATATTTATGAGAGTACCTTCTCGGATATCATGGGTATTATGATGTTTTACTATTTGGCCGGACAGCTTAATCCCTCTGAGTCGAGCAGTGCAGGTGGGTTTGCCTTAAACATCTTACTAACCATTGTTATTTCTATAATTGCCAGCTACGCAATAATTTTGATCTTTCAGCAAATTAAGAGTCAGGCCAAGTTATTTTTACTGCTCGCAGTGCTACTTCTCTTATATGCCATTGGGAAGCAACTTCACCTATCCTCCCTTCTTATCATTTTGATCTTTGGTCTGGTGATCGCCAATATGAAATTGTTTTTTGCCGGAAAACTTTCACACTTTTTAGAATACGACAAAGCGCATAGGATCTATCACGAGTTACATATTGTAACACTGGAAACGGCCTTTGTAGTCAGAACCTTCTTTTTTGTGATCTTTGGCCTTACTATAGTCATTGCGTCATTGTTCAGTGTAAGCGTGGCGCTGATAAGCCTTATGATTATTACCTCTATCTACGCTATTAGATTTGTGGTACTCCGAACATTTATTGGGAGCGACATTTTGCCCCAGTTGTTTATTGCGCCACGTGGCCTTATCACCATTCTCCTTTTTTACGCAATCCCTGCCGAAGCACAAGTCAGTAATTTTCAACCCGGGATTTTGCTCTTTGTCATCATAGGTACCAGCCTTATTATGACCTGGGCCATGATCAAGGACAAAAGAAAAATGAAAACACTACTTGACCACATTGATGAGGAATACGAGGAGTTGGAAGAGGCTAAAGAAATAGAGAAAGTTTCGGAGCCTTCAGAATTGCAAGAACCTCCGGAGGAAGGTTTAGACAAGCCCGAAATCAACAAAGATTTTGATCCTGATACGCCGGAAGATCACAGTAGGGATGGCTGACAGATAATGTACAATTAGCAATTAGCAATTAGCAATTAGCAATTAGCAATTAGCAATTAGCAATGATCATTGTTTATTGTTTATTGTTTATTGTTTATCGCCATAAAAAAATCCCAATAGCTTTGAGTATTGGGATTTTTTTATGTTTTTAGTTGGCCTACTAGGACTCGAACCTAGAACGACTGGACCAAAACCAGCTGTGTTGCCAATTACACCATAGGCCATTACCGTGTAAGAGCCTGCAAATTTAAAACAAACTTTTGTTCCAACAAACATTTTAAGGACATTCCATGAAATATTTTGGCCCTTCCTGCCCTGTTAAAGGTTTATCAAATAGTGGCCTCCATGTCTATTTTAATTAGTAAATTCGCCCCATTGCTAAACTTGGTATTGCATGTTTTCAGATAACTTCAAGAAGTGGGACACCATCCTGGGATGGGTCGCTTTTTTTATAGCCCTTATTGTTTACGGAATTACGGTAGAGCCTACGGGCAGTTTTTGGGATGCCGGAGAGTACATTACCACTTCCGCAAAACTACAGGTAGCCCACCCACCAGGGGCACCGTTACTGCAAATGATTGGTGCTTTCTTTTCTATGTTTGCCATGGAAGCAGACCAGGTAGCCAGGATGGTGAATTATGTTTCAGGAGTTTCCAGTGCCTTCACTGTGCTCTTTATGTTTTGGACCATCACAAACCTTACCCGTAAGCTTATCAGTAAAAAAGAAATGCTATCAAACAGCAAAGCCATTGCCATTCTTGGAAGCGGCCTGGTGGGAGCATTAGCCTTTACTTTTTCGGATAGTTTTTGGTTTAATGCCGTAGAAACCGAAGTCTATGCCATGGCCAGTTTTATTATGTCTCTTTTACTCTGGCTGGGATTAAAATGGGTAGACGATATTGATCATCCCAGGGGTAATAGATGGCTGGTGCTTATTTCATACGTTGTAGGGCTCACTTTTGGGGTACAGTTTATGGGCTTTCTGGCCATTCCTTCTATTGGACTACTTTACTATTTTAAAAAATACAAAACCACTACCGTTAAGAATTTTCTTCTGGCAAACATCGCCGTCGTGGCAATCCTAATGTTAGTTTACAAGTTTTCACTCACCTATGTGCTGAAATTGTTTGGCTGGAGTGAAGTATTTTTTATCAACAGCATAGGTCTGCCATTTAACTCGGGTACCATTATTATGGGCTTGCTCTTTGCAGCTGCATTTTACTTTGGCCTTAACTACACCAGAAAAAACAATTATAGAACTGCCAACACCCTAGTACTTTGTGCAATGTTTCTATTTCTCGGCTTTTCATCCTGGCTAATGCTTCCTATAAGAGCAAATGCCAATGTGGTGGTTAACGAAAATAACCCGGCTGATGCAAGGGCGCTACTTGCCTATTATAATCGTGAGCAATATCCTGGGGTAGATAGTCCCTTCTATGGCACTTACTATTCCAATGCCTTCGCAAAAGCTGGCGAAGACAAAGATGATAAACCCAAGTACGAAAAAGACGAGGCTCTCGGCAAATACATAGTAGTAAACAAATACAAAGGAGCTATGCAGGGGCCAAATGACGAACATCGCGGATTGCTTCCCCGAATGTGGAGCGAGCAGCATGCCGAAAACTATATGAAGTTTTTTGACCCCCTGGACTTTCGAATGAAAACCTCAAGCGAAGACCTGCGAAAAGCAGTAGCCCAGGTAAAAGCCGGTTATGCAAATGGCGAGATTGACACAGAACAATATATAAGTTTCCTAAGGCAGTTTAATGAGTACCTCGAAGTAGAGCCTCCCACATTTTGGCAAAATGTAAAGTACATGTTCCAGTTTCAATTTGGCTATATGTATTGGAGGTATTTCATGTGGAATTTTGTTGGTAAGAAAAACGACATTCAAGGAAAATATAATGGCAATGGCGAATGGTTGAGTGGTATTGGTTTTATAGACGACTTACGTCTGGGGAGCCAGGAAAACCTGCCTAGTGATGTGCTTGATAATAAAGGAAGAAACACTTACTTTTTCTTGCCTCTTATTCTAGGTATTATCGGGCTTGTATTTCAGATTTCAAGGAACCCCAAACAATTCTGGGCGCTTTTCGTATTCTTTATGTTTACCGGAATCGCCATACAGTTTTATACGAACCCTTATATATTTCAACCAAGAGAACGCGATTATTCGCTTGTAGGTTCTTTTTACATTTTTGCCTTGTGGATTGGTCTTGGGGTCTACGGCCTCTTCGATGAATTCAGAAAATGGGTTAAACCAAAGTTACTGGCACCAGGAGTTGTTGCATTATGTCTTTTGGCAGTTCCTTTGCTAATGGCTTTTCAAAATTGGGATGACCACGACCGTTCTAACAGGCGTACTGCGCAGGCAAGCGCAAAGGCCTATCTGAGTTCCTGTCAAGAAGATGTCGGCGCCATGCTGTTTACTATTGGGGATAACGATACCTTTCCACTATGGTATGCGCAGGAAATTGAAGAATACAGGACAGATGTGCGGATTATCTGTACCAGCCTTTTTGCTACAGATTGGTATGTAGATCAGATGAAACGAAAGGCATATAAGAGTGACCCTATTCCCTCGCAGCTTACTCATGAGCTATACCGTTACGGCAATAGAGATGTAATATACTATCAGGGGCTACCTGGAATATCAGAAAAGCGCTGGGATATAAAAGACTTTATCAGTTGGGTTGGAAGCGATAAGCCGCAGACAAAATTCAAATATATCCTTGAAAAACAAGGGGCAGACCTAAGCGAGTATTCGGAAGGCACACTAGACCTTGTATATTATCCTACGAACAAGATCCGTGTTCAAGTGAACAAAAAAAATGTTCTGGAGAGCGGATTGGTGAAGGAGAAAGATTCCGCGCTTATCGTAGACTATATTGATATAGACCTACCTCAAAGCGCCATGGCGAAAAACCGGATTTTAATGTTAGACATCCTTGCCAATAACGACTGGAAACGCCCTATTTATTTTTCTGGAGGTAGCTTTGATAAGGCAGAATATATTTGGATGAAAGATTATCTACAGTTAGATGGCCTGGCTTATAAGTTAGTTCCTATAAAGACCAAAAATCGCTCTTCATTTGAGATGGGAAGAATAGACAGTGATCTGATGTACGGCATTGTCATGAACTGGGATTGGGGAAATTCTGGCAGCTCGGACATTTACCATGATCCTCAGACCCGTATTCAGGGTTTATCATATCGTGGCAATCTTGCCCGCTTAACAGAAACACTCATCAACGAAAATAAAATAGATAAGGCCAGGGATATCATTAACCTGGCTATGGAAAACCTGCCGGTGGAACACTACGGGTTCTACACCTTTGTCGAACCTTTTGTTGATGGTTACTACAAGGTAGGAGAAACTCAAAAGGCCAGAGATTTGTTCTCGAAATTGAAAAAGATCTATCAGGAAAGGCTAAACTATTACGCTGGTATTCCAAGAGACGAGCAATATAAAAGCTTAGAGGATATCCTTGCCGATATGGACGCCTATAGTCGCAATGTCGATATCTTAATTGCTAATGATGACCGGGAATTGGCGGAAAAGGAAATTTTAATATACAACGAACGTATTGATGCTCTTTGCCATTTTATCGGGTGTAATAAGGAAGATTTCTTAACAGATCCCAACTTACCCTCTGCACCTGACCCGGATATGGAAGACTCGACAGTTATTGACTCTGTTTCTGCCCAAGACAGCCTTGAAACACCTCCGCAACAGGACAGCCTAAATTAGCCCAATATTTAAAGAGCTAAGAATATTGTAAATTCCTGAAGTGTTTAGAGGTACTCGTTTAGTATCCCGATCAGTGTATTTGCGTCTTGCTCTCCGCTTTGACGCCACACCATTTCCCCTTTTTTGTAGATCATTAAAGTAGGCAATCCTTTTACCCTAAGTGCCTGGGATAGTTCTTTGTTCTTATCGACGTCTATTTTAATCACCTTCCCTTTATCTCCCAAAGCAGCCGCGACATCTCTTAAGACCGGGTGCATAGCAGTAGATTGTTCGTTCCACTCAGCATAGAAGTCCAATAACACGGGGACATTCAAATCTATAAGTTCACCGAATTTAGACATATGTAAATCATTGGGTTACCCGTCAAAAGTAAGAAAAATTGTTAAAAAAAGGCTGATGGCATCAATTTTGTAAAGGCAAACAAAGTTAATCTTACGTTAAAGAATTCTTTTTCTAGCCATGCTCATGATTTCGGCAGATCTCAATATTTTAGTGTCAACGGGCAGCTTTAAAACAATAGCCTCAGCTTAGATTAAGCTTCAATTCGTACCAGTGTTTGTATAATACCAAACTTGCCCTTATATTTTGGAAAGTGTTTTGGGTTTTCGAATCGCGTAAATGGATCTGAGCTTTATATTTCATATTCTCATTGTTTTTGGTGCTCTTCAGGCCTTGTTCCTTGCTATGGTTTTGGCGAGCAAGCAGAGAAACCTATCTTCAGTTTTATTTGCTGTTTTCCTGGCAATAGAAGGATTTACGCTGATAGAACGCCTGCTTGCCGAAACAAATCTAATGAGCCAATTTCCACACTTGTTAGGAATAAGTCATCCCATCAATTTTCTTAAACCTCCAATTCTTTTCCTCCTGGCTCTTTCATTAGTTCATCCCGGTTTTAGACTAAAAAGGCTACATATTCTTCATACAATTCCCTTCTTTTTAATGTTAATGCTCAATGTCCCATTCTATATCTTGTCTGGGCCGGAAAAAGTTGAATACGTCTCTTTTTTCATTAACTATATACCATCATATGACAGTTTCAACTTTTGGTTTTTTCTCTCCTTTTTTGCCTACATAGGTTGCTATTTGTTATTAAGTATTAGGACCCTGGCAGGGTACCGGACACACATAAAGAACAACAAGCTGGTGAATTGGTACACGCAGGTTTTACTGCTGTATTCCGGGCTCTTGGGGATCCTGTTTTTCCACTTTGCCTTAAGGCCTTCCGGGATGGTAGAATTTCCATTTGTAAATGAGGCCAGCATGTTAATAATGACATTTTTGATCCAATCAATCGCCTATAACTTTCTTTCGAAGTCCAGGCTTTTGAATCAATCAAACGGCCGATTCATAAATGATGTACTTCAACTGTCAAAAGACGGCGAAACCATTAAGAATAAACTGGAAATTGAAAAAGTATACTTAGAAGATAGCCTGAATCTTGAAGAATTTGCCGCTTCCTTAGGGTGGTCAAAAAAATACGTGTCTGACGTCATTAACCAGAATTTTGGAGCATCCTTCAAACAGATTATCAACAAATACAGAGTGGAAGAAGTCAAGGCCCTTATGAAAGCGCAAAAAGGGGCTGACATTCTGCTTATCGAATTAGGACAACGCTCTGGATTTAACAACAAAGTAAGCTTTTACCGAACCTTTAAAAAGTACACTGGAAAGTCTCCCAGTGACTACTATCAGAGCCTGTCAAATAAAATTTCTTAAAAAATTAGGGTACAAAATCGTTTGGTAACCTCCCTCTTGGATTGATTTTATACATTCACGGATATCAAACAAGCAACCCTATGAAATTTGAAGGATTTATAGACATTGATCAAACCATAGAAGTGGTTACCTCTCTTTTCGCTGACCCAAAATACATTGGAGAATATCAGGAAGGATTCATTAAAAAGGTGTTGGAAAGTGGAGAACCTGGAGAACCCGGCACCATCTCTAAATTGTATTATGGTAGTGGGAAACACGAAATGGTACTTACCGAAACTGTTATTTCCAACAAACTCCCAGATTCTTTCGAAGCTTTTTATCATCACAAGCACATGGACAATACGATGAAATGTGAGTTCAAAGCTTTGGGGGAAAGAAAAACACGCTACTTGGTAAAGGTAGCATATACCCGCATTAACTGGGTTATGCCCAAACTTATGGCCCTACTCTTTCCAGGGATGTATAGAAAGCCTGCCAGAAAATGGATGGCAAACTTTAAACAGTTCGTAGAATCACAAAACTGAGAAACCATGTGGGAAGAAAAGTTAGCGTTTTATGACAGACTGGTCGCGGATAATAGCAATTTCGAAAGAAAGGGGAAAACCATGCCATATACCTCTGCAAACGGGCATATGTTCTCTATGTTGAACAAGGATGGGGAAATAGGTATACGCTTGTCGAAAGAATCAGGTGAAAGATTTATGGAGGTGTACCAATCTACCAGATTTAAATCACATGGATCTTTTATGAGGGGATACGTGGTGGTTCCTGAGAAATTATACACTGAGATGAATCTGCTTTCAGCCCTGCTACAGGAAGCTTATGAGTATGTAATGTCTTTAGAGCCTAAATGAATCAAATTTAGGCCAGGGATTTCTTTTTAAGTGTGATCACCGTGATTTCTGGCCAAATACCTACCCTACCTGGATACCCAATAAAACCAAAGCCTCTGTTTACATTGATGTACTGTCCCATTTCTTCATAGATTCCTGCCCAGTATTTGTAACGCCATTTCACCGGGCTCCATTTGATGATTCCAGGAATTTCAATCCCGAACTGCATCCCATGGGTATGGCCACTTAGAGTCAGGTGGTAATGATAATCGTCTTGTATCACCTGTTCTTCCCAGTGAGAGGGATCATGGCTAAGTAGTATTTTAAAATCTTCGGGTGAAACAGCGCTACTTGCGCCCTTTAAGTCGCCCGCTTTTTTAAAACCACCTTTTCCCCAATTCTCTACTCCTATCAGGGCAAGTTTGTCCGAACCCTTGGTGAGATACCTACTTTCGTTAAGAAGCAGATCAAAACCCATCTCTTTCTGAATGCTTTTCAGGTCTTCCAAGTTTTGTTTCTTGGCTTCAGCACTGTCCCAGGGAATGTAATCCCCATAATCGTGGTTGCCAAGGATGGAAAATTTCCCGTCTCTGGCTTTTAGCGTAGAAAAGAGCTCGGCCCAGGGCTTCATCTCATCAGATTTGTTGTTTACCATATCGCCAGTGAAGAACAAAACATCACTTTCCTGTTTGTTAATAAGATCAACGGCATAGGTTATTTTATCCCGGTTGTCAAAACTTCCGCTGTGGATATCGGAAATCTGTGTAATCTGATACCCGTCAAAAGCGTCAGGGAGGTCTTCAAATTCCAGTGTGTATCGAAGGACTTTGAAATTGTATTTCCCCTTATACATGCCGTAGAGGAGAGCGCTAAAGGGCACCGCTGCAATTCCCAGGGCCACCAAACTCAAAAAACGACGCCGGGTTGGCAGACTAAATTCTTTTGAGGTGCCAGAGAATTTTTGATACACTGCCGTAAAGAACCTGAAAATATCTTCTGAAAAGAGAAAAAGAATCGTAATAACTTTAAAAGTAATAATGGCCATTAGGAGTCCAAATGCATAACTCTTAGGTTTACTTAGCACACGGCCCGCTTCGCCTCCCCAGGTAAATTGATAAATGAAATTTCCCAGGACAATCAGAGAAGCAATCGTCATGACATAGTATATCCACGGATATCGGGTGGCTGTTTTAAGGGCTTGTAGCGTATAAAAGCCCATTATACAGTAAATGGCAATAAAAATAATCCAACGTAGCATAGCTGCTTTTTACAAATATATTTTATTTAAAGGTGGAGGCCTTCACTCCTTCACCTTTATTTAACGATCTCAACCACCTTTTGTATCAATTCCTTGTCGCTAATCGCAACCTGATCTTCTTCTAAAAACGAGTGAGAATTCATAGATACTTCAGGTTTGGCCTGCATTGTTTTGTGGAACTTCACCCCAGAAAGATGGATGCTTTTAAAGCCCTTTTCCTTGAACAAATGAGCGTTTTCTGCTCTTACGCCTCCTCCGGGAAGCACGGCACTGAACTTCAGCTGTTCTTGCATGTTCGCTAACATACTCAGGCCTTCCACCGCAGAATCTCGTTGTCCGGAACTAAGAATATAATCCGTCCCTATCCCATCTAAAAAACACGCGGCTTTTAAAGGGTTTTTAGTCCAGTCAATAGCGCGGTGAAACGTAAACTTAAGATTTCCGGTGGCGATCTTGAGTGCTCTTGCTCGATCCTTATCTATAGAAAGATCATTTTTAAGAACCCCTGCCACTACTCCATCGCATCCCATGGCAATACACTGTTCAATATCGGCCAGCATTATCTCAAACTCCGACTTAGAATAAGTAAAATCACCGCTCCTTGGCCTAATCAAAACATGAATCGGTATTTTTAGCGCTTCTCTTACCCTTTTTATCAAGGCATAGGAAGGCGTAATACCTCCAACACCCAATTCAGAACAGAGTTCAATTCTATCCGCTCCCGCCTCCTCGGCATTAATTGCAGATTGCAGGGAATTGGCACAAACTTCTACAGTCATAATGCGTATATTTAGAGCTCGATAAAAGTAAACAACCGCCATCAATGAAACGCAGAAAATTTCTCAAAAATTCAAGTGTAGCAACCGCAGCTTTGATTTCAACCCCCCTCATGGCCTCCTGTGGCGAAGAAGAAAAGGAAAAGAAGCTCGCAGATGCCTTGGCCAAAGCCCAATATCCGAAAGTAATCGCGACATGGAATGTCCCGAATGCTACGCAAAAAGCATGGGAAGTTCTTGAAGGAAATGGTTCTGCGCTCGATGCGGTCGAGGGAGGTGTAATGATGGAGGAGGCCGATGTAAACAACCAGTCGGTAGGAAAAGGCGGACGGCCAGACAGGGATGGCAACGTTACTCTAGATGCCTGCATTATGGATAAGGATAGCAATTGTGGGGCCGTGGTTTATTTGCAGAACATTACGCACGCGGTTTCGGTAGCGAGGAAAGTTATGGAAGATACCCCACATGTTATGCTGGCCGGAAAAGGAGCGGAGCAATTTGCCTATGAAAAGGGGTTTAAAAAAGAAAATCTCCTTACGGAAGCCTCTAAAAGTGAATGGTTAGAGTGGAAGAAAACGTCCAAATACCAACCTGTAATCAACATTGAAAATCACGATACCATAGGCATGTTGACTCTTGACAATAATGGTGATATGGCAGGAGCCTGTACCACAAGTGGGATGGCTTATAAGGTTGGTGGTCGTGTTGGAGATTCTCCAATTATCGGAGCCGGGCTTTTTATAGACAATGCAGTTGGCGGAGCTACTGCTACAGGTGTTGGTGAAGAGGTGGTTCGTACTGTTGGAAGCTTCCTCATAGTTGAGTTGATGCGACAAGGAAAATCTCCTCAGGAGGCCTGTGAGGAGGGCGTGCGTCGTATAATCGAAAAAAATAAAGATAAACTGGATTTTCAAATTGGATTTATAGCGATGAATAAAAATGGGGATACCGGAGCTTATTGTATTCAACCCGGCTTTACCTATAGAATTTATTCTGAAGAAGGTCATACCAATAACCCTTCCTCCAGCTATATTAACTCTTGATATTTTTATAAGCGCGGATTCTTCTTAGTTTTGAATTACAACTAGAACAGACCATATGTCAGATCAAAAAAGACTTTTCTTATTAGATGCATATGCCCTTATTTTTAGAGGTTATTACGCATTCATCAAAAACCCCAGGATCAACTCAAAAGGGATGGATACTTCCGCCATTTTGGGATTTGTCAACTCGCTATTGGATGTTATCAAAAGAGAACGCCCGGATCACCTGGCCGTGTGTTTTGACAAGGGAGGTAGCGCAGACAGGACTGAAATGTTTGAAGATTATAAGGCGAACCGCGATGAAACTCCGGAAGCCATAAAAATAGCAGTGCCGTATATTGAGAAGATCCTGCAGGCCATGCACATTCCTGTTGTGGTTAAAGAAGGTTTTGAAGCCGATGATATAATTGGTACCCTCTCGAAAAAAGCGGAAAAAGAAGGCTATAAAACGTTCATGGTCACTCCCGATAAGGATTTTGCACAATTGGTTTCCGAGAACATATTTATGTATCGTCCTGTATTTGGCGGAGGGTATGAAACCTGGGGAATACCAGAAGTAAAGGCAAAGTTTGAAGTAGATGACCCAGAGCAGGTTATTGATTATTTAGGCATGATGGGCGATGCCGTAGATAATATTCCGGGCCTACCAGGAGTTGGAGATAAAACAGCCAAAAAATTCATTGCGGCCTACGGGAGTTTAGAAGGGCTCCTGGAAAATAGTCATGAGTTGAAGGGTAAAATGAAGGAAAAAGTAGAGGCCAATGCAGACTTGGGGATACTTTCGAAAAAGTTGGCCACAATTATGCTTGATGTCCCTGTAGAATTTAATGAACAGGACTATGAACTCAGCAGCCCGGATGTGGAAAGGGTAAAAGAGATTTTTCAGGAGCTAGAATTTAGAAGGCTTACCGAAAACTTTCTCAAGACCTTTACCCAAGGCACTGATAGCGAAACAAGTGGAGCTAAGGTTACTGAAAAGCCGGCGACCGTTTCGGGAGAGCAGTTCGACCTGTTTGCACAACCGGGTACAGGATCATCTTCGACATCCCCAACGGAAAGTGGAGGCTACAGAAACATTTCTGGCACCAGGCATTTTTATCAATTCGTTTCCACCCCTTTGGCCAGGAAATTATTGTTAAAAAACCTACTTAAACAAACTCGGGTCTGCTTTGATACCGAAACAACCAGCATAAAGTCTCTGGAGGCTGAGCTGGTTGGGATAGCATTTTCATGGGAGCCGTACAAAGGCTACTACGTAGGTTTCCCAGAAGACCAGCAGGAAGCCATGAAACTATTGGAAGAGTTTAGGCCATTTTTTGAAAGCGAAAACATTGAGAAGGTTGGTCAAAATTTGAAATACGATATCAAAGTTTTATCAAATTATGACATGCCCGTTCTCGGAACCCTTTTTGATACCATGATTGCCCATTATCTCATCAACCCCGATATGAGGCATAATATGGATGTGCTTGCCGAAACCTATTTAAACTATCAGCCGGTATCTATTGAGACTTTAATTGGTAAAAAAGGAAAGAATCAACTTTCAATGCGTACCGTTGCTACTGAAAAACAAACAGAATATGCCGTCGAAGATTCAGACATTACGCTACAATTGGCTACCCATTTCGAGAAGGAACTGGATGAAGGGAAGGTAACCAAACTGTTTAGGGAGGTAGAGATGCCTTTAGTTACCGTATTGACCGATATGGAGATCGAGGGCATTAACCTTAATGCCGATTACCTGAAAGAGCTTTCCACAGAACTTACAAAGGACATAGACCGCCTTGAAAAGCGTATTTATGAGCAGGCTGGCGAAACTTTTAATTTGGCCTCTCCTAAACAATTAGGTCCGATCCTATTTGACAAATTAAAACTTGTCGATAAGCCAAAAAAAACGAAAACCGGACAGTACTCAACGGCTGAAGACGTACTTTCATATTTGGCTAAGGATCATAAAATTGTGGCCGATATTTTAGAATGGCGTCAGTATAAAAAACTACAGAGCACCTATTTGGATGCCTTACCAGGGGAGATCAACCCAAAGACTAACCGAATACATACAGTCTATAGCCAGGCAGTGGCGGCAACCGGCCGCCTGAGTTCCAATAACCCGAACCTTCAAAACATTCCCATACGTACAGAAAGGGGTAGGCAGGTAAGAAAAGCCTTTATTCCCAGAGACAAAGATCACGTGCTCTTGGCTGCAGATTATTCTCAGATTGAACTTCGGATCATCGCAGCATTGAGCGAGGAAGAGACCATGATCCAGGCTTTTAAAAACGGAGAAGATATTCATGCTTCTACGGCAGCCAAGGTGTTTAATGTCCCGATTGACCAGGTGACAAGAGAGCAAAGAGGCAATGCCAAAACCGTCAATTTTGGGATCATATACGGGGTTTCCGCCTTTGGCTTAAGCAACCAAACAGATTTAAACAGGACCGAAGCCAAAGAGTTGATAGAAACCTATTATCAAACCTATCCGAAGCTTCGGAGCTTTATGGGTGAAATGGTTGATTTTGCCAGGGAAAATGGTTATGTGGAAACCATCCTTGGACGAAGGCGCTATTTAAAGGACATTAACAGCAGGAACGCAGTAGTTAGAGGGGCAGCTGAACGAAATGCCGTAAACGCGCCTATTCAAGGCAGCGCTGCGGACGTTATTAAACTTGCCATGATTAATATTCACAAACGATTTAAAAAAGAAAAATTTAAATCCAAAATGTTGCTCCAGGTACACGATGAATTGGTTTTTGACGCCCATAAAGACGAGTTAGAAGTCATTAAACCCATCATACAATCTGAAATGGAAAGTGCTTACAAACTGGCCGTGCCGCTAGATGTAGAGTTAGGTATCGGCAATGACTGGCTGGAAGCTCACTAAATAAACCGCAACATCAAAAAGGGGCTTTCAACAAATTGTAACCAAAAATTCTTTTCTGTATCTAAATGTAAGGAGCTTCTGTTAATGTATACTTAGTATCCGAAATGCCCTGGCGAGAATTAGTCACGCGAGGCATTCCAAACCAATTATTGAAGCGTTGAAATGAAAGGCATAAAATTTAGGCTACTTCTAAAGTTTTATCCTTATTTTTAGAACAAAAGACGCTTAGATGCCTTGGCGTTAATTGCTTCAATAGACAGCTCGTTGGAGTTCCTTCAAGGCTAAAGCTATTGCTATGGATCTGATTAAAACATTTCTCTATTTTGCTGTTTTCAAGCATCCACTGACACGTGAAGAAGCACACAATTTTTGCCAATTTCCCGCAAATTCCATAGAGGGATCTTTAAATACCCTACTTGAGCAAAAGTTGTTATTTGAAATAGGCGGTTATTATTTGCCTTATAATTATCCCCATTGGGTGGAAAGAAGGATAAAGGGAGGTGAACTCGCTTCTCAAAAAATGAAGAAAGCGAGACGAATGTCAAAAATACTGACCTATTTTCCCTTTGTGAGGTCTGTCATGATTTCGGGCTCCCTGTCTAAAGGGTATATGGACGATACTTCTGATATCGATTTCTTTCTGATCATGAGACCTGGTAGTATTGCTATCTCGAAATTTATGATGGGGCTTTTTAGGCGATTTTTTGCTCCAAAAAGCTTTTGTATAAATTTTATCATCGATTCTAACCACCTGAACATCAAAAAACAAAACCTGTATACGGCGATTGAAATGGTAACCTTGATCCCCACGGTTGATGACGGTACTTACGATATCTTTATGGCCACAAATATGAACTGGGTTCACAAATTCCTTCCCAATGCCGTACCCCAAAAAAATAACGCACTGCCGTACAAACAAAACTGGGTGCAAAGTGTTCTAGAGTGGCTGCTATTATCTCGTCCTATGGTATTTGCAGATACCCGACTTCGTCAAAAATATGCCAAAAGGCTTCAAAAAAAGGCATCCAAAGAAACCCATGAATCCGGTGAAGTGGTAATACATAAAGGTATATTGAAACTGCATTCAAAACCATACCAGCAAAAGATTTTAAACTTGTATGACAAGTACCAGGAGGATTTTTTCAATGAAAAAAGGCTGATTTTTGAAAAGAGTTTCTATGACTGATATCCTGTTCTCACATTCTTATTATTACCCCCTTGATCTAAAGCAATGGAAGATGGGCAAGCCTTATCCGCCCCTCGGCACCATTTACGCAGCCGCATTGTTACGAAAAAATGGATATTCCGTTCAGCTTTTCGATACCAACCTCCGGGATAACCCCTTTGAGATAGATCAAATCTTAGAAAAAGAGAAGCCAAAATACCTGGTGCTTTATGATGATGGTTTTAATTATCTGACAAAGATGTGCCTGACCAACATGCGCGAAGCAGCTTTCGAAATGCTAGCCCTGGGCAAAAAACACGGATGCACTACGGTTGTTTGTAGTTCTGACTCTACAGATCACTACGAAAAGTATATGACCCATGGTGCAGACTACGTTATGCAAGGTGAAGGCGAAGAGACCTTAAAAGAACTTCTAAAAGCGCTAGATGAGAAGCTTGAAACAGCAAAAATAAAGGGAATCATCTACAAAGAAGAGGGCAAATGTATAGTAAACCCGAAACGCGCGGTGCTAAGAGACCTCGATACGTTACCTCTCCCGGCTTGGGACCTTGTAGATATGGACAATTACAAAAAGGTTTGGCGTCAACATGGGCGCGAGTTTACCTTAAATATAGCCACCACCCGTGGTTGCCCCTTTAAATGTAATTGGTGCGCCAAACCCATTTATGGCAATCGGTATAACAGTCATTCTCCGGAATACATTGTAGAACACATCAAGCTTTTACAACAAGAATACCAGGCAGAACGCTTTTGGATGTGCGATGATATCTTTGGATTAAAACCGGGTTGGGTACAAGAATTTAATCAGGTTCTCTCCTCAGAAGGTGTATCCTTAAGCTATTATATCCAAAGCAGGGTTGACCTACTTCTTAAAGAAGATACTATTGACGCCCTGGTGCAATCTGGCCTGGAAGAAGTCTGGGTAGGTGCGGAAAGCGGTTCGCAGCAAATCTTGGATGCTATGGATAAGGGAACAACTGTAGAGCAAATTTATACTGCCACTCGTATCCTTAAGGAGAAAGGGGTTAGAGTAGCTTTTTTTATACAGTTTGGATACCTTGGGGAGACCAAAGAAGATATTGCCAAAACCATTAAGATGATTACAGATTTGCTGCCTGATGACCTTGGGATTTCGGTATCTTATCCCCTTCCAGGGACTAAGTTCTACGAGAAGGTAAAAGATGACCTTAGGCTAAAGGCCAATTGGACAGATTCTGATGATTTGGCCATGATGTTTCAGGGATCCTTTAATTCTAGCTATTACAAAAAGCTGCATCGTTATGTACACAAGGAATATCGAAAACGAAAAGGAATACAATATATGAAGCAACTCATTAGAAATCCGCTAAAGATTTCTTATAAAAAATTGCGCTCTGTAGCACTATTCTTCTATTATGCGCCGCTGGCACAGCTCAATGCACATCAACTAAAACGAATGCAGCACAATCATGGTTAGCGGTTTTGACCTTGCGGCTCCCCTTTATGACAATCTGTTCACCCATAGCTTGGTAGGCAGGTATCAGCGCAAAGCGGTTTACCGGGTGTTAGACTCTTACCTCAATGCAGATGCTCCAATGCGAATCCTGGAATTGAATTGTGGTACCGGCGAAGACGCGATGTATATGGCTCAAAAGGGGCATAGCGTTTTGGCCACAGATCGCTCTGCGGAAATGCTCAATATTGCTCGAACTAAGTTCAGAAGTGACTTAGAATTAAGCTTAGCCCAACTAGATATTGAGGCACTTGGCAGTCTGTCATCATCCAACAAGTTTCATCTTTTGTTTTCCAATTTCGGCGGCCTGAATTGTATTTCACCCAGGCAATTTCTCAACTTTATAGAAGCTTCGTCCGAGCAGCTTTTACCAAATGGTTTACTCATTGCTGTTGTAATGCCTAAAAAATGTCTTTGGGATCGTTTCTATTTATTGGCTAAAGGGAAAACGAAAGAAGTCTATAGAAGGTCAACTAAGGGACCTGTAGAAGTTTTGGTTGAAGGTGTGAAAGTACCCACCTGGTATTATGACCCCCCAGAACTGCTAAACTTTTCTAAGAACGTTTTTAAAAAATTGGCTGTGAGGCCTATAGGTTTTGCAGTGCCGCCTTCTTACCTTAATTCCTTTTTTATGAACAAAAAAAGGCTACTTAAGTTCCTGGCCTGGACAGATAAGTATCCATTCAGAGCTTCGGGGTTTTCTGCCTATTCAGATCATTATATTATTGTATTACAAAAGACATGAGCCTGGTCCTTACACATGCGTATTACTTATCGGAAGATGCCAAGGAACAGCGCATCATGAAACCCTATCCTCCCCTTGGACTACTCTATATTTCTTCTTTCCTCAATGAAAAGGGTATCTCTAACGAAGTTTTCGATACTACCTTTAGCACACAAGAAGCCCAGCTGCAATTCATTGCCGATAAGAAGCCCGATGTCGTAGCCATATACACCAACCTAATGACCAAAATTGAAGTGGTAAAGCTCCTTAAGGAACTTCGGGAAAATGGTCGCTATCAGTTTCCAAAGATTGTTCTGGGAGGCCCGGATATCACCTATAACTGTGAAAATTATCTCAAGGCAGGAGCCCATTACCTCGTTATTGGAGAAGGGGAGAGCACCTTGTATGAGTTGTATGTTGCGCTAAAGGAAAAATCCAACTTATCTAATATTGACGGTATCGCTTTCATGGAAGATGGCAATGTGCTTAAAACCCCTCCAAGAACTAAAATGAAAGATCTTTCAGAACTACCCTTACCTAACAGAGAGGCAGTTCCTATGGAGAAGTACCTGGATACCTGGAAGCAAAATCACGGAAAAAGTTCTATTACCATTAGTACGCAACGCGGCTGTCCTTACACCTGCAAGTGGTGCAGTACCGCCGTCTATGGGCAAAGCTATCGCAGGAGGCCTGCCAAGGCTGTTGCTGAAGAAATGTTGCTTCTCAAAAAACGCTATAATCCAGATGCAATATGGTTTGTAGATGATGTATTCACAGTAAGTCATAAATGGCTGAAGAGTTTTCATGAGGAAGTCTTAAAACAAAAGGCAGTTATTCCGTTTGAGTGTATAACACGAGCCGAACGCCTAAATGACGAGGTGCTAAAAATGCTTAAAGAACTGGGCTGTTTTAGAATTTGGATTGGAGCAGAAAGTGGGTCGCAGCGTATTGTAGATGCCATGGATCGCCGTGTTCAAATTGACGTGGTCAAAGAGATGATTCAGAAGGCCAATGATATGGAAATAGAAACCGGAACCTTCATTATGCTCGGCTACCCAGGAGAGGATATCTCCGATATACAGGATACCATCGCTTACTTAAAAGAAGCGAATCCTACTCACTTCACCATAACTATTGCATACCCAATAAAAGGTACTTCACTCTATAATGAGATTGAATCAAAGATTACGGTAAAACCCGATTGGCAAACCTCAACAGATCGTGAAATTGATTTTGCACGAACCTATCCCAGGCCGTATTACAATCATGCGGTGCGCAGGGTAATAAGTGAAGTGAATCTAGGCAGGGCCAGCAATGTTTCTGAACGTTATAAGCTCAAACTAAAAAGTCTTATTTCGCTTACTTTTATGAAGTACTACGCTTTTAAAGGATAATCCAGGTGATTAAGAAAGCCCTCATCACTAAACCGCATTACTGGCTAAGCCTGATATTTTTAGGTATTGGAATAGCCGGTGTCTTCCATCACGAACTCTGGCTAGATGAGTCGCATCACTGGTTGTTGGCAAGAGACAGCAACTCTTTAACCCACTTGATCCAAAATACACGTTATGAGGGGCATCCTTTGTTGTGGAGTCTATTGCTTTTTGTAATTACAAGATTTACTACAGATCCCATATGGATGCAGTTCTTTCACGTTGGCATAGCAGCGCTTGCAGTATTTGTTTTTTTAAGAAAATCGCCTTTCCCAATTGTTTTTAAGATCCTCTTCATTTTAGGGTATTTTGTGCTTTATGAGTATACCTTGATAAGTCGTAATTATGCGCTGTGCATGCTTTTCCTGTTCTTAATTTGCGGTCTTTACCCTGCAAGAGAAAAAAGTGCGTTTAAGATTCATTTTCTACTTGTTTTATTGGCACTTTCCCACGCCTTAGGTGTGGTTATTGCAGCGGCTTTCTTTCTGATGCTTTGGTATGAAAACTTCATGAAATATCGGCTGAAAATTCCAAAAAAACTTTGGGCCTTCGGACTTGTTTTCTCGATTGGTATCTTTTGGTCTATATCGCAAATTCTTCCTCCTTCTGATACCATATTTTTTGACCGAATTGAAGATGTTAGTCTATTTAAAAGGGCTTCTTCTTCCTTAATTGCCTTTGCCAAAGGCTTAATTTTTATTCCAGACTTTAGAACCCTTAACTTCTGGAATAGTTACCTAATTACCGCTTTGAGTAAAACACTTGGGGGTATTATAGCCATAAGTTGCCTGCTATTGCCTTATTTTTTATTCAAGAAAAACAAGAATATTTTACTCTATATCTATGCTGGAATCTTTGGTGGGAGCTTGTTCTTTTTTGTAACACAACTGGTCGGTGCCCGCTACCATGGTATGCTTTATCTGCTCTTTATAACTGCCCTTTGGGCATTTCAATACCAAAATGGTCAGACTAAGGTTCTTTTCGGGACAGAAAAGCGCGGAAACCTAAAACGCAATTTGGTATATGGTGTTCTTATCATTCAACTCATCACAGGGGTGATTGTCTATTCCTTAGATTGGAAACTACCTTTTACAAATTCTAAACAGGTTGTTGATTTTTTGAAAAAAGAAGGATTATCAGAGCGGGTCGTGGCCACCAAAGCTTGCGACGGCACGGCAATTAGTGCTTATTTAGAAAGGCCCATATACTTTACAAGTTCCCAGAAATATGAAAGTTTTTGCGTTTGGGGAAGGCCCGAAAGCAAGTTGTTTTCTTCAAAGGCCGAAACAATCAGTGCGCTTGAAAACCTGGTTTCAGCTAATGATGAAAGTGTTATTTTTATTTCCTATCAGGCTTTTTTTGGTTCCGAGAAAACGGCTAAACCTCAAAGGCTGAACGAGAGGATTGGTTGCAAGCTGCTTAAAAAATTTGAAACCAGTATTGTGCGTAAAGGAAGCTACTATGTCTATGAAATCTCATCGCTATAAAATTGGGATACTTGTGATATTCTTGGTCACTGTAAGCTATTTATGTGTGGCTTTCCAAAGTACCAAAAACAACACAATACACCTCCGATGGTACAAGTCTTATACCAGCGACAGTTTTGAAAAAAACATTACCGGACTGCATTGGTGCCTCTCGTATTTAGGTGCTGACATTCCTATGGATTCCACAGCAAGAGGTTTTAACCAATTGGATTCCACTGTTATTCTAAACGTCAAGAATATAGGCATGAATTCTAAAGCAAAACGGGCCCTTAGCAGGTTTCATAAAAAGCTCAAAAAAAACTGAGGCGTATAAAAGAAATGGCAGTATTGATTTGGGAAGATATGTGGCGCTCCTTATAGGCGATTCTTATAACTACTTCAATATCGCTGGGGTACCAAAACATCTGGATGAATATTATAGGCAGTATGAGCTGGAGCAACTCAAGGGATATATAGACAACTCAAGTATTTCTAAGGTAGATAGAGTAATTGCCTTTTCAAAAAATAATACAGGAAAAAGCCAGCTCTATATTTCCTCAGAAATAGACAGTATTTCCAAAGAAATTTACGAGTTTGAGACTATGGAGATCACAGCCAATGGGCTTATGCGTTTTGGTATTTACGACAGAGAAGGAAATCTAAAGGAAGGAGCAAATAGCCGCATTACCCGGGCAGGAAAGCCGGCAAAATGCATTTGGTGCCATGAAACAGGGGTACAGCCCATTTTTAGAGAACAACAAGACCATCCTGCTTATCTCAATGCGCAGGCCTTTAAAGATTCTTTAGCCTATTTTGACAAAAAACTCCGGGCGTATCAGAAAATAATATGGCAAAACAAGCTTATAAAGAACAAAAGGCTACATACCGAAATGGAGCTTGCCTATATTAGCTTTATGGAGCCTTCACTGGAACGAATTTCTAGAGAATGGCAGTTGTCAAGGTCTGATGTTAAAGTTAAACTTCAGGGACTGTCTACACATGTTCATGAAGAATTCCCTCAACTTGGTGAGCTGTATCACAGAAAGGATATTGATAGTCTGGCGCCTTTTCAATCTTTGAGCGCACCAGTCAGCGTTAGGGAAAAGCTCTTGGAATCCAGATAATCTGATAGTTATTTAAACAGACCATCTTTCTATCAATCTGGCCCTCTCTTGAGCTGAAAAAAAGTGTTTGGTATACTTGGCGTTCATGTAGTGAGCTAGTTCTTCATCAGAAAAGCTAATGCTTTTGGTAAAAGCTTCATATAGTGCGGACCCCCTCCCTTGTGAGGTAATATTGGTATTAACCAACTTAAATTCAGCATGCCTAATGAACGTACCGATGTGTTTTTCTTTTTCAATATCAGCTAATGTGCTGTCAAGCAATAATATTTCAACACCTTCCTCCTGGTAGAACAAGTATTTCTTTTCGGTATCAAAAGGAGTGCTATATACATCTATTCCAAGACCTTCTCGGAATTGCTTGTCATACCAGTCAAGCGCATAGGTAGTAGAAATCTTCTCCCGAAATACACTTTGGAGGTTTTCAAGAGAACCCTTATACTGCTCCGGGTGAACCCCCAGGTGCAAGAAGAAAGAGTCAAAAAAAGCAGACAGATTACGTTCTATCGGATTCCGGAATAATGAAATCACCTTAAATGGTCTTCTGCCAATAACTTCCTTGTTGATGAGGAAAACCGGTGATCTGCTCCCGGGAAATATTCCCTTTTCAAAACATAGCTTGTTGTTTGCCAAAACCTCATCTTCACTTAAGGTATGAATATGAAATGTGGTTGTTTTTGGCTGCTTTAATAAAGAAGTATAAACACTTAAAGAACCTACCTTGGCCATGGTAAAAACCAATACTGGGGCTTTATCTTTTAAATTATGGAGCAGATAATTTTGCTTCAGCAAGCGAAAGCGATCCTTAAGGTGATATCTGAGATAGGGTCTGATCTTCATTCTTCCGAACCGCAAGTGTTGATTTTTTTTAAAGTATATGCGCCCCTGCGCGATAATCGATCTCCTAAATAGTAAATTTCACATGAATTTACCAAAACCGGCTTCTTCTTGAGCTCACTATTAAATGTAATTTGTTTGCCGTCTAAAAATATCTGATTATCCCGAAGCTCACAACGCTCTGGCTCAAAGCTATTAATAGGGATATCTGTGGCTATCATCTCGTCTCCATTTCTTCCCAAAGCACTGTATTGTAAACTACCATTGTCCATCTTATAATCGTATACCATAAAATGCGTTTTTTTGTTCAGAACATAGTCGGACCCATCCTTTTCTTCATCGAGAAAAACCTTTGTGTTAAATGGAAGAAGAATTAATAGCGCGATGAGAATGTATTTAGGAGCGAAACTGGCCGGAACTGTTTTAAAGACCGTTCTAAAAACAAGTACTAATAAGGCAATACTCAACCATAAACGTGTAAATTTCAAAAATAACGGCAAGGAAATCAAGCGGGCTACGGGAAGATTGCATACCACAAACAGCAACCCGAAAAACAGACACTTTACACGAAGAGAAGCCCGGGATGCCAGCATATACATAGCGGGGATTAGCCATAATATTTGCGCATAAGATGCTGTTTTACTCTGTAAAAGGAACAAGCCTGTTACCCAGAGGCAGAGGAGGGTAAAAAGCGTTTTTCGTTTCAAGAAGCTAAGGTGAATAAGCGTGCCTAGTACTACTCCTTTTATCACCCAAATAGCAATGCGATATCCTCTTGAGAACTCCCACCAACCCTCCGGATTGTAATAGGGATCCTGAACGAACAGTGTTTTTAGAAAGACATCAAAAGACTGAGAATTCAACCTGTAATCCATGACACTTCCATTTTTCATACCATTAGGCAAAACCTCTAAAAAGAAAAATTTCCAGAGCGAAACACCAGATAGGCCGATCGCCGCCGCTATCAAACCCAATGTAACCAAAATACCTATTCCAATGGCTTTCCAATTGCGTTGAAAAAGGAAGGGAATTCCATAGAAAACCGGAAAAAATTTCAGCAAGGCTGCAAAACCCAGGGCAAGAGTTCCACCCACATGTCTACTCCTTTCAATTTGATAATACCCAAAAACGACCAGAAAAAATACCAATAGATAAGACTGTCCGAAAAGAATTCCGTTTTTTAAGGGCGTCAAGAAAATCACAGGTATTAACAGCAACTTCCAATCAATCCTAGGCTTGTACATTCGCAGCAGCAAAAAAACACCGTACATAAATAAAAGAATACTTAGCCCGTTAAAGACTGCTTTAGCGGTATAGGCATCTTCAAAAAATACAAGAGGGTAAAATACAGTAACATTAAAGGGACTGTTGAAATAAAAATCGAGCAATACATCTGTATACCCCAAATTCCAGGCGTATTGGTTAAAAGAATAAATATCAAAAATCACATCCTCAGGAACCCTTCCTTCATGTAGCAGGAGAGCCGGGAAATAACTATTCCCAAAATCATGAATGCTATAGGATAAAGCCTGTAAAAAAAAAAGTAAGGCCACCAATGCAGTAGGGACCAAGTAAAGGATGATCTTTCTGTTCTTTGTAAAGAAAGCTGCCATACCTTACAAAAATAGCCTTATTCTCTATTTAATTTATTAAAAGATAAGTGCATTAAAAGTGTATCTTAGAAAATCTGATTTTTAACCGAGTAAATTTTATGGTCAAAGGAAAGAAAGTAGTGGTTATTTTACCAGCCTTCAACGCCGCTGAAACCTTGAATAAAACTTATGACGAAATTCCTTTTGATCTGGTCGATGAGCTCATCTTAACAGACGATCATAGCAGCGATGATACCGTAGAAATAGCCAGAAAATTAGGGATTGATCATATTATCGTTCACCCGGAGAACCTGGGGTATGGCGCCAATCAAAAGTCCTGCTATAAAAAAGCCTTAAACATTGGTGCTGATATTGTAATTATGTTGCATCCAGATTACCAATATACGCCAAAACTAATGCCTTCAATGCTCTACTTGGTTGCAAACGATATCTATGACGTGGTGCTGGGGTCAAGAATATTAAGCAGGGGTGCTATTGCTGGCGGGATGCCATATTACAAATACGTAGCTAACCGTTTTTTGACGCTCGTCCAGAACATATTAATGCGCCAGAAACTATCTGAATATCATACGGGTTACCGCTGTTTTAGCGCTAAGGCGCTGCAGGCCATCACTTATGATAAGAATTCGGATGATTTCATTTTCGACAATGAAATCTTAGCTCAATTATGTTATGCAAACATGCGAATAGGCGAGGTATCTTGCCCTACCAAATACTTTCCTGAAGCTTCATCGATCAATCTTAGACGTAGCATCATTTATGGGGTCGGTGTTTTAAAAGTATCTTTCAAGTACTTTTTACATCGCCATAGAATAGTCAAATTCAAACTGTTTCGGTCTCAATAGACTTATGCGAAAAGTATACGGTAAAATACTTACGAGATTTCAAACCGTTTCCCTTTATGGTCTGGGAAAGTCAATAGCGCCTATATCACAGTTATTGGTCTCCTACATGATTATTAAATACCACGCTGTAGCCCTTTGGGGGTCTTATGTAGAATTGCTGCTATGGGTCAACCTAATTGCCGTTTTTACCTATTTCGGCAATAAGAATTACCTGCTTAAGAAATTTAGCGAAAACCCCTCCCAGGTCTATCAAAACTGGAATGCTCATTTTCTGAGCAGGTTAGTACTCCTTGCTTTTGCTCTATTCCTGGTATTTACACTCCCGGTATTTCAGGATTTTTCCCTACTTGTCGCCCTTTGGGCTTTTATCTTATTTTTTAACCAATCCTTTGAAGTACTCATCCTGTACCATCGCCATTTTAAAATGGCGCTATTCATAGACTTCTTTGCGAACGCTTTATTGTTGTTGTTGGTGTTCTTTTACCCTGGAGCGATTTCCTTGGATATTTTGTTATTCCTGGTGCTAGTTCACAGTTTCTTTAAAGGGATGCTTTTGAGTGTTTTTTACTTTAGAAAATTCAAAAATTGGAATTTCAAATTGTCCTTAGGTGAATTAGCCTATGCCCTGCCTTTTTTTATCCCTATGCTCCTTGGCACTATACGTACAAGGGTAGATGCTTATTACGGAACGCTTTTCTTTTCCAAAACAGATTTGAGTCAATACCAGATATTTATCAGCATGCTGGGCCTAATTCAAATGGGGGTTTCCTATTTAATAAATCCTTTTTTGAAAAATTTTTACCGAACAAAAGACACGGTTCTCCGTAAAATAGAAAAGCAATTTATTTGGGCAGGCATTTTGACAGCTCTGTTTTCAATACCTATGGTGTATCTACTTATCAAATACTTATATGGTTTTGATTTCTCAATGTTACATTATACGTATGCCTTTTTGTTTGTATCCACACTTTTTCTGCATCTTATACTGATCAATAATTTTTACAAGAGAAATATGCAATTTACCGTTGCTCGTTCCATTTTTATTGTAGCAATCCTGCAAATCGTAGCTGGCTATTTCTTAATAAAAAACTATAACATCGACGGAGCACTGATAATCAGAGTTCTTGGACAGCTTGCCATAGTGGTGGTATTGTATGTCTGGCAAAGTCGCTGGATTAAAAAACAGATTGTGAATTAAACCATTTGTATTGCTAAGGTTCTTCAAATCATGAAAAAAATATTGGGTATTTCGGCATTCTATCACGACGCTGCGGCCGCCCTGATAAGCGACGGAAAGGTGGTTGCCGCAGCACAGGAAGAACGATTCACCAGAGAAAAGCACACAGCAGATTTTCCTGTAAACGCGATTCGATATTGCCTGAAGGAAGCAAAGCTGAGTCTTAACGAAATAGATGCCGTCATTTTTTATGACAAGCCGTTGTTGACTTTTGAACGGCTGCTGCAAACCTATTACGCTTTTGCACCTAAGGGACTAATATCTTTCGTAAAAGCAATTCCGATATGGTTGCGAGAAAAGTTATTCTTAAAGAAGATGTTGCGGGATGGCTTAAAAGAAGTGGAGGAATACGACAAAAAAGAACTAAAGCTTCTTTTCCTCGGAACACCATTTATCGCATGCCGCAAGCGCATTTTATGCCAGCACTTTTAACGAGTCGGCAATCTTAACTATTGATGGGGTTGGCGAATGGTGCACCGCATCTATCGGGCTAGGTAAGAATTCGCAAATACAGATTATTCGTGAAATGAATTTTCCCGCATTCAGTTGGACTCTTATACAGTTCTTTTACTTATTTCCTGGGGTTTAAGGTCAACTCAGGAGAATATAAGCTTATGGGCCTGGCTCCATACGGAAATCCTGAATCGGAGCAGGTATCAAAGTTTATTGCTATTATAAAAAACAGCTTGATAGATATCAAGGAAGACGGATCAATTTGGCTGAACCAAAAATACTTTACCTATGCTACAGGCTTGCGAATGGTTCCTGACAAGAAATGGGAACAGCTTTTCGGGTTTCCAAGAAGAATGCCAGAGTCTAAGTTGCAGCAGCAGCATTGCGATCTGGCTCTTGCAATACAGCAGGTAACAGAGGAAATCGTGCTAAAATTAGCGCTTGAGGCAAAGAAGTTAACGGGTTTAGACCATTTATGCATGGCAGGAGGCGTAGCCCTAAATTGCGTAGCTAACGGCAAACTGATACAAGAAGGGATATTTAAGGAGGTCTTTTTTCAACCAGCAGCAGGAGACGCCGGTGGAGCTCTGGGTGCTGCCTGGGCTGCACATTATCTGTATTTTAAAGAACCTAGATTAGCGCTACAAAAGAGCATGCTCAACGCATATTTGGGACCGGCTTTTTCCAATGAGGAGATCCAGGATCTAAGCGACAAAGAAAAAGCCGTTTACATAAAGTTTGAGGAAGAGGAAGCGCTTATACAAAAGGTTGCCGAGAAAATTTCGCAAGGAGCCATTATTGGCTGGTTTCAGGGCAGGATGGAATATGGTCCGCGAGCTCTGGGAAACCGAAGTATTTTAGCAGACCCCAGCCGTGTAGATATGCAGAAAAAACTAAATCTCAGTATAAAATACCGTGAGAGTTTTAGGCCATTTGCGCCCTCTGTATTAGAAGCAGAGGCCTCTAAATACTTCGATTTAGATATTCCTTCACCTTATATGATGTTGACCGCCAAAGTTCGCAAGACCCTGCAAACTGCATTAATTGGAAATTATCGCCAATTTTCATTACAAGAAAAGCTGGAATTTGAGCGAAGTTTGTTTCCCGCAATTACGCATGTCGATTTTTCGGCCCGAATACAAACCGTAAACCAAAATCAAAATCCGCTGTTTTACAGGCTCTTACTTAGCGTTAAAAACCTTATGGGTAGCGGTATGCTTATCAATACCAGTTTTAATGTACGCGGAGAACCTATCGTTTGTACCCCAGCTGACGCCTATAGGTGTTTTATGCATACCGAAATGGACTTTTTAGTAATGGGGCCATTTTTTTTCGACAAAAAAGAACAGTCAGATGCTAAAAAGCCAGAAAAGCCTGGCCCAATATATATGCCAGATTGAAATAAAGTCTTACTTTTATTAGGCTCTTGCGCTAAAAACAATATACTATGGAAGTCTTGAGAGATTTGTTGCTCTTTATGAAAGAACGCAAGAGGTTCTGGCTACTCCCCATTATTATTGTCTTATTGCTTATGGGCTTTCTCTTGGTCTTTGGAGGTAGTAGCGCAGCAGCCCCATTCATCTATTCTCTATTTTAAAAATCATGCAAAATAGCGAATCAAAACCATTGCAAAGTGTTCTTATTATTAGCCTGGGTTTTGCAATAATATATCTCAGCTCTGGTACAATATGGTTCTTGTACCTTGCCTTTGCTATTGGATTTCTAGGCGCTATTTCTACCTTCCTGGCGCAGAAAATCGACTTTCTATGGGGAAAGTTAGGACTTGTTTTAAGCAAAATTATTCCGCCATTCCTCCTTATGCTCATCTTTTTTTTGCTCTTATATCCGATAGCTCTATTGTCTCGCCTTTTTGGCCAACAAGACCCTCTTAACCTCAAAAAGCCTGTAGGAAGTTTGCTCAAAGTGAGAAAACAAGCCTTTACGGAGGCGTCATTTGAAAAAACATGGTAGTATTTGACTATGTAAAATGGTATGCCTCGCTCCCTGAGGATACCGAAAAATATAGTAGTGCTCAGCCTTTCCCGCACATTGTATTTCGTTCTTTTTTAGAGGTGCAGGCTGCCGAAAAAACACTGGAGGTATTTCCTGAGGTACATAATAAAGGATGGATCCATTACATTCACATCAATGAAAAGAAACACGGTTTAAACCGTCTAGAACTGCTTCCGGCTTTCATCAGAAATGAAATCATCAGGGAGCTAAATTCAAAGGAGTTCATCGCCTATCTTGAAAAGCTAACCGGGATCTCCGGCCTTTTGGCAGATCCTAGCTTCGAAGGAGGAGGAATTCACTTAACCGAAAGGTCTGGTTTTTTAAATATACACGCTGATTTTACCGAACATCCCCATCGCAAAAATTGGAGACGCCGTGTAAATCTTTTGCTTTACTTAAACAAAAATTGGGAGTCGTCTTATAATGGTGATCTTGAGCTCTGGGACCGTGATATGCGCCACTGTGTTCAAAAAATTCCTCCCCTTTTTAACAGCGTGGTTATTTTTAATACAGATAGGGATTCTTACCATGGAGTCCCAGACCCCCTAAACTGCCCGGAGGGAGTTACCAGAAAGTCTATAGCACTGTATTATTTTACGAAGGAAGAAAAAGGAACCTTCAAGAAGAGGTCCACGAATTACAGGGCAAGACCAGAAGATGGAGCCCGATCTTATCTTATTTGGTTGGATAAAAAGTTAATCGCCATTTACAGTTGGTTTAAAAGGATCTTCGGTTTAAACGACAATTTTGCCAGCTACATACTTCGTAAGTTAGGGAGAAATAAAAAGTAATGTCCAGGTGTTCCCGAGACTAAGGTTCTATCAAATCCCCCTCTTTCAAATACTTCATAAGAGCTCTTGCCACCACCTTGTTGCCCTCTGCATTCCAATGTTGTTCCCTGAGATTATACAACTTTTTACCCCTTTGGGTTTCTTCACTTAATACAGGCAGCAAATCAACCATATTCAATTTGTGTTTTTCAGCAATTTGCAGTAAAACTTCGTTGGGGTAAGATCTTCGGTATTTTGTTTTTTCTTTGACGCGCTTTAAAACCCAGGAATCCCAAAATTGATCTTCTACCTGCACTATAGATGGAGCAATTGCAAAAACCACGGGAACGCCCGACGACTTGGCGTGGTCAGAAATTTTCTCGAGCAGACGCTCCATAATTTGATATTTTAAGCGCATATCAGAGTCTGGCTGGGTATCGCACAGCTGCAATTCGGGAGGTGTAAATGCTGGTTTTATATGCTCCCCATTATTTGAAGAGAAATTCTCTTTTACTGCCCTTACCCTGGTCTTTACAAAATGATAGAGATGTAGGTCTTTTAGCCAACCGCTCTTTTTTCCGGAAGACTTTTTCGGTGGAGGGGCAGGCGAAATTTGCAACTCTCCCTCCGTGGATAAGGAGGCATATGGTCTGGAGTATATCCAATCTCTTTCACCGGTATTGTCAGTAAAATCATTCCTAATATAGATCATAACCATCAATACATCAGGCCTGAGCTTTTGAAGCCATTCTTTTTGAACCAGGTATTCCTGTACCTGACCGTAGGCATTTACACCAAAATTAAGAACAGCGTATCCAGGTAGCCTTGCTTCCATTACTTCGGTAAAAACCTCATCATCTTTTACAGATATATTGCTTACAAAAGAATCTCCTAACACTAAGATCTTTTTTGAAGAACTTCCATCTGTAATGGGTTTATCTCGAAAACCACTACTATTTGTTCGTATCCTATTATATGCCTCTCCCGGGTAGATAATGGTGCCTTGTTTATCTGGAATGAACTTCCAGCCCAGATCTTCATCATACATAAACATTTTGTCGTGTTCTGTTACTTGCGGATAAAACAACCTGATGATTATCTCACAAAAGAAGAGTGTAATCAGCGTAGAAACTATGACAAGAATGCTGTTTTTTTTCAAGGAAATGCCAGTTTTAGCGAACAATACGCTTCGGAGCAAATATAGCATATCTTCTCAGGAAGCTGATGTGGCAACGAATCCTAATTCGTAACTTCGGAGCTGATACTATGGGTAGGAAGAACATCGTCATTGTTGGTTATCCCAAAAGTGGGACCACCTGGGCTAGCCGTTTAATAGCCGAGCTGATTCAGTCTCCTGTACAAGGCGATTGGGGGTACAGTGATATCAATGAAGCATTTACAGATACGCAAGATCGTTCCTCGGACTATTGCTGTTTTAAATCACATCACAGCTATGATACCCTCTACAGTGCCTCTAAGCTGCCTATTCACAAAGTGATTTACATCCTTAGAGATCCCAGAGACATTGCAATTTCGGCGGCTCATTACTTTCAATTTCCATCTCTACTGGCCAACTGGCTTTCAAAAGCCGGTTTTAAAAAGTTTTCTGCTTTCAGCCGTAAATTGTATACCAAGACACTTCCATTTAATTCCAAAAAAAAGATGATGATAGCTGCCGTTTTACAGGGTAATTCAGGCATTAATAGGTGGATGGGCATTCCCTGGAAAATACATTATCAGGGATATCAACATAAAGATATACTTGCTGTCACTTACGAACAGCTGTTGGATCAACCTTTTGAAGCGTGTAGGCAGATCCTGGAATATCTACAAGTGCAGGCCACAGAGACACATATACGGAGATGTGTAAAAAACCAGGCTTTTGAAAATAGAAAAAAAGAAGTTTTGGCACAGAATAATGCCTATCTCAAAAAACTGGTCAGAAAAGGGTCTTACGGCTATTGGAAAGATGATTTCACAGCTGAGGAAAAAGAATTATTTCGCAGTACTTTGGACGGCCTGGCAGATTTTTATGACTTTTAATTTTCGTTTATCTCCTGACAAAGTTACCTTAGCCCTAGGACCCGAAAGTTGGCTTATTAGTATAGATGTCAAATAGAATTCTCATATTCAATCCCAGAAGTGCAAACGCAAAGCATCGAATACCTAATTCTATCCTACAGGTAGGTGCCTCTATATATGGCAAACACGATTTTGTATTTGTAGATGGAAACTTAGAAAAGGATCCCTGGAAAAAAATCTCAGATTACTTTGAGAGTGGAGAATTCAGGTATTTCTGCTCTACCGTTATGCCTGGTCCACAACTTAAACAAGCAATTCCCTTCTCAAAGCGAATAAAAGAGCAGTATCCTAATAGCATAGTGGTATGGGGAGGATATTTTGCTTCTAACCAGTATAAGGTATCTATAGAGTCGACCTTTGTAGATTACATCGTAAATGGTCCGGGAGATACCGCATTCCCGGCCTTGCTGGAAGCACTAAAAACCAAGGATGCGGTTCAACTAAAAGGTATTAAAAACCTCATCTATCTTGATGAAGAAGGTAGTCTGGTGAAAACTCCGAAAGAGACTTTGCTAGACCAAGATAAACTTCCTTCTCTCCCCTATTCGTACCTAAACGAGTTTTATCCTCTTGAGCGCTATCTTGGGAAGACCTTTTTAGGAAAGAAGACCTTCTCCTATCATTCCAGCCTTGGATGCCCGTTCACCTGCTCTTTTTGCGCTGTTGTACCCATATATTCAGGACGGTGGAAAGCAAAATCGGCGGAGAGCGTCTACAGAGATGTAAAGTACTTCAAAGAGCACTACGGTATAGATGCCATAGAGTTCCACGACAACAACTTCTTTACCTCAAGAAAAAGGGTGGTTGCATTTTCTGAATTAGTGCTCAATGACGGAATAACCTGGTGGGGTGAAGGCCGTATAGATACCATAAATAAATATAGTGATGAAGATCTTCACTTAATGCGGAAAGCGGGCTGCAAAATGATCTTTTTGGGTGCGGAAACCGGTAATGATGATATCCTGAAGCAAATGAACAAAGGAGGCACACAGACAGGAGAAGGGATAAAAGAATTTGCTAAACGATTGTATCCCATAGGCATAATACCAGAATTTTCATTTGTTCTGGGCATGCCTGCCGAAACTCCTGAAAAGGTTATGGCGCAGATTGAATGGGATATCAATTTTATCAAAGAGATCAAGGAGATAAATCCCGACGCGGAAATCATTATCTATCTTTATAGCCCCGTTGCCACAGAAGGTTCAGAGTTGTATAATCAAATTCTGAAGGCTGGGTTTAATTTCCCAAAAAAACTTGAAGATTGGCTAAATCCTGCATGGGCAAACTTTGACCTAAGGAAAAACCCTTTGACCCCATGGCTGACACCTGCCATGGTAGACCGAATTAAAAATTTTGAAACCGTCTTGAACGGGTATTACCCTACAGTGTCAGACTTTAGGGTTAAGGGTTTTAAAAGACGGCTGCTTCGAGGCCTTTCAAAAGTGCGGTATGAGACTGGAATTTATAAGTACCCTTATGAAATCAAGGTGCTTCAAAAACTTTGGAAGTACCGCCAACCAGAAATTGAAGGTTTCTACGCGGAGTGATGAGAAAATTCTTAAAAAAAATAACTCATCCTTTTTTAAAGTTTGGCCTACGCCTATATTATTCAAAACCCAGACCTTATAGCTACGAAGGTATTAAGGTGGTAGTACATCCAGATGTTTTTCCTCCTCATCTTACACTCAGCACCAAAATTTTACTAGAATTCACAAAACAACTGCCTCTTAAAAACGCTACTTTTTTAGAACTCGGCTGTGGTAGCGGAATTCTCTCACTGTATGCTGCTAAAAAGGGCGCGATTGTAACAGCGACAGATATCAACAAGCTTGCTTTGAAATATTTGGAAGAAGCTGCTAAAAAAAATGACCTCAAGCTTAATGTTCTTTACTCCGACCTTTTTTCGGCCCTTAAAAACCAGGATTTTGAATATATTCTTATCAACCCTCCCTACTATCCTAAAAACCCCACTAGCACCAAAGAAAAAGCCTGGTTCTGCGGTAAGAACCACGACTATTTTATAGCTCTTTTTAATCAGCTTCCGGTGTTTATTGCAAAAGGCAATAAAACGTATATGATACTTTCCGAGGACTGCAATCTTTCAAAAATTAATGAAATTGCCAAGAGTAATGCTATAAGCCTTGATCTTATTACCACAAAAAGGCGCATGGGTGAGGCAAACTACATTTATCGCCTAGAAAGGTCTTCTCAAAGTCATTAGAACTAACTAACACCCATAAACTACCTATACGAAAATCCTTCCTCTGTCGTTTTATACTCATCACTAGCCGCCAAACAATCTAACTCATGAAAAAGAAACTGCTCTTTTTACTTTTTGGTTGCGGCATAATCTGTAATACACTTTCACAGGCCGATATCCCTCAAAGCAACGCTTCTGAGGTCTTTCAACAGGAGATAAAGGTGTTTCCAAACCCTGCTGGCAACGTCATTAATATATTAGGGCTTGTAAACAGTAATAAGGCAGCAATAGTAATTACTGATATGTCTGGAAACACGGTACAGCAGCATCGTTGGGAAATTCGCAATAATGCGCTTAGCATTCCTATTCCTACCCTAAGAACTGGTATCTATTTTGTATCTGTTCTTTCTGAAGAGCAGCAGGTGCGAAAAAAGTTTTATAAGAAGTAAACCGAACTACTGTATTACAAATAAAAAGCCCCTCCGGGGTTCCGGAAGGGCCTTAAATGTTTTGTGATCTTGCTTTTATCTCTTGGCAAAAACCGCCGTCGCGTCACTTAAATTGTCTTCATCAACAAATTCGGCATCTACAATTAAAGTATTGTTGCCGTCAAAGGCTACAGTAACAGTTTCTGAAGTAGTATCTTCAAAAGTAATTGTCAGCTGGTTTCCATCAAGGCTCCATTCTGCAGTCTCATCAGCATCAGCGTCCGGGCAAGGGATATCCAGTCCGGTTCCTCCCTGGTTTACATTGATTTCCACATCAGAAAAATCTCTTTCCTGAATGGTAAGTGTCCCATCAGCTGCAAAAATCAATGTTAGTAGATTGCAGTCTTGTGCGATCAGCACATCAACAATATCTTTGGCAAACTCAAGGTCCTGATCTTCTATGTCATCGTCAATTTCAATGGTAGAAAGATCCCAGGTTCCGACAAGCTTATCTTCTGTCGGTGTATCATCTCCACCTCCGTTGTCATCAGAGGAGCATGAAAATATCAGGGCAGAGGCTACAAAAAGCAGTAGTAGATTACGTTTCATCAGTTTACAATTTTTAATTACTAAAAGTTTATGTCTTAAAAATTTGAGACATCTTGGTCAATACCCCTTAAAAACGTTAAAAACGAGCTAATATTTTAATGTAAATCGGACTTTCGGCTAAGAAATAAACCAAAAGGCCTTCTGTGGTTACCATAGAAGGCCTTTTTCAATAGTATAGATTCTTAGAATACGAATCGGTATGTAGCCTTTAACAGGAAGATATTCATGGGCTTCTCGCCTCCAAAAACATTGTCGCCCAAACTGCTCAATAGTCCATCCTGAGGATCTCCAGATTGCGAAATGTCCTGTGACCATACGAGGAATATTTCCGATCCCGGTATATATTCCCAACGCACCACCAGGTTAGACCGGAACTGGATGAATGAAAAATCGGGATTGTCAAAGCTAAAGTCGACCGCGCCATCCTGGTTTTCATCTACAGAAAAGGTGTCGTCTGCAAAGGAGATCTGTCCTGGAGTGTAGGTTGTTATTCTATCGCCAAAACGGTCTGCCATAGGGTTGGTGACGTGTTTAAAGTCTTTATAACGCCCTCTGGATATAAAAGGCTGACCCCAATATTGTATCGTAAGGTTAGGGTTTATCGTATAATTTAGGCGAAAAGACATGCTCAGTGTCCGCTGATCAATAGTACCATTAAGGTATTGGGTTTCACCTCCGACATCTATATTATCTATATACTGAAGTTTATCATTATTAATACTTAAAGATGGAAAGGCCGAGATACGAAGTGCATTTGTAGGTTGATAAGAGAAACCTGCTTCTATATAATATCTGGAATAGGAATTGTCTGTACCTTTTCTTCCATTGTGGAACATGCTTAAACGTAGTTTTTTCCTTCTGTCTGTATTTATTCCATTCCAGAAACCTATCTCCGGAGATTGTTTTAGGCGAGGCCCTCCACGTAGTGCAAAATTGTCATATTGTATAGGTTCGTAGTTGAACCCGGCATTTGTGAACCAGTTATTTTTCCAGTTTTGCCAGCTGTTTGTATTAAACCTAAGACTATTGAGGTTTCCTCCAAAATCCCATACTGCCCAATGGTTGTAGTTAATCCCTACTCTTCTAAATGTACTATCAGGTTTTAGCGTTTGATAGCCAACCCAGGTGTAGTGACGTATATCATCGGCCTGGCGCTGAAAGCCAATATCATTTAGCTCTAACTCCGGAGATCTCCAGGTTCCACCCGACTCAAATCTCCAGTGCCCGTTTCCAATTTTTCCAATTTGCACATTTCCGCCTGTTCCGGTAAGCGAAGTTTTATTGGGGTCTACAGAAACATGATCTGCTCCAACACGCTGAAATAAATGGGTTATGGTCTCCTGAGTACCTTGAATAGCATTCTCACTTCCTTCTACCCTGCTCCAAACCAAATTCCCTCCAACATACCAGTCACGTTCGTTCCATTGGTGTTTAAAGTCGAGACCGCCGGTGTATGCAGATCTATGCAAAAAATCGAGATCATCGGTAAGGGCGTCCCTGTTCGTCGCCGTAAACAGCGCTCCTACAAATGTATCTCCATCGTTAAAATCTTTTTGAACACGCCCTACAAAGTAATTCGTAAGTGGTTCCACTATCTCTTTTCTGCGTTCTCCTTCAGAATTAACAATGGTCGCATGCCGCCTGGCTGTGACACTTTCTAGCGCACCAATAGACCATCCATCTTTTGTTTTACCGCTAAACTTTGCTGCTCCTAAAATGGTGGTGTTTTCAGGTTGATCTACGAATTCTCCATCCTCTGTATCAGGAAATCCCTGAGGGCTTCTACCTATTCTTCTGGAGTAAAAAACATTGTCAAAACCAAAGGTATTTCCGGCCTGAGATTGCGAAACTCTAAAATCAAAAATGTTTTTATTCTCAACAAAGAACGGGCGTTGCTCTCTAAAAAAGATCTGAAAACCATCTAAGGCAATTGCCGAAGGGTCTGCTTCTACCTGCCCAAAGTCCGGGTTGATCGTTAGATCTAGTGTAAGGTCATTGGTTATTCCTATTTTGGCATCTAATCCGGCCGTTATAGTGGCATCATTGCCATCTCTAAATGGGTTACCCTCTTCGGCTTCGAAAGTCTCCGCTCTGGATACCGTATAGGGTTGAATTTCCAATTGATTCTGAGGTTCCAGATCTACAAGGCCATGCAGCTCGCCAAATTCGCTTACCCATCCCGGCGTATCTATGGGTTTTCGTTGCCATAAGGAACGCTGCTCTTCCCTAAAGAAGCGACGGGTAGACTGTATTCCCCATACCTGGTTTTTATCCGATCCAAACTTTAACTGACTCAGTGGAATTCGCATTTCGGCAGTCCAACCCTCATCATCTATATTTGTTTTAACATACCAGATTGGGTTCCAGCTGCTGTCCCAGTTATTACCATTATTTGAGACAAACTCATCGCCTTTTACGCCGGCAGCAGTTGCCGTAAAAGAAAAGGAGGTGCGTTTATCGTGATAACTGTCTATATTAATTTCTACCCAATCTCCCGAAAAACCATCTCTTCTAGAAAGGCGACGCTCAATTTTATCGGGTTCGGGGTCATAGCATTTAAAGGCCACATAGAGGTTTTTGCTATCGTAGACAATCTTAAATTTGGTCTGCACGCTGGGCGCGGTATTTTCGTCAGGCTGAAATTCAATATAATCTCCTGCCCATTCCACGATATCCCAGGAAGCATCATCTAAGAGTCCGTCAACGACCGGAGGCTTTTGAATGCCAATGTTCTTTGTGTTGTAAATCTTTTTTGGTACAAATTCGTTGGTTTTCGAATCTTTGGCTGTCTCTGAAGTTTCTGTTTCCTGTGCGAATGATGATATAAAAACCATCAAAAATAAGAACGTAAAAAAACGGTTGGGTTTCATGATTGTTAGCTATCTCTTGATTGATGTGACTTAAAGACTAACAAATTTTAAAACAGTTACACAATTGACAACATTTTTAGTGTTTTTTTAACAAAAAAGCAGCTTAAATGATCAAGGAGAAATTATCTCAGAAATTATCGGAAACAACGGTTTGTAATTAAACTTAATAGTTGTACATTTGCAGCCCGTTATTCGGGATTGAAGTGATTAATCGATAAATATAACAGGTAGTGGATACATTAAGCTACAAAACCATTTCGGCCAATAAAAATACTGTAGACAAGCAGTGGTTATTGGTAAATGCAGAAGGACAAACTTTAGGGAGACTTGCTTCCAAAGTTGCCAAATTACTAAGAGGGAAACATAAGCCCAATTTTACTCCTCATGTAGATTGCGGTGATAATATTGTAATTATCAATGCGGAGAAAGTTCAGCTTTCAGGAAACAAGTGGGCAGATAAGACCTATATAAGGCACACTGGATATCCTGGTGGTCAGCGTTCTCTAACCGCACAGGAGTTGCTGGAAAAAAAACCGGCTAGTGTTGTAGAAAAAGCGGTTAAAGGGATGCTACCAAAAAATAAGCTTGGAGCCGAATTATTTCGAAACCTAAGAGTTTATGTAGGCCCTGAACACGATCAGGAAGCTCAAAAACCAACAGAAATTAACTTAAACGACATTAAGTAATGGACGTAATTCACAAGATAGGCAGAAGAAAAACCGCTGTTGCCAGAGTTTATCTTTCAGATGGGAAGGGAAAAATTACTGTTAACAAAAGAGAATTAAAAGATTACTTTACAACGGCTACTTTGCAATATAAAGTAAAGCAACCTTTTGCTTTGACCAATAATGAAGACAATTTTGACGTCAATGTAAATGTATATGGTGGTGGGATTACTGGTCAGGCTGAAGCAGTTCGCCTGGCATTGTCCAGAGCGCTTTGTGAGATCGATTCGGAACACAGAGTAGTTCTTAAACCTGAAGGCTTGCTTACCAGAGATCCTAGAATGGTGGAACGTAAGAAGTTTGGACAGAAGAAGGCTCGTAAGAAATTCCAGTTCTCTAAACGATAGAATTGTATCAATTGTCAGGGCTTAAGCCTGGCATACTAATATAAAAGTCCTGTTATAGTACAGGCGTAACCAAGTTCCTTGAAAGCCCTAGCCGGGGCACTTAAAAGTTTGAAATCCCAGCCTTTAGCGAGGCATCAATTCGGGAAATCAAATGCATTTAGTTTAGCATCTAAATGCCAAAGGCTTTCTGTCTAGCGGCAGAATACCACTTTGGTATTGCTAATTCAAAAGAACGTAAACTAAGTATTAAAATGGCAAAAAAAGCTGAAGTAAAAGAATTATTGGAAGCAGGTGTGCATTTTGGGCACCTGACAAGGAAATGGAATCCGAATATGGCTCCTTATATCTACATGGAGCGAAACGGAATTCACGTTATTAATCTCTACAAAACGGTTGCAAAACTTGAAGAGGCCAATGAAGCATTGAAAAAGATCGCTTCTTCTGGTAGAAAAATCCTTTTTGTTGCTACCAAAAAGCAGGCAAAGGATATCGTTGCAGAGAAAGTATCAAACATCAACATGCCCTACATCACTGAAAGATGGCCAGGAGGTATGCTAACTAATTTTGTTACGATTCGTAAAGCCGTGAAGAAGATGGCTTCTATAGACCGTATGAAAAAGGATGGTACCTTTAATACACTTTCTAAGAAAGAACGTTTACAAGTTGATCGTCTTAGGGCCAAGCTCGAAAAAAACTTAGGGTCTATTTCAGAGATGACCCGCTTGCCTGGAGCATTGTTTGTGGTGGATACAATGCGAGAGCACATCGCAGTTAAGGAAGCTCAGAAATTGAACATTCCTATTTTTGCAATGGTGGATACAAACTCGGATCCCAGACCTATTAATTTCGTTATCCCTTCAAATGATGACGCTTCAAAGTCTATAGACATCATTATGACAGAGGTAACCAATGCTGTCGCCGAAGGTCTTGAAGAGCGCAAATCTGAAAGAGCGGCTGACAAAACTGAAGAGGCTCCAAAGGACAAAGCCAAAGCTGAAGAGGCTCCAAAGGACAAAGCCAAGGCTGAAGAGGCTCCAAAGGATAAAGCCAAGGCTGCACCAGAGGTGGCCGAGGAAGCGAAAACTGTTGCTCCAGAAGCTGCTGTCGAAGCAAAAACTGAGGAGAAATCTGCGCCTGAGGCCAAAGAGGAGAAAGTGGCTGAGACTAAAAAGGAAGAAGCCGCTGTTGTTGAAGAGAAAAAGCCTGCCGCTAAAAAAGCAGCCAAGGACGACCTTACCAAGATAGAAGGTATTGGCCCCAAAGCAGCTGAAGCGTTAACTAAGGCTGGAGTTGCCACTTTTGCGGAACTTTCTGAATCTGATCCTGAAAAGATCAAAGAAATATTAACAGAAGCAAGTTCGAGAATGGCCCATTTAGATCCGGGTTCCTGGCCAAAGCAAGCCAAAATGGCCGCTGATGGAAAATGGGATGATTTAAAGGACTGGCAAGACAAGGCTAAAGCCGGAGTAGAATAGGAGATAAACAAAGAATATTCATTTGAACATATAATACCCCAGGGTATTTAAAACACTAAGTTAAAATGGTAAAAGTTACCGCTGCAGAAGTAAACAAATTAAGAAAGACTACCGGTGCCGGAATGATGGATTGCAAAAATGCCTTGGTAGAAGCCGAGGGCGATTTTGAAAAAGCCATAGAAATTCTTCGTAAGAAAGGGCAAAAAGTAGCTGCAAAGCGTGCCGACAGGGATTCTTCCGAGGGAGCGGCAATTGCCAAGGTTAATGATGACAAAACAAGTGGTGTCATCATCTCACTGAATTGTGAAACCGACTTTGTTGCGAAAAATGACAGTTTTGTTACACTTGCAAACGATCTAGCCGATTTGGCACTTGGATTTGAAAGCAAAGACGACTTTCTCAGTGCTGAGTTTAACGGATTGTCTGTACAGGAAAAACTTACTGAGCAAACCGGAGTGATCGGTGAGAAGATAGAAATTGGTGGTTTTAGAAAATTAAATGCCCCATTTGTAGGGTCTTATATTCACGCAGGAAATAAAATTGCAACCTTGGTAGGACTGTCAGAAGCAGTTGATGGTGCCGCCACGGCCGCAAAAGATGTAGCTATGCAAGCTGCCGCTATGAATCCTGTGGCTTTGAATGAAGAAGGCGTCGATCAGTCAATTATCGACAAGGAAATCGAGATTGCTAAAGATCAACTTAGGCAGGAAGGAAAGCCAGAAGCGATGCTAGATAATATCGCCAAAGGAAAGCTAAAACGTTTCTTTAAAGACAATACTTTGATTAACCAGGCCTTTATTAAGGACAGTAAACAAAGTGTTGCTCAATATGTAAAGTCTGTGGCTTCAGATCTTGAAGTAACCGGTTTTGAAAGAGTTGCTTTAGGATAAACCAAAGACACAAAGGTTTTGAAAACGCTCAGATATTAATTTGTCTGGGCGTTTTTTTTAAAACTCAATTCTATAATTGATAAAAGGAATTAATTCTAGCTGAAACTCTGGTTGCAGCATTCCTGTACTAAGATTAAAAAAGACCTCATCAATATTACTTCTATTAGTAAGGTTTTGTATGTCAAAAGATATTGTATGTGAAGCCTTAGGCTTATTAAGTCGATACGAAAAACTCGCATCCAGTCTAAAGTAAGGGTCTAATTCAACTGTATTGCGAAGTTGTTCCAAAATGGCTACCTCGCCTGTTTGATCGAATAGCTCCTGATCGATGGGAGAAGATCTTTTACCACCATTGAACAACATCTTTGCATTGATTCCAATGGTATTATTGCCTTTTTTACCCACTGTGAATTCCTTACCCCCTACCATGTTAAAAGTATACCTATAATTGTACCGACTATCATACCAATTCCCGTCTAATGCCCTATATTGAGTATCGTACAGCGAGGCGGTAGTCAAAAAATAATACTGGTCTGAAAAGAATTTTTCAAAGGTAAATTCCATTCCATAATTTCTCCCCTCTCCGGTGTCTGTTAGTTGTTGGTCTAGAAATACACCGTTGAGGTAAGAATCCGTAATGTTTGGGCTGGCAGAAACAGCAACCTTATTGAGGTCTTGATAGTAGGCCTCAATCTTCAAATGGCCATTTCTAATAATTCGCCAATCGTAACCCACAATGTAATGTATAGCTTGCATTAAATCTAGCTCGGTATTCGGGCTAATAATGCCATCATCAGGTCCTTGAACATTTATAAAATATTGATTTAATGGCATTCTTCTCGAATGAATACCAAAACCGGCAGAGAGCGTATGTTTAGAGTTTGCCTTCCATTCAAGGCCAATTCTTGGTTCAATGGCAGCATCACTATTTACAGAGAAATAGGTGCCGTGCATTCCAAAAGTTGCTGAAAAATTTGTGTTAAACCTGTACTTTGCCTGTGCATAGGCCTGAATCATGGTCCCGTTACCCTTCTGATCAACAATATTGAATTGCAGATCGTTCTGTCTAAAGGTAGTTGCAACGTTATAGTTCAGCAAACTTAGTATAGCGCCTGTCTTAAGTGTTGTTTTAGCACTAAACTTCTTAGTCAGATTCGTACTATATCGAAACGCGCTATTTCGTAAAATGTCACTGTCTTCCTGGAAATCACCGGTTGATGGTTGGCTCGCAGTGGAAATAAAATCGCTCGCATTCCCTGAATATGAAATTCGGTTATCCCATCGCAGGTCATTCTCAAAAAAATGAGTAAGTGTAGCCCCGGCCATATAGGTTTTTGATTTAAAGATCTCTTCACTCAAGAAATCATCAAAAACTTCCGGATCTTCATCTTCATCGCTGATACCGCCAATACCCCATACCGAGAGGTTCGTTTTTTTGCCAAGTGGTAAGTTTACTTTGAATGAAATGTCCTGGTATGTGGGTGTGGCATTTGGTGTGACGTCTACAATTTCATTCAACAGGGCTATTGTAGAATACCTGTAATTAATCAAGAAAGATCCCTTATAATCCTTACTAAAAGGCCCTTCAACTGCCAAATCAGTACCCAATAAACCAAATTGAAAGGCGTATTCGGTTTTCTCATTATTACCGTTTCTCAGGTTGATATCGAAAACCCCTGAAAGCGCGTTTCCATATTCTGCCGGGAAAGCCCCGGTAAAGAAATCGGAACGACCGAGCATATTACTACTTAACAAACTCACATTGCCTGGAGAGTACCCCTCTTCAGAGAAGTGATTGGGTTCTGGCACTTCAATGCCCTCGATTCTCCAAAGCAGTTGATTAGGAGCATTTCCACGAATGATTATCTCATTACTTGAATCATCAGAATTAGTCACCCCTGCAAAGGAAAGTGCCATTCTGCCCGGGTCACTAACACTCGCCGGAAAACGCTTGGTCTCCTCTACTCCAAAAGACCTCGCGCTTACGGTGGCCAATTCATTGTTGGGTGCTATATTATCTTTTTTAGCCTTAAGCACCACCTCATCTAATTGAGAAAGTGCCTCTGTAAGACGAACATTAATTTCTACTTCCTTTGCAGACCCTATGAGTACTTCTGTTACCACAAAGTCTTCGTAACCCAAAAAACTAAAAGCAAAGGAAGCCCTCCCTACCGGAACATTTTCAATCCGAAAAAAACCAGCTTCATCTGTTATTGCGCCTAAGGCCGGCTCTATTCCAAGCACAACGACGTTAGCCCCTAAAAGTGGGGCTCCGGTTTCGGCATCCAGTACTTTACCTTTAACAGTTTGGGTAAGGGTTTGGGCCGAGGATGAAAAAGAAAAACACAAAAAAAGAAAGAAGAAAACGATGCCGGTTCTATGGATACCCATAATTTATTAATGTCTTTTGATTGATCCTTAAAAGTAATGTTAAACAGATTTATATGAAAAACAACTTTGCTTTGAAATAAAGACAACTCAAAAGGCAAGAGGTTGCATAACACATGAATACGAAGGTGTTAAATGCGTTCTCTAAATAAATACGCGATAGGGCCGGCTTGCAATGAGTTTTACTCGAGTTCCTCAGGAATATCATTGGATACTCTTATTCGCCATTTATCATCATAAATAGAATGATAAATAATTTGACTGTCAAAGTGTGTTGCTTCTAACTTATCAAAGAAACCCGCAGCCTTCAAATAATCTTTGCGAGTACCGCCAAGTGAGATGATGAGTCTTTCTCCTCCTGCAGGGATGGCACTTCCTCTGCCAAGGCTGGCACTGGCCATAATGTTCAGTTCTTTCTGAACCAGAAACTTTTCTTTTACAAAATCAACGAAATCCATCTCGTATTTCTTCCCCTTGTAAGATACATGCATGCTATCAATAATTGCTGGGCCTACGCCATAGTTATTTAGTGTAATTGTGATGACATTATTTTCTGTGTCATTCCCCTTTTCTATCGATAAATACGGCATTGCAGATAACCTGCTCTGTTTCTCAATAATACTTGTCTGTCTTGCAAAAACGATCAGGGTAAAAAGGCTGATCCCCAATGCGAGGAAGCTAACTATCTTATCTAAAGACCAAAATTTCTTTTTTGCCATGAATAAAATGTATAGTTATACCATTTTGCTACCGCAATTCCCAGATATTGTCGGTTACTTCTTTCTCTATCAACAGATAGTGAGGATCTAAAACAATTTTCTCAGGTTTCTGTTCAAGGGAAGTTTTTATCTGACTTGTCTTAGCTGTAGCCTTAAACATTTTGAGCGCTATAAGTTCATCTTTCGCATTGTAGAATCCTATTTCTAAATAGTCCTTCAATGCTAGTGGAGATTCTGGAGAATTAACAGAATATTTACTCGTTTCTAAATCTATAATGACCTCGTAGGTGTCGTCCCTTAAATCTCCGAGTTCTACCCCAATGAGGGCATTCTTGTAGAATACAACGTCCTCAAAGCCATCTTTAACAAAATAGTGCAAGGAATCTGGTGTAACTTCTTTTAGGCGCTTAATGAGCTCCAAAGAAGTGGGATATGGCGGACTTAAGGCCTTATACTTCTCCAGATACCGCCGCAAAACCGAATTCATCTTCTTTTCTCCGATGAAATAGCTTAGAGCATTTAAAACCAAAGCCCCTTTACCATATGCGATGTGTTGCGCATTAGGGGCCACTAAAGCAAGAGGTGTTTCTTTGTCCTTTGCCTGAGTTCTTCCTTTTAGATATCGTTCTCGTTGTTTTTTTGTAAAATGTAAAGCCTGCTTCATCCCAAAACGTTGCTGGTAAATTTTTAGGGTAATGTATTCTGTAATACTTTCTGAGAGCATTAAGGCGCCATGTGCATTTGCTGGCATTAGCTGATTTCCCCACCACTGATGTGTTAGTTCATGTGCCGGAATGTAGAAAGCCAGATCAACCTTACCTTCTTCAGCTTCGCCTTTTGTGATAAATCGCATTTCAGAAATTGGGATACTATTTGCCATAGTGGTGGCATAAGTTCCTTCAGATTCAGGAAATTCTATTATCCTGGCCTCGCGGTGTTGGTAGGGTCCAAAATGTTCAGTATTATACTCCAGAGAGGCCTTAAGGCCTTCGATCATTTTTTTGTAATTGCCTCCATGGCTTTTATGATGATATACTTCAAGGTCTATAGCGTGCCATCGATCCTTTTTTAATTCAAAGCTTCCCGAATTGAAACCCAGCGCATACTTGATTTTGTTATCCGTTTTGTACTTAAAATACCTTCTATTTCCTTTAACCCAAGAGTTTTCAAGATATCCAGGGGCTAAAGCAGTTTGTTCTTTTAAAGTGCTGATGACTATCTCAAAATTGATTGCGTCTGCATCCTTGGTGTAAAAATTGGTGTCAAAAGGGCCATTATTTGAGGGATCTCGAGCCGTATCGCCAAATTGATACCCTATTCTTGGGAAGATATCGTTCTTTAAAAAAGTGCCATTATGCAAGACTCCAGAATTTCTCTCAAACAAACTATTATCTGTGCTTTTTACATAAAAGGCTAGCCTTGTACTGTCTCCAGGCTTGAGTTTGTTATGCAATCTAATCATGCTAAATTTCATGATGGTATCTTGCGCAATTATACTTCCAAGCCTTTCAAACTCTATAGTTGTATCTTCATCAAAACCTGTACGGACCATTAGGGTATCTACATCTTTCCCAGATTTATTTACCAACAAGTATTCCCCTGTGGCCTCAAAAAAATTCTTTAGGGGATATAGGTCCAAGCTAACTTTAAGATCCACAACACGGGCTTGTGGAAGGTTGGAGTATTGCTGATATTTTGACTCGAAATCCTTAAATAGTTCGTCGAGCTTCTTGTCTGAAATCCCTACTTTTTTAGATTCTTCGCGATAAATGGTAAACCCTAAAATTAAAAAACAAGCTAGCAGAATACCCATGGAATAAATCATATTTCCACGCATTCTCATCAGGGCAAGCTGTAGTCGTTTTAAGAAAGACTCTGGGAACCCACGGAGCCATAGTAGTTGACTGAGCAGTATTGAAACTAAACCCAATTGTAGCCAATAGGCCTCGACGAGAAAATAGGCTTTGAGTTTCCCTCCATAGCCATTCATATCGGAGTACAATAGTTCTGGGGGACTATTAAATAAAAGCGTGTAGGTTTCAATACCGAGTTGAGGCAATCCTCCTATACCTATCCAAATAACAATGAGCATAAACAATCCCAGATAGAGATTGGCAAACAGGCTGTGAATAAAAACGGCTAAAAAACTCCAGATAATTAGAAGAGGTAAGAGGACCAAATACAAATGAAAAAAGTAAAGGTCAATTTCAAATTGGTAATATCCGTTATAGGTTTGAATAATAATCCCAGCCAAGAACAACACCAAAAGCAATATTCCCTGCATGTTGATCAGTGCCAGAATCTTGGATAGTAAAAAAATCGCATTGGAGGTTGGGGTACTGTCAATCAATTGATGCATTTTTGATGACCTGGATTTGTTCACCAACATTCCCGCATAGAGGAAAGTGAGCAATATGATGATCATGGTATACGCTCTTGTTGGCACCAAAAGCATAATGCGGGTGGAGGGCTGAAGTGTTATATCATTTAGGTTGGTTACCTTTCCAAGCGTAAACAGAATAGCGACGATCCCAAAAAATAGCAAAACCAAAAACATGGGGCTTCGCAAGATGTAGGCACTCTCAATTCTCGCAAGCCTCAAAATGTTTTTCCAGTCCTGCCTTTTCGAGAATACATATTGAACCGGCATCAATTTGGTAGTGGTATTTTTTCCTTTTTGCTTGTTTTTTACAGACCTCTTTGCCAGGCTAAAGCTCCAATTTCTTTGGAGCGATTCGTGGAATTGAAATTTTCTGTAAGCCGAAATAAAAATCAAAGCTGCAAGCCCAAGCAGCGTAATCCTATTTAGAAGTACCACTCCCAGTACGGGGATCGTTTCCGTATTTCTTTCAAGGAGTGTCCAATTTTGTGTTTCATAGGCGGTTGCGTGTTGGGCAAAAGGGTCTAAGAGTGCTATGAGGTATGTATTTATACTCCCAAGTGCATTCTCCAGTATCATTTGAATTAAAAAAAACACAATTGCGGTAATAAAACCGGCATAAATATTTCTTGTGAAGAGCACCACAGAAAAGATTATTGCTCCAAAAACCAAAAGATTCGGAACAATATAAAATGCGTATGCCTGCAGGTAGGAAACGCTTTTAAATGCACCTATTTTATCGGGGTGTAAACCTGGTATTTGTTCGCCAATAAAAAAAGCGAGTCCGACAGAGAAAGAAATAAGAAGAACTACAGTTATGGCGCCAAAAAATCTTCCCAGTAAATAATCTCTTTTTCTTATTGCAAAGCTGTATAGAACGGAATGCACCTGATATCTATAATCCTTATAGACAGCGGCTCCAACAATTGCTGGTAAAAGGAACAAAAATACCTTCCCAAAATACTGGAGCATATAGTTAATCTCATAGGGCGAATTGAGTACACGACTCGTCTGAGGGTTCTCAGGGGGAGGATCAAAGAGTCCGGCTGTACCAACGAAAGAGAGAAAAGCAAAGCTGAAAAAGACCGCAAAATAAACATATGTGACCGGTTTTCTGAACCAGTACTTTACTTCGTTATAAAAAATGTCCTTAAACATAAACTCTAATGCTTCACGGTTTAAAATTTTATGTCATCCGCTATGCAATCCTTTTTAGGGCCAGGAAGTAAACATCCTCTAGATTAGGTGTAGCGCTTTTAAATGAGATGTGTGGAACTTCTGTGGCATACACCCTAATGGTCAGAGAATTATCTAAGTTAAATCCTGAAGAGAGCACATTATATTTGTTCTCATGCCCAGACAATTCCTCGGACCGAATTTTCTTTGTCCAGATTTTCCCCTCTATACTTCTGCTGGCTTCCCCTGGCCTTTGTTGTTTTAAAATCCGGCCCTCATTCATGATAGCCATATCAGAACACAATTCTTTCACGTCATCAACAATGTGAGTCGAAAAAATAACCGTGTTCTCTGTACCTACTTCTCTTAGAACATTTAAAAACCTATTGCGTTCGGCCGGGTCTAAACCTGCAGTGGGTTCATCAACGATGATCAGCCTGGGGTTGTTTAGGAGTAACTGCGCAATCCCAAAGCGTTGTTTCATACCTCCTGAATATCCACTTACGTTCTTTTTCCTCACTTCGTATAAATTGGTCATCTCTAATACTTGATGCACCCTCATCTTTCTGTCTTTTTTCGTAGCAATACCCTTTAGCAATGCAAAATAGTCAAGCAGGTTTTCGGCGGATGTTCTTGGGTATACCCCAAAAGACTGCGGTAAATAACCGAGCACTTTGCGTAAGGACATAGGGTCATCCAGGATGTTGATGTCATTAAAATTAATACTCCCCTGGTCCGGATCCTGTAGGGTCGCAACAGTGCGCATCAGGGTAGATTTGCCGGCTCCATTCGGACCCAAAAGCCCAAACATCCCTTTCCCGATTTCCAGGCTAAGATCATCCAAGGCCTTAACGCCATTAGCATAGGTTTTTGTAAGCTTCGAAATAGATAAATTCATCTACTAAAAGTGGGTTTCGGTTTCATAGTGTTATCAAGGACTTCTTTTACCATGATCAGTATTTCTTTATTTTCCTGATCTGAAAATGCTTTTATCCTCAGATTTGATTTGTGCTGATTAATAAGGCTATCCAAGGCAGGTTTGATAATGAAATTTTTGATCAGAGATTCTGACGCCTGGTATGTTTCTCCCGTAAAATGCACTGAGATAACCACGAGACAGAATACCGATTTAATCAAGGTTTTCATTCCCTTATCCGGTTTTTTGAACGGCCAACATCTTAATAATTCCGTGACCTTTGCTCTGCCATATACCAGTAAAGCCTTTGGGAAGGACGAAAAAATCGCCGGTAAAGAATTTTTGCTCACTGCCCCCCATTGCGGTCAATTGCAATTGCCCGGATAACAGGTAGATTAACTGTTCTTTAGCGTTGTTAATTTTGGCCTCACGGGGTTTCTCTGCTTTGAGCAGGATGCTAAGTTCTGGACCTTTGGTCAATTCTTTTTCAAAAAGTCCATTTTCCTTAAAAGTGATCATTGAACCGGATATCTGAAAACCCCTCAAAAGCCTGGGTTTAATTTCAGTTGATCTCATTGAGCTATCAGCCCTTTTTGTGGTAATTACAGACAATTCGTAATGGTAGTGGTCCCCGGCAAGGATTTCCCAACTTCCGGTAAATCCCTTCGGAGCGAAGAAAAAATCTCCATTATTAAAGCGCTGTTTAGCTTCTCCTTTAGGTGTAATATCTGCCGAACCGTTAAAAAGATATATGAATTCGTCAAACCAAAAACTTTCGAACTGAGATTGCCATGATTGGCTTGAGACAACATAAACACTTAGGTCTTCCCCTCTATAGAGGCGTTTTTGAAAAAAGTCTCTTCCCGGTTCATTTTTTAACTCCACTTTTCCTAAGCCAACCCCTGACAATACCTCCTTGTCTAGCAGTAAAGGCTTGCTCATCACAGCAATGTCCTGGGAAAAGCCTTTTTGAGGACAGGAAAGTGCGATACCTGTCAGCAAACAAATTAAGCCTAATCTTTTCATCTTGTCATTTAATTAAAACTAAGCGCAACTCTTAGCGCAACTCAGTGATTAAAAAGCAAGTTATATGATCGGATACTAATAAAAGTCCCACCGGAAGCAACGGGACTGGTTTTAGGTAAGTAAAGTTTGTTTGTAGGTGGTAGGAGAAACGCCAGTCTCTTTTTTAAAGGCCCTATAAAAGCTACTTTTCGAGTTAAACCCGCAAGAATATGCGATACCTAAAAGCGAATATTTGTGGTATTCTGCCAAAGCCAGTTTTGATTTTACGGCCTCTACTCTATAACTATTTATAAGATCGTAAAAAGTGACATCCATAAATTGATTTAATACAGTAGACAGTTTTTTGTCAGTCGTGTTTAACCGCTCCGCCAGGTTGCTTAGCGTTAGTTCCTGGCTTAAGTAAGGTTCTTCTGAAACCAGCACTTCTTCCAATCTAATTTTTAGCGCCTGTAGTTCTTCTTTAGACAAATTAGAAAATTTTGGGATTTTTTTCCCGGTCTGCTCTTTTGAAATATTGCTTTCCAATAAAAAATCAGGTAGTGAAATCACCGATTGCCTTAAACCGTGATACCCCAGGTAAGAAGTTACAAAGATCAAAAAAGCCATAGAAAATATGCCCAAATCCCACCTAAAGGAGGGGGCAGAAAAAAAATGATACATTACAAGATGAAGGTCGAATAATGTCACCAGGAGAAAGCAGAATAAAAATCGTTTTACCCAGTGAAAATTAGCCAGGGAAAAGCTGGAAAAACTATCCTTCATGGCCAGTTTGAACTTGATAAAAAGCCTTGATGACAAAAATATATAGAATAATAAAAACAGGTCTTTAATCAATGCCAAATAGGCATTACCCTGGAAAAGGGCCAGGTAATCAAACAAGTGTTCGCCATTATAACCACTTATTGCCTTTGGAAATGAGAAAACCAACCAATAACCAAGAAAAGGCAAAAAATGAAACCAATGATTTCGAAGAAGTCTTTTGTCTTTAACAAATATGGATTTAATGTAGATATATACCAGCGGACCAATAATAAAGCGAGCTCCATCCTCGAACAAGTTTGTAATAAGGAATAGATATTCTAATTGATGTAGCGAGGCATAAAGCGTGATAATGATCAGCTCAATAATACTCAAGATCCCAATTAGAATGTTCTGTGGTAAACGCCTTTTCCTGGATACAATCAGCAAAAAGAGGATGACAGCTATGATCGTAAATCCCGATACTAACATAAAGTCGGCCAGCAATTGCATCCTATACGATAATTTAAAAAGGTTATAACAGCGCTCTAAGAGCTCTTCAATATTGGCATTGTAAGATATAAAATAGACGTATTAAACCCTTAAATGTTACATATGCGTGTGGCCCGAATTAAAAAAAGGAATGCATAAAAAAGACTTTAGTCAACAAGAAAATAGAGCTCAAAGTACAACACAAAGAAGGGGTATTAAAGAAGGGGTATTATTGAGAAAAGGGGCAAAAGCCCCTTTTATTTGGTATGTAACTACATTGAGATTAATGTAATATATGTTCTTACTGTCTATTGATCACTGCGATTATTTTGCTTTGATCATAATATCCCCATTAAAGGTTTTAAATAGCATTTCTGGTCCGCCGCCGTTAATTTTTCCACGTACCCACTGTTCTATAGTAACCTTATAGGTGCCAGAAGTAGACGAAGTCTCTACATTGGGTTCCTGCTTTGAAATGTCCATATCGAAATCTGTGAAAATCTCGCCCATATCAGACTTTGCTTTTACATTGGCCTTAAGAGATTGGGGGAAAGTAATATCTAAATCGCCATTTAAGCTGCTAAAGGCCATATTAGAACCACTAGTGATATTCACAAAACTAACTTTAATATCACCATTTACAGTATCGGCTGAAACCGAACCGCCCACCTGCGTACATGTAATTTCTCCATTTGTATTGCTTATTTCCATCTCCCCGTTTACCCCTTTGACCTCTATATTTCCATGATTCACAGTGCCAAGTTGCAAGGAGAAGTTTTTGGGGACTTTTATTTCTAAGTTAGTGGCCCTATTCCAATTCTCATTAATTATCCTAACCACATTATTTTTCTCCTCTCCGCTTATCTTTAGTGAGGAATTGCTGATACGTTTTAGTCCTGACTTCTCTTTCCCTTTTTCTTTGTGCTTGTCCTTACCGTTACAGCACGAATTTTTATCTCCAATGGTAGCTTTTACTACTACTTCCGAACCTTCGAAAGCTTCTACTGTAATTGACCCGTTTAGTTGCTTAACTATCAGTTTTCCAGGGCTTCCGGGACTGCTAAGCGGGACAGAAAATAGTTCTATACTACCCTCCTGTGCGCTCAGAATCAAAGGTGTGAAAAGGAGGATCACTATAAGTTGTTTTATATTTTTCATCTCTTTATTTTTAGATTTTAGTAATGATAACATTGCCGTTTAGCGTCTCGAAATTATGAGACAAGCCACCTGAACCGATCTGAACAACAGGCCGGGCTTCATATTTAAACTTGCCATTTTTATTGGCATTATTCTTACTGGTTTTGGTAAACTGCTTGGCTATATCAAAATCGGTAAAGAGCTCCCCATTCATACTCTTAAAGCCTATTTCTGCAGAGAGACCTTTTTGATAGCTAATATTGATATCACCATTTAATGAGTAGTAATTAGAGTCTTCTTTAGGATTTTCGGAGTAGGATATCTTTACTTCTCCATTAATGCTGTGGACATCGGTTCTGCCACTGACATTTACCAATTCAATGCCTCCGTTAATATTATTGGCTTTCAGAAAGCTTCCTCTTGTATTGGTGACCAACACTTCTCCGTCGTTAATCGCTCCCACCTCAAGTTTTATATTCCTTGGGACTTTTAGCGTAAAATCGAGCTTATGATAGTACGAAAGTTCGTGGTAATTGTTACAATCTATGGAAGTGAAACGCCCATCCTTGTAATGCATATTGGGTACATCGGGGTAAACAACTATCTTATCTGCGTCCTGCAGTATTTTTACTCCAATTTCTTTTTTACCTAACTCCAGGTCGTCCGAGTTCCGTGCTCCAATCCATTTTGCCGCGACCAGCTGAACGGTTTTACCGTCATAACCTTCTACCGTAATGGACCCGTTTAAGTTGTATACTTCCAATAAATTATTGGCGTTACTGGTCTCAAAAGACAGCTCTTTTCTGATGTTTTCTTTAAATTCTTCTTTCTGTGCTTCCGCGGTCTGTACTCCTATCAGTGTGATCAGGAATGTACATAGGACTAACTTTTTCATTGTAATTGCATTTTAACTGTTCGTAATTTGATTGATAAATAAACCCCTATTGGGTATTTTGATTGATATTATATAATCTCTTTGATTGAACTTTCCAGCTTCTTCTTTACCGAGGTATCTAGTTCTTTACTTCGTATTAACTTTTTAAAGGGTTCAATAGACTTCTTTTCCTGAAGTGCAACCATGAGGTTTGCCAGGGTCACCTGAACGATAGGCGATTCTTGAGAAACTATAGATTGAACCAGACCTTCTCTTACCATGGGGCTGTCTAAATAATTTGTAAGCGACTCTATTGCGGCCAATCTTACATTTACGTTTGGATCGTTGTTTAAGGTTTGCAGTAGGGCTTTCATCACCGTCTCATCTACCTTTCTGATCTTATTTGCCTCATTGATACCTTGCAGGCGCTTATTTGCCGAGGGTTGCTCAAGCAAGGTCAAAACCAATTTTTCCCTAACTTCTTCAGTTTCAGAATCCGTTCTCACCACGGTCTGGGGTGGAATATCTGTTGAATCTGAGTTGAGGTAATAACCTGCGCCAAGACCAATGGCCAGGAGTAGCAGTCCATAGGCAAGTTGCGGTCTCCACAGCGCTTCAAAAAGGGCCTGTAAGCGATCCCCAAACGTTTTAATCTTACCTTCCTTGTGTTCGTAAGAATTTAAGACTTCATAAAACTTACTATCCATTTCCGTAGAGGGCTCGGGTACGGGAAGCCGGTCTATTTCATTCCAGGTTTCATGTAAACCTTCAAATACATTTTTAAATTCAGGATGTGCAGTCAAAGATTGCATGAACGACGCGCTATCCTCCTCATTCATTGTCCCTGACAAATATTCTATCGCCTTTATTTCAAACTCCTCTTTTGTCATATCCTATCTATTTTCCAGTTGAAGAAAAATTGTTCTTAAATCCTTTATTGCCCTATGCGCCTTAACTTTGGCGGCTCCTTCAGAGCATCCTAATATTTTTCCTATTTCACTAAACTTCAGCTCCTTGTATTTACTCAATAACAGTATTTCACGTTTCTCCTTGGTAAGCTTCTGCATAGCATTGTTTAGTAAGGATACTGTATCTTTCCTGTCCATCTCTTTATCAAGGTTTTCTGTCGCATCTATTTTATAAGAAACTGCTGAAATATCTTCCTGAAAGCCTGCCGATTTATTTTTCCTGAAATGATCATAGTTCACATTTCGAGCTGTTCTAAACATCCAGGCTACAAAAGATCCCTCCCCGGTAAATGTGTGTTTGTATTTAAGCATTCGTACAAATACATTTTGAACCAGATCTTCACTGAGAGCCGCATTTTTATTCATATTGTAGAAGAATCCAAACAAGCGTTTTTTATGTCGCTCATAAAGCAGTCCCAATTTATCCACATCGCCAGATTTTACTTTTAGCATCAATGCGTTGTCTGTCAGTGCTTGCAATCTTTTATAGTCTTTAGGTGTGTTCAAGAGGGTAAACTCCTCTTTTTACAAATGGTTACAAAAAGTTTGATTTTTTTTAAGATACCCTTTTTTAAAACAAAAAAGCGCGGCCATCACAGCCGCGCTTTCTATTCTATCGAGAATACCTATATTAACTTTTCATCCAGGCTTCTCTAAGTTTTTTAGAATCATCGCTATCCTCTTCAAGCGGAACTATAGACTCTACATCGAGCATAGGTGTACCCACTTTTCCATTTAGAGTAACCTCTTCTTCTCCTCGTTGTACCACCATGGTAATCTCAGTTTCCGGGGTCCAGCTGAAACTTTGGCCAATAATAGGGCGGATGGCTTCAAGATCAATTGCCGTTCCGTTAATGCTTTTTATTACATCTCCGCCTTTAGCTCCAAGTTCATTAAAAAAGCTATTAAGGGTTATCCCCTTACGAATAAAAATAGCGTTATCGTTAGATTGATCAACATCTATATAAGGAACTTCACCATCCAGAAAATATCCACTCTGCTGCTCTGTTATAACACTGGTAAGCCCTACGCGAGATAAATAGTCTCCATAATCAATAGGCATATCACCAATAACATGAGTGTCAAAAAATTCCCCAACTTCGGGATACGTCATTGTGACAATTTCATCGATAAGTTTTTCATCCTCAAAAGGTGTGTTGTTTCCATATTTCTTCGATAATTCTTTCATCAACCAAAGCACACCCTTTTCGCCCTTGCTTAAATCCCTCAGGGTAATGTCAAGAGCCATATTGATCAGGGCTCCCTTCTCATAGACATTGGCGTAGTTTTCTTTATAAGGCTCTTCCAAAATATTCTTGCTCATAGTAGTAAAGGACATGGTGTCATCATACGATTTGGCATTATTGATCTTGTCCATTACACGCTCGTAAAATTCTTTCTCATCAATAAGACCTTGTTGTATTTGAAAGAGGTTCGCAAAATACTCGGTAGTGCCTTCATACATCCACAAATGTTCAGACATTTTTGGATCATTATAATCAAAGTACTGAATTTCTTCAGAGTGCACATTCAAAGGAGTTACAATATGAAAGAACTCGTGAGAGACCACATCGACCATAGCTTGTTCTAAAGCGTCTTTAGGCATCTGTTCGGGTAGTACTACAACCGTGGATGTATGGTGCTCTAACGCCCCAAAACCAGAGGCATCTGTTTCGGAAAGCGTGGATAAGTAGAGTAATATATTATACTCTTTGGTGCCATCTATCTCGCCCAAGAACGCCTTTTGGGCACCCATCATTTTTTCCATGCGCTGCTTTAAATCTGCTGCAGAATAAACGCCATTTGGAGAGTAAACACTGAGGTTAACCGTAATATCCCGGATTTGAAAAGACTCAGTATTCGAATTTGTATAAAGAATTGGGTTATCTATAATGTCAAAATACCGCTGAGCTACAAAAAATTCGCCTTCAGTAGCTTCAGTCGTTGCCTTAGTCTTTAGTGAAGTGGTAGAAACCAGACCTTCCGGCGCCTTTATCCGCAACTCATAAGGTATTTCCTTCAAACCTTTGAAATAACCAACAAATCCGTGCAGGTTTAGAACAAAGTTCTCGCCGGCAAGGATGTTTGTACCTGAGGGGGAAAAAACGGGTTCTTTTACCTCCAATTCTGTATCGTAGGTGTCGTTGACCTTGTAAGTAACCTTATCTAGGTTTTTACCGTTTGTAATTTTCCAGGTATTCTCGTCAAGTTTAGAAAAAGCCAGTTCTTCTCCCTTGTAATCATAGGCCTTGAATTCTTCGAGATATTTTCCGTAGTTATCCGTACTATAAGTGCCTGGCACCGTTTTAGGTATAAAGAAATAGACCTCATCTGTAGTAAAGGCCCCAGGATTTACCGTCACCTCCACCTTGTCGTCTACAACATTCTCAAGGTCAATAAAGGTTTTAACGGGAGCCTTATCTGCCGTCACCAAAGCTTGAGTTGCTCCGCATGCATATAGCAAGCAGGCTGTTAGGACACCTAAATACGCTTTTTTCATTCTATTTGATTTCTTAGTTATTTGAGCACAAGGATATTAAATTTTAATCAACTAAAAGGGAGCATTCACAAATAATTGGGAAGTCTGCCTAAGTACTAACGGTTCAATCCCGTAAATTATTTTGATTATTTTTGTTCGGATAAAACCTTAAAAAGAACATGCAATACAAACGGATACTTTTAAAATTGAGTGGTGAGGCCTTAATGGGAGAAAAGCAATATGGTATAGATCCCAAAAGGCTTGCAGAATATGCAAGCGAAATTAAGGAAGTCGTAGAAAAAGGAGTAGAAGTTGCCATTGTAATAGGAGGAGGGAATATTTTTAGGGGTGTTGCCGGTGCCAGCAATGGAATGGATAGGGTGCAAGGAGACCATATGGGAATGCTTGCGACGATTATCAATGGACTGGCGCTTCAGAGTGCGCTAGAAGACCAGGGTTTGGATACCAGATTGCAATCTGCGATAAAAATCAACGAAGTTGCAGAACCTTTTATTAGAAGAAGAGCGATGCGCCACCTGGAAAAAGGCAGGGTGGTAATTTTTGGAGGAGGTACCGGAAATCCTTATTTTACAACAGATTCTGCCGCAGTATTGCGTGCCATTGAAGTGGAAGCCAATGTTATTTTGAAAGGCACCAGAGTTGACGGAATCTATACAAGTGACCCGGAAAAAGACAAGACTGCAACCAAGTTCGATACCATTTCGTTCAACGATGTACTTAACAAAGGACTAAAGGTAATGGATACCACAGCATTTACGCTTAGCCAGGAAAACGAACTCCCCATTGTAGTTTTTGATATGAATAAAAAGGGAAACCTTCTTAAGATCGTTTCCGGAGAAAATATAGGAACTGTGGTAAATCTTTAAGTTTTGGTATAAAATGTGTTAATTTGAGTTAAACTAGCGCCATGAAGGAAGAAGTAAAATTTATTCTTGAAGCAACCAAGGAAAGTATGGAAGGAGCCCTTTCACATTTAGAAAAGGCCTTTGTTAAAATTCGTGCAGGCAAAGCCAGTCCGTCAATGCTATCTACTGTAATGATTGACTATTACGGGTCACAAACCCCTTTATCGCAGGTTTCTAATATCAACACTCCTGATGGGCGAACTATATCTGTTCAGCCTTGGGAAAAAAGTCTTATCCAGGAGATTGAAACCGCCATTATGAACGCAAATCTCGGCTTTAATCCTATGAATAACGGTGAGATGGTGATCATAAATGTTCCACCGCTAACCGAGGAGAGACGTATACAGTTGGTAAAGCAGGCCAAATCTGAAGCTGAAGACGCTAAGGTAAGTATACGCAATGCGCGGCAAGATGCGAATAAAGAGTCTAAGGAACTAGACATTTCAGAAGATCTTCATAAAAATGTTGAAATCGACGTTCAGGAACTCACAGATGCCTACACCAAGAAGGTAGAAGCCTTGTTAAGTGTTAAAGAAGCGGAGATTATGAAAGTATAATACTTTTTGACAGGTATTTATATAGCGGTCTTCGGACCGCTTTTTTTATTTCAATTCATACCAATCCACATCCTCGAGCTTTGCTCTCCTCCCTTTTTTCAGCGGGGGGTAATTTGTGGTGAGATAGTTGATGATGATCTCCTCATTGGTCCCTAAATCCCAAAGGTTCTGTGTTTCTTGCATCCATCTTATGGTTTCAACCCAACCGTCCTTATCTAACCTATTTTGTGTTAAAAGCTGGGCAGAATGGCAGGCGGTACAATGTCTTATGGTCTCCTGGTATCCTTCCCTGGCTACTAGTCCGGTACTCAGGTGTATGCCATTTTCAATAGCATTTTCCTCCTCTTTTTCAAGATCTATATATCCTGATTCATTTTCGGTCTTATGGGTTTCTCCGCCTTCGGATTCGGAGAGAAAGTAGGCTGCAATTATAGCAGCTATAAGGACCACAACACAGATAACAATCAGAATCCTATAAACTATGCGCTCTCTTTTCCAAAAAGTCTTGTGTTCTGTCATTACGAAACCACTTTTATTGCAATACGATGACAAGCATTATTAAGATAGCCTTTAGGGTTCCATCCTGGCAATACCATGGGTTGGGATCTATTTTGACTATCCGTGGCACGCGCCCAAACTTCATAATAGCCTTTTCCAGGGAAGTTTATGGTGGCGGAAAAATGTTGCCAGGCAAGTCGGTTCACTGCTGTTTCGAGTAAACAGGAATTCCAGCTTCTTCCAAAGTCTATGGAATACTCCATTTTTGAAACCTCCAGTTCTCCTGCCCAGGCGTGCCCCTTAATTGTTAATTTCCTTCCTTCCTTGATAATGGCTCCGGATCTCGGCGAGGTAATAAGAGACTTTACCGGCATGGATTCAATAATACACATATCTTCGTCATTAACTTTGCTGCCGGGAGGTACCGGGTAGCACGGCACTCTATACGAATTACCTGTCATTTTAGCTCCATCGTGCACGATATTTCGAATACTGATGCGCTCTATCCATTTTCCGGAAGCAGACGCCGGCCATCCCCCTGCCACCAGTCTCAAAGGATATCCGTGAATTTCTGGAATGGGCTTTCCGTTCATCTCGAAGGCCAATAGGGTTTCATCCTGCAAAGCCTTGTCAATGGGTACCCCTCTTGAGATGACTTCTTTATTAGGATCTCGACTCAAATGAAGGTCTGCGGCATGATATCCAATATATAGTGTATCCGATTTCATACCCACGTCTTCCAAAACATCCCGTAACCTAATCCCGGTCCAGTTGGCACAAGACACGGCGCCTATAGTCCATTGGTTGCCTTTAGCCGGGGGGTTAAATTCGCTACGTCCATTTCCGCCACATTCAAGAGTAAGTTGGTAAGTATGTTTTGCGAACCTTGACTGGAGTTCTTTCAGGGTATATACTTTCTTTTGCCGGGCGGCTTCACCATCTAAGGTAAGCGTCCATTTGTTTCTATCAATAATCTCCGGAATTAGACCATTGTTGCGAACAAACATGTATTTGGCCGGGGTAATGTCATCATTTAGCAAATGCGCCCTGGCTTCAATATTCCAGGGTTTTTCATTCAGGACTACCATCTCCCTGTCCTTGCCAAAAGTTTTAAAAGGGTCTGTTTGCTGCAAGGCCAGCGGCAAGTATTCTGAGGGCATAAAATGCCCAAATACTATTTCGGTACCAAGGGTTGCAGATAGTATACTTAGGGCACTTCTCTCTATAAAAGTTCTTCTTTTCAATTTAGTCTTATCTAATGCTCACCCTAAATTACACAATTTAGAATGCCTGGAAAACGAACTCAAAACAAGAAAGCTACTCTCAATTGATATTGAAGGCTAGGAACACTGACTTGCATTTTCTACCTTTGCCGCCGATAACTGATATCACAGGAATGGTAGCAAAGCTCACGCAGGGTTTTTGGGCGAAAACCGCCAGAATTATTCTTAGAAATAGAATTCTGATTCTAATAGGCATAGCAGCAATGACTGTTTTCCTTGCTTTGCAGTGGGAACATATGCGTTTTTCCAACTCGGAAGCCAACCTTTTACCCGATGATCACCCTATTAATTTAGAGTACAATTCATTTCTGAACCTTTTTGGTGAAGAGGGAAATGCAATAGTACTGGCAATCAAGGATAGTAGTCTCTACACTCCTACAAAGTTTGCCCGTTGGAATCGTTTGAGTAAACAATTGGATGCCTTTCCTGAGGTCGACTTTGTTCTTTCCACAGACAACCTTCAAGAACTTATTAAGGACAATGAAAAGCAGGAATTTGTCTTAAAACCATTTCTCAGTGAGGTACCCCAGGATCAACAAACCGTTGATAGCCTTAAACAGCGGCTATTTAATGAACTGCCTTTCTATGATAATCTGCTTTTCAACAAAAAGAGTAAGACACTGAGAACCATCGTCTATCTAGACAAGGATTTGGTAAACACCTCGGTTCGAAAAGACTTTATTCTAAAAGATCTGACCAACCTCGTAGATCAGTTTGAAAGTGAGACCAGTTTAGATGTCCATATTTCGGGCATGCCTTACATCAGAACCAAGAACTCGCAAAATATCATCGATGAAATCGGGAAGTTTATAGCTGCTGCCCTGGCAGTTACCTCCCTGATCTTTTTCTTCTTTTTCAGAAGTGTCAGAGCCACCTTTATCTCCATGTGCGTGGTTATTATAGGCGTTATGTGGGCTTTTGGCGTTTTGGGCTTGCTGCAATACGAGATTACTGTCTTAACAGCGCTGATTCCGCCCCTTATCATCGTCATAGGCATCCCTAATTGTATTTTTCTCATCAATAAATACCAGCAGGAAGTAAAACGGCATGGCAATCAGGCACTCTCATTGCAAAGGGTAATTTCTAAAATTGGGAATGCCACTTTGATGACCAACGTTACAACGGCATCGGGTTTTGCCACCTTTATCATAACAGACAGCAAACTGCTAACCGAGTTTGGTACAGTGGCTTCCATAAACATCATTGGGATTTTCATCCTTTCTTTACTGATCATTCCGATAGTGTATAGTTTTATGTCCCTTCCAAAAACAAAACACCTAAAACATTTGAACAAGCGGTGGATAGATGCCTTTGTAAATTGGATGGAACATGTGGTTAGAAACAGAAGGATTACTGTTTATGTTATCTCCTTGATTTTGCTAATTGTGAGCATTATCGGTATTTATCAAATAAATATTTCGGGGAGTCCTATTGAAGACATGCCGAAAAAGTCGGAATTCTTTAGCGACATTCGTTTTTTTGAAAAGGAGTTTGATGGTATAATGCCAGTAGAAATCGTCGTTGATACAGAACGAAAGAAGGGGGTTTTAAAACCTGCTACCCTAAGGCGTATGGATCAATTGGGAACTGTAATAGAGGAGACGCCAGAACTCTCAAAACCCATTTCTGTAGTTAACCTCGTAAAGTATTCAAAGCAGGCATTCTATAACGGTATTCCAAAATACTATCAGCTGCCTACTTCTCAGGAGAACAATTTTATCATGGACATTGCCCGTAAGTCTCAAGACAATGGGGATTTACTCGAAAGCTTTGTAGACAGCACGGGCCAGGTGGCCAGGATAACCACCTTCATGAAGGATACCAAGACAGACCGGATGGAGGAAATTGAAAAAGACCTCTTAGAAAACATTGCAAAAATATTTCCCTCGGATCGATACAAGGTCTATATGACAGGCAAAGCCTTATTATTTCTAAAGGGCACAAAGTACCTGGTTAAAAATCTTGTGCTTTCGTTAACTCTGGCAATAGGGCTAATTGCACTTTTTATGGCCTACCTTTTCAGGTCTTTTCGAATGATCATCATTTCACTTATTCCAAACTTGCTGCCATTAGTTATTACAGCCGGGGTAATGGGATTTGTCGGAGTTCCTATTAAGCCTTCCACTATTTTGGTTTTTAGCGTTGCCTTCGGAATTTCTGTGGATGACACCATCCACTTTCTGGCGAAGTACAGGCAAGAACTAACTGCCAACCACTGGCGTATAAACAAATCGGTTTATGCCGCCCTAAGGGAGACAGGCGTAAGTATGTTTTATACTTCTATCGTCTTGTTTTTTGGCTTTTCGGTCTTTGTTATCTCTAATTTTGGAGGAACGGTTGCTCTGGGAGCATTGGTATCTGCTACCCTAATGTTCGCTATGCTGGCAAATCTAATTTTGCTGCCCTCTCTTTTGCTTTCACTGGAAAGAAGTATCGCCAACAAGGCAGTGTTGAAAAAACCACAAATTGATATCCTTCCAAAGGAAGAATTGAATACAAGTGAAAAGGACTAAATAATTTAGCCGGAAAGCTACATATTTAACGACACCGTACTGTTCTTCTTACTTCAAAAAGTTATCTTTGCGGTTTTAATTTAGAAATGGTTCCAGATGAAATCATATAGTGTTAAAGAACTACTTCAATCCCCGCCTGTACTTCAAGAAGTTCAAGTAAACGGCTGGGTAAGGACATTTCGAAGCAACCGTTTTATCGCTTTGAATGATGGGTCTACTCTTAAGACCATTCAATGTGTCATAGATTTTGAGCAGTTCGATGAGGAACTGCTCAAGCAAATAGCTACCGGGGCAGCTCTAAAGGTGTCTGGCACCCTTGTTGAAAGTCAGGGAAAGGGCCAAGCCGTTGAAATTCAGGCAAAGGAAATTTATGTACACGGTACCGCCGATCCTGAAGAATATCCAATTCAGCCAAAAAAGCATTCTTTAGAATTCTTGAGAGAACAGGCCCATTTGAGGGTTAGGACAAATACGTTTGCAGCTGTAATGCGGGTACGCTCTGCACTCTCGTTTGCGATTCATCAGTACTTTCAAAAGAACGGATTCTATTATTTCCATGCACCCATTATTACCGGTTCTGATGCAGAAGGTGCAGGTGAAATGTTCCGCGTGACCACACTAAATGATAAACAGCCTCCACTAAACGACGAAGGGGAAGTAAATTACAAAGAAGATTTTTTCGGCAAGGAGACGAATCTTACAGTTTCTGGCCAACTTGAAGCCGAAACCTATGCAATGGGTTTAGGTAAGGTATATACGTTTGGCCCTACCTTCAGAGCGGAGAATTCCAATACGTCACGCCACCTGGCAGAGTTTTGGATGATAGAACCCGAAATGGCGTTCTACGATCTTGATGCCAATATGGATCTGGCCGAAGATTTTATCAAAGACATTATCAACTACCTCCTCAAGAACTGTGAGGAAGACCTGCTTTTCCTGGAAAAGCGGCTTTTAGACGAAGAAAAAACGAAACCACAGGCCGAACGTAGTGAAATGGCACTTATTGAAAAATTGCGGTTTGTGGTTGAAAACAATTTTAAAAGGGTAAGTTATACCGAAGCTATTGACATCTTGAAAAGTAGCAAGCCCAACAAAAAGAAGAAATTTCAATTCGTAATAAACGAATGGGGTGCAGATCTTCAAAGCGAGCACGAAAGGTTTTTGGTTGAGAAACACTTCAAATGTCCTGTGATTTTGTTCGACTATCCGGCGAAGATCAAAGCATTCTATATGCGATTAAATGACGATGGTAAAACCGTGAGGGCCATGGATATCCTCTTTCCCGGTATAGGCGAGATAGTTGGAGGTTCGCAGCGCGAGGAACGCCTGGATGTTTTAAAGGAAAAGATAGATGCCCTGGATATTGACGAAAAAGAATTGTGGTGGTACCTGGATTTACGGAAATTTGGTACAGCGGTTCATAGCGGATTTGGGCTTGGATTTGAAAGGCTGGTGCAATTTGCGACAGGCATGGGTAATATCCGAGACGTAATTCCCTTTCCCCGAACCCCCCAAAACGCCGAGTTTTAAATTGATTTTTTTAACTTTATAAGGCATAGATGAAAGCAACCCCATATGCTTAAACAACACTTACAATTTAAACTTTCCCAAAAGCTGTCACCTCAGCAAATTCAGCTTATGAAGCTGATACAGCTGCCTACCCAGGCTTTTGAGCAGCGGTTGAAACAGGAGTTGGAGGAAAATCCTGCTTTAGAAAGCGGAAAGGAAGATAGTGGTACTCTTGAAGATGATTATGGAGACAATTATGAAGGCGATTCTGAAGGAGAAAGCATTTCCTCTGAAGACATCAATATTGACGAATATTTAAGTGATGATGAGGTTCCTGACTACCGCACAAGAGCTAATAATTACAGCGCCGATGACGATGAGAAGAGCATTCCTTATGCGGCCGGGATATCATTCAATCAACATTTGATCAACCAACTTAATACCGTATATCTCAGCGATGAGGAATGGGCTATTGCCGAGTTTCTCGTGGGTAGTGTGGATGAGAGTGGATATATCAGAAGGCCGTTGACCGATATCATGGATGATCTGGCCTTCACCCAAAATATTTACGTGGAGGAGTCCTCTCTTGAAAAGGTTTTGAAAATTGTTCAGGAACTAGACCCTCCCGGTGTTGGTGCCAGATCACTTGATGAATGCCTGATCATACAATTAAGACGCAAAGAACAAACACTGCCGATTGAGCTGGCCATTCAGATACTTGAAAAGTCGTTCGACCAGTTTACCAAAAAGCATTACAAAAAACTACTACAAAAGTACGATGTTACTGAAGAGCAACTGAGAGAAGCGATAAGCGAAGTAGAAAAGTTAAATCCTAAACCCGGTGGGTCTTATTCGGGCAGTAACAAGATTATTGAACATATCGTGCCCGACTTCTCCATCAAAATCGTAGAAGGAGAGTTAGAACTTAGCCTAAATGGCAGGAATGCGCCCGAGCTACATGTATCAAAAGAATACAGCAATATGCTGGCGGGCTATAAAGTGGCAAAAGATCGTTCAAAATCTCAAAAGGATGCCGTGCTCTTTATCAAGCAGAAGCTAGATGCGGCTAAATGGTTTATAGACGCAATTAAACAAAGACAGCAAACGCTTTTTGTAACCATGAACGCTATAATGCAATACCAAAAAGAATATTTCTTAACAGGTGATGAACGCAAATTGCGCCCAATGATCCTCAAAGATGTTGCCGATGCTATTGGTATGGATGTTTCCACAGTTTCCAGAGTAGCCAACAGCAAATATGTGGATACTCCTTATGGCACCAAACTTATCAAGGAATACTTTTCAGAATCCATGAAGAATGAGCAAGGTGAAGATGTGTCAACCAAGGAAATCAAAAAAATCCTTGAAACGGTAATTAGAGAGGAAGAAAAGCGCAAGCCATTGACAGATGATAAACTGGCGGCCATCTTAAAAGAAAAAGGATATCCCATTGCAAGGCGAACCGTTGCAAAATACCGGGAGCAACTTGGGATTCCGGTGGCCCGACTCAGAAAGCAGATATAATGAGGCTGGTTTCAAGATTTATCTCCTTTATTTTTCACCCGCTTTTTATTCCCATCGCCGGTACAATCACCTACTTTGTCATCACCCCTAAGTACAGCCCGCTGGAGCTTCAAAGCGGTAATATTCTGCCAATTTTTATCCTTACAGTAATTATTCCAATTATAAGCTTCCTTATACTTAAGAATCTTGGCGTTATTACCTCTGTTTTTTTACCGGGAACTAAAGAACGGATTTATCCTCTGATGATCAGCATAGCACTCTTGCTAATGGTACTTCTTAAAGTTATTCCCAATAATTACACCTCGGAGCTTTACTTCTTCTTTGTAGGTCTTATAGCTGCTGCTTCGGCAAGTTTATTCCTGGTCTTCCTGAATTTTAAGAGCAGCCTGCATCTGATGGGAATGGGGAGCCTATTAATGTTCCTTATAAGCCTTAGCATTCATTTTGAGATAAATGTGACTATAGCCATTAGTCTATGCACCTTAGCAACAGGGCTGGTTGCTACCTCCCGACTTTATTTGAAGGCTCATGGAAGAGCTGAAGTGCTTATAGGGTTTTTAATAGGAGCCATTTCTCAACTTCTTACTTTAGAATTTTGGCTGTAACGCTCTCAGATCCCTTCGTCCAGGGTGACATAGTTGACCTTGAGGGCATCGACCTTTCTTAACTCTTGTTTTAAGTCGTCTAACAAGCCCATATTGGCCTCCCTGTCTATTTTTAGAGCTACGGTAATCTTTGGTCTCAAGGCCTCAGGAATCTTATTGCGCTTTTCAACTACCTTAGAGCCTACCAATGCCAAATCTACCAGTTTATCACCTATTTGAATTTTTGACTCTGTTCCGTGCGTTGCCTGGTGTTCAGTGTTTGGTTTTCCTATATAAATCTCTATAACGAGGTCTTTATTCTCCAATTTCTTAATCTCGCTTGCTTCTGGCAAGGCGTTCTCTACCATAAGGGTGTTGTCTTTGATCACCGTAACTGTCATAAAGAAAAACAGTAGCATAAAAACAATATCAGGAAGGGAGGCTGTATTTACAGTGGCGCTTTGATCTTTTCTACTTCTTTGCATAATTTGCTTAGTTAAAGTTTATTATTGTACTTCTGCATCTACCAAATTCATCGGGTACATTTGTCTGACATGCTGTAACTTCTCCTTTAAGGATGTTCGGTCTTTTTTGGTAATTTCAGGATTGCTGTATTGGGAATACATATCTTCAAAGGTTTTTCCGTAAAGCCTTAGCGCCTCCCGGTTTCTCAAAGCGTTATATGCTCCTACGAGCTCGTCCTGGACTGTAATATAGGTACCATAATTGGCCTGTCTATGACTGCTTACAGATATTATAGCCTTAGTAGGGCTATCCGAAGAACCCTGATCCCTATCACCCTGACAATAATTACAAAATGCCGGGTCTTCTAAAGTGGCGCCTCCATTATCTAAAAAATCTATCGCCAGAGTTTTGAGTCCAACCAGAGGAACGAGCTCCTCATTAATCAGCACCTCACCTTTGTTATTCAAAATGATTGATAAGATGTTTCTTTTATAGCTGGGAATGGGAGGAGTCTCTCTCTCCAAACGCGGTAACTTTCTATCTAAGCCTGTATCCGCTTCGATAACCGTAGTTACAAGGAAGAAAATAAGTAATAAAAAAGCGATATCCGCCATGGAGCCCGCATTCACTTCTGGAGGGTCTTTTCTGTATGACATAATTTTGAGTTTAGATAAACAAAGGTTTCTTTGAAATCCAAGACATTTAGAAAAGCTCAATAAGGGGGCAGAATGAACGTAATTCCCTAGCACAAGACAGTCTTAGGAACTAGCTTTAAATAAAATATTCGTTCCCTATAGATTTATCAACTTTCGTGCCGAAGGGCGCTCTATAGTATGTAAAAAATAATACCTATTCTCAGAGGGGTAAATCCTAGCTGCTCTCCTTCTGTGGTTTGTACATTGTCATCAAAAAGGTCGTTTAAGGCATAATAGGCATGAATATTAAAGGTATTATATCCAAAACTAAGGGTAAGTCCGTATTGAAAATTACGCGTGTCTGTATTGAAGAAGGAGGTTTTTTCCTCATCCGAAACAAACTTAGATCTGCTACCTACAATATACCCGAATTTTACTCCGGTATAGATTCGCCAAAATTTGTAGTCCGTAGCTGTAGAATTACGCCACCTCAACTCCAGAGGCATTTCAATTAAATGCGTTTCAATTTTGTTTCTCTTAAAAGAGACATCATCGTCAATTTTTGAGTATTGAAAACCATCAGTTGTTTCACTAGCGCGCAAATTAGTGTAATAAGAATTCACCGCATAGCCAAGACCAATGCCAATTGCAACATCCCTCCTTAGGCTAATGGGAATATCCTTAATAAACCCTCCTTGAAGGCCATAGGACAAATTTCTGAGTGAAATGCCGTCTGGCTTATTCAACAAAAAGTTATAGGTAAGCCCCACATAGAACTGATCTTCCAGATATGCGTTATCCTCGGATGTCGACTGCTGCGCAAAAGCATTTGAAGAAATTGCCAAAACGAGAAAAAGAATTACGCCTCTCATGGGAAATAAAGTTACAGAATAATCCAGTGGAACCATAAAAAAGCGCTTCAAACTGGTTTGAAGCGCTTTATACTATAATTTAAGATTGAAATGCTTATTGCAAATTCATAAATGCATCACCTTCGTAGGTGGTATAATTAACCTTAAGTGCATTCACTTTTCGCAGCTCTTGTTTGATATCAGATATTAATCCCATATTTGCCTGCTTATCAACCTTTAGGGCTGTAGTCAAAACATTTTGCAATTCCTGAGGTTTTTTAGCTCGTTCCTGCAAAATATACGTCCCAACATCTGATACGTTCGCAAATTTGTCATTCAATTGAATTTTTGGTTCCGTACCAAAAACTTTCTGATATTCTCTTGTTGGTTTTCCAACAAAAATGTACAATACCCTGTCCTTTTTCTCTAGCTTCTTTGTTTCAGTAGCATTGGGTAATGTATTTTCTACCATAATAGAGCTGTCTTTCATGGTGGTCACTGTCATAAAAAAGAACAGAAGCATAAACACAATATCAGGTAAGGATGCCGTAGATACTGCTGGCAAATCTCCGTCTTTCTTTTTATTAAATTTTCCCATAATTGATAACTCTTAATTACTAGTAGATGTTTCTGCTTCTGATAGTTTCTGTGGAAACAACTCCTGAACTCGTCTTACTTTTTCCTTAAGCTCATCTCTAATTGCGGATGGTGTCTCCGGATTGAGAAATTCAGATTCCATTTCCGTGAAATTTCTTCCAAAGAGTCGCTGAGCTTCGCGGTTTCTAAGTTCGTTATACGCTCCTACCAGCTCATTTTGAACTGTTATATAAGTAGCGTATTTGGTTTCCCTATCATTCTTAAGCGATATAATCGCCTTACCCGGGTTATCCGAGGACTCCGCATCTCTTTTCCCCTTGCAGTAATTGCAGTACTCAGGACTGCCTGCAGGAGCTCCTCCGTTATCTAAAAAAGACATCGCCTTTTCTCGGAGACCTTTAAGATCTGTAAGTTCCTCTTCAACAAGAAGTTGTCCATTTTTATTGATATTCACAGTAAAAATGTTCTTCTGCTTGATAACCACGTTATCCTCTGGTGGCTCCATTGGCGGTAACATCCTATCTAAACCTGCATCCGTTTCTATAGTGGTAGTCACTAGGAAAAAGATAAGCAGCAGGAATGCTATGTCCGCCATTGATCCGGCATTTACCTCTGGTGGTGCACCTCTTCTTGGCATAACTTTGCTTTTTTATTTACTTGTCATTTTCTTAATTCCTCCCCATAGCATAGATCCAACGGCTATTGCGGTGAGGATAAAAAACACATTGAGTCCCATTCCAATTTTCTTCACGGTACTCTCGGTTGTGGCTACCCCTCTTTGGGACATAGCTTCAACAGTTCCATCGCCTCCATCAGAAAGCACATAAGCAATGGCAACTACCAATAGAAAACCTACAATAACAAACAAGGTTTTCTTTAAGCTTTTAGGGTTAGAAAACAGGTTCTTTAGTGTAAAGATCAAACTTACAGCAACTGCAATCGCTAAAAGCAAATAAGTAATAATGAACATGAAATTCATCGCCCCACTTTGGGCAGCCTCTGTTGCCGGTACATCCCTACTGGGTAATTGAGACCACAGGATAGCCGCCAATACTCCCAATACAACCAATATTATTTTAACAATTCTGTTCATAATGTTTTTGTATTAAGGTTGCGACTTATTTTTTGTGGTCTACTAACATATCGATCAATGTGATCGAAGAGTCTTCCATATCATTAACAATACTGTCAATTTTAGCAATGATGTAGTTATAGAAAATTTGTAGGATAATCGCAGTAATCAGACCAAATACCGTAGTCAATAAGGCCACCTGGATATCCCCTGCAATAAGGGAGGCACTCAAGTTACCAACCGCACTAATTTTCTGGAAGGCCTGAATCATACCAATTACCGTCCCCATGAATCCAAGCATAGGCGCAATGGCGATAAATAGAGAAAGCCATGAAACGTTCTTTTCTAATTGACCCATTTGGACACCTCCATAGGCTACAACAGCCTTCTCAGCAGATTCTACACTCTCACCGGCTCTATCCAAACCTTGGTAATAGATAGAGGCAACAGGCCCTTTTGTATTTCGGCAAACTTCTTTTGCGGCTTCAACACCACCAGATGCAAGAGCATCTTCAACTTGTTGTCTTAGCTTCCCGCTATTGGTACTTGCCATATTCAGGAAGATAATTCTTTCTATAGCCACAGCTAATCCTAAGATCAAACAAAGCAGAACAATTCCCATGAAGCCCGCGCCCCCTTGAATAAATTGTTCTTTAAGTACTTGTGTAAAACCTTTTTCAGTCTCTACTGCTGCATCATCCTGAAGTAATACCACAGCTGAAGCCACTGTCGAAGACAGATTGGAAACTATCGCGTTCGCTTTTGCGCTTACCGTATTTGTACTTAATACAAATAGCCCAGCCATGGCCAGGATTGAGAATAATTTTTTCATTTCTTTCAAACTTAAATTTAGTTAGTTAATAGGGTTAAAGATAAAAAAAAAATACAATTAAAAAATTAAAACTTTCGCCCCCAGAGCAAGTATTAATAAGGTCTGAGACCCATATCCCATTCTGGAGTTAAAAGCTACCAACATTCATACTCATAAAGTTTTCAATTCAATTTTAACTTCACCGTGAAAAGAAATAAACCTGGTTCATCCTAAAACGGGATTAACCGCGTTGATCCCCTATGGCTATGTTGGCAATACATTCATGAACATTTCTGTAACGCAGAATTTCATTTGCTCACCACAGTCTCGAAAGCGGGATTAACTACGTTGATCCCACAAGGTTATGCTGGCAATACATTCATGAACATTTCTGCAACGCAGAATTTCATTTGCTCACTCAAAAATTCCCTGAAGTAAACTTCGACGAATTTTTTCATTCGCAAATGTATTCGCAGAGAGGAAGGGATTCGAACCCTCGATACACTTTTGGTGTATACACACTTTCCAGGCGTGCGCCTTCGACCACTCGGCCACCTCTCTAGGTTTAGGTTTTCGGGGCGAGCAATAAACAAAAAAAAACTTATTTAAGGAAATTTTGAACCGTTAATTTTAGGCCATTTCGCCGCGTAGCGGGGTTTCAAAAACGGCTTTAAACGACTCCTGGGAAACACCGGTACCAAGCAGATACATTAACTTGGCAAGGGCGGCCTCTGTGGTTATATCTTTTCCGTTAATTACCTTCATACGCTGCAGTTCTTCACTGGTTTCGTATTGGCCCATGATTACACTACCCCCGGCACATTGTGTAACATTTACGACGAAAAGACCCCCTGCTATCGCCTCCTTAAGATCTGCGATGAACCAATCATCTGTTGGCGCGTTACCAGCCCCATAGGTTTCCAAAACCAGGGCCTTTAGTTTTGGATTTGACAGTACACTTTGTACCGTAGTCTGGTTAATCCCGGGAAACAATTTTAAGATAGCGATTGCATTGTCCATTTTCTTATGAACCTGAAAATTCTCCGTATCTGAGCGGTCCAGCAGCCTTTCTTTGTGAACCTTTAAATGCACCCCCGATTCGGCCAGCTCTGGATAGTTGGGAGACATGAATGCCTCAAAGTGTTCTGCGTTGATTTTAGTAGTCCTGTTCGCACGGTATAATTTGTATTCAAAATAGAGCCCAACCTCACCAATTACCGGAACGCCATTTTGCTCAAGAGCGGCAATCTGAATGGAGGTAATTAAATTTTCCTTGGCATCTGTTCGCAAATCCCCGATCGGTAATTGAGATCCTGTGAATATTACAGGTTTCCCTAGGTTCTCTAGCATAAAGCTAAGGGCCGAGGCGGTATAGCTCATAGTATCGCTCCCATGCAGTACTACGAAACCATCGTATTTCGCATAATGCTTCTCGATTAAAGTAGCAATGGAAACCCAGTGCCCGGTATTCATATTTGAGGAGTCAAGGGGTGTCTTAAACGAAACACTATCAATGTCGCAGCCCAGTTGGTTTAATTCAGGGATGCTATTTACCACCTTGCTAAAGTCAAATGCTTTAAGCGCACCAGACCTGTAATCCTTTACCATTCCAATGGTCCCCCCCGTATAAATTAGTAGTATTTTTCTCTTTCTTTTCATTCCCTACTTTATAAATGCAACTTATTGTTTCAGAGATATCGCTTCAAACAGGAGAGCCCGGCTATATGCCAAAGACCTCCTTAGAATTTTCTGTGGTAATATGAGCAATTTCTTCGGGCTTTAAACCATATATTTCAGATAACTTCTCCAAAACATTTATCAAATATGCACTTTCATTGCGTTTACCCCTGTAAGGTACAGGAGCCAGATAAGGTGAATCTGTTTCCAGTACAATATGCTTTAAATCTATCTCGTTTAGGAAAGTATCAATTTGGCCGTTCTTAAAAGTCGCCACTCCGCCAATCCCTAGTTTCATTCCGTAGCCAATAGCCCTTTCCGCCTGCTCTTTGGTACCTGTAAAGCAATGAAAGATGCCATATAGCTTATCCCCTTTTTCTCCTTCCAGGATCTCAAAGATCTCGTCAAAAGATTCTCTACAGTGAATTACAATGGGCAAATTGTGTTCTTTAGCCAGGCCTATCTGAAATTTGAAAGCTTCTTGTTGTTGTTGTAAAAATGTCTTATCCCAATATAAATCAATTCCTATTTCGCCCACCGCATAGAATTTTCTTTGTGAAAGATGCTCTTCAACATGTCGCAACTCTTCTTTGTAGTTTTCCTTTACACTTGTTGGGTGAAGCCCCTTCATCAAATATACTTGTTCAGGAAAGCGTTTTTCCAAATCTAACATTGCCTTTGTATACGAAGAATCTATAGCCGGGACAAAAAAGCGCTCAATCCCCAAAGAAATGGCTCTTGCAATAACTTCTTGTCTGTCTTCATCAAAAGCCTCAGAATAAAGATGAGTATGTGTATCTGTAAGTATCATAAGGACAAAAATAGAATTATCTTTGTCAAAAATGAACCTATGGAGAGCCTCAAAAAATTCCTAAAAAAGAAAAATTACATTAGAGTGCCTTTGGTGCTTACGCCAACCAATCATTTTGAGGTCACAGCCAAATTAAACGGAATTTCTGGGCGATTTATCCTGGACACTGGGGCTTCAAACACTTGCGTAGGTCTTGACAAAATCGAATTTTTCGGTCTCAACTCTAAGGAAACAAAAGTAAAAGCCGCGGGGGCGGGAGCCACAGAGATGGAAACCCTGATCTCCACCAAAAATACCCTTGAATTACAAAACTGGAAGAAAAAGAAACTAAAAATCGTTTTGTTCGATCTTATTCATGTCAACACCGCTCTTACCGCTCACAAAGCGCTTCCAGTTGACGGCATCATAGGAGCAGACATCTTAAAAAAGAGCAAGGCTGTTATTGATTATAAGGGCAAATGCCTGTATCTGAAAGGAAAATAGTTCAAACACTAAAGCTCTAAAGCCCTTTCAATATTACCTTCCATTAGCAATTCTTCAGGATTTTCCAGGGCTTCTTTAACAGCGACTAAAAATCCAACCGATTCCTTACCATCAATGATTCGGTGATCATAGGAAAGCGCAACGAACATCACCGGAGCAATCGCGATTTCACCATTTTTTACAACGGGGCGTTCTACAATATTGTGCATCCCCAGAATACCACTTTGCGGTGGATTAATAATTGGCGTGGAAAGCATTGAACCAAAAACACCTCCATTAGAGATTGTAAAGGTACCACCTGTCATCTCATCTACTGTGATCTGACCGTCCCTGGCCCTTATTGCAAGTCGTTTTACCTCTGCCTCAACACCTCTAAAAGTAAGATTTTCGGCATTCCTGATTACCGGCACCATTAAACCTTTAGGGCCTGAAACCGCTATACTAATATCACAGAAATCGTAGGTAATCATTTCCTTGCCATCAATCATTGAATTCACAGCTGGGTAAAGGCCAAGAGCCCTGACGACAGCTTTTGTAAAGAAAGACATAAAGCCAAGGCTGACTCCATGCTTCTCTTTAAACGTCTCTTTGTACTGCTTGCGTAATTCAAAAATTGGACCCATATCCACCTCGTTGAAGGTAGTAAGCATTGCCGTTTCATTTTTGGCTGCAACAAGGCGTTCAGCTACTTTTCTTCGTAACATGGAAAGCTTAGATCGTGATTCTCCCCTACTTCCTCCGGTTGGACTCCCCATAGAAGGAACTGCATTAAGAGCGTCTTCCTTGGTAATCCTTCCATCTCTTCCAGTACCATTCACCGAGATAGGATCTATGCCTTTTTCATCAAGTATTTTTCTGGCAGCAGGTGAAGGCGTCCCAGAGGCATAGGTCTGTTTTTTTGCTTCCTCAGGAGCAGATGTGACCACTTCGGCCGCCTTGTCTGCCGTTTTTTCGGCCGCAGGTTTTTCCTCAGCCACCGCCACGCCTTCAGGCTTCTCTGCACTTGTATCTATTAAGCATACTACAGCGCCAACAGCAACAGCGTCTCCGACTTCAGCTTTTAGTGTAATTGTACCGCTTTGCTCCGCAGGGAGTTCTAAAGTGGCCTTATCTGAATCTACTTCGGCAATTGCCTGGTCTTTTTCAACGTAATCTCCATCGTTTACCAGCCATTCTGCAATTTCTACCTCGGTTATGGATTCCCCTGGAGAGGGAACTTTCATTTCTAAAATCATCTGCTGTTATTTTGATTTACTTTTTCTAGTTTTTATTCGGGTCATATTGCTCTTGTTCTTATCAAAGACGTAATCAATAACTTGTTCATGCCTCTTTTTTGATCGTACAGCGCTACCTGCCGAAGGTGAAGCATAGAAGCGTCGAGAAGCCACCCTAAATTTGCTGGCACCTTCAAAATGCATCATAAGATGGCTCCAGGCTCCCATATTTCTGGGTTCTTCCTGGGCCCATACAAGATCATCCGCATTCTTATATTTTGTGATGACCTCATTCATTTGATCAACAGGCAATGGAAACAACTGCTCCAAACGCACCAGAGCAACATCTTCTCGCTTGCGGTCTTCCTTGGCTAGTAGCAGGTCATAATAAAATTTACCCGTACAGAAAACCAAGGTCTTAACTTTCTTTGCATCAGCTACTGCGTCGTCTATAACTTCCTGGAATCTTCCGGAGGCCAGCTCGTCCACGGTTGAGACCGCCCTGGGATGTCGTAACAAACTTTTGGGAGTAAAAACAATCAGTGGTTTTCTGAACTTTACCAGCATCTGCCTTCGAAGTAAATGAAAGAGATTTGCCGGGGTCGTACAATCTGCCACATACATATTATCTCTGGCACAAAGCTGTAAATAACGCTCCATCCTTGCCGACGAATGTTCTGCTCCCTGACCTTCATAACCATGAGGCAGTAACATCACCAAACCGTTCTGTAATTTCCATTTGTCTTCGGCCGCAGAAATGTACTGGTCTACCATGATCTGGGCCCCATTGCTGAAGTCTCCAAATTGCGCTTCCCAGATGGTAAGTGTATTAGGACTCGCCATGGAATAGCCATAATCAAACCCTACTACACCGTATTCGGATAAGAGCGAGTTATAAATCTGAAACCGGCCTTGTTTGTCCGAAAGGGTATTTAACAACATTATTTCCTCCTCACTTTCTTCTACCTTCATTACCGCATGACGATGCGAAAAAGTTCCGCGTTCAACATCTTGTCCGGAAATTCTAACTCCAAAGCCTTCTTCAAGTAAGGTGCCGTAGGCAAGTAACTCTCCCATCGCCCAATCCAGCTTGTTGGTCTCAAAGAACATTTTTTTGCGGTCGGCAACCAAGCGTTCCACTTTCCGTAAAAACTTCCTATCTTTTGGTAATGCCGTAATTGCCTCGGCTATTTTGGTGAGTTTCTTTTTGTCATACGAGCTATCTACAGGCTCCATCATTTCCCATTCCCGGACATTCTGAAACCCGCTCCATTCATCGGCCATAAATGGAGTGATCTCTGTTTTGTCTTCTTTCCTAGAATCTTCCAATTCTTCCTCCAGGCTTGCCTTATAATCCGCTTCCAGCTTCTTAACATACCCCTGGTCGATGACTCCTTCGTCGATCAGCTTATCCGCATAAATATCCCTTGGATTTTTATGCTTCGCGATTGCCTTATACAACTTGGGTTGCGTAAAACGAGGTTCGTCACCCTCATTATGACCGTACTTGCGATATCCCAAAAGATCTATAAATACGTCTTTATCAAAACGCATCCGGTATTCGAGCGCAAAAAGTGAAGCATGTACAACAGCTTCAACATCATCTGCATTGATATGTAAAACGGGGCTAAGCGTAACCTTTCCAACATCAGTACAATAGGTAGACGACCTTCCATCCAGGTAATTTGTAGTAAACCCAATTTGGTTGTTTACCACAATATGAATTGTTCCATTGGTCTTATAGCCATCCAGTCCGGCCATCTGCACTAACTCATAGGCTAATCCCTGCCCTGCGATGGCGGCATCTCCATGCACTACTATCGGAAGGACTTTCGAAAAATCATCCGGGTAATGCGCATCTTGCTTAGCGCGCGTAATCCCTTCAACAACAGCTCCCACGGTTTCTAAATGAGACGGGTTGGGAGCGATATTCATATTGATTTTGTTTCCGCCATCAGCCCTGCGCTGTGAGGTCCAGCCCAGGTGGTATTTTACATCGCCATCAAAAATTTCCTGCTCGTAATCCTTACCGTCAAATTCACTAAAAATATCCTTGGCAGATTTTCCAAAAATATTGGTAAGAACATTTAACCTCCCTCTGTGGGCCATGCCCATAACAAATTGTTTTACGCCAAGCTCCGCAGCTCGTTCCACAATGGCATCGACTGCCGGGATAAGTGATTCATTCCCTTCTAACGAAAACCTTTTCTGCCCCACATATTTTGTATGAAGGAAGGCTTCAAAGGAAACAGCCTGATTCAATTTTTTAAGGATCTCTTTTTTTCGATCACCACTAAATTTTGGGTGGTTGTCATTCACATTGAGCCAACTCTGAATCCATTGAACCCTTTCCGGATTTCGGATATACATATACTCAACCCCAATGGCATCGCAGTAAATGCGTTGCAGGTGATTTATTACTTCCCGTAACCTATTTTTTCCGATGCCGATGATTTCACCAGCACTGAACTCTGTATCAAGATCCTCTTGAGACAAGCCAAAATTTTCAATATCAAGCGTCGGCGAATACTTGCGGCGCTCTCTTACCGGATTGGTTTCGGTAAACAAGTGCCCCCTGGCCCTATAACTATCTATTAACTTAACTACCTGAAATTCTTTCTGCAGTGATTCTGGCATGGCGATTTGCTGTCCATTGGTCAATGCCAAGGTTCCATTCTCACCATTGAATCCAATTTCATCCAATGCGCTTTCGGTCCCAAAATCGAAGCCTTGAAAAAAGGCTCTCCAACTGGGTTCTACGCTATCGGGGTTTACCAGGTACTTATCGTACAGTTCTGCAAAAAAAGAAGTGTGGGCTGTATTTAAAAAGGAATATTTATCCATGACCTTTGAGTCGATCTTTACAAGAATAACTTATCAAAAATACAACTTTTAAAGGTTAATAAGAGTAACTTAGAACCTATAATTAATAAAATTAAAATGTAAATGGCCACAAGATCGTATGCCCATAAAATAAAAGGTATTCTCAGCTTGCTATTTCTGTGTGCCGCTCTTGGTTGTTTTTCGCAGGCACCTGGATCTCGAGGTGATTTTTGGTCGAAAGTGAGATATGGCGGTGGTCTGGGATTGGGTTTTGGCAATGGTACTTTTAACGCTGCTTTGGCTCCAAGCGCCATTTACCAGGCCAATCCGCAATTTGCGGTCGGTGTAGGCCTGAGTTTTAATTATTCAAAATTCAGAGAATCTAAGCTTACCGCCTATGGGGGAAGTGTGTTAACGCTTTTCAACCCGATATCAGCAATACAGCTCTCTGCGGAATTCGAACAGCTGAGGGTCAACCGCGAATTTGACATCAGCACTGGCAATTTGCAGGATGATTACTGGCTTCCTGCGTTATATTTAGGAGTTGGCTACAGTAACCGCAATGTTACGGTAGGTATCAGGTATGACGTCTTATACGACGAAGAAAAAAGTATTTACGCAGATCCCTGGGCTCCTTTCGTACGCGTTTATTTTTAGGCAATGGAATTTAGGAAGTATACTTCTTTTTAAGCAAAACCTTCTGCCAGTCTCTTTGAAGGACCAAGAAAACAACCTGTTCTGAAAATTCAACCGCATCGGTTATGGGGATATCTTTAAAAGTACTTTCTGGTATGTCAACGATATAGAGTAAATTCAAGTAATCTGAAAAGCGCTCCATGATCAGAAAGTAGACCTTTTCGTGGAGCGACTTTATCAATCCTTCACATTCCGGTATTTTGAGAGAATCTTCTTTTGAAAGCTGGATAGGCACATTGGCCATTTCAAAATCCTTGCGAATCTGAATAACGAGATTCTGATATAATCCTTGATCCTTTGCTATCTTCAAAAGATTCAGGCACTGGTTAAAATAGGCTCCCATATAAGAAGGTACGAGGGTTTACCTCTTTTGGTTTATTCGCCCTTATAGATTTGACCTTCTTTCATGACAAAAACAACTTTGGTGAGGGTTTCTACGTTCTGAGTTGGGTCGTCTTCCACCGCCACAATATCTGCCAAAAAGCCTTCTTTTAACTGCCCAAGACTGTCTTGCATTCCCAAAAGGAGCGCATTCGTTGTCGTTGCGGATTGCAAAGCTTCCATTACAGGCATTCCGGCCTCTACCATGTACACAAACTCGCCAGCATTTTCGCCATGCGGGAAAACGGCGGCATCCGTTCCAAAGGCAATCGGAACTCCTTTTTTATAAGCCCTTGCGAATGTATCCTGGATGAGTGGGCCAATTTCTTTTGCTTTTTGCGCTACGACTTCTGGAAAAAAACCAGGAATCTCAGCTTTTTCAGCAACTTTTTTACCCGCTGATATGGTTGGCACCATGTACGCATTGTATTGTTTCATCAGCTCCATGGTCTCATCGCTCATATAGGTGCCATGTTCTATGGTCTTTATTCCGGCCTTAACAGCACGTTGCATGCCCTCATCTCCATGGGCATGAGCTGCCGTAAGCATCCCGTAGTCTGCCGCTGTAGAAGTTATTGCTTTTATCTCTTCAATAGTGAATTGAGGGTTCTTGCCGCTTTTTGCAACACTTAGCACACCACCTGTGGCCGTGATCTTAATGACATCGGCTCCTTCCTTATAACGTTGGCGTACTGCTTTTTTTCCGTCTTCCGACGAATTAACAACGCCTTCTTTGGGGCCAGGATCACCCATTAATTCTTTCTTTCTTCCATTGGTAGGATCGGCATGCCCTCCAGTGGTTCCTATGGCTTTGCCAGCAGTAAATATTCTTGGGCCCGGGACAATTCCTTTATTGATTGCATTACGCAAGGCGATATTTACACCAGAACCACCCAAGTCTCGTACTGTGGTAAAACCTGCCATTAAAGTATTCTTGGCATAAACCGTTGACTGGAAAGCAACATCAGCATCGTTCTGAGTAAACCTGTTAATATAGGTCTGAGGACTGGATTGGCCCTCAATATGAACGTGCATATCTATGAATCCCGGAAGTACGGTTTTGTCCTTCAGATCTACCACAACATCTTTTTCATTGCCATTCACAAAGCCGTCCTGAACACTTTTTATTTTCTTGCCCGAGACAACTATGGTTTTCTCCTTCATCATCTTACCCGTTTTAGTGTCAACGAGGCTTCCGCAATGTAAATAAGTATCCTGAGCCATTGCTGCGCTTATACAAAGCAAGGCCAAAATTAAAATCGTGTTTTTCATTTGTAGTGCTATTTGGTTGGTTATTTTCTGATCTTTTGCTCCCAGTCCCAGGCCGATTTCATCGCATCGTCCAGACTAGACTCTGCTTTCCACCCCAATTCGTCATTTGCCCTGGTTGTATCGGCATAAGCCGTGATCACATCTCCCGGCCTTCGGGCTACAATCTTATAATTTAATGCCTTTCCTGAGATTTTCTCAAAGCTCGCAATCACTTCCAATACCGAATTTCCTTCTCCGGTACCTACATTAAAGACTTCGTAATTCGTTTTGTTTTTAGAATCTAAAAGCCGTTGTAAAGCTACGACATGAGCCTTAGCTAAGTCTACCACATGAATATAATCCCGTATACAGGTTCCGTCTTGCGTTGGATAGTCATCGCCAAAAACAGACAACTGCTCTCTTAAACCCGCTCCGGTCTGCGTAATAAAGGGTACGAGATTTTGAGGCACTCCAATAGGCAGTTCTCCGATCAGAGCTGAAGGGTGTGCTCCCATTGGATTAAAATAACGTAAAGAAATGGCCTGAAGCTCAGGAGTTACCCGGCAGGTGTCTGAGATGATCTCTTCGCCGATCTGCTTGGTGTTTCCATAAGGAGACTCCGCCATTTTGACCGGCGCATCTTCCGTAATAGGCATCTTATCGGCCTGTCCGTACACCGTACATGAAGAGCTAAAAATAAAACAGGCTTTCTCCTTTTTAGTGAGTTCCTGAAGCAGGTATACCAGTGAATTCAGATTGTTTTCATAGTATAAGAGCGGCTTTTCAACACTTTCCCCAACTGCTTTTGAGGCCGCAAAATGTATGGCTCCTTCTATATCGTTATGGCGCTGAAAAAAATCTTGAACCTTGAGTTTATCACGTAGGTCTAGCTTTTCAAATAAAGGTCGTTCGCCTGTGATGGCCGTGATGCCATCAAGCACTTTCTCGGAGGAATTGGAGCAGTCATCTACTACTACCACTTCAAAGCCTTCATTTTGCAATTCTACAGTGGTATGTGAACCTATAAAACCAAGTCCGCCAGTGACAAGTATTTTCATTAAACTTTGAATTTATTTATTGAGAAAATCAAGAATTGTATCTGTAATAAACGCGATCTGCTCCGAATCCAATTCGGTATGCATTGGTAAAGAAATTACTTCTTTTACCAGTTGATTTGTTACAGGGAAATTAGCTTCATCGTAACGCTCATCAGCATAGGCTTTTTGGCTGTGCAGCGGGATAGGGTAATATATTCCGAATGGGACTCCTTTTTCCTTAAGGTGATCTGCCAGCTTATCGCGTTGACCATTCGTTATTCGGAGTGTAAACTGATGAAATACATGGCAATCGCAATTATCGCATATCCCGCTGCAAGAATTTACAGTTTCGGGGAGTGCAATAGACGACTGTCCTTTGAATGCCTCAGAATAGCTCCTGGCTGCTGCTCTGCGTTTATCGCAATATTGATCTAACAGAGGTAATTTTGACCTCAGCACGGCCGCCTGAATAGAATCTAAACGAGAATTGACACCCACAACGTCGTGGTGATATCGTTCATACATACCGTGGTTAACAATGCCTCGTATTTTATAGGCCAATTCGTCGTCATTTGTAAAAATTGCTCCTCCATCACCATAGCATCCCAGATTTTTTGAAGGGAAAAAAGAAGTTGATCCCAGATGCCCTATGGTTCCTGCCTTTTGTTTACTTCCATCTTTAGAGGTATAATTAGCTCCGATCGCCTGGGCGTTATCCTCAATCACATAAAGATTGTGTCTTTCAGCAATTTCCATAATGCCATCCATATCTGCGCATTGCCCAAAAAGATGCACAGGCACTATAGCCCTGGTCTTTGAAGTGATCGCTTTTTCTATAGCCTCAAGATCTATATTAAATGTAATCGGATCTACATCGACCAATACCGGTGTTAACCTCAACAAAGCAATAACTTCTACGGTTGCGGCAAAAGTAAAGTCTGCCGTAATCACCTCATCCCCCGGCTGCAGATCCAGACCCATCATGGCTATCTGAAGAGCGTCTGTTCCATTGGCACATGGGATAACATGCTTTACGCCTAAATAGGTTTCCAGTTCTTTCTGGAAAGCATGGACTTCCGGGCCATTAATAAATGCTGCTGTACTAAGTATCTGGGAAATGGAGCTGTCTACCTGCTCTTTGATATCCTGGTATTGACCCACAAGGTCTACCATTTGAATTTTCTTCATCGCAATGAATTGTGGCAACAATATTACAAAAATAAGGAACCGGCACCAATGAATTTAGCCAAAGAAGCTTATTTTAGCGCCAAACTCGCTCTTCGTGTATTTCCTTTATGATATAGCTTTACAGATTACCGGTTTCTTCCTCAAAATACTTGCTTTTTTCAATCCTAAAATCAAGCTGTTTGTGGCTGGAAGAAAACACGTATTTTCTTATCTGCAGCAGCATCTTTCAAAGAGTGATCAGGTCATTTGGATACACACCGCCTCACTAGGGGAGTTTGAACAGGGTCTTCCCATAATTCAACAGCTCAAAAAAGAGTATCCTCAATACAAACTATTAGTCACCTTTTTTTCACCTTCGGGTTATGAGGTAAAAAAAAATACCGGAGTAGCAGATCTGGTTTGCTATCTTCCTCTGGATGTCAACGCAGAGGTTTCAAAATTTGTTGAAATAGTGCAACCTAAAATTGCCATTTTCGTCAAATATGAAATATGGCCCAACTATTTCAGAGCGCTTTCCCGGCAACAAATTCCTATTTTGTTGGTTTCGGCCATATTTAACAAAAAACAGGTCTTTTTTAAATGGTATGGGGGCTTTATGCGTAGAGCCCTCAACCAGGTATCGCATTTTTTTGTTCAGGACGAGCCTTCCGTGGCTCTGCTGGATGACCTGGGTTATGACAATTGCACGCATAGCGGTGATACACGTTTCGATCGGGTTGCAGAAATAAAAGAACGGGACAATCATCTAGAATTTATGGAGAAGTTTAAGGGGCCCTCAGTATGTTTTGTAGGAGGAAGTACCTGGCCTGAAGACGAATCCCTATTGGTCAATTACATTAATAGCAGCGACCAAAAAGCGAAATACATTCTGGCACCGCATGATATAAAGCCTGAGCACATTAGAAAACTCAAGGATTCAATTAGCCGGAAAACCGCTCTTTTTTCGGAAGACATGGAAGAGCAATTATCCAATTTTGAGGTACTTATCGTGGACACTATTGGATTGCTCACCAAGATTTACGCCTATGCAGATATTGCTTATGTAGGTGGGGGCTTTGCCACTGGGCTCCACAACACACTGGAGCCTGCGGTCTTTGGAATACCGGTAATCATAGGTCCGAATTTCAGAGGATTCAAAGAAGCCGAGGAGTTGGTGCAATTAAAGGGCATTCTGGTCGTTGAAAGTAAAAAGGAGTTTCATACGGTTTTAGATAGGTTATTCGCTGAAAAAGAATTTAGAGGTAATACAGGGCAAGTCAATGCTCAGTATATCGACCAAAACACCGGAGCAAGCATCCAAATAATGAATCACATACGTACATTACTGTAACGTTTATTTGACTTTATCATGAAATTGCCCCATTTGCTAGCCCTACTGCTATGTTTTTGCTTGTTTTTTACCAGTTGCAAAAATATCGGAGAGGATCAAAAGACTTCAGACCCTGCTCCCAAAGATGCTTTAGAGCATCCCGGGAAGGAAGGAGATAATGCAGAAAAGCCGGCTTTGAAAACAATTCCTAAAAGATCAAAAACCGAAGAGGCTATTCAAAAGAAGAAAAAGAAAAGCGAACTCGACACGCTTAAGCCCAAGACTGCTTAAGTCATTTCCTAAAACAACTTTATAATTTTTTGCTAGCTTTACGGAAACCACCAAACCCTACCGTATGGCTTCCAAAATTCTTAGAATTTCACTTACTGCGGCATTAGCCGGTTTTTTATTTGGCTTTGATACCGTGGTAATCAGTGGAGCCAACTTGCCAATTAAAGAACTCTGGAACACCTCCCCTGTATTTCACGGAGTGTTTATCATGTCTATGGCTTTGTGGGGCACTGTTTTGGGCTCGCTTTTAGGTGGTATTCCCTGTGACAAGTTCGGACGAAAAAAAACACTTTTCTGGATAGGGATTCTCTACTTTCTTTCAGCGCTGGGCTCGGCCCTTGCTATGGACCCTTACACCTTTTCTTTTTTTAGGTTCATAGGAGGCCTCGGGGTAGGAGCTTCTTCTGTTGCCGCTCCAATCTATATTTCTGAGATCTCTTCCTCCAAAAACAGAGGTAAGCTGGTGGCTTCTTACCAATTTAATATTGTATTTGGCATCTTTATAGCCTTCATTTCAAACTACTTATTAAAGGGTTTTGGGGGGGCAAATGATTGGAGATGGATGCTTGGGGTAGAGGCAATCCCCGCCCTAATCTACAGTGTAATGGTTTTAAAGGTTCCAAACAGCCCAAGGTGGCTGGCCATAAAAAAGAAAGATACCGATGCCGCATTAAAAGCCCTTAAATACTTATTTGGCGAGGAGCAGGCCAGCAAACAATTCGAAGAAATAAAGAATTCTGTGAAGGCAGTTGCCATCAAGGAAAATCTTTTTACCAGAATTTATAAAAAACCTTTGATCCTGGCGTTTCTACTTGCTTTTTTCAACCAATTATCCGGGATCAATTTTGTGCTGTATTATGCCCCAGAGATTTTGGAAAGAGCCGGGTTAGCTGCCAAGGAATCATTATTCAGTTCAATATCAATTGGGATCGTAAACCTCATTTTTACTTTGATTGGAATACGATTGATTGACAAGATGGGACGTAGAGAGCTCATGAAAATAGGGTCTTTAGGGTACATCTTAAGCCTTGCTATGGTGGGTTGGTGTTTCTATAGCGGTGCGTCTTCAACCCTCCTTCTGATTTTTATTTTGGTGTTTATCGCATCGCATGCAATAGGTCAGGGTGCGGTAATTTGGGTTTTTATATCCGAGATCTTCCCAAATAAGGTTCGAGCATACGGACAGTCATGGGGCACGGGTACCCATTGGATATTTGCAGCATTGATCACCTTGGTCACGCCCATATTTCTAGACGCTGATCAGGGGATTTTTAAAGACAATCCCTGGCCCATTTTTGTGTTCTTCTCGGGGATGATGGTCTTGCAATTGTTATTCGTGCTTTTTATGATGCCGGAGACCAAAGGAGTTTCATTAGAAGAGCTCAGCAGAATGCTCAGCCCGGGCAAAAAGCAGAATTAGCCTATTGTAGTTCACCGACGAAATTTGATCCATGACCGAAAAAACTGTTCCTGCAGCGGTGTTTGATCGAATTGTAACCCTTATGCCGTGAATTTTAGCCATTTATCCTTAAATTGTAATAAATTAAATGAATCATGGAAGAAGAACTCGATTTTGGTACCAAGGTCCTTAACGGATTCCTTAGTATAATGGTTGTGGTTTTGGTTCTCATCCTAATCGCCGTGGTGGTATGCCTTATTTTGGCTGCCTTAGGTTTCTTTTAGACCAGACTAAACTTTGTCTCCCCAATCTTGCCTTTGATCTTCTTAACGTTCCCCAAAAAAGAGTTTCTAATTAGACGTTAACCTCCTTTCCTGGCCAGGTTAAACGGTTTTTTTAATGTCTTTAGACCTACTTAGAACTAAAATTTCACTAGTACCCACTTCTTTTTAACCCTCTTACAAAACAATTTCTTCTACCCCCTGTTATATTTTCTTGCAATATGCGTTCCTTTATCCCTAAAGCATAGATAATCATGTATTTATGGCAATAATTTAACCTCAGATAATTGTTTTTTCAATAATATTTATTTTTTTTTGCCGTTCGTAGACCAAAACGGTACTTTCATCGTATATCCATTGGTGAGAAGGCTCTCGCGAAGCATCTATTTGGTAGTTTTTGAGTCGCAAGCCCTAACCAAACCGTGATTAAAGCACTGGTTATCAGACATATAAAATAAAAATTAGAACATCAACCAAAAAAATATAACCTGAGTTCCTCCTAAAACAGATAAGCTAAATTTTTACTAACCCCACAAACTTTTAACAGTATGAAGTTAAAAACTACCCTCTTGCTATTCGTAGCAACCCTATTTCTTTATCAAGGACAGGCCCAGTGTAACGGGGCGACATTCGAAGAAAAAAACGGTATCGCCGTTATCGAGATGGAAACCGCAAACCTTCCAAACCAGTGGAAGAAGGAAACCGGATCAAAACCTTTTACAGGAAGCTCCTATATAGCTTGGAGAGGTGGAGATTCCTTTAATAATCCTATCAACGGTACCATTACTTACAAGGTAAAAATAAATTCCACCGGTACTTACAGATTTATTTGGAGAAACAAAGTAGGTATCATCGCAAACCATCCCAGGCCATCAACAGAGCACAATGATTCCTGGCTTAAGATTGAAGGTGCTTCCGACTTTTTCGCTCAAAAAGGTGGTAGCAAGGTTTACCCTAAAGGCTCCGGAAAAAACCCAACTGCTCACGGTTCTGGTGGACAGGGGTATTTTAAGGTTTATGCCAGTGGAACTGTACAATGGACCTGGTCTACCAATGCAAATGACGAGAATCCACACCAGATCTTTGTAAAGTTTAACAATCCCGGAGTATACAATATCAAAGTAGGAGCACGATCTAAAGGGCACTTCATTGATAGAATGGTGCTTTACAAAGAGAACCAGTATTCTGCTTCTCAGGCCCAAAGCCTATCAAGAGGTCAGACGAATTGCGGAGGAGGTAGCCCACCGCCACCACCACCGCCGCCAAACGAAGATGAACCTGCTATCACAGGATTCAGGTACATCAACGCTAATAACGATAATGTTATTGGAACACTTACAGATGGAAGCCAACTTAACCTTGCTAACATTACTAGTAACCTAAGCTTTAGCGCCCTGGCAAATTCAGACACCGGAAGTGTGAGAATGGTGCTTAACGGACCAGAAAGTAATAATAGAATTGACAATAATGTACCTTATTCAGCCTTTGGAGATTCAGGTGGAAATTATGTAGGTAGAACAATGAAGGTTGGAAGCTATACTTTGCGAGCTGTTCCGTTTGCAGGAGATAATGGGTCAGGGACAAAGGGTACCGCTACAACAATAAGTTTTACAATTGTTAATGACGGCAATGACCCACCACCGCCACCACCGCCGCCATCAGGAGATGATCCATCCGTGGATATCACCAACCCTGATGATGGACAGAGTTTTGATGCGGGCAGTACGGTGCCGGTAAGATTGTCTACAGACGGCAATATCGTAAAACACGAAATTTTTGTAAACGGCTCTAAAGTAGATACAGACGGTTCAAAGTATACCCCACATAGAATTAGAAATGTTCAGAATGGCAACTATACGGTAAGAGCCCTAGTTACAGATAACAGTGGGGCAACTGCAGAGGCCACAGTTAGCTTTTCAGTTGGAAATGGTAACCCGCCGCCACCACCGCCACCACCTAGTGGAGGAGATATAACGGTAAATTGGATTAATGCAAAGACAAATTCCGTTATTAGATCTTTATCTAATGGTACCACGATAACCGGATTCAACGGAAATAGAAACATCCAGGCTATCCCATCTAATGGCAATACTAAGAGTGTCTACTTTAAGATGACAGGACCTAGAAATCAAACCTGGACGGAGAATGCTAAGCCCTATGCTCTTTTTGGAGATACCAACGGTAATTATGAAACTGAAACCTTTCCTAATGGCACCTATAACTTAACGGTTGAAGCCTATTCGGGTTCCAATAGAACAGGTACTAAACTGGAAAGCAGAACGCTAAGCTTTACGGTCGCTAATGCTAATGCTAGCAGCAAAGCTCCAATTAGCCAGGAGGTTTATGTGTTCCCTAATCCTATTAAGAATGGACAATTTTCAGTGAAACTTCCTGAAAACATCAGTGGTGATGTATCTTATAGTATTATCAGTACTTCAGGGGCTGCCATAGATACCGGAAGGCTCAATGTAAGTAGAGCTGGAGACAATGCTGAATTTAATTTGGACGCATTTAACAATAAAAACAACGGTGTATACTACCTACTTCTTCAGACCACCGAAGGAGCTAGCTTTACTGTTCCCATCGTTAAACAATAATAAATAAACACTTAATTACGAAAAAACGGCTTTCAAAATTGAAAGCCGTTTTTTTATTCCTATCCAGGCAATAATTTCGGAGTTTCTAGTACAACATAAAAGAAATGAATACTACGCCGGCCAAAGCAAAAGGCAGTACAATTATCATATACATAAAGGAAATAAAATTGGCCTTAAAAAAAGCCCCCAGCCAACTGCTTCTATAAAAATTGCGTAAGGCTAATATTAAATATATGATAAAAGATAAAAAGATGAGTACTTCAATCCAGGTTGGGATATCTATAAACATATTTACTAAAATTAGTACGCAAAAAGTGGTGAACAGAAAAGTAAAAAAGTAAAAGCTAAATACCATATGGTGGGCAAAGGTGCCTCGTTTCCAGTAAAATAGCTTTAGCAATAAAGCAAACAAGGGTAGCATAAAGAACATGGCAATGGGAATGGTATCATAAAACGTTTTGAGAATTCCTCCGCCTTTATGCTCGTATAATTTCAACATTTGCGAATAAACTTTAGTTCGGAAAACGCCTGCATCTTCATCTAATCCCATCGCTTTTAGCTTTTCGGTTTGTGGAGCGCCCACTTCAATCAATGAGTCTAAGCTTTTTTTCTGAGAATTTATGTTGGTAATTGGTATTGTTTGCCCACTGCTCATGACAGAATCAATTGCTTTAATTTCCTCGTCGGACATTCCGGTATGGACTTGGTTTTCCTTAAGCGCCTTTTTTGCTGCTGCAAGGCCTACAGAATCCATATTAACAGGTACCGAATCAAGAATTACTTCCTTGTCAAATCCTTTCTCTAAGGCCTTGGTCACTTCATCGTCTGCCCTTCTTATTGTAAAGGAAAAAAGGAAGAAAAATACAACCGAAATAAAAAGGTAAAATTGTGCCGGATGTAGATACGACAATCGTTTGCCATCGACAAAACGCCTGGCTAGCACCCCAGGTTTTGTCATCAGTGGAATGAAGCTCTTGAAAAAACGGGCGTCAATTGAAAAGTAATTGCTAATGGTATTGCTAAATAGAACACCGAAAGTTAGGTTGTCTGCGGTTTCTTGCCCGCAATGAGGACAATAATGGAAATTTTCATCAAAAGACGCTTCGCAGTTTTTGCATTGGTTGGTATCGGCCATAATGGAAGGTTTGAATAAAGTTACAAAAAGTATTATGTGGCTTAAATGCCTTAACGAAAACTAATGGTTTAGTCAGTGAATAAATTTTGAAGTATTGTATCATTAAAGCAATAATTAAGACGAGAAATAGCTTACCTCTAATTACGGTAAAAGTTAAGTACAAAGTTGGAAGTCGCTTTTTTTGCCTTAGAATTAACAATAGCCTATCTTTATTTGTGCCAAATACATGAACCTGAATTTTACAATAATGCAGGAGGTAGTTTTATTAGGAGGAGATTTAATTAAAAACAGGTTTTGATTGCAACCGACCAATAATTGAGACAGATTTGGAAGCCATGAACGACTGGAAGGTCTATATGGATAGAATAGGTACTCCTGAAATGGCATTCAGGTGCTACCAAGGAATTGTCAGGGACAATATCCAATATCTCCTTTTTTTTCATAAGCTTACGAGCACAAGTATCTGGTTCTATCTATATCAGCACAACTACAGCCACCTTCTTTGCGTCTATTTTGTAAACAGTAATGCGAAGGGATGGTCTGGAGAACTGAGAGATTTAGATTTTTGTGCAAATAATATTCGAAAGGTCGATGAGTTTCTTAGACCTGCTTTGGTAACAGGTTGGAAGAGTATCGACTATTACCTCATGGGGAGGTACTTTTCTTCATGCGTAAGAGAAAAGGTAGACGGGTCTGGAAAAGTAATTCAAAAGTTTACATCCTATTATAAGTTTTGGTCCTATCTGCTATTCCCAATTTGCCTTCTCATGGATCGGATGATTCTGTCAGGATTGATTGGTAAAGGTAATAAGGTAAGTGTAGCGCCCATAAAACAAAAAAATAATCAAAAAAAATCAACTTTGATCGCATTAGTATATCATTCTGTAGCCAGCGCTCTTTTTGACAGTACCCAAATCAAAGATCTGCTGGAACATGCCAGGAATTTCAACAAAAGTAAGGGAATAACGGGTTGTCTCCTTTATTACAATGGAGCCTTCGTTCAATATATCGAAGGAGATCGGCAAGTCGTTAATGCGCTTTTTGAAAACATTAAAAGAGACCATCGGCATGAGGAGGTTCGCTTGCTTTCCCTTGAAGAAACCGATGATAGGGAATTTGAATCATGGGAAATGGCGTATGAAGATTTCTTGGGAAAGAATGATCATTTAAAATTCTTAGAACTTCTTCTAAGCTCCTACGTAGAGAACCCAGGTAAATCTCTTGAGCCAAATCCTTCTTCCGTAAACTTCTGGAAAACAGCTAAACGAATTTTGGCCTCACGCACTATTCACAAATAGTGGCTGTTTATTTTTTTCGAAAAAGCTGCCGCTAAACGATTAAGTTCCTAAGCCTTCTTGTCCTAATTCCGCCAATGTATTCATTACAATGCAGGCCACATCCATTCATTTATGTTCAGTGACAAATATCATGAAAACTAACTAAAGTAAGCTATACATTTGAAGCCAATTTAAACCTTGTAACGACCAGGAAACTGATAAGCCACGTAAAACCAAATGCAAAAAGTAATTACACCTCATCAGATGCATTACGTTACGCCTGAAGAAGCGGTCGCCGAAGTAGTTTCCGGCAACCGTATTTTTTTTCAAGGGGCGGCCATGACTCCCAATCATCTTATAGAAGCCCTCTGTGATCGCTATAAGACCTTAGAAAATGTTGAGATCCTGCAAATGCATACAGAGGGGAACGCTAAGTACATCTTAGCTCCATACAATCAATCTTTTAGGTTAAATAGTTGCTTTGTAGGAGGTAATGTGCGCAGGGCTGTGGATACACGTATCGGGGATTACATTCCTATCTTTCTCAGCGAGATACACCTCCTATTTCGCAGGAATATTTTGCCTTTAGATGTGGCCTTTATTCACGTTTCACCTCCTGATAAGCATGGCTATTGCTCTTTGGGGACCTCCATCGATATTACGCTACCGGCAATTCAAACTGCAAAAAAAGTTGTTGCCCAGGTAAATCCAAACGTCCCGCGAACCCATGGTGATGGAATTATTCATATATCTCAAATAGACAAGGCCGTAGTTGTTGATACCCCTATCTACTCATTTAGGGTAAATTCGATAACCGAGGTAGAGAAACAAATTGGGCTTCATGTAGCTGGCTTAATAGAGGATGGCGCAACACTGCAGCTAGGTATTGGTAATATTCCTAATGCCGTGTTAGGCAACCTTGGTCACCTGAAACACCTGGGTATTCACACTGAGATGTTTTCAGATGGAATTCTTCCTTTGGTTGAAAAAGGTGTAATAACCGGTGAAAAAAAAAGAATCAAAACGGGTAAAATTGTATCTTGTTTCGCTATGGGTAGCAAAAAGCTCTATGACTTTGTTGATGAGAATCCCATCGTACATTTCAAGGAGGCCGCTTACACGAATGATACTGGAATAATAAGACAAAATCCTAAGGTATCTGCAATTAACAGTGCTATCGAAATAGATCTTACCGGACAAGTTTGCGCAGATACCATTGGAACCTATCAATACTCCGGAGTAGGAGGACAAATGGATTTTATCAGAGGTGCTTCACTCTCAGAAGGAGGTAAGCCCATAATTGCTATGCCTTCGACAACCAAATCGGGAGAATCTAAAATAGCCGCTTTTCTTAAAAAGGGGGCCGGAGTTACCACAACAAGGGCTCATGTTCATTATGTGGCAACAGAATATGGTGTGGTCGATCTTTTTGGAAAAAGCCTGGAGCAGCGAGCCAAAGCCCTAATAGAAATAGCGCATCCCAACCATCGGGAATATCTAGAAAAAGAAGCCTTCGACCGTTTTAAAACCGAATTTTAATTCTCCATGCAGTTCTCTAAATATATAGACCATACCTTACTAGGTGCAAGCGCTATCCCGGAAGAAATCATTCAACTCTGTAAGGAAGCAAAAGAATATAACTTCTATGCTGTTTGCGTCAATAGCTGTCATCTCAACCTGGCGCGAGAAGAATTGAGAGGTTCAGATATAAAGCTCGCAAGTGTCATTGGATTCCCCTTAGGGGCTATGGCCACTGAGGCAAAGGTTCACGAGGCAGAATATTGCAAAGCTAGTGGGGCCAATGAAATAGATATGGTCATCAACATTGGATGGCTAAAATCTGGGCAAGAGTCATTGATTATAAAGGAAATTCAGCAAATAAAACAGTCGATAGGTCCCTTGTTATTAAAGGTCATTCTCGAGGTTTGTTATTTGTCTAGCGAAGAGATAGAACTAGGCTGCAGGCTGATTGAGGAAGCCGGCGCCGACTTTGTAAAAACCTCTACAGGGTTTGGGCCCACAGGGGCCTCCTTTGAAAGTGTAGCGCTTATCCGAAAGTGTATAGGTTCCAGACTTCAAATAAAAGCGTCAGGTGGCATTAAAGATTTTGAAACCGCAAAGCGTTACGTAGATATGGGTGTCTCGCGCATTGGCACATCCTCTGGCGTCTCTATTCTCAATAGTAAGATATAAAAAGTATGAGTATACACATCAAAGCAAATTCTGATGACGTAGCCCAGGTTGTTCTGATGCCAGGAGATCCGCAGCGCGCCAAATGGATCTCTGAAGCATATCTCAATGATGTATTTTGTTACAATGATGTAAGAGGGATGCTGGGATATACCGGAACCTATAAAGGTAGCAGAGTCTCTGTCCAGGGAAGTGGAATGGGCATTCCGTCGGCCATGATCTATTATCATGAGCTGATAAGGGATTATGGCGTAAAACGCATCATTCGTGTGGGCACCTGTGGTTCTTATCAAAAAGACGTACAACTAAGAGATGTTGTTTTAGCCATGTCGGCCTCCACCACCTCAGGAATAAACAATACAAGATTCGTAAATGCGGATTATGCGCCAACAGCCAGCTTCAAGCTGCTGCAACGGGCAAATTTCCACGCCAACACCAAGGGGATCGCTGTTAAAGTTGGGAATGTTTTGTCATCCGATGAGTTTTATGAAGATGATCCGGACGCATACAAGCATTGGGCAGATTATGGCGTCTTGTGTGTAGAAATGGAAGCTGCCGGACTTTATACTATAGCCGCCAAATACAATATTGAGGCCCTGGCCGTACTTACTGTTTCCGATTCCCTGCCTACGGGCGAAAGTACCAGTGCCGAAGAACGTGAAAGCTCGTTCAAAGACATGGTTGAAATTGCCCTTGAGACCGCCATAGATCCTTAGGTTCTTATGATATGGGTATAATTCAAATACTTTAGGGCCCAAAACTATTATTAAGGTGATCCCTGTCATTTCTTGATTTCAGCAATACCTGTAAATTCAACGCTAATAGGACATAAGAAAAGTGGTAAGCGGTCTTTAAATGACTTGAGTGTTTAGATAATGTCCTCAGCCATTATAAATGTTTGTTATTATGAAACCAATAATTTTACTAGCAGCTTTTACGGGATTACTATTTTTTGCCAATTGCAAGAATCGGGAAACCAAGGAGCCCGTACAATCAGTTGAAGCATTAGAACAAAAACAGGCGGAGCTGAGCTTGAAAGAGTTGGCAGAATTCGCAAATCTTATTTATACCGAAACTGGCGATGTTTCTCAGCTGATGGACTTTAAATATATTGATAGCGAAGGCAATGTCTACTCCTCAGAAATGACATATACCCTGGGGCTCTACAGACAACTAACAAGGTCTAAAACTGCCCAGCATTGGCCTATATTCGAATTAAAAAACTCGAATGAGGCTATAGTAGTCATCCAGGCAAACGGATATATTGGTCGTATTTGGGCGACCATATTAATCGGTAAAACATCCCGGAAAATCAAAAGAATACAGTTTGGGCATACAGGAGAATCTGAAGGTCTGGGAGCAACAATAACACAAGCGTCCTTTGAAAATCAGTTTGTAAACATGATCTTTGGTCCGGACGGTAAGGCACTTGGCCTCAGGCAAAACAATCAAATTATACTAGACGGAAAACAATTAATAGATGGAATCTCCGGGGCCACCGTAACCAGTCAGTCTGTGGTAGGGATGTTGAACGAAGGAGTTTCCAGATTTGAAACCTACCTTGCGGGCTATAATTAAGTAATGTTTTAACCAAATAAATATCGTGAAAGTCAATCATATTGGTGCCGGTAATTCTCTTTTAAACCAGTTTATCGCTGAAATCAGGGATGTCAAGATTCAAAAAGACTCGATGCGTTTCAGAAGGAATATTGAACGCGTTGGTGAAATACTGTGTTATGAACTCAGTAAAAGCCTGGACTATTCCAGCAAGGAAATCCAAACTCCATTTGGCACCAGCCAAATTGCCTTACCTAAAAATGATCTGGTGTTGTGTTCTGTACTTAGAGCAGGACTCCCCTTACATCAAGGGCTATTAAATTATTTTGACCATGCCGAGAACGCTTTTATTTCGGCATATCGCAGCCATATTTCGGAAAGTAATGAATTTGAGGTTATAGTAAAGTATTTTGCTGCCCCGGCATTGGGTGGAAAGACATTGGTCTTAACCGACCCTATGTTAGCCACGGGTAAAACATTAGAAAATGTATTTAGGGTATTGAAGTCACATGGAACTCCTCAAAAGATTCATATTATCTCCGTCATTGGGTCTAAAGATGGCATTGAGTACATCGAAAAAGTATTTCCTCCAGGTACACAATTATGGATTGGTGCCATTGATGATAAGCTTACAGCCAAGGGGTACATTATTCCTGGACTTGGAGATGCCGGAGATCTGGCCTTCGGTTCCAAAATGTAAGCTAAGGGAAGTATTATGGGTGTGTTGAGAATCGCATTTGAAGTTAGCAGTCAGATTTCCCCTATCCTGATTTTAGTCTTCTAATCCTTTAAGTTTTATAACAATAATCGGGCCTCCTGATGCAAATCATTTTGCAACAACAGTCACAGTGGTACATTGCACTTGCTTATCAAATTATTAATTGTTTAACCTAAAAAATAATATTATGTCACTAGTGAAATTTAGAAAAAAGAGGCGTCCATTTGGTGGACTCATTCCCCAGGATTTTTTTGATATTGACAATTTTTTTGACAATCGGATGTGGGATACAAGTCGATTTTCAAACCCTTTTTGGAATGGTAAAACGATGGAACCTGCCTTAAACATCAAGGAAACCGATGACGATTTTGAGATAGAATTGGCCGCTCCGGGTTTTGCGAAAAAGGATTTCGAAGTTACCATTGAGGATGGATGCATAAATATCTCTGCTGAAAAGACACAGAAAGAAGAGGAGCAAGAAGAAAATTACACACGAAGAGAATTCAATTACCGTTCTTTTGAAAGGTCTCTCCAACTGCCCGATAGTGTTATAGAGGAAGAGATAAAAGCTAAGTATAATGACGGTATACTAAGCTTTAAACTTGCTAAAAAAGAAGAAGCTAAAAAAAGACCGGCTAAAGTGATAGAAATCACTTAGACTAGCCTTAAATTTTGGTTTTTCAAGACGCCCTCTTTGTCGGAAAGTATTCCTGGAATATCGTCTGATAGGAGGGTTTTTTGTATTTCACTTCCCTGCTCATATTATATAGAGATACCCCTACCCAATGATACAGCGTCCCTGGTCAAAAGAAGCTGATGAAATAGTTGCATTCTTCAAGAGCAACCTAAATCCCGGTCTTACCCCAGATATGGCACAGGCGCAAACCAGAAGATCAATCAAAAGAAAAACTAAGATGACAATGGTCATTTAATTGAAGCCCTTGCTACCCTACTTTTACACAAGAACAAACCAGTATTAAGGTAAAATAAGAAGATATCGGATTGCATGTCGGCCGATATGCGCTCGTTGCAATGATTAGCAGGCAGCAATCGGATGGTTTATTCACCGATCCAGGAATAATTGCGGGGACCTTAAAACAATGGTTATTTCATCAAAATATCCCGGGGTTCTTCAATTTTTTGCCATGACTTCTTCGAACGGTGGAGGTAGAATTTGACGCTTGTACAGGCAAGCTGATTAACTAATCCCTGTTTGTATTTCATGGATTTTGAACTTTTACAAAGAGTTTTTGAAACGACCTCCGAGGGAATCTTGATTATCGATGATCAAAACAGAGTCTCCCATGCAAATTTGGCCTGTGAACTGATGTTTGGATATGCTCGAAACAAGTTAGTTCAAAAACCCCTGAATTTACTTTTTCCCGGTAATTCTAACTTAAAATTTATTGAACAAATCAAATCCCGACAAACACCGGAGACAGACAAAAAAAATCCTATTTCACCCTTATTGGGACGAAAAAAAAATGGAAGCCAGTTTCCTTTGAAAGTCAGATTAGTTTCTTCGGTTGACCTGAAACCCAATACGAAACTTCTTTTCCTCGAAGATCTTACTGCCAAAGCCATAATAGAGCAGGATCTTAGAGCGACAGAAACAAAACACCTGGCCCTGTTGGAAGCAATTCCTGATACCATTTTCATACTTGACTATAAAGGCAACTGCATTGAATTTCAGGAAGGCCGCGGCCAAAAGTTTCCCATAAACAACACAGAAGCTATAGGAAAAAAAATTGTTGAGTTGTTTCCGCCCGAAATATACACAGAACTTCATCAGGCCATAAAAAAGGCGATAAAATTGAAAGCGTCTCAACATGTGAACTATGAGATCCAAGAGGATGAGTTGAAGTACTTTGAGGCTAGGCTTGCACCTATGAACAATCACAGTATTCTTGGTATTGTTCGCGATGTGAGCCGCGCAAAAAAGTCGGAAAACGATTTGAGAGCAGAAAAAAAGAGGTTGCGGAGATATCTGGATATAGCCGGTTCGATGTTCGTGGCTATCAACAAGAATCATAAAATTGAGTTGGTCAATCAAAAAACATGTGAGGTATTAGGGTATACAGAGAAGCAGCTCGTGGGTAAGGACTGGTTTAAAACCTGTATTCCAGAAGAAGATCAGCACCAGGTAACCAAACAATTCGACAAGATTTTAGCCCGTAAAAACCACACTGAAGAATACTATGAAAATCCTGTACTTACTTCAAAAAAGGACCTCCGACTTATTCAATGGCGCAATTCTGTTTTAACAGACGAAAATGGAAAAGCCATTGCCACCCTTAGTTCAGGAGAGGATGTCACTGATCTAAAGATCACCCAGGAAATCCTGTTCACGAGAAAAAGGGCTCTCGACGCCACTAGTAATGCTGTTATCATTGTGGATGCCCAAAAACCAGAGCAGCCCATCATTTATTGCAATCGCGCTTTTCAGCATATGACAGGTTATTCTGAGGAAGAAATCCTTGGAAGAAATTGCCGTTTTTTGCAAAACGATGATCGCGCTCAGGATGCAATTCCGCTAATGCGTTCGGCAATTTCCAAAGGGAAGGGTTGTAAGGTTGAACTTCGCAATTATCGCAAGGATGGGAAGCTATTCTGGAATGAACTAAGCGTGACTCCCATATGCGACTCCAAAGGACGTTTAACGCATTTTATTGGGGTACAAAATGACATCACCAAACGCAAACGGGAGGAAATTTTAAAAAATGAAGTTCGAGGTATCCTGGAGTCTATCACTAAAAACAGGCCTTTAAAAAAAATTGCACTCCAATTTACATCTGCACTTGAGCACCATATACCAAAAAGCCGTGCTACAATTCTCGTTTTTGACCATGCAAAAGGAACGCTAAGCAAGCTAGTGGCTCCTAATATCCCCGAAAAGCTTGGGAACAACATTAAGACGGTAAAAGTTGGCCCAAAGGCCAGCTGCCCCTGCGGTCAGGCGGCCTTCTTAAAAGAGGAAGTGATCGTAAAAAACCTTAGTGACGAACCGCTCTTTGAAAAACATGCCGACTTAAGTCTTGAAGGCGGTTTTAAAGCATGCTGGTCGATCCCGATTTTTTCTTCAACCCATGAAATACTGGGCACTTTTGCCCTGTATAGCGATCGAAAGGGCGCCCCGAAGAAAAGAGAAATAGAGACCTTGAGAGACATGGCGCAACTTACTGGTTTGGCAATTGAACATCACAATATCAATCTCAACCTAGAACGTAGTGGAAAGATATTGCAAAAATATGCCCAGACCCTTGAGCAACGGGTATACGATAGAACTAAAGAGGTTCAGGCGACCATCGCAGAATTAACCACAGTCAACAAGAATCTGGAAGAACAAATTCAATCTACGAAAGCTGCCGAAAAAAAAGTCAAAACAAGTCAGCAGATGCTTTCTGCCATAGCCAGAAACTTTCCAAAGGGGATTATTGTCGTCTTTAATGAGGTAATGGACTTTGTTTATATCGAGGGAGAAGAACTTCGTAAACTTAAATTAAACAAGACCGACTTTGAGGGTAAGAATATTGATGAAATCTCATTATTCTCTGAAAAACGCAGGGAAAAGATCAAAGAGGATATTCAAAAGACGTTGAATGGTAAACACCTTTCCTTTGAGGTTGAATACCGCAAGGAAGTTTATTCGGCAAATTCTACTCCGCTTTATTCAGAAAAGGACACCAGTTGGGCCTTATTCGTCTATAGCAATATTACTGCGCAAAAACTGGTTGAAGTTGAAATACGAAAAACCCTGGAGAAAGAAAAAGAACTTAGTGAATTGAAATCCCGATTTGTTTCCATGGCGTCACATGAATTCAGGACACCATTAAGCGCCATACTCTCCTCGGCCATTCTTATTGGCAAACAAAATACTCCGGACAAGCTGTTAAAAAGAGAAAAATATGTCTCCCAGATAAAAAACAATGTACGCAATTTGGTAATGATCTTGAATGATTTCCTCTCCCTGAGCAAGTTGGAAGAAGGCAAGACCTTAGCCCGGCCACAATTTTTTGATCTAATGCAACTTGCGCGCTCAATAGTTGAAGAAATCACAATTGGTAAGAAAGCCGGCCCGTCTATAAGTGTAGCTCAGCAAGGCGAAGCCTCCCTGGTTTTTCTTGATCCAAAACTAATTAGGCATACTTTAATAAATCTACTCTCAAATGCTCTAAAATATTCAGAACCTGAAGCCAAATGTACCTTAACAATCATTTGGAGGAACAAAGAAGTTGAATTACAGGTGAGCGATCAGGGAATTGGTATTCCGGAAGCTGAACAAAGCCATCTCTTTGAGCGATTTTTCCGTGCTAAAAACGCCGAGAACATTCAAGGAACAGGCCTTGGTTTACATATTGTCAGACAATATACAGAGTTAATGGGAGGAACCGTGAATTTTATTAGCAAGGAAGGTGTGGGGACGACTTTCATGTTGAAGTTCCCAAATAGGCAACTACAGCTAAAGGATATGAATTAGTTGCCTAAAATCATGAAAAATAATACGTTAGAAAATGAACGAGAAGCGAATGTCTGGTATTCTAGTTAAAACAAAATGGGAAGAATCCACTTCAGCCAGATTCATCATGACTTCATTTCTATAAAGACACTACAGATGAAAAAAATACTACTGGTCGAAGACCACAAAGATGTGAGAGAAAATACAGCCGATATATTGGAATTAGCGGGTTATGAAGTAATCCCGGCCGAAGATGGGAATACCGCCATAACAAAGGCAAATCGTTTTATGCCAGATATTGTACTTTGCGATATTATGATGCCTGGACTCAATGGTTATGGCGTATTTGAAAAATTAAACCAAGACGAAAAAACCGCAGGAATCCCTTTTATTTTCCTGACTGCTAAATCGGAAAAGACAGATATCCGAAAGGGTATGAACCTGGGAGCTGATGACTATTTAACAAAACCTTTTGAAGAAAATGAACTCTTAGACGCGGTGGCATGCAGACTGCGAAAAAATGACTTCTTAAGGAAGCAATTTTCAAATTCTATTGAAGGAGTAAATCAATTTTTTCAGGACGCCTCAGAATACTTAAATATCGTTCATATTTCCAAGGACTATCGTTATAAAACTTACAAAAAAAAGGAAATCGTTTTTTCCGAAGAAGATGTTGCTCATTCTCTTTACTACGTTAAAAATGGTGCCATAAAGACCTATAAGTCTACTGAAGCCGGCAAGGAACTGGTAACCGGAATACACAAACAGGGCGATTTTATGGGCCAATTGGGTCTTTTGAGCGAACGGGGAGTATACAGTGAAACCGCAACTGTTCTTGAGGATGCCGAGGTTTATGCTATTCCAAAAGCAGATTTTAAAAAGTTTCTGCATACCAGAAGAGAAGTCTCCGAAAAGTTCATTGGACTCATTTCTAAAAACCTTGCCAAAGCTCAAGAACAATTGGTAGATATGGCCTATGCCTCAGTACGCAAGCGAATATCAAAAACACTGCTCACGCTAAGCGAAAAAGGCAGTACTGACAATGCGCAGGAACAGGGTATTGACATTGCGCGTGAAGACCTTGCCAACATCATTGGTACCGCAACGGAAACTGCCATCAGAACACTCACCAATTTCAGGGAAGAAGGATTGATAGCCATGGGTAAAGCGCGACGAATCATTATTCTGGATAAAGGACGACTGCAGCAGCTCGCAGACTTTGGTTAGGAACATCAATATACTCTGCTTCGCAAACAGCGTTTTATCGATTCTGAGAGCTTGTCAAATTCGAAGGGTTTGACTATGTAGTCCTCAGCCCCAAGATCTAACCCTCTTCTAGCATCTCCTTTTTCGCTCTTCGCGGTCAAAAATATTAGGGGTATTATTTGGTACTTTGGATGATGTTTAAGTTTTGAAAGCAAGTCAAAACCATCCATTAGCGGCATACGCACGTCGCAAATAATGACTTCTGGAAGAAAAACCGGGATTTTTTCGAAACCCTCTATTCCGTTGGTGGCAGTTACCACCTCATAACCCTCTAACCCTAGGAGCTCTGCAGTGTTCTCACGGTTGTCCTTATCATCCTCAATCAGCAACAAGGTTACCATATTTGATTCTTAAGATATTAGGGATATATAAGATAGTAAATTTCCTAAAGAAGAAGTTCATAAATCTTATATTTCTCACCTCTTGGCTGAAAGAATTTTGGAAATACATAGTCTTGAATCCGGTCGTCTACCGTTGACAAAGTACAGGCTACATATACTTCGAAAGAAAGGCAAAGAATTCTTTCTTTAAATCCGCGTAAATTTGGCGTTGCGCCTCCATCTGACGCCTGATCTCCATATGGTTCTTAAGCATAACTGTATCCAGTGCCTGCTGACCAGCCAGATTTTGTCTGGCGATCCCCGATTCGTGTATTTCAATACTCTCCAACAAATTATCTATAACCCCACCGTGGAGAATAAATTCATTTTGGAAATGTTCCAGCTGAGCCAGAACCTCCTTCTTGGTCCAGCGGGTTATTAATTCACTCAATCGATTATTAAAAGATTTTAACTCATCTTTCCAAAAATACAGCTCACTCTGCCATCTTTGATGTTCAAAATGAAGGTCTGTATCGTAAATAACTTCCCTTTTCATGATACTTATCTTAACTAGTTTGGTTTGTCTTTATAGGTGTTTCATAGCTATACTTTTAAAGTAATGCTGCACTTTGGATTCCCTTGTTCTGGCATGGAACAATTTAGTCTTCACTATTTACCAACACTTTTAAACCTCTTTTACCCAATAGTTTTTCCAAATCCTCTTTTTCAACCACCTCCTGCGCCAGGAGGAGTTGTGCCAATTTTTCCAATTCTTCCCTGTGTTTTAGCAAAAGTTTTTTTGTATCCGCGTAGGCTTCGGCTATAAGGTTTTGTACCTCCTGATCTATTAGCCTGCCCATTTCTTCGCTATAAGGCTTATTTAAAAGACGTTCATTCTGCCCTGTAGAATCATAAAAACTAATAGGGCCAATCTCTTCGTCCAGCCCGTAGTACATTACGATATTATAAGCTTGTTTTGTAACTTTTTCAAGATCGTCTAAGGCGCCTGAAGACACTTCACCGAAAATGATCTCCTCGGCAGCTCTACCTCCCAAAGAGGCACAGATTTGATCTATGAACTGCGATTTCGTCACAATCTGCCTTTCCTCAGGAACATACCAGGCAGAACCCAGAGACTTACCGCGGGGAATAATGGATATCTTTACCAAGGAATCTACATTTGGCAAATACCAACTGGCCACCGCATGGCCTGCTTCATGATAGGCTACAATTTCTTTTTCTTTGGGTGAAATGATCTTGCTTTTACGCTCTAACCCCCCTATCACCCGATCCCGGGCCTCTTCAAAATCTTCCTGTTCTACTTTGAGTTTTTTCTTTCTTGCAGCAATTAAAGCAGCTTCATTGCAGATATTGGCGATATCAGCTCCCGAAAATCCCGGGCTTAATTTTGAAAGGAGCTCAATATCGAGCTTTTTTGAAAGTTTTAAGGGTCGGAGGTGCACTTTAAAAATTTCCACCCGCTCTGCCATCGTAGGAAGCTCCAGGTAGATATGCCGGTCAAATCTACCCGGTCGCAGCAATGCCTTATCAAGTACGTCTGGCCTATTGGTAGCTGCTAGAACAATCACCCCAGTATTCTCTCCAAAGCCGTCTAATTCGGTTAACAATTGGTTCAAGGTGCTTTCGCGCTCGTCATTGGCCTGAAAAGCATTGATTTTGCCCCTGGAGCGGCCTACTGCATCTATTTCATCAATAAATACAATACTAGGCGACTTCTCTTTAGCCCTTTTAAAGAGGTCACGGACTCTTGAGGCCCCCACACCTACAAACATTTCAACAAATTCGGACCCTGACATGCTAAAGAAAGGTACTTGAGCCTCACCCGCCACAGCCTTAGCCATTAAGGTTTTTCCGGTGCCCGGAGGCCCTACTAACATTACACCCTTGGGAATTTTTGCCCCTAATTTGGTGTATTCATGAGGGTTTTTCAAAAAATCAACAACCTCCATGACCTCCGCTTTTGCCTCTTTAAGTCCGGCAATATCATCAAAGGTCACAGCACTTTTTTTCCCTTTTTCGGTAAGTGTTGCAGTAGATCTTCCAAAATTAAACAAGGGATTCCGTCGGGTACCACTACCCATTCTTCGCAACACATATAACCAAAATATGATGATAATTCCCAAAGGCAGTAACCACGACAGGGCGGGCAGCCAACCTACCCGGTTTTTAAATAAAACCTCTATCTTTTCTTCAGGGTTCAAATCTTGTTGAGCCTGCTCAAGTTTCCTTTCAAAACTCTCAATAGAACCAAGTGTAATGAAAAAATGAGGGCCTGCTTTTGATGCTGAAAACCGATTGGTTATCTCTTTGTATTCCGGATCATTAAGATATGCTTCCCTAACATAAATTTGGGCAATTTCTTTGTTTACTATAATAATCTTAGATACTGCATTTTTTGCCAAAAGCGTCTGTTCAAATTCAAACCAGCTTAACTCTTTTGATTGGTCAAATGAACTGGAAAAGATAGAAATCATAAAAAGCAAAGCGAACAAAACAAGATAAACCCAGGCTACCCCATAGCCGCTTTTTGGTGATTTTGGGGTATTGTCCTTATTGTTGTCTTTAGGCACACTATTTTTTGATCCTTGCTCCATTCTTAACTTATCGAAGGCTTTGACAATTCCTGCAATTTGCGAATTATTTAAAGCGTATCACTTGAGTCAAAACTATGAGGTATCCCTGATCTTTGAAATGATATAGATCATTTGAAAAGACCAACGGCTTTTCTTCATTTGTATTCCTAAACATATGAGAAATGAGAAAATGCAAGGTGGTAAAAAGAATAGCGGGTGTCGCAATTTTTTTCCTGATAACGGCTTGTGGCCCGGTAGTTTATACCTCCATACAAGATCGTCCGCCTCCCGCCTGGTTTTACCCAAACCGGGTAGAACTGGTGAGATACGTTTATTTTCCCGATCACCATATTTATTTTGATCTTTCGCTCAATCAATACATTTATCTCAATGCCGGCATTTGGACCCGGACGCCTACCCTGCCACGACCTTACCAACACCTGGATTTGAGACGTTCGAGATATCAGCGAGTAAATGGGTACCGCAGTGAAAATATCGGAAGGTATCACGAAGAACAAATTAAAAATCGGGGCAGAAGCAATAAAAATACGAACAGAAAGAAACCCATTGGAGGCAGTTGAGTGACCGAGATCATTTTGAGGCTAACACAAAATGCTCAAATTTATACTTCACTAAAACAAGCACTATGGCACTTAATTTCAATCAATACGCTTCTGAAGCCCACACTTTTTTAAAGGATTACGCCATACAGTTGGGTATGGAAAAAAATACCGAAAAGGCCGGTAGAATACTTACCTCGGTTTTACATGCCCTGCGAGAGATCATTCCAACAGAGGAATCACTGCAGTTTATCGCCCAATTGCCAATGTTCCTTAAAGCACTGTATGTGAACGGATGGAGCATCAAGAAAAAGAAACCCAGGGTAAAACATATGGCAGATCTTGTAGCCCTGGTTAAAGACATGGATGGTGCCGCCGCCATTAATGACTATGGATATGAAGAAGATTTGGCCGAAAAGTATATTGAGTTAACCTTCATCTATTTCAGAAAATATGTTTCCCAGGGAGAAATGGAAGATATTAGGGATCACCTTCCTAAAGATCTTAAAAGTTTGATCCAATCTCACCTTAGCTTTTAGTACAAAGAGGTGGAGCCTATAAACATATCCCACATAACTCCTATAAACATACTGCTCGAAACAGTTTTTTTGTCATAAGAAGCTTAGGGCACAGGATTTAAGCCTAAAAAAGTACGATGAAACAGGAAGAAAATAGTTGTTGTCCTCATTTCAGCACTGAAAAGTGGAGTGAAAAGGAGTTCAATTGGGATAAAAAGAAGTTTATAAAGGCCCGCGTGCCTACCTTTTTTCATATTCCCCTTGTTCCAATGCTCGGTAACAGAATTACCAAATTGATGCAACTTGCCGAAAGCTCAAAGAAACTAGATGAGAACAGAGAAGATATTCTCTTGCTTTTTACCGATCCGAATGCTTTTATGTCTAATCTATACCTGTCTGTAACGGGCGATATCCCAGAAGCGAAGAACACAACTTTAAGCGGCACCTTTGTAACCAAAGTTTTTGACGGGCCCTACAAAAAGATTCCGAAATTTATGAAACAAATGGATCATTTCTTAAAAGGCCTGAATGAGGAAGCCAAAAGATATTTTGTGCATTATGCCTATTGTCCTAAATGCGCTAAGAAAGCTGGTCATAATTACATGATACTTTTTGCCGAACTGGCCCATTGAACAGCCTCCTTGCTCCTTTTTTTCATTCGGAAGTTTAAACTTGACAATATGGATTACAAACATTATTCATTACACAAGAAATTGGCCGACTTCAATAGACTTGTAGTCTTGCTGCCTTTCTTGATTCTAGGCTTGTTTTTTACCCGCTCTTGCGATGTCGATGATAACGACTCTGCATTTAATAATAACTGTCTGACAGGAAATGGAGCCATCGTAACGGAAACGAGGTCGGTAAATGATTTTCAAAACGTCTATCATGCAGGGGTAGCCCAAATCTTTTTATCGCGGGGGCCACAGGAGGATCTCAGAATCGAGGCGCAGAGAAATGTACTGGATGCGCTAGAGACGGAAGTCTCGAACAACACCCTAACTATTGAATTTAATCGATGTGTAAATACCATTGAGGACGTAAAAATTTATATTACAATTCCCGAAATCCGAACACTTGAACTTGTTGGGGTTGGGAGCATCGAAATGCAGGACGATTTTGAACTAGACGAGCTTCAGGTAACACTTACGGGTGTTGGAGACTTTATACTTAGAGGCATTGCAGACATGTTGAGCATTGACCTTTTAGGGGTGGGGGATATCCATGCGTTTGAACTTGTATCAGACCGATGTGATATTGAGTTGTTGGGTGTTGGTGATGTGGAGGTTTTTGCTAGCGACCAACTCGATATAAGAATTACCGGGAACGGCAATGTTTTCTATAAAGGAGATCCGATAGTTAATACAACAATAACAGGTTCGGGAACTGTTGTTGATGCCAACTAGTATTAGATACGACATGTTTTGGTTGGCACTTCATGGCACCCTGGTTTCTGTAGATTTTTCAGCCTTATAATGTCTCTCAGCCCTTTTTTTGATCCCATAACACATTTTTCTGTCCATAGCAAAAACAATAGGCTCTGAAGGCCAGCCAAACGCTAATTTAGTCTTCCGAGAGGAGTTATAGGTGACTCTGTTTCTCGAAATGAAAAGCGAACGTGTGGCTCCTAAAGGTTCTACATACCACAACCAGCTTAAGTGCAGGAAATTTGGTGGGAACTCTGCTTGAGGACTAAACATTTTTCCTTTCTTCAAATCATAGTGATTTTCAATGACCATACCCCTTTCCTTTTCCACGATTACAATAGGATAGAAATCCTTAGGGCTAAAACCAACAAAATCTCCCACCTTGGGAGTTTGAAATTGTGGTAAAATCTCGTCAACATTGTAAATGTCCAGGCCTATAACATTTTCCAGAGCTTCGTAGGAATAGAATCCGCCTTTTCCCCGTCCTATCTGTGCAATCCAAGGCCATACATATTTCACAGGAGCGTTGATTTCAATAGCGTGAGTAAATTGAGTTTTCGGCTCTGACACCAATTGATCACCGGGAAGTGGAGCTAAGACCTTTTTCGGATCAAATCCCCAGCGATCGCGTAGCGGTTTAAGAAAGATCGTCAAATAACAGGCAATAATAATTGCAACACCCTCCACCCCCTGCAGAAACTGCATAAAGGTAATTTTAGACTTCTTGTTTTTCTGCCTGGAATTCATTGTTCTTTAAACATATCTCGCTTATTTGCGTAAGCCATTCAATTTGGCAAAATAAGATAGGCTTACTTTGGCATTAGAACTATGAGCAAGGTCAACTTAGTTGCCTACAAATAGTTGGTTCTCAAGCAAATAAAAAATTGCTAAAATTCAGGCTGACTGACCTACATCATTGGAATAGGGCACTCCTTTCTATTTCTTTGCTAAAACCTTTATGATGTGGTTAGTAGTTGCGTTGGCGCTGTTCTTGATTTTGGTGGCGCTTTTACTTTTCGCCCCCATTGAACTCTTGGTTAATACGGTCACAAACCAGTATTATATACGTGTAAAGGGACTTGCCAAAGCTACAATTGAAGGGCATCCTAAGGAACTTTTAAGAATTAGATTACGCATGTTTTTCAGAGAATTTTACTTCTATCCACTTAGAGGTAAGCGCGCTCTTAAAGGCAAAAAGGAAAAACAAAAAAAATCAAGACGAAGTTCGCTAGTTAGTGCTAAAAAAGCTTTGCGAATATTACGCTCTTTTGAGACTAAAAAGTTCCTGGTAGACCTGGATACAGGAAACTGCATATTAAATGCCAAACTGTTCCCGCTTTTTGGTTTCTTAAATTTTTATGTGGGGTCCTTTCATATCAATTTCGAAGGTAGAAACAGGCTAATCGTTCACTTGCAAAACAGGCCAGTGAACATCATTAAATCATTTATTAACTATTAAAATACAGTATTATGGATTTACATTTGGAAGAATTATTGAAACAGATCACGGAATTTATTAAGGCTGAGGCCAAAACTGATACCGTAGTTGGCGAACCATTTGACTTGGGTGAATTTAAGTGTGTTCCTGTTATTAAGGTAGGAATGGGCTTTGGTTCAGGTGGCGGTGAAGGTACTGAGGCAAAAGGCAGAAGAGGCGAAGGTCTAGGAGCCGGAGCTGGGGTAGGCATAGAACCTATAGGTTTCCTGATAACTAAAGGTGATGAAATCTCATTCCTTGAAGCCGGAAAAACGCATGGCTTGGCCGCTGCATTTGAAAAGGTTCCGGACATGATTGAGCGACTTGCAGAAAACAGACGCAAAGAAAAAGAAACTGTCTAAAGCCATTTGGCTTTTATTTTAGATCGCTGTACCGGGCGGAGTCCCCTATGACTTTGATTGGGAAACCCGTCCGGTATTCTTTGCTCTGTTCTATAGTCTTAGCAACTCTCTTCCATAGATACTCCGCATTTCTGAAGGACCTGATTAGATTTACTACTGTCCCTGTAAATCGTAATTCCCTTCAACCCGTATTCCCAAGCCGTCTTATAGATTTTAGACACGTTAGCTATATCGGTATCCCGGGCTAGGTTGATTGTTTTTGATACGGCGTTGTCTGTATATTGCTGAAAGGATCTTTGATGCAATAAATGTGAGGTCCATGGGATCTCCAAACTGGTCTCGAAAAGTTTACGAACCTCCGCCGGAATGAACCGAAGGTGCTGTATTGTCCCTTTGAGAACCACTTCGCTCTTCAATTGCTCAGACCAAAGACCCTGATGCTTCATATATCGGACAAATTCCTTATTGATAGTACTTTGCGTCTGATTTCCTAGAATTCCAACTCTGTTATAGGCAAGCGCAAAAAGTGGTTCTATCGAGTAAGAAGTATTGGCAAGTACAGAAATTGTACCCGTCGGAGCAATACTGTTACAAGTGGCATTTCTCAATTTAATTCTGGGCGCATGCATGCTCTTCTCCCAGGCAGGAAAGCACCCTCTTTCCACGGCAAGGCCAATAGATGCTTCATAACTTTTAGCTTGTATAAATTCCATTAGTTTTTCTCCCAGAAGTACCGCTTTATCAGAACTATAAGGAATCTCCATGAGAATTAACAATTCGGCCCACCCCATGATACCCAAACCCACCTTCCTGTTCGCAAGAGTCATCTCTTTAATTTTAGGAAGCAAGTAGTGATTGGTGGTGATGACGTTATCAAGAAATCGCATTGCTATTCTTATGGTCTTTTCCAGCTTCTGCCAATTTAGCTGTGTAGTTCCGCCCTTCTGAACGACCATTTTCGTTAAGTTTAAGGATCCCAGATTACAGCTTTCATAATTAAGAAGAGGAACTTCACCACATGGATTAGTACTTTCAATGCTGCCCAACAAGGGAGTGGGGTTGTGTTTATTGATGGTATCCAGAAATACCAGTCCGGGGTCACCGGTTTTCCATGCTGCTTCTATTAACCTCTGCCATATATTGCTTGCTTTTTCTTTCCTGTGAACACGGCCATTATAAGGGTTGATAAGAGGCCAATCCTTATCGCCTTCTAAGGCATACATGAAACGGTCTGTAATTCCGACAGAGATGTTGAAATTGCGTAAACTTTTATCGTCATTCTTAACGGTAAGAAAATCAGAAATATCAGGGTGGTCTATATTTAGTATTCCCATATTCGCTCCTCTGCGTTTCCCGCCTTGTTTCACCTGGTCCGTTGCCAGATCATAAACTTTCATGAAAGCTAAAGGTCCGGACGCTTTTCCTTTAGAGGTCATAACGGTGGTATCTTTGGGCCTGAGCTTAGAGAAATTAAAGCCTGTGCCCCCTCCGCTTTGATGGATAAGCGCTGCATTTTTCAGAGTCGTAAAAATACTGGTCAGGCTGTCCCCAATCGGGAGTACAAAGCAGGCACTCAGCTGTCCTTTAGGAGTTCCGGCGTTCATAAGGGTTGGGGAATTAGGTAAAAACTCCCCACTCCACATAAGGTCATAGAATTTTTTTTTCCAAACTTTAGATTCCTTCCCTTCAATTTGGGCCAGGTGCCCTGCTACCCTTGTAAATAGTTGCTCGGGCGTTTCTATAAGTATATCATCCGAATTTCTAAGAAGATATCGGGCCTCCAGGATCTGCTTGGCATTTGCTGTAAACATTTTAAATCTTTAAAAAGACAGGCCGGTGCGGTCTGCCAAAATTTGCTTCAGCCTATCCGTATTTTTAGGATTGATAAGATTAAGGGCTTTCACTTCACATAGCCTTTCCACCATTTTCCTGCCGGCCAAAGTATTGGACGCAATACCTGTGACAATGTCCGGTTTTATATTAAAGGCTTTCATTAGTCCATAAACCGCATAGGGGTCTGAAGCAGCCATAACAGTACATTTGATGTTTTCCCGGAGCGCATTTATTGCAAAGTCCCCATTATAGGGTTCCAAGGGGGAAGCGCCTATTTCAATGATCGCTATATCCGCGTTTTGAGACTGAATTCTACTCAGTAAGGGAATTAAAGCGCTTTGATACGTTTCAGCAGGGCATATGGATGAGGGTAGCCCGGCATCCACAAAATCCAGCACCGCGTCTGCACCAACATCTTTTATAGCCAAAATATCTTTAAGCCTGCCCGCTCCGCTAAGCTTGGCACCTACCACTTTATATCCAGAAAGTTTAAAAAGATTCGTTACAATTCTGGCAGAAGTAGTTTTTCCCGCCGACATGGAGGTCCCCACGAAAAGAATAACCGGAGTATCAAAGGGAATAAATTTATGTGGTTTCACAAAGTCCTTCATAGAAAGCTTGTGGCTCTTACGAACAACATGCCCTTCATAGACGGTCTCTATCATATCTGGAATAAAAACAGATTTTGAGGTTAACTTCCCCATAAGCCCTGCGCCGGTAAGCACGTGCATTTTAAGATCTTTTCCAACCTCTTTCCAGGTGCCTGTAGCCTCCAAGGTGGCAAAACGCTCACCCAAAGCGCCTACAATTTTCTCTCCTCCTATTACACCTCTCATACGTCCATTAGGTAGTTCCAGGCTCAGAGCACTACCGCCAGAATCTGTAATTCTGCAAACTACATAGTCTCCCATTTCCCATTGTTCTCTCGGCAGTTTGCGAACACCAAAGTCCACTTCTGCCAGATCGGATATTCGGGTAAGTGAAGTAAATATATATTTGTGATTTATGCTCATACTCCTCTATAAGGTTTAGACAGCAGTAATAAAGTAAGTAAGGCTGTCCTTTTGGCTAATTGATCCAAAAAAATAAACTCGTGTTTTGCATGTGCTCCGTCTCCGGTTGTTCCCAGTCCATCTAAAGTTGCGGTAAAAGCACTTGTGGTGTTACCATCCGATGCTCCTCCTGCTATAGCATGGTCCAGGTCTATTCCAAGCAAAAGTGCCTTAGACTTGGCTAGCTCCCATAGTTTTTGATTCCTGGCAGTTCGTTCAAGAGGGGGTCTTCCCATGCTCCCTTCAACAGTTATTTGCACCCCGGGAATGCTGGCCTCTAAGCCCAATATCCTTTTAGTGATCTCGTCTCCATCTTCTTTGTTGAGTACTCTTACATCAACAACCGCCTTGCTTTCGGGGGCTACAACATTAGGAGAAATACCCCCTTGAATGGTACCTACATTAACTGTAATACCGCGCTTAAAATCGTTCATTGCAAATAACCGCTGCACCTGATGAGATAATTCTACAATGGCGCTAACCCCTTTCCCGGGATCCAGGCCTGCATGTGCCGCCTTACCCCTTACCGTAATGGTAAATCTCCCTATCCCTTTACGTGCTGTTTTCAATTTTCCATCCAGGCCCAAGGGAGGCTCCATTACAAAGGCTCTTGAACTTATTTTTGCCAGTCTGGCAATCATTGGTGTTGACTCTCTACTTCCAATTTCTTCATCGCTATTAATTAGTATTACAGGGGTTGCATGAGGTTCGAAAGAAAGCTTCTTTATGGCTTCTAAAGCAAAAATGATCTGCGTAAGCCCGGCTTTCATATCATATACTCCAGGACCGGTCATTTTACTATTTATTGTAAGCGGCATTTCTTTAAGCATTCCCTTTTTCCAGACTGTATCGGAATGCCCTAGTAACAGTTGAAGAGGTTTTCGCTTGTCTCTTTTTAAGGGTCTGGCGTAAAGGTATCCTCCTGTTGCTTTTCCAGGCACATATCTCACAAAATAGTCGAGACCTTCCAAATGCGACGCAATTACTTTAAGGATGATTTCTTGTGATTCTTTGTCCCCGGAAGGCGATTCTAGGCGTACCAGCTTATCCAGAAAGTCAATCAATTGGCTTTCCTCCTTTTTACAGTAATCTAAAATTTTGTTGGCGATATGCTGTTGATTATCAATCATTTCACAAAATCTTTAGGAAACGGAAACGCATAAGTCTCAGAGACCTCAGCGAACCTGCCATGGGCGATATAAACCAAAAGTGGATTGCGTAATAATTGTTCTCCTTCGTCCTTTTCCGACAGCCTTAAATACTCTTTGTGTACCTGCGCGCGCTTTATCTTACCGGTAATGATGCTGTTCTGATCAAACCCATCAATAATTTTAAAAAGTTCGCACTCCAGATATAAGTAGGCATCCTTTAATAAGGGAGCATCAACGGTATTTGCTGCCTGGATTGGTAATGTATTGACTGTACCAAGAGTTTTAGAAATTTCTTCCCGGCGTGGAGAGGCACTAAGGGAGGTGGTAACAATTTGTCCCGGCCGGGGAAAACTAACGGTAAACTCCGCAGTAGTTTTTATGTTCTGATAGGTTCCGTGACTCGGGGTACAAACAAAACCGAAATAGTTCCCCCATCCCATGGGCATTGCCATGTGTTTTGGGGCCAAATTGTATCCTTCTTCTTCTTTTGTACCTATAAGCACCAAAGGTGCCACCGTAAAAACATGATTCCAAACGGGTGTATCCAAATCGAGAGTTGTAAACTCTTTTGATGCAAATTGATCCATAATCAAAACTCTACCTTCCAAAGGTACTTCGGAGGTATGTGGTATTTAATGACTTTGGTCAGATACAAAGAGAGCTTTCAAGTTGTACTTGTTCAAAATTATTACTCAATAAATTTGAAGTGGTTGGCCTCTTCAGGTATACTGCGAATTGGTGAGATTTGCCTAAACGGCTACCGATCTAAACATTACTTATGGCCTTTTTTAGTTTTTCGCGAACCTCAGTCGCAATGTGGGCCAGGTCTTCATTTTGAACACCCATCATAGAAGCAATCGGATCTACGGCAGCCACTTCTACAGTCTTATCATTATCTTGACGTAAAATGACATTACAGGGTAACATGGTCCCTATCTTATTTTCTGCCTGAAGTGCTTTGTATGCAAAAGAGGGATTGCAGGCCCCTAAGATTTTATAATTGGGGAAATCCACGTTTAATTTCTCTTTAAAGGTGGCTTTGAGATCAATTTCGGTAAGTATGCCAAAACCTTCTTCTTTCAAGGCCAGTTTTGTTTTATTAAGCGCTTCCGAAAATGTGCAGTTTTTTAGAAAAGTACTATAATAATATCTCATTATAAATAAGTTATTCATTTGAAATAAAATAGAAACAGGAAGCCAAAGGCCTCCTGTTTCCTCCGAAGTCCGCAAATTCATTTTTAAGCTGCGACTAATACTTATATCATCTTATTACTAAAACAAAATAGGAATTGGTCTTCAGCAAAAAATTACTCCGCGAATTCAAGCCTGCACTGCCTCGCAGCAATACAAACCTAAATCTTGAAAATTTTTAGAAAAGGGCTGTAATAGTATTCCCATCCCAGCCCTTTTTTGGTATCAATCAAAAAACCGAAATTGGATGATCCGTATTGTAAACTAGCTATTTGGACAACGAATCATTTCTGATGTTTTAATTAACTACCTTATATGGCCGCTAAGGCATGACTGCTTAGCAGACTGTATTTGTTTCAAATAATCAAAATAGTTTTAAAAAAGACCGGAACACCGAAATGTTCCGGTCTAAAGAAGACGTCACTTAACTCAATGACCACTTACACTGGCCCCTAATAGAATTTATCGCTAAATCCGTTCGCGATTCAAAAGGTGTAAAGAACTACCTTAACATCCTCTTTTATTTTTAGATTTCGCGTCATTTCGGGAAGACACTAAATCCAAGTTTCCTTTATCAAAGAACAATATCAATTAACATTTATAGCTCTAAACTACTACACTCAATCTGGTCGAGAAATGACCTAGGTCAGTCAGACATACTTTTTTGTTTGAACATCAAGTGCAGGGCAAACTGTTAGCGTTACCATTTCGCTCCTTGTTAAATACTTACGGTTTAGAAGTAGTTATACTCGTTTTTAGGGTTCTCTGGACTTACCGATCGTTTCGAGCTTTACTATACGGTACACCACAGGGATACCCTCGGAATATATTTTGCTGGAAAAATCGCTAATGAATGGCAATTGCTTCTTTTCTTTTTCAGCAATTACAGCACTAACTCCATGGGAAAAAAGTTGGAGGTAATATTTTGCATCTATCCCTTTAAGCTCTTCAAACTTTCCCTTAACAAGGACCGATTGCCAACTTTTCATTGACCTGATCTCATCTACTTCGAGCGAAACAGCACTATTTTTCCGCATAGCATTGATTTTATGTCCTGGTGAAGCATAGCTGATTATGCTTTTACTCTCTGGATCATAGAAATAGGTAATGGGTATTACAAATGGATGCTTGTCCTCTAAATAGGCCAACCTGCCAAGGTAGTTGGAGCTAAGCAATTTAATGGCTTCTTTTTCTTCCAAGTCTTTTATCATGTTGAGGACATTAAGGAGTTAGATGGGCCGATCCCGGTTTATTTCAGGTCGTCTTCTTCAAAAGTAGATGAGTCTCTCCTTCAACAAAATGATTATAATCAGTTTTTGCCCACTGCCTGCAGCCACAAAAGTGTATGCTTATCCTTCGATAATCCCCGCTTTTAAAAATGTCTTTAACATCTTAGTCCTTGAAATGATATAGATCATTGCCCAGGTAGCGAACTACCAATAGTTTTGGATTTGAAGAGGTGATCACTGGAATCTTTAGGATCAAGGTTCACCACAGTATTAACTTAAATCATTTGACTTATGAAAAAATTAGTTCTTGGTCTCCTAGCCATAGCATGGATACTTCCTTTACAGGGACAAATAGTAAAGACGGAAAAACTATCTGAGGTGACCGTATATGCTGTTAATTACAAATACCTCAACAATGTAAACTCCAAAGAGGTAGCTTCCGTTCCTGTGGATCTTCTTGAGCGCAAGGTTGCCGCCTTTGATGTTAAAAGTTCTGAATTCTATCAAGACGACTACGATCTGTACAGGATTAACTTCTACATTCCTGACGGGATGATCTTAGCCGCTTATGACAAGGACGGTCAGATTGTAAGGACCGTTGAAAAATTTAAGAACATCAATTTGCCAAGCGCGGTAAAAGAAGCAGTCCTGGATCGCTTCCCTGAATGGGAAATCACCAAAGACGTGTACCATGTTACCTATCATCAAGACAAGGGTGTAGATAAAAAGTACAAGTTGAAACTTGAAAATGGTGACAAGGTCATTAGAGTAAAAGTTGATGAGAAGGGAAAATTCCTGTAATTCAAGGGAAGAAGACAGCACACAAACTCCAATAAATGTATAATTATGTCAGTACTAAAAGTTATTGAGATTTTGGGTAACTCTACAGAAAGTTTTGAGGATGCGGTAGTAAACATTGTTAGCGAAGCATCTAAAACAATAAAAGATATCAAGTCTGTATACATAAACGACATGCAGGTTACCGTAAACAACAATCAAATTCAGGAATATCGTGTAAATGCCAAGGTGACTTTCGGTATTTTAGAGAGTCAGCCTTAAATAAACACATTCCATGAATAGAACAATGATAAACGGCTTTGAGGCAAAAACCTCAAAGCCGTTTTTTAACAAAAAAGCCGCGATCCTTCCAAAAAGTAGTTCTGGGAAGAAATGTAGGAAAACTGTATGCGCTCTTCAGACGTTAACCTCAGAAATCTCCTTAAGGCTTACAGCCGTATCTCTTTATCCTTAAAAAATTAGTTTTGTTTATCAGTTTCCGACGCGTTGTTCTTCTTTTGCTTTTTAAAATAGCGCCGTGTTAGAAAGCTGTGTTTCAAGGCCTCCATATTCTCATTAAAGCGTTCTGTTCCTTCCTCAATATTTTGCATTGTCCTGTTCAATCGATTAACGAGCGTAGTATCTGTTGACAAATATTGGATCGCGCCCTTACCTTCCTTTGTTTCCTTTGTAATAGCACTAAGATCCATACTAAGCTTTTCAATTTCCTGACTTGCCTTTTCTAAATTGGAAATGCTATTTTTCATTTTATCTGCCGAAATGCTATCGCCCAAAAGCACCCCCAGTGTACTTTTTTCAAAATTCATCTTTTCAACCATGGTATTTAGTTCCCCTACCAATGTACTCACTCCATTACTCGCATTCTTAAGGTTAATAATGGTAAGGTGCAGGTCTGTCGCCATTTTTTTATCGTTCAAAAGTCTTCCAAAAGTCCCCTCACCATTATTTAAGGCCCGAGTAACCTTTAGGAGGTCTGCGGTAAGCAGTGCCGCATTTTCATTAGTCGTATTGAGTGTACTTAACATATCTTCTGTTCCTATTCTGCTGTATGAAGCAATTTCGTCTCCTTCCTCTACGGTACTCACATTTCCCTTATCTGGAATAATATTGATGATCATACTGCCTACCAAGCCGTCAGAACCAATGGTTGCAATAGCATCCTTTTTGATATGCTTCTGCATTTTCTGTTGAATTACCATTTCTACTCTTATTACCGTATCGTTCACCATATCAATTCCTTTGACCGTACCCACATTGATCCCGGCAAAACGAACATTATTTCCCAGCTGCAAGCCATTGGTATTTCTAAACACCGCTTCAATAGCAAAGGTCTTGCTAAAGAGGTCTTGATTGTTTCCAATTAAATAGGCCGCGATAACAAGGAACAAGGTACCTAGTATCACAAAAAAACCTAATTTGATCTTTTCAGAAGTGGTCTTTTTCATCTGTTTATGATTTAAAAAAGGCCCTGACTTTGGGGTCCGGATTTTCTATCAACTCATTAAATGTTCCCATGGCATAGTCGATACCATCTACTAGCAGGATCATTCTATCGGCAATTACGCGAGCGCAGTCGACGTCGTGTGTTATGATCAAAGCGGAGGTCTTATATTTCTTTTGAATATTGCGCATTAGTTCAATGATCTCTTTTGATGTTATGGGGTCCAAACCGCTTGTAGGCTCGTCATATAAAATAATTTTGGGTTGCATGATCAGTGTTCTTGCCAGGGCCACTCTACGTTTCATACCTCCCGAAAGCTCTGAAGGCATTAAATCTAAGGTATGAGCGAGGCCTACATTTTCCAGAGCTTCAATAACCAGGGCCTTCGCATTTATGTTTTCACCTAATTTCTTTTTATGCCGCCTTAATGGAAATTCAAGGTTTTCCCTTACCGTCATGGAGTCATACAGGGCGCTACCCTGAAATAGAAATCCAATATCTGTCCTGAGATCATCTAAAATATTTCTTTCGAGCCCCACAATATCTTTCCCCATAACCGTGATTGTACCGCTATCTGATGGCATCAGGCCTATCAGGCATTTTATCATAACGGATTTTCCTGAACCCGATTTGCCCATTACAACCAGGTTTTCTCCATTAAATAAGGTAAGATTAAACCCGTTTAAGACATGATTATCTCCAAAGCTCTTTCGAAGATCTTTAATCTCCACAACAATTTCTGGAGTATCTGTTTTACGGATTTGATTTGCTATCTGAGCTTCTTGTTTCATAGTTCATAGAATATGTCTGATATAAAAACAGCGATAAAGTCGAGTACAAAAATTAACATAGAAGACATAACCACCGCGGTATTCGCAGCCACACCTACTCCAACAGTCCCCTTTTTGCAGTAATACCCTTTGAAACAGCCCACCAGTCCAATGGCGAAGCCAAAGAATACTGATTTGACCGTTGCGGGTATCAGATCGCCAAATCCAAGTGCATTAAACACCTCATTAAAATACAGTTGAAAAGATACATCTCCCTTAAAATACTCCACCAGGGCCGATCCATACAGGGCAAGCGCGTCACCATACAGTACGAGCACCGGAACCATAAGCGTGGTTGCAGTGACCCTTGAAACCACTAAGTAATTAAAGGGATTGGTGCCAGATACTTCCATGGCATCTATCTGTTCAGTAACCCGCATAGAACCCAATTCCGCGCCTATGCCGGAGGCCACTCTTCCGGCACAGATCAATGCAATAACAACCGGACCCACTTCGCGTACAATAGAAATCCCTACCATATTTGGCATCCAGGAAACCGCTCCGAATTCGAGCAGTGTAGGTCTCGTCTGTAAGGTAAGCACCAAGCCAATTATAAAGCCTGTAATGCCTACCAGCGCAAGCGAACGATTTCCAACGCTATAACATTGCCTCAGCAGCTCATTGAACTCAAAGGGAGGCCTAAACAATTCCCTGAAATAGCGCCCGGCGAAAAAAGAAAGTTCGCCAACCTGGGCAAAGAACTGTTTTGAATAACTTGTAATGTGGAATATGCTCTCCATATAATTAGCATGCGGGATACGGCTAAAGATAGTTAAGGGCGACTGGTAGAAATATGATGAAAATCACCTTCTTACAATGACGAGTATCATTTCAGCGGGCCAACTTAGGCATTACTTTCGAAGAAAATTAAAAGTGTCAGTACCAAACAATTTACGGTCAAAGAAACTATGAGGAAAAGACCATTTCAAATTTTTAGGCTATGTATTCTCAGCATTATTTGGAGTGTTGCTTTTCATTCGTTTTCCCAAACACCGCCCATTATTCAAAAACAAGCGCTAACAAAAGAAGATAGCCTGAAGAAGCAAAGGCTTCCCAGAAATCTCCATATACCGGAAGATGTAAAAATGGATTTTTATTTTAGCTTTCTTGACTCCATTATTACAAAGTACAGGCCTCTGGTAGATTATGAACTTTCAGAACATCTGCTGGTACATGCGAATCCATGGATCATAGATTCTTTGGCAAACACTGATTATTATCGCATGATTGCTCAAGATTCCTTTGTCTACAACCAAAAAGAAATGATTATTCTTCGCAAGGGCCAAACCTTGAAATTGCCAAGGAAAGCAAAGGCCAGGAAGTTAATGCAAAAGCTTAAGGGCTTGAAACTGGACATTAATTTGCCGGAATATCAGCTCAGAATTTACGAAGATTCTCTGCTGCGCTATTCTTTCTCAATACGAATAGGGCAAAACAAAAAGCGCTATCTGGCTATGGCCAGACGCGATATGGACCTCAGAACCATTCACCGACAAGGAAAAATAGTGGCACATCATAAAAATCCTGATTTCTACAATCCCGTAGACGGCAAGCAATTTCATCTAACAAAGCGAGATGATGGAAAAACCACACTGATGCCTCAGATTCCGTGGTTAGAAACCGAAATCAATGGGCTTAGAAACGGGCAGATGATCCACCCAACAACAAACCCAAAAACCTTGGGAAAAGCCTACTCCAATGGCTGTATAGGAACTAGGGAAGCAGATGCCTGGATTATTTATTACTATGCTCCTATAGGTACCCCAATAAATATAAGATATAAACTAAAGGTATTAGACGCAGATGGTAATCCTCAATACTTAGAAGATGTATACGGCTATCAGTAAACTTTTCAGTAGCTAGAACGGTTTAGCCCTTAATAGGCTCTCAACCTATTTCATACCCTTTCTTGAATGTAACCGAGTTCCTTAAAAATTTGGGATTAGGAATTCTAGTCAAAAGTTGACAATTATCATAGTATCTCTCTTTGGCAGGTAATAATTTCATCAAGAATTATTTTTCAAAAAGGATGAAAAGGATATTGATCCCAACAGATTTTTCAGAAAATGCATGGAATGCAATAGACTATGCACTGAATTTGTTTAGTGCTATGGAATGCACTTTTTATTTATTGAATACATATTCTCCCAAAATACCCAGCAGTCGTTTTATGGGGCCAGTCTCGCATGGGGTACGTATTGTGGATGCCGTCAGGGCCGCATCTGAAGATGGTTTGGCAAAAACGGTTCAAAAAATTGAAGACCAATATCAAAATTCTAATCATCACTTTGAAACCATATCATCGCTTAATTTGCTGGTAGACGAGGTGAAAGAAGTGGTGCATACATTTGATATCGACCTGGTGGTTACCGGAACAAAGGGAGCCTCAGGGATGGATGAAGTCTTTCTGGGAAGCAATACTGTCAGGATAATAAAGAGCCTCAAAAAGTGCCCTATTCTGGCCATTCCACAGCACTTTGAATTTACTACACCATCTGAAATAGCGTTTGCGACCGACTGTAACAGATTTTACTCCGTTTCCGAACTAGACCCCTTAATTTGGTTGGCCCAGACCTTTAAGGGAACCATCAGGATTGTGCACGTACAATACAAAATCATGGCACTTACCGAAACTCAGCAGTTTAACCTAAAGATGCTTAGAAAATACTTGGCCCCTGTGGACCATTATGTACACACTGTTTCAGAATTGAACTCGGTATCACATACTTTAGATGTTTTTTCACAGGAATTAGGTATTCATCTGCTTGCCATGTTGCACTACCAACACAGCTATATGGAAAAATTGACCAGAGAGCCCATTGTTAAACGTACTGCATTTCACACCCAGGTTCCTTTGCTGGTCATTCCTGAACTGGACATGGGAAGTACTTCAAAAAAAACAGGAGGAAGGGAAGAACGGCTAATTTCTAACTAATAGAACTCCTTTTTCCGGCTCTAACAATACATAAACCCGACAACCTGTCTGTTTGAGAATCCTTTGATTTTGATCGCGTATAGTTGGGCGGTCATAGAATTTATCCAAAACGGATCCGAAAAAATATAAGTGTAACATAAGTAAGCACCCATACTCTTTATAAGAAACGTCAAAAAATGTTCGCTTTTAAATTACGCTCCGAAAACATTTCAATACTACTTCTCCTGCTTGTCTTCATTAGCACGCTCGCTTGCAATCAAAAAGAAAAGAAAGAGCAGAAAACTGCAAAGACGGTCTCTGGAGAACAGCAGCCAGAGCAGCCTTATATGAAAGACTGGTTCCTTGCCACAGGAGATTGGAACGGCGATCCGCAAATTTATGTCAGGGAGTTTGGCTCAGGCAAAGACACCATATTGATGCTTCATGGCGGGTGGGGTGCAGAACATAGCGGCATGATAGCTATGGTAGACGGACTCGAAAACGAATACAAATTTTTTATACACGAACAAAGAGGATCTTTAAGGTCTCCTTTTCCCGATTCGCTTATTACCTATGACAATCATATTGAAGACGTAGAGCGCTTGAGAAAAGAATTAAAGCTGCAAAAACTGCGCTTAGTTGGTCATTCAATGGGAGCGGTTTTGGCCAGTGCCTATGCCAAAAAATATCCCGAACGCATTGAAAAACTTGTGCTATTAAGCCCTGCCTATCTCAAGCAACCATTTCCGGAGGAAGATCTTGAACTATTGGATACCTCAGGAAAGAACTATCAGAGCTTTAGTCAAAGGCCAGCAGTAAACGCAGAGCTAGAGAGGCTGGATCTTATAAGAGAAGAGCCTGCGCTTTCTTCCAAAGAGGAGACGATAAAGAACAGGGTGGGCTTTGCAAATATGATGTTGTACGACATCGAAAGATGGGATAAACTCGCAAATGGTAAAGCGCTCTATAAGGCCAAGGTTTTTGGGTTAACGCAACAGACTTACCCTAAAGAAGGTTGGGATTTCTTTGAAGATTTTAGCCGTCATTCTTATCCTATCACCATTATAATAGGAGATCATGATCGTTTTGACATGGGCAACCATATCACCAGAAAGTGGAGCTCGGAAGTGCCAAGAATTGAATTTATTAGCATGGAAAACGCCGGGCACTTACTATGGATAGATCAGCCCAACGGCATAATTGAACTTCTTGGAGAGCAAATGTAGACCATGCTTAACGACGTAAAATAGGACTTCGCAAATAAAATATGGCAAAATCAAAACACTGGAGTAATCAAAGAAGAGAAGAATTATAAAAATCTATCAAGGGAGTGTAAACATTTGCATCTTTAAAAAACCAAACTTATAACCGATCCCTTATTTTGTTTACTACTAATATTTACTTTTCCTTTATGAAGCAACATAATCTGCTTACAAAGGCTAAGCCCTACCCCACTACCATTCTTTTTCGTACTAAAAAAAGGAATAAATATCTTATCTGCGATATCTTCAGGAATTCCAATTCCGTTATCAGTGACTTTAATGATTATATGGCCTTGTACGTCCTTCTCGGAAGACAAAACAATTTTTGGACTTTCCTTTTCCCTAGTTGCCTCAACAGCGTTAAGGATTAAATTGATTAAAACCTGTTCTATAAGATGTGTGTCTACTTCAAGCTCTAATTCGGTGTTCTCAGCTACATATTTTAATTCCACATTTTTGCTCTCAAGGGAAGGTAACAGAATGTTTAATACGTTTTGAAATAACTTATCAATACTGACCTTGCTGAGATTTAGTTTGGTAATTTTATTTAAACCCCTGTAGGTTTGAGCAAATTTCATTAATGCTTCGCTTCTTCTGCGAATACTGTCAATCCCAATATCAATATCATTGATCTCTAAAGGTTTTTCATCAGGGTTCGTCATAGATAGTAGTATTTTATTTTGCAAAGTCTCTGCCAACGAGGAGATCGGCGCAATAGAGTTCATGATCTCATGGGTCATTACACTAAGCAATTTTTTCCAGGCCTCATTTTCATTCTGGTCTAGCGTGTGTTCTATGTTTTGAAGTACGATTAATTTGATAGAGTCTTCTCCCAGATGAAATAAGGAACTCGTGACCAAAATCTTAATTTTGCTACTTTGACTCTCCATGCCAAGGGTACTTCCTTCATAATGATCTTTTTCGAAAATTTCTGAATATAGTTTAGGCTTTCTTTTTCCGATAAAATCAACATTCTTAATTGTAGGAATATCCAAAACTCTTTTAAAAGTGTCATTTATCCATAGAACATTACCAGTTTCCAGGCTATAGGCAACAATACCAGTATGCACCATTTCCAAAATTTTCTGCAGGTATAAGTGTTGTGTCTCTTTTTCTTTATTGATATTTTTTATGGTATTACTAACCATATTAAACTTCTTGTGTAACTCCTTTACATCATCAGGTCCGTCATTTTCATTAAACAACCTGGAAAAATCCCTGTACATGACAGATTCAAAAAAATCATCAATAGCGTGGAACCTCCTAACGGTAAATTTGAAAAGGTTATGAAAAGACAAAACGGTTAATACGCCAATGACGAGGATAATAAAAATTGAAGAAGCTAAATTGGTTTCCAGATTAAGTGTGCCAACAACAAATGTCAGTACGGCCAGTAAAAGAAGTAAAATTGCCGACCGAAATAAGAGTGCTAATTTGTACTTTTTATAAGCCATATTTATGCAACCTTCGGTAAAGTGCAGACCTTGTTATTCCCAAGTCTTTTGCCGATTTTGAAATGTTTCCTTTGTTTTTTTTAATTACTTCGAGAATGGTGTTTTTTTCTACTTTGTCTAGCTTAAATTCTGTTGATTGTGCAAATTCCTTATACTTCTCTATTGGAGAAAAGACCAGGTCGTTATCACTTAATATGGTCGCCTCAGCCATTATCACAGCTCTCTCAAGAGCATGTTGAAGCTCCCTTACGTTTCCGGGGAAAGGATAATTTTCTAGCTTCTTTATGAAGCGGTCGTCAAAGGACAGGTTGGGTTTAAAATACTTCTCGGCATACAACTGAATAAAATACCTGGACAATAGAACCAGGTCTTTCCCTCTTTCCCGTAAGGGGGGCACAAAAATTTCTACAGTATTGATCCGATAAATTAAATCCTTTCTAAAACTACCTTCATTGGCCAGGCTTTCAAGACCCAGATTGGTTGCACAAATTAATCGAATGTCAACGGGAATCGATTCATTAGATCCCAGAGGTGTAACTTGCCTATTTTGTAGTACGCTCAGAAGACTGGCTTGTTGCTGAAGATCAATATTTCCAATCTCGTCTAAAAACAGAGTTCCAGAACTCGCTTCTTCAAAACGCCCCTTTCGGTTCTCCCTGGCATCCGTAAAAGCACCTTTCTTATATCCAAATAGCTCGCTTTCAAAAAGGCTAGAGCTCAAAGAACCTATATCAACTTTTACATAAGGATTATCTTTTCGCAACGATCTTTCATGAATTGCGCTGGCAATAAGATCCTTTCCAGTTCCATTTTCACCAAGTATTAAGATATTGGCATCTGTCGGTGCGATCTTTTCTAATTTATAGAAAACATCTTTCATAGCCTGGCTTTTGCCGATTATCTTAATGTGATCATTTCCGGAAGTCCATTTTCTGGAACCCACGGGTGTTTTTTTAGTAACAATCTCCTTTATAGATTCAACTAATTTTTCGTTGTCCCAAGGTTTAACCAAAAAATCTGAGGCTCCCTGTTTAAGCGATTTTATTGCTAAATCAATATCACCATACGCCGTTATTAAAACCACAGATACTTCGGGATTATGCACTTTAATTTTATTTAGCCAATAAATTCCCTCATTACCTGTATTCACCACGCTATTAAAATTCATATCTAAAATAACAAGGTCGAACTTCGTTTGTTTAAGTAGCGAAATTATATTATTGGGATTCTTTTCGACAACGACTTTTTTAACCTTCGATTTCAGAAGCATCTTCATAGCCGTTAGAATATCAGCATCATCATCGATTACAAGAATTGACGTATTTTTTAATAACATAAATTCAATATTACAATAAAATTATCCCCATCAAAAAGAATTACCCAAAAATTACTTCTATTACAAAAATGTGCTAAAATCGCACACAAGTTGTCTCAAAATCGTACACTTTTCCTACAAGTCAGAAGATTAGTTTTTTGATTTTCAATACATTAATGTTTTGGCATGATTATCACCTTTAAAATAATAAAGTATGCAATAGTATGGATGTCCCTCTCGAGAAAAAGAGATTTAACCGGTTTCAGGTAACCATAGCGATTGGCGCAGCCGTCTTATTGATGTTAATCATTTTTGCCTTTGTATCCCTGAGTGGAGCATCAAAACTAAAAGTAAATTCTGAGCGAATTACCATTGGTAGTGCGCAGCAAGACATTTTTCAGGAGAACATCCCGGTTGGGGGTGTTGTGCTACCCATAACTACCATATATCTTGACGCGATAGAGGGTGGCCGGGTTGAAGAAATTTACGCAGAGGACGGGACCGTAATGAAAAAAGGAGATTCAATATTAAGATTATCAAATACTGATTTGGAACTAAGCCTTATCAATCAGGAAACCGCTGTTTACAATTTACTTACCCAAATGCAAATATCACAAAATGCTGCCCGCCAAAACACCATCAACAGGTTAAATCAAATGACTGAGGTGGAAAACGAATTGATTGAAGCTGAGAGAGTCTATAAACTAAATGAAAAACTCCATGAACAAAAAGCGGTGGGACGGCAGGAATTTCAGGAAGCTCAAAACAACTACAATTATCAGAAAAAAAGAAAACAATTGGCCAATCAGGTACTAACAGAAGATTCTATTTCCGGCAAACAAGAGCTGAGTCAGGCCCAAAACTCCTATGTGCGAACGCGAAACGCTTTGAAATTGATGCGAAGAAAAGTTGGAGATCTGATAGTTAAAGCTCCAGTAGAGGGACAGTTGACTTCACTTGACGCCGAGATAGGACAATCAAAGGACAAAGGAGAACGTCTGGGGCAAATAGATGTTTTAAGTGGATTTAAAGTCAGAGCAGATATAGACGAACATTATATATCGAGAATCTACAACGGACAAACGGGCACTTTTCTTTTCAATGGCAATACCTATAATTTGGTCATTAAGAAAGTATATACACAGGTTCTCAATGGAAGGTTTCAGGTTGACATGGAGTTCGATGAAGAAATTCCGGAAGGAATACGGCGGGGACAGTCCTTACAGATACTTCTTGCCCTAAGTGACGAAAAAGAAGCAATATTAATCCCTAAAGGCGTCTTTTTTCAGCAAACCGGTGGTAACTGGATTTTTAAACTCAGTGATGACGGAACCACGGCCTATAGGGTTGATATTCAACTAGGAAGTCAAAATACCAAATATTATGAGGTAAAATCGGGCTTAAGCCCTGGTGATAAAGTAATTGTTTCGAGCTATGAAACATTTGGAGACAAAGAGGAACTGATACTAAAATAAAAACTGAGTAATGATACAAATAAAGGATCTGGAAAAGTATTATAAAACTGAAGAAGTAAAAACAATTGCCCTAAATAATCTCTCATTTCAGGTTAAAGACGGTGAGTTTGTAGCGGTAATGGGTCCGTCTGGCTGCGGAAAATCAACACTACTAAACATTTTGGGGCTATTAGACAATGCAGATGGTGGAAGCTACATTTTTAATGGCGAGGAGGTTGTAAACTTCAAAGAACGTGAAAGAGCAAAGTTGCGTAAGCACAACATAGGATTTGTTTTTCAAAGTTTTAATCTAATGGACCAGCTTACAGTCTTTGAGAATATAGAGTTGCCCCTAATTTATGCAGGTGTCAAAAAATCCGAACGAAAAGCCAAGGTAGAGGAAGTACTGACCAAGATGCAGATCATGCATAGACGAAATCATTTTCCACAACAACTTTCCGGCGGTCAGCAACAAAGGGTAGCAGTTGGCAGGGCCGTGGTTAACAATCCAAAACTACTACTGGCAGATGAGCCCACAGGTAACCTGGATAGCGGCAATGGTGACGAAGTCATGGAGCTTCTTACCGAATTAAACAATCAGGGAGCAACTATTATTATGGTGACCCACAGTGAGCATGACGCAAAGTACAGTCACCGCATTATAAGGATGCTCGACGGGAAAAAGGTCACCGAAAACAGTTTAATCTAACTCACAACTCATGTTTAGCAGTTATTTCAAAATAGCATGGAGAAATCTTTGGAAGAATAAGACGTTTTCTTTCATTAATATAATTGGCCTTGCAGTAAGTATGTCTGTAGGTCTTCTAATGATTGCTTTCATTGTAGACTTACTGTCTCACGATAGTTTTCATCAGAAGGAAGATCAGATATACCGTGTTATTACCGAGAGTAAGCGTACAGACGGTACGGTGATGGCACTTGCCTCATCATCTGTAAAGACTGGATACCAGATTAAAGAAAAAATTCCTGGAATTGAGGGGCTAACCACGATACGAAACGGCTTTGGAGGAGATGCTCAGGTAGGCGCAAGTACCCTACCCATTGAGGGGCTATGGGCAGATAGTTCATTTCTTACGGTTTTTTCCTTTCCCTTGTTACTAGGAGACGCCTCAAATGCGTTAAAGGATCCTTATTCGCTGGTTTTGACAGAGACCTCAGCAAAAAAGATTTTTGGCAGAACAAATGTTCTCAATGAATTGTTGGTGTTAGATTCGTCTAATTATAAAGTAACTGGAGTATTAAAGGATATTCCTAAACTTTCACATCTTAAATTCGAAGTGCTCGCCTCCCTTTCAACTGCTGAGGGACAAGCGTTAAATAGAAATAGCGACTTCTTTGCCTGGGATAGTTATCTTGAGAATTATACCTATCTGGTTATGCCCAAAACTATGAAAATTGAAAAGCTGCAGCAGCGTTTGAACCAACTGTGCGCAGAGGAAAATAGGGCTATAGAGAATCAAGAAATTGCATTATCACTTCAACCACTAGATCAAATAATGATTGGTAATTTCCTGGCCAATGAAATAGGTCCCACTTTTAGCCTTACAACACTCTGGGTTTTAATAGCGTTGTCTCTTGTAATTATCTTGTCAGCTTGTTTCAACTATACAAATCTATCCATAGCGGGATCACTGCAGCGCTCACGTGAAGTGGGTGTTCTAAAAGTGATTGGTGCGGTAAGGCACCATGTTGCCGGCCAGTTCATTAGCGAATCTGTTTTGATATCCCTATTAGCTCTTATCATCTCATTTCCCATATTTCTATTCCTTAGGAGTCAGCTAATTTCGCTTGATCCTTATATTACCGAGTTAGCGTCTTTAGATCTTTCCGCAGGTCTGATCTTTCGCTTTATATTGCTTGCTATAGGTATTGGCCTGGTCGCAGGCTTATTTCCAGCCATATTTTTCTCTAAGATTCAGCCACTTCAAGTGCTTAAGGGAGTTCCTTCCCTCAGGCTTTTTAGGAGGGTCAACATGCGCAAGTCTTTGATCGTCATTCAATATGTGCTTTCACTGTTTTTTATTACTGCTACCATTATTGGTTATAGTCAGTATCGAGGATTCATAGACTTCGATCTCGGTTTTAAAACTGAAAATATTGTTAACATTAAACTTCAGGGTAATACGGCTGACCTCCTGGTAAAAGAATTGTCTGAAATACCCGCTGTAAGCGAAATTTCGCAATCAATGATCATCACCAGTCTTGGAAATCAGCGCGAAAGTATTATCAAATATGAAAATACTGTTGATTCATTAAAAGTGGTTAGAAATACTGTTGACCATCACTATTTACCATTGCACAAGCATGAATTTTTGGCTGGCAGGAATTTTAGGCAAAGGAATGAAAACTCATTTCAAAGAGAGGTTATCGTAAATGAACAACTGATTAAAAAATTTGGGATAGGAAACAGCAATCCAAATAATGCGCTGGGTCAGGTATTAAATGTTGATGGAGTAAGGGCCATTATAGTAGGGGTTCTCAAAGATTTTAATTACCAGATAGTACGAGTTCCTATAGAGCCATTTATTTTGCTTTATTCAGCGAACCCCGATGGTTATCTAAACGTAAAGGTCAATTCCAATAATTGGGACAGCACGCTAGGCGGTATTGAGACGGCGTGGAAGGATGTGGACAAAGTTCACCAGTTAGAGGCCGATCTTTACACCTACCAGATTGAACAGGCCTACAGACCGTATTCTGTAATTATCAAGCTCATTGGTTTCCTTGCTTTTATGGCCATATTCATATCATCCATGGGACTGTTCGGGATGGTAGTATTCACCACACAAACAAAGCTCAAGGAAGTAAGCATCAGAAAAGTACTAGGAGCTAGCGAAGAATACCTGGTCTATTTACTAAGTAAGAACTTCCTGTTCTTACTCATCCTTTCTGCTCTAATAGCCCTCCCGCTTACCTACTTCTTTTTTGATAAGGTCATACTGGTGAACTTTGCTTACCACAGACCTATTGGTATCCTGGAATTGCTTATAGGTTTGCTTGGAGTTTTAATAGTTTCTGTTCTTATGATAGGCTCACAAACTTTTAAGGCAGCCCGAACCAACCCAACAGAAATTTTACAAGCTGAATAATTTTGCCTCCGAGAATCAGAGATTCTCTGCAGCAGAATTCAGAAAATCTTGGTTTAAGTATGTGCTTTTTAAATAGTTGAACTTTGATTAAAGCCCAAACAAACAAGAGATCGTGATGAGGAATCACCTAGATAAAGATTACTTTCAGTGGACCAACCGGTGTCTTACCGCAGCCAGGCAAATTATGCTTTGGAACACATTGGTAGTTTATTGTTTTGCTGGATTTTCTCAAAGTGAGGAATCCAAAGCTTTTACGCTTAAAGATTGCATTGCTATAGCCATTGAAAACAATATTGATTTAAATAAGTCTGAACTCCAGGCAAAAACATCAATGGTAAATTACAAGCAGTCCAGGTCAGAGCTACTTCCGGTCTTGAAAGCGGATTACAGTCTTGGAATCAATGACGGCCGAAGTATTGACCCCTTCACTAACGATATCATAAATCAAAAACTTACATTTTCAAATGCCGGATTAAGTTTGGATGCGACCATTTTTAATGGCTTTAAAATAATGAATAGTATCAAAGAAAGTAGACTAAACCTGCTCGCTGCCGAAACGGAAATTGAAGAAACAAAGCAGAATTTGATCCTTGACGTCACCCTCTTGTATATACAAATTTTAAACAATCGCGATTTACTAAAGCTTGCAAATTCGCAATTGATAACCACCGAAGGCCAATTAAATAGGCTTAAAGTGCAATATGACCAAGGTAATGGGAATCCGGTTGATTATACCGATATAAGAGGACAGTACGCCATTGAACAGGCCGCTGTTATTACGGCGAAAAATACCTTAAAAAGTTCCATTATTGATTTGTTAATGCTACTTAATTTAGATATTGATTCCGAAATTTCCTTTGAAAACATAGCAGGCCTGATTGGGGCCGAAAAATATCCCTTTTCAAGCATTGAAATATACAATGATGCCCTTGAAAATTTAGCCACTTTCAAATCTAAACAATTAAGGGTAGACGCCTCGGAATCTGGTATTAAAGTGGCTCGATCTGATTATTTGCCGGTGGTATCTTTTTTCGGAAGGTTAAATACTAATTACTCCAGTCTGGCGCAGATCTTTACCGAAACAGGAAGTGCCCTTGTAGAAACAGGAGACTTTGTGACAATTAATAGCCAAGACTTCCAGGTGCAAAGGAATGAAATCCAACGTACGGAAAGCGCAATAAGTTATACTGACCAATTTGACAATAATCTAAGCTCAGTGTTGGGGATCTCTGTTTCAATTCCCATATTCAACGGATTTTTGGCGAGGAACAATGTTGCACTAAAAAAGATAGAAAAAGAAGAAAATATTGCAGACCTTGAAAATACCAAGGTTCTATTTAAACAAGCTATAGAACAGGCCTATGATAACATGGTATCTGCTTATGACAGATACCATATACTATTAGACCAGGTTAGCTCTTTCGAAGAATCATTTCGTATTAATGAAATAAGATTCGACAATGGAGTATCCAATATAGTAGAATATATTACGAGTAAAAACAATATGAATATGGCCCGAATAAGTCTAAACACCACTAAATATGAGTATATACTAAGAGTAAAGATTCTAGATTATTACAGAGGTCTATCAAATTTTCAATAATTTCTTATTTAGAACTTAATATTTATTTAACCCTCTGACTTAGGCCAACAGTCTTTAAAATGGTACATCCACCGGCATTGTAAACGACCAAAATCAAGGGTGATATCGGTGATTGAAACGCCTTTTCCAAAAAGGACAGACATTTCGGATTCCTTTCGAAAACATTAGGAGATAAAATCTATTTTAATAAGATTTTTCTTAATAAAAAATTAACTTTTACTTACAATATTTGAGGATTTTTTTTATATATTTAAGTATTATAATACGCTTCTCCTCAAGAAGCTTTTGAGACAGTTTTTATTCTAAAATTTCCCAACCCAATCTAATGTAAGTTGGAACGGCGCAGCCTTATCCAATTAGGGTTCCCCACAATTTAATCTACTATTTATGAGCACTACCTTTTCCGGATGGTACGCCCTATACGTAAAGTCCCGGCACGAGAAAAAGATCGATCTGCTGCTAAAGGAAAAAGAAATTGAATCCTTTCTTCCCTGTGTAACTACTATACGACAATGGAGCGATCGAAAAAAGAAGGTTAGAAGACCGCTTTTTCCTTCATACGTCTTCGTCCACATCAGATCCAAAAAAGATTTTTACGAAGCTTTAACTGTAAAGGGAGTATATACTTATCTCCGTTTCGGTAAGATTTATGCCCGAGTTAAAAATGAAGAAATTAATAGGATCAAAAGATTACTAAATTTAAAAGGTCTTTCAGACATTAATTCAACGACCAGGATTCCGAAAGTAGGTACCAGGGTAATTATAAACCATGGTGCACTTAGCGGTTTGGAATGTGAGATTCTGGAATCAAACAACAACAGGAAAATTATCGTTCGAATCGATTCTCTGAATCAAAATATTACAGCTACAGTGCCCCTTGATTATTTCTAAAAAAAAATCAGAGATCTACCTTATCGTCAATTCTACACCTTATTAATATACCCAATACTTATCTAAGTTTTTTTCTATTATTCTATGATCACTGCTCAATCACTTGGTGAAGTCCTAAGGAAAAGAAAAGATCTTTTAAGAACGGGCATTCGCTTTATAAAAAGTTCCTTAGAAGAAGAATTTGTTTCTTATGGAGAGGTCTATGATTCCGCCCTTAAACTCCTTTCTGAACTACAGAAAAAAGGATTGAAACCGAAAGATGAATTGGTTTTTCAAATTGAGGATAACAAAACCTTCATCCTTTATTTTTGGGCATGTATCTTAGGAGGTATAGTACCCGTGCCTGTAACTGTAGGAAGAAATGATGAACATAGAAGAAAACTATTTTTGATATGGGATTTGCTTAATAATCCACATTTGACTTCCTCCCGAGAGCAGCTTGAAAGTTTAGAAAAATTTTCACAAAACCAGGGAATTAAGGAAGTTTTTGATGTTCTAAAATCAAAGAATATAGGTCGCTTATCATTTGCAGAAAATGGGTCTCATGGGAAAATACATCAAGCCGATAAAAATGACATTGCCTTTATTCAATTTTCCTCAGGATCTACGGGAAAGCCTAAAGGTATAATCCTGACGCATGAAAATTTAATTGCAAATCTAATGGCCATTGGCAAGGCTGCTAGGTATACCAAAAAAGACTCCTTGTTGAGTTGGATGCCACTAACCCACGATATGGGAATGATAGGCTTTCATCTTAATCCGCTATTTAGCGGCCTAAATCATCACATTATTCCTTCGCATTTATTTATCAGAAATCCAGAATTGTGGTTGAATAAAGTAACCGAGCATAAGGCGACGGTCATTGCGTCACCCAATTTTGGCTATAACTACATCTTAAAACACTGCTTCCACAAGGCGCAAAATTGGAACCTCTCTAGTGTTCGAATACTTTATAACGGCGCCGAACCTATATCGGCGGATCTTTGCGATAAGTTCATTGAAAAAGCATCGGCTTACGGACTGAATAAAAATGCAATATGCCCTGTTTACGGTTTGGCAGAAGCAAGTGTGGCTGTATCCATGTCTAATCCGGAAGATCCGGTGATCGCACACAGATTTAAAAGAAACCGGCTTAACATTGGTGATAAGGTAATTATTTCAACCAAAAAAGAAGGTAGTATCAGCTTTGTTAATGTAGGTAAAAGCATTGATTACTGCCAAATCAGGATACTTGATGAACTTTATAAAGAAGTTGAAGAATCTACAATAGGACATGTAGTAATACGAGGTAAAAATGTTACCCAGGGTTACTATAATGATACCAAAGCTTCAAAGGAAGTTTTTGCACAGGACTCATGGTTAAGAACCGGAGATCTAGGTTTTATTAAAGAGAAATCACTTTATATCATCGGTAGGTCAAAAGATATCATTTTTGTCAACGGTCAAAACTATTATCCCCATGACATTGAAAGAGTAGCCCAAAAAATTCCAGAAATAGAGCTAAACAAAATAGCCGTAGCGAGCTATTATAACCATGAGTTACAGGAAGAAAAGATTATTGCCTTTGTACTACACAGAGGAAAACTTGAGAATTTCTTACCTCTAGCTGAACAGTTAAAAGCAATGGTTGGCAAGGAGATGGGTGTTGATTTTGAAAAAGTACTTCCCGTATTGAAAATTCCAAGAACAACCAGTGGAAAATTGCAACGTTTTAAATTGCTCCAAAACTATTTAGACGGGAACTATAATGAGACGGCGCAAAAACTTAAAATGTTGGCTATTTCCACATCTACAGAGGGCAATGAGACTACAGACCAACTTGATGAAGTCCAAAGGAGGGTATCCAACATCTGGGAACAGGTCTTGCAAAACAAGAAAATTGGGCTCCATAAAAAATTCTTTGAAGTCGGTGGGAACTCCCTAAAGTTGGCCGAGATCTCTATGAGAATTCATAGAGAATTCAATATAGAATTACCCTATGAACTTTTGTACTCAGAACAAACCATCAGTGAAGTTTCCAAGCAAATAACCCAATTGAATGAAAAGCAATTCAGTTCTATTCCCAGAACGACAACCGGGGAGACTTATCCCTTATCAGACAGCCAGAAAGGTTTGTATTATAATTGGAAACTTGATAAGGCCTCAGTAGCCTATAACATTCCAATTGCTTTTGAAATACAAAAGCCTTTTGATTTTCAAAAAATCGAATTGGCGCTAAAAAAGCTCATAGACAAATTTTCTCTTTTGAGAGCCTTTTTTATAGAGAACCAGGCTCCCGCTTTTAAAATCAGGGAAAAGAGCAGCTTCAGGCTTGGCCAAATAGATTGCGACATAAAAAATGTACACAAGACTCTCCGATCTTTAATCAGGCCCTTTGATTTATCTTCTGGTAACTTGTTTAGAGTGGCAGTGGTAAATGCCGCGAACCAAAAGCATTTTTTGTTTATCGATCTACATCATATCATCGCAGATGGTCTCTCTTTACTTCAGCTTCTCAAAGAATTAATGGCTCTGTACAACAATCAGCCCTTGGCCGCTGCTTCGTTAGAATATAAGGATTACGTCCTCTGGCAAGACCAGAAGTTATCAAATGGAAGCTACAACAGCCAGGAGGAGTACTGGTCTAACATTTTTAAGGAAGAAATTCCAAGTCTGGACTTACCCACAGATCACCCAAGGCCTAAAATTCTAGAGACAAAAGGTAAAAGAATTCAGTTTTTTCTTGGCAAAGAAAAGAGCAGAAAACTAAGGGTATTAGCTAAACAAGAACAAACCACCTTACACACCTTGCTATTTAGTATTTACAAATGGTTTCTTTCCAAGCTGAGTTATCAATACAAATATGTAATAGGAATTCCCACTTCTGGGAGAACACATATTGATCTCCAAAACGCCTTTGGAATGTTTGTCAATAACCTGGGAATAAAGGTTCGAACCGTTAAAAATGAGTCCTTTAAAAACTCTTTGAAAAGAGACAATTTAGTATTGAATAAAGCCTTGGCAAACCAGGAATTCCCCTATAATAAATTGCTTGAAAACTTAGATTTACAAAGAGATATCAGTAGAAATCCCTTGTTTGATACGATGTTTTTATTTACTCCCAATAAGATAGTTTCGCATGACGGAGATCTACAATTAAAACGACATTTTTTTGATCCGGGTTATTCTAAATTCGACCTTTCCTTTGAAATAATTGATGAACCCAATATTGCTTATATCATTGAGTATTCCACCCGGCTCTTTGAGGAAAAAACCATTAGGCGTTTTTCTACATACTTCGAAAACTTAGTGCAGCAGCTAATCCAGAAGCCCGAGATAGTTTTCTCTGAATCCACAATGCTTTCTGAAGAGGAATTTACCGAACATATATATGGTTTTAATTCTAATGAGACCTTTTACGCAGAAACAGCGAATGAAACCTTGGTTTCCCTGTTTGAAAGTCAGGTAAGATACAGACCGCTTGGCAATGCCTTAGTTTTGGACGGCACAAATATGAACTATAGGGAACTCAATTCAATGTCAGAAAGATTCAAGGATAAGATCGGGACCAAAGGTGTTGCCAAAGGAGATACTGTCGGTGTGTGTCTTGCAAGAAGTTGCGAACTCATAGCTGTGTTGTTAGGCATCTTAAAACTAGGGGCAGTTTATATTCCCATTGCACCAAATACCCCTGCCGAAAGAATAAATTTCATTCTTAAGGACAGCAAGAGCAAAATGCTGATATCTAGCTCAAAAAATCATAAAACGGAAAACATTGAACTTACAAGAATCAATATGGAGAAAGACTTCTCTGAACATCTGGTTTCGGATCAGGAAATAAAAGGAGTAGAACCAAATGATTTGGCATACATCATATATACTTCTGGTACCACCGGAAACCCCAAAGGAGTGAAAGTATCTCATGCCTCTCTTTTAAATTATATCAATTGGGGCTGTGAGGAATATCTGGGCAAACAACCTGCTTCCTTTGCTTTCTTTACATCAATTGATTTTGATTTAACGCTTACTTCAATCTTTCTGCCATTGGTTTCTGGCAATGAAGTCATAATCTATGAAGAGGCAGATGGACGGGAATTAACAAATGTATTAACAGAAAACAGAGCTACTCATATAAAACTGACACCCTCCCATCTGAAACTAATAGTAAATAATGGTTTGACTATCCCTGATAAGATAACAACTTTGATCGTAGGAGGTGAAAAATTATTTACAGATACAGTTCGAAGTGTTTTAAATTTAAGTGAGAGAAATATTGTAATATACAATGAATATGGGCCAACTGAGGCTACCATTGGATGTATGATCTATAGCTTCGATCCATCCAATACCAATGTTTCAGTTCCAATAGGCCGACCCATTTCGAATGTAAAGATTTATGTCCTTGATGAGTTCTTGAAGCCAGTACCAACAGCCATAACAGGGGAGTTATATATTTCTGGAGAATGCCTGGCAAAAGGTTATTTGGGGAGCGATTCCCTGACTCAGGAGAAGTTCTTAACTAATCCTTTTACCAAGGAGGAGCTTATGTACAAGTCTGGAGATATGGCAAAAAAATTACCGACTGGCCTTATTGAATATGTGGGGCGTACAGATGATCAAATTAAAATAAGTGGTCGTAGAATAGAAAAGGAAGAGGTGCGGCTCGCGTTAAGAAGTTATACTGGTGTCGAGGACGTTGTATTGATTACAAATGAAAATGGGCAGAATGGCGAACCAGAGCTGTTGTGCTTTTATATTTCAAAGGCTTCTAAGACACATAAAATAGATTTGATTGCCATAAAATCGTTTTTGTCTGAAAAGTTACCTCATCATATGATTCCCTCGAAGTTCATAAAAATAGAGAAAATACCACTAAACAAAAATGGCAAAGTAGACAAAAGAAGACTCCTCGATTTAGATCAAGGTAAAGAATTAGCAGCCGTTGAAGAGAAATCCGATCTCAAAAAATTAGTTCGCACTGCTTATCAAAGTGTATTGGGGCTAACAGAGAAAGACAATAGCACCAATTTTTATGAACTTGGTGGAGATTCTATAAAAGCAACACAAATAGCCTCAAAGTTGTACCAAAACAAAATTAAAGTAGAAGCAAAAGAAGTTCTTATTTACAATACTATTGAACAGCTTTCTTATTTCATTGCGAAGAAAAAAGACCGTTTTCTTCAGATTGATAATTATTTCCAGGGAGCATTATCAGGAGACAAGGATTTATCACCAATCGAATCCTGGTTTGTGAAAAAAGACTTCGAAAACCCCGCATTCTATAATCAATCCATCTTGCTCGATCTAAAAGCACCAGTTCGAAAAGATACCTTAGAAAAGGCTTTTAACCATCTGATCGCTCATCACGATGGATTGCGGTTGAATTTTGATTTCAATTCACAAAAGCTCTTTTTTAATAAAAACCATTTAGACCAGAGTTTCGCAATCCCAAGCTTTTCAGTAGGATCCAATGCAGAGTTAAAACAACTTCTGATAAGATTAAAATCTAGTTTCCATATTGAAAAAAGTCTTCTTATTAAGGCCGCGTTTATACGGGACAAGAGCAGACAGCAAAAAATGTTATTCATAACAGCTCACCACCTGATCATGGACGGTATTTCATGGAGGATACTCATGGAGGATCTCTTCGCTCTATATCGTGCTATTGAAGAAAAGAGCACATTTAATTTACCCAAAAAGACAGCATCCTTATTGGAGTTTCAGAAGGCTTTTAGCGAGTTCATAAAGGCTGAAAAGATTGATGAGCAGTATAGTTATTGGAAATCTATTGAGGCCGTAGAATTTAAGATTCCCTTAGACTTTAAAACGGATGAATGGTTGGTAAAAAATTTAGCTAAAGAGGAAGGGCAATTAGACCAGGCCAATACAAGCTGGCTACTTAAAGAGTCACAAGTGCACAAAGTAGACATTCTCACCTTATTGTATACAGCTTTAGTTAAAAGTTTACAACTTTGGTCTGGTAGTAATATGGTAAAAATTATAGCGGAAAACCATGGAAGGCACCTGGATCATTTAGACACTTCAAGAACTATAGGATGGTTTACCATTTTACACCCAATTATCTTTAGGCGCAAAGACAATATAAAAGACGACATAAGGGCAATAAAGGAAAAAATTAAAAATATCCCCTACCATGGTATAGGTTACCTCGCACAACAGGCAAGTGAAACCATTGTGGCCAGACCTAAAGAAGTTTCAGAGGTCACCTTCAATTACTTAGGGCAGTTTGGGGAAGAATTAAACAATGACTTGTTTGCGATTAGCAGCTCTTCAAGCGGAAGGGAGTCAGATCCGAAAAATGTCATTTCTACAAAATTGGAAATAAACGCGATGATCATTTCAGGAAAGCTTCAGCTCGAATTTTTATATAACAGTAGAGCACATATGGCCAAAACCATAGAAAATTTTAAACACTCTTTTCTTATTCATCTTTCTGGCTTGATAGAATTTCTCCAAAAAGAAGACGAATACTTGCTCACACCTTCTGATTTTGATACCGTTAACATCACACAAGAAGAGTTAGATTACTTATTTGACTGATCGTTAAGCTTCGAACTAAGTTTTGTGAAGGGTTTTTTATTGCTTTCTAAAAGTTAAGAGACTTTTCTACATTCCTTCATATATCAATTTGAAAATCAAAGAGTTAAAATACTTCTTTGGGTGACTTACCCAAATAACAGAAATAACAATAGCTGTAATTCAAAGGGAATTAAAACAGATTATATCGTGTTTCACCAATTCTCTGGATTTCTAAATTCTTCAAATAAATCACTATTAAAATTGAAAATATACGATTATGGAAAAAATGAATTTTGAATACATCGTTATCGGGGCTGGCCCATCTGGATTGCAATTAGGCTATTTCCTTCAAAAGTCTGGTTTAGATTACTGTATCCTTGAAAAAGGAAGTGGTTCAGGAAGTTTCTTTAAAAAGTACCCCAGGCATAGAAAGTTAATATCCATCAACAAAGTGTACACAGGTTACACAGATCCGGAACTCAATTTGAGATGGGATTGGAATTCCCTATTAAGCGACAGCCCAGAATTGTTAGTGAAGAATTATTCTAAAGAGTATTTCCCCAAATCAGATGATCTGGTTCGCTACCTTCAGGATTTTTCCGATCACTATAAACTTAATATTCATTATGACACTGAGGTAGAGGAAATCACTAAGAACACCGAGGATTTGTTTTGCTTAACAACTAAAAATATCAGTTATACCTGCAAGTATCTCATAATAGCTACTGGGGTTCCTAAGCAAATAGTTCCTGATATAGATGGAATAGAGCATGGTGAATTTTACTCAGATTGCTCCATGAATCCTGAAGATTATGAGGATAAAAAAGTACTGATTATAGGAAAGGGAAATTCCGGATTTGAAATTGCAGATAATTTGGTATCCACAGCAAGTCGCATCCACTTACTGAGTCCTAACAATATTACCTTCGCCTGGAAAACACATTATGTAGGAAATCTAAGGGCAATAAACAACAATCATTTAGATACCTACCTGCTAAAATCACAAAATGCGGTACTGAATGCCGAAATACATAAAATAAGCAGGAATGAAAATGGTAAATACAATGTGATCGTTGACTACACCAAGGTGCGGGGTGGCGAAATTGAGGAGTTTGAATACGATCATATAATCATCGCATGTGGTTTTAAAATGGACAGCTCACTTTTTAGCGAAGCCATTAAGCCAGAGCTTTCATACAATGATAAGTTTCCCAATCTAACCTGTGAATGGGAATCCTCTAATATAAGAGACCTTTATTTTGCCGGAATATTGTCGCATTCACGTGACTTTAAAAAATCGACTTCCGGATTTATTCACGGATTTCGGTACAATTGCAAAGCTTTAGTCAACATTTTGTTGCAAAAAAATCAAGGCAAGGCAATAAGGGCCGAGGTTCTTGATAAGATAGACATCGATGAAATTACCCATCTGATTATTCAAAAAATCAACAGAACTTCCGCCTTATGGCAACAATTTGGTTTTTTGGGAGATGTACTCATAATCCATGAGGAGACTAATCAGGCCAGCTATATAGATGCCCTTCCATGCGACTATATCAATGAGAAACTATGTAAAGATCAGGAGAATTATTTTGTTATCACCTTAGAGTACGGAACAAGAGCATTCAATCCATTTGCCGAAAATGTTGAAAGGATCAATAGGTTTGACTCAGAAAGTGCCGAGGAAAGCGATTTTATACATCCTGTCCTAAAAAGGTATTCTCGCGGTAGGTTAATTTCCGAAAAACACCTAATAGAAAATTTCCATAGTGAATTTGACCGGGAAGAGCACTTGGTATCACTACATAACTTCTTAACGGGAGAACTTGTTGGGGAAAACACAAAAATACAATCGGTAATTCCTTAATGCCATAGAACCGTTTAGTAGCAAGCATTGAGTCTTCAGGTAGATAAATTGCTTCACATCTAAGCCCAGTAATAAAGTATCAATCGCCCCAGCAGTACGTCTACAGTGCCTCGCACTTTCAAATATTGTATTAAACAACTTTCGAAGCCTTTAAAATGAATATTCAAAAGTCTAACGTTAAGGACATTGTTGAGTTGAATTTGACTCAAAAAGGAATTTTATTCAATTCTCTTAATGCAGAAGGTCAAAACCTATATAATACTCAGATAGTTCTGGAGATCAGAGGCCGCTTCAATCCTGAGGTTTTTCATGATGCTCTAAAAGAAGTGCAAAGGGCAAATGACGCCATGCGGTCTGTTTTTGACTGGGAAAAGACCAGCAAACCTTTGCAAATTGTTTTAAAAGAGATCGATTTGGAGTATCGTTATCTCGATTTTACTCGCAAGAAACGGGAAGCTGAAAATTATATCAATTTAGACAGGGAGAAAAGCATTGACTTGAAAGTCGGAGTACCTTTTCGAACAGCAGTTCTTAAGGTTGCCCCTGACCGCTACATTCTTGTTCTTACACATCACAATATACTTTATGATGGCTGGAGCACAGCAATATTCTTAAAGGAACTCTTTACGGTCTATTCCCACTCTGAAGGTACTTTATACAGCCAAGGCAACTCTGGTTTTAAGCCAGCTTATAAAGAGGTAGTAAAGGCAATTCTTAAGGCTGAGCATGAAAAAAAAGCCGAAGACTATTGGTTGCAATACCTCAATGACTATGAGATAAAATCATTGCCCAAAGCAGAGTCTGATCAAAATTCTAAGCAATTCAATCAGGAAGCTATAACCTTTCCAATGGCCGGGCTTAGTAATTTTTCCGTAGAAAACGAAGTTACTAAAGCTGCGATCCTTTATACCGCTTATGGTATTCTTATGCATAAGTATTTAAATACGGATGATGTCGTTTACGCAACCCCGATCTCAAATCGAAATGGGTATATAGAAGGCTTAGAAGAGACCATGGGAAATTTCTTCAACACCTTACCGTTCAGAATGCATATTACAGATGATGAAACCCTATTAGATACCGTAAAAAGGGTAGATGAAGAGATCAGGACAAGGAATGAGTATTCTGGTTCATCTTATTATGAAATTAAAAAATCTCTGAACTTGCCATCTGGGTCCGATCTTTTTGATTCGGTATTGGCCGTTGAAAATTATCCCTTGGATCTTAAAGCAATAAATTGTAACCCAGAATTTGAGTTAGAACTTAAATCCTCATTTGAATACATTGAAACTCCTATCCTGGTTCAAGCTTTTTTCCGAGACAAACTTGAAATCACCTTCAATTATTACACCGCATCTTTCAGTTCCGAATTTATTAGGAATTTCTCAATGCATCTTAAAAATATCTTGCAGCAGATTATTGACAAACCTCTTGAAAGGAGTCGCAATATTCAATACCTGACTTCTAAAGAGAAAAATCAGCTCCTTACTAAATTCAACCCATCCCCTATTGAATTTGAGGATAACAAAACAGTAATTGGACTCTTTAGAGATAGCGTAGAGGAGAATCCTCATAAGTTAGCCCTGCATTATGCAGGCAAAAGTCTCTCTTATCTCGAACTGGATAAAAGATCTGATGCCCTTGCAAACTATCTGATTGAATTGGGGACGAAGCGAGAAAGCCTTATCCCTATTTGTTTAGATCGTTCCAGCGAAATGATTATTGGAATATTAGGAGTTCTAAAGGCAGGAGCAGCATATGTTCCAATTGATCCTACCTATCCCTCGAACCGGATTAGGTATATCCTGAAGGACACCAAGGCAGAGTTGCTTTTAACAAGTTCTGAATATATGGAAAGGTTGGGGTCTTTAGGTTCTGCCAAGTGTATTGCGCTCAACTCGAATGATATATCCCGGCGAGAACCCAAAGGTGGTTTACCTCAAATAAAAGATCAAGATCTTGTCTATGTTATTTATACCTCCGGAACAACAGGAAGCCCCAAAGGAGTAATGAATGAACACAAAGGGGTTTATAACCGTCTAGTTTGGATGCACGCATATATGCAGGTATCAAAAAAAGATGTTGTCTTGCAAAAGACGACCTTTTGTTTTGATGTATCTTTTTGGGAAATCTTCCTGCCACTTACTATAGGTGCCAAATTAATATTAGCCGGCCCTGAGGATCATAAGGATAGTATTGCTTTGCAAAGATTGATTAGCGAACAGCAGATCACAATTATGCATTTTGTTCCTTCTTTGTTATCAGCATTCCTTGCAAACCTAGACCCAAAAAACTGCCATAGTCTTTCACATGTAATCTGCAGCGGAGAAGAATTAAAATCAAATATCGTAAAGGAATTCAAAGCAATTTTAGGAGCAGTCAGGCTTTACAATTTATATGGCCCTACTGAAGCATCCATTGAGGTTACTGCTATGGACCTGTTTGATTATGATGCCGCCACCATTCCTATTGGAAAACCAATTGCAAATACGCATATCTACATTGTTGATTCTTTCAACAATCTTCAGGCAGTAGGAATACCTGGAGAGTTACTTATCGGTGGAATCCAGGTTGCAAGAGGATATAAGAATTTATCTAGTCTTACTGAGAAAAAGTTTATTCCAGATCCTTTTAGAGCGGGGAAACGCGTTTTTAAGACCGGAGATTTGGCTAAGTGGTTACCAGATGGAACTATTGCCTATTTAGGCAGAAAGGACGATCAGGTAAAAGTAAGGGGGTACCGCATTGAACTGGGTGAGATTGAAGCAGTTTTGGAACGTTTGCCCTCGGTGAAGCAGGCTGCTGTCGTTACTAGAGAAGATCCAGGTCAAGGGAGGCAGTTAATCGCTTATATAAAGTCATCCGGGGTTTTTGAAAAAGATGTGCTTAAAAGTGCAGCAAGCAAATACTTGCCGGAATATATGGTTCCTAAAATCTATATGGAGCTTAAGACTTTTCCCTTAACCCAAAGTGGAAAAATAAATAAGAAGAAACTCCCTGTTCCCGATTTTTCGACATTAGTCAAAACGACTTACGTAAAGCCCCAAACAGATACCCAACAAAAACTCGTAACCATATGGGAGAAGGTCCTCGGGGTAGCACCCATTGGTATTAACAGCAATTTCTTTGAACTCGGAGGCGATTCTATCAAGGCCATTCAGCTGATGAGTAGCGCCAGCCTCGAAGATATTCACTTTAAGGTCAGAGACCTCTTTACCCATCAAACCATTGCACTACTGGCAGAGAATTTAACAGACAACTTAAAACTTATCCGCGAAGAAGGTTCCTTAAAAGGGAGCCTACCCATGGGACCCATTCAACAAGAATTCTTCCAAACAAAACACCAAAACCAAAACCATTACAACCAATCCGTGCTGCTTAACATCCCAAAGCAGATCACAGCAACAACCCTGGCAAAGGCCATTGAGGTACTCACCCAACACCACGATGCCCTGAGACTGCAATACCGCTTCGAGGAACATACCATTACACAATCCTATGCAGGCCAAATGCCGAAGCTCATCACGAAAAGAGCATCCAAAAACAATACCATAGCACAAATATGCCAGCACTATCAGGAAAGCCTTGATCTGCAAAAAGGACAGATCGCACAATTTGTTCTGATCCGTACAGGAAAAACGGAAAACCGACTCTTTATGGTTGTACATCACCTCGGCGTTGATGGGGTATCATGGAGAATCATCATCGAAGACCTCCAAAGAATCCTTAAACAAATCCAACAGGGAGAAATACCTGCCCTGGCTCAAAAACAAACCTCTTTCAGGCAATGGACAAACAAACTAATACAATATGCCCAAACCATTGAATCATCGCAACTTCCCTATTGGAGAGAAGTATTAAAAGCATACAAACCCTTCCCCCAAGACTATAGCAGTACCCTCACCCTAACCCATGCTGATACCATGGCCTACAAGCAAGTGATGGGAAAAACCGATACAAAGGCCCTGCTGCAACAGGTCAATCAGGCCTATAACACCGAGATCAACGATATCCTCTTAAGCGCTCTGGCGCTGGCACTCACCCAAGGGAGCGGAAGACCCAAAGTAGTTATCGCCCTGGAAGGCCATGGAAGGGAAGAACTCTTCCAAGAAACCGATATCAGCCGTACCGTTGGATGGTTTACCTCCAGCTATCCTATTGAACTCTGTTATTACGATCAGATCGATCAGCTGCTGATGCAAACCAAAGACATGCTCAGGGATATCCCCGATAAGGGTGTTGGTTTTGGTGCACTGCGTTATCTAAGTGATGATCTTGAAGTGAAAAAACGGCTGCAGACCGATTATTATTCCATACTGTTTAATTATATGGGAAGTTTTGACAATAGCCTGGACAACAGCAAATTGTTTGGTTATGCCGGAGATTCGCGTAAAAACAATATCTCACCCCGCAATCAAAACCTGTCAGGAATTGCTATTAACAGTATGGTGATACAGGGAGAGTTGCGTACCATGTGGAGTTACGATAGCCATCGCTACAAGGCCAGTACCATCGAGACGCTGGCACAGCATTATAACCAGGCACTGACACAGATTATCGCTCACTGCCAGAACAAAGCACCACAAAAAACACGGGCAGATTATGGCCTGCCAGGAACCATATCAAACAAAGCCCTGAGCGCCTTTAAAGAGCTCCCAGCCCACAAAGCTGCCATCACCGATATCTACCCCTTAAGCCCCTTGCAGGAAGGCATGCTCTTCCATAGCCTCTACCAAGAGGGGGCCCTGTCGTATGTAAATCAGTTTAGTTGTGATTTTGTCGGTGGCCTCGAAATAAAGGCTTTTCAAAAAAGCTGGCAGCACCTGATTGCACACCATAACATTTTGCGTAGCGCCATCTTCCAGGGCCATTTCGATATCCCTGTGCAGTGCGTCTACAGCTCCGTTGAACTACCCCTAAAACTATGGGATTTTAGCCATTTCAATGCGCCAGAGGCAGAAACCGCACTGGAAGAACTATCCGAAAAATTAGCAAAAACAGACCTCGACCTAACACAGGCTCCGCTCTTTAACTTTTCCCTGATTCAATTGCCAGGAAACAAAACCAGGCTCATCCTTAAAAGCCATCATATCGTTTGGGATGGCTGGTCGATGTCTATCCTGATGAACCAATTCATCCAATCCTATCAAAGCATCCTGGCCAATGAAAAACTCCCACTATTCCACCATAGTGATTACGGAAAATTCATCAGCCATATCAAAACAAAAGACAAAGAAAAATCCCAGAACTTCTGGAGCCATTACCTAAAGAAATTAACCACAGCTACCTTCCTGCCCTTTGTCCAGGATAACGCTTTGCGAAACAAGGTCTTCGGGAACACCTTCCAAATGGTATCCCTAGAGAGCGCCCTGGTCGAGAAAATCAACACTTTTGCTCAAAATCACCGCCTGACCACCAATACCATCATTCAAGGGGCTTGGGCATACCTGCTATCACAATACAACGGTGAAAAGGTCGTGGCCTTCGGAGCTACCGTCTCAGGAAGAGATTGGAGCCTCGGCAATATCGAAGAAGAAGTAGGACTATACATCAATACCCTGCCCGTATGTACCGCAGTCGAGGGTCACCTAAAGCTTAGTAACTACCTCAATCAGATCCAAAAAGGCCATACCAAAGGAAGGGAAGAATTTAGCTATGAGTCCTTGAGTATGCTGCAAAAGTACTCCAGCATTCAAGGAGCCCTCTTCGATACCCTGCTGGTCTTTGAAAACTACCCCATCGATCAGCAACTGCTCAACGCTTCTTCACTGACCATGGACAACATCCAGGGCGATGAGTATACCAACTATGCCCTCACCTTAGGCGTGGTACAAACAGCAAAAGAAATATCCATAAAATTCGACTACAATGACAGCCTGATACCCGAACTGTACGTAACCCAAATTCAAAAACACCTGGTCACCCTTTTAAACAGCATGCTGGAAAAAGACAAAACCCTGGCAGAACTCAACTACATCACTCCTGAGCAACACAACACCCTGATTGATGCCTTCAACAAAACAAAAATACCATACCCCGAAGACAAAACTATCGTTGACCTCTTTCAAGAGCAGGTCAGGAAAACTCCTCAGGCTATTGCTATAACTTACCAGCAAGAAAAAATATCCTACCAGCAACTCAACCAAAAGGCCAATGTCATGGCTCAGCTGCTGATCGAAAAATACAATAGCAAACCCGGAGACATCTTCGGAATTCTAATGCCAAAATCGCCCCAGAGCGTAATAGCCATACTGGCCATACTCAAAACAGGAGCTGCTTACCTGCCCTTCGATACCACATACCCCGAAAAACGAATCCAATTCATGATCAAGGACAGCAAGCTAAAGGCCGTGATCACCAACAAACAGTTCAGCAGTAAGATCCCCCATAACAAAACTATTGTCCTGGAGGCTATCCATACCAAAACATACCCAGGCAATAACCTTAACATTGAAATCAATCCCTCCTCCTCGGCCTATGTCATCTATACCTCTGGCTCTACAGGACAACCAAAAGGCGTGCCCATTGCTCATACCAGCAATGTAAATATGTCGCTGGATCAAATCAAAACATTTCAGGTAAACAACAAGGATACCATCGTATGGTTTGCCTCCCTGGGATTTGATGCCTCAGTCTCTGAACTGATGATGGCACTCTATAGCGGAGCTACCCTGGCCATACCACAACAAGAGGTCATCAAAGACAAAAACCGCTTCACACGCTTTTTAAAACATCACAACGCATCGGTCCTTACGCTACCCCCTAGCTATCTCGAACTACTCCAAATACAGGAACTCAAACCCTTACGGTGCCTCATCTCCGCAGGAGAAGCCGTAAAAACCGAAATAGCACACCAAATAGCAAAGGAAGGTATTGCCTTTTTCAACGCCTACGGACCCACAGAGTGTGGCGTCTGTGTAACTACCTACCAGGTTAAACCTTCCCACAACAAAATCAAAAACATTCCCATAGGAAAACCCATCGCTAACCTATCGGTTTACGTCCTGGACCATAACCTAAAACCCCTGCCCATAGGAGTGCCCGGCACCCTTTTTGTCAGCGGCACCGGACTGGCCAATGGATACCTTAATCGCAAAAAACTTACCCGGGAGAAATTCTTGGAAAACCCCTGGAAAAAAAATCAAACCATGTACAATACCGGGGATATCGTAAAATGGAACCCCGATGGAAACCTCCTATTTATAGGTAGAAAAGACCAGCAGGTAAAACTCCGTGGCTATCGAATAGAACTCCAGGAGATCAAAAATGCCATTAAAAAAATTACCGCCATAAAACAAGTAGAAGTCTGCCTTAAAGACAATCAACTGGTAGGATATATCGTAGCCAATGACAAAATCGATGGCAAAGAAATCAAAAAATACCTCCAGCAAAACATTCCCGAGCATATGATCCCTGCTCACTTTGTATCCCTCGAAGAAATTCCCCTAACCCCGCATGGAAAAGTAGATCAAAACAAATTGCCAGAGCCAGAGAAAGGAACCGAAAATGTAGCCCGTTCAGCCCTTAGTCAACACCAAAAAGAACTCCTGAACATATGGGCTGATCTGCTCAAAATACCACAACAACGCATCAACATCGCCGATAGCTTCTTTAGCCTCGGGGGAGATTCCCTAACTGCTATTAAGCTAACCAATAGAATCGCTAAAGCTTTTGATATAAAAATACCCCTGGAAGAAATCTTTGCCCATGAAACCCTAAAAGAATTAGCTGGGTTCCTGGAAAAATCCACAGCAAAACAACAGCATACCGGAATTAGCCCGGCTCCACCAAAAAAATACTACCCCCTATCACCGGCACAGCAAAGATTATTCTTCCTATACCAGTTCAATACACATGCCATTGCTTATAACATCCCCTATGCTGTAAAACTCATCGGAGCACTCGATAAAACAAGACTGGAAAAAGCCTTTACAGCTCTCATCCAAAGGCACCAAAGCCTTAGGACCAGCTTTGAAGTACTCCAGGGGAAACCCATCCAAAAAATAGCACAACAACTCCCCTTTAAACTCGAATACTACAAAAGCAATCCCAAGGAAGCAGACAGGCTTATCCAAAACTTTATAAGACCCTTCGACCTTGACAAAGCCCCAGCATTTAGAGTCGGTATTATCCATATGGCTCCACAACAAAACCTCCTGCTCTTGGATATGCACCATATCATCACCGACGGGGTATCTTGCAATATCCTCATTGGGGACTTTATAAAACTTTACAACCAGGAAAAACTGCCACTGCCAAAACTCCAGTATAAAGACTATGCCCTATGGCAGCAATCAGAAAAACAACAGCAACTTCGCAACAAACAACGCGCATTCTGGATCAACCAGTTTCAACAAAACTTTACCCCTTTAAACCTGCCCGTAGATTTTCCTAGACCAGCCATTAAAAACGAAAACGGAGCAGCCGTAAACTTCCACCTGGACCAAAAACAAACCCTGGCACTCAAACAAATCGCACAGCAGCAGGGAACTACCCTATTTATGGTACTGCTAGCCTGCTACAATATCTTGCTAAGCAAACTAAGTGGCCAACAAGATATCATCGTAGGCACACCCCTTGCAGGAAGAAACCATCAAGACCTGGAAAATATCGTCGGGATGTTTGTCAATACAATCGCCCTTAGAAATCAGCCTAAAGGAGCGTTGAGCTTCCTTCAATTCTTAAACACCCTAAAAAACAATACCCTGGCTTGCTTTGACCATCAGCAGTTCCAATACGAATCCCTGATCGATGCCCTGAAACTACAAAGAGATACCAGCAGAAATGCACTCTTCGATGTGCTCTTTACACTCCAAAATGCACAGGAAAAAGCACTGGAAATACCAGGACTAAAAATGGTCCCATACCAACAAAACACAACCACTGCCAAATTTGACCTCGAACTAATGGCCATCGAAGCAGAAAACAATATGGCACTGAGCTTTACCTATGCAACCAGCCTGTTTAAAAAACAAACCGTAGAGGCCTTTGCCAAATACTTTAAAAATATCGTCTCCGCTCTGGTGGAAAACCCCGAAATATCCCTGGGCAAAATAACATTGCTATCCCAAAGCCAACGCCAGCAGATCCTAAGCTTTAACCCGCCCTTAGCTGAACAGCAGCACAAAACTATACTACAGCGATTCGCCCAACAGGTCCATAAAACACCTCAGGCCATTGCCCTGAGATCCAATGAAGGATTCTTGAGCTATGACGACCTGGCATGGAAATCTGACCTGATGGCTGGATACCTCCAAAATGTCAAGCGCAGTAATAAAGGAGACTACATCGTGGTTTACATCGACAGATCGCTCGAGATGATCATTGCCCTGTTGGCCGTCTTAAAAGCTGGGGCGGTATACGTCCCCGTAGATGTAAACCTACCAAAAAAACGATTGGAGTTTATCCTAAAGGATACAAAAGCAAAGTGGATCATAACCAGCTCAAGAGTCCCCGATCCCGGATTCCACAACTTCAAAGCGAAACCAATCCTGGCCGATGTTATCTTATCTAGCCATGCCCATGAAATTTCATTGACAGCACCAATATCACTCAACAGTGAAGACCCCTGTTATATCATTTATACCTCCGGAACTACAGCAAACCCAAAAGGGGTCCTGGTAAACCACGGAAACCTCGGTAGCTTCCTAACAGCCATCGAAACGCTTTTTATCCCCAAAGCAACACAGCCCATACTGGCATCCAATGCCTTTGATATATTCCTCTTCGAACTATGTAACCCCCTATTGTCCGGAGGATCTGCTATACTCCTGGCAGATGCCGATATCAGAGATATCGATATCTTAACGGAGCTCCTTAAACAGGCCGATGCCTTTCATGGCGTACCTGCCTTTATGGCCTCCATTGTCGAGCGGATACTTCAGCAAAATCAAAGCCACCTATACACCGCAATAAAAGAACTTTACATCGGGGGAGATACCGTACCCCCACAGACCTTAAACCTCATGCAAAAGGCCTTTCCTAAAGCCAAAATACACGTCTTCTACGGCCCCACGGAAACCACCATCTTTACTACCAAAAAAACATACCGGCCAAAACAGCAAGTACACCCCTTAAAAAACCTCATTGGAAAACCCTTTGGAAACAACCAAATACAGATCCTTGACACATGGGGAAATCTAGCGCCTATAGGCGTCACAGGAGAAGTAATCCTGGGTGGAAAGCAGGTCAGCCAGGGCTATCTAAACCCGAAGGAGCCCGCACAGAAATCATTTATCAAATACACCCTGGACAACAAAACACTAAGAGGATACCGCACCGGAGACATGGCCCAGTGGCTCCCCGATGGTAACATCGCTTTTATAGGACGGAATGACCGACAGGTGAAAATAAGGGGGTATCGCGTAGAACTCACCGAAATTGAACGATCCCTCGAACTCCTCCCTGAGGTAAAACAGGCCGTTGTCCTGGCCAGTAAACAGGGAAGTACAAAACAACTCCTGGGCTATATCATGGCCGATACCAAAAACCTAAATGCCAAAAAACTCATCCATGCCCTAAGGCTAAAACTACCCGAGTATATGGTCCCTCGCCGCTATAGCTTCCTGGATAAAATACCCCTTACACCCAATGGAAAGGTAGATCATAAGGCCTTGCCTGAAGTTGAAGAAATACAGAAAACATACCACCAGCCCCAAACAGATACCCAACAAAAACTCGTAACCATATGGGAGAAGGTCCTCGGGGTAGCACCCATTGGTATTAACAGCAATTTCTTTGAACTCGGAGGCGATTCTATCAAGGCCATTCAGCTGATGAGTAGCGCCAGCCTCGAAGATATTCACTTTAAGGTCAGAGACCTCTTTACCCATCAAACCATTGCACTACTGGCAGAGAATTTAACAGACAACTTAAAACTTATCCGCGAAGAAGGTTCCTTAAAAGGGAGCCTACCCATGGGACCCATTCAACAAGAATTCTTCCAAACAAAACACCAAAACCAAAACCATTACAACCAATCCGTGCTGCTTAACATCCCAAAGCAGATCACAGCAACAACCCTGGCAAAGGCCATTGAGGTACTCACCCAACACCACGATGCCCTGAGAATGCAATACCGCTTCGAGGAACATACCATTACACAATCCTATGCAGGCCAAATGCCGAAGCTCATCACGAAAAGAGCATCCAAAAACAATACCATAGCACAAATATGCCAGCACTATCAGGAAAGCCTCGATCTGCAAAAAGGACAGATCGCACAATTTGTTCTGATCCGTACAGGAAAAACGGAAAACCGACTCTTTATGGTTGTACATCACCTCGGCGTTGATGGGGTATCATGGAGAATCATCATCGAAGACCTCCAAAGAATCCTTAAACAAATCCAACAGGGAGAAATACCTGCCCTGGCTCAAAAACAAACCTCTTTCAGGCAATGGACAAACAAACTAATACAATATGCCCAAACCATTGAATCATCGCAACTTCCCTATTGGAGAGAAGTATTAAAAGCATACAAACCCTTCCCCCAAGACTATAGCAGTACCCTCACCCTAACCCATGCTGATACCATGGCCTACAAGCAAGTGATGGGAAAAACCGATACAAAGGCCCTGCTGCAACAGGTCAATCAGGCCTATAACACCGAGATCAACGATATCCTCTTAAGCGCTCTGGCGCTGGCACTCACCCAAGGGAGCGGAAGACCCAAAGTAGTTATCGCCCTGGAAGGCCATGGAAGGGAAGAACTCTTCCAAGAAACCGATATCAGCCGTACCGTTGGATGGTTTACCTCCAGCTATCCTATTGAACTCTGTTATTACGATCAGATCGATCAGCTGCTGATGCAAACCAAAGACATGCTCAGGGATATCCCCGATAAGGGTGTTGGTTTTGGTGCACTGCGCTATTTAAGTGACAAGGATAAAGTACGCAAGGAGTTAAGCAAACCTTACGCACAAATCGTCTTTAACTACCTGGGAAGCTTTGACAATACCCTGCAGGAGCAAAACGCCCTGCGCTATGCAAGTGAAGACAGAGGTAAAGACATCGCCCCCTACAATGCTAACCTCGCCGCAATAGCAATTAACAGCATGGTCATAAATGGCGAACTCCATACCAGTTGGAGTTACGATGGTCACCGACATGATATCGAGACCATTGCAAAACTGGCACAAGACTACAAAAAGGCCTTAAAAGCTATTATCGCTCACTGCCAGGACAAAGCACCACAAAAAACACGGGCAGATTACGGCCTGCCAGGAACCATATCAAACAAAGCCCTGAGCGCCTTTAAAGAGCTCCCAGCCCACAAAGCTGCCATCACCGATATCTATCCCTTAAGCCCCTTGCAGGAAGGCATGCTCTTCCATAGCCTCTACCAGGACCAGCAAGCTTCCTATGTAGGAATTATGCATTGTGACTTTATCGGTGGCCTGAAGCGTAAAATATTCAAACAAACATGGCAGCACCTGATTCATACCCATAGCATTTTACGCTCTGCCTTCTTTGCCCATCATTTTGATGTCCCTGTGCAGTGTGTCTATCAGACGGTATCCATACCCTTGGAAGAGGTAGATCTTACCAACATGGCGGTACAAAACATTGATCAGACACTAAAGGACTATACCCAAAAACACGCACAACAGGGCTTTGACTTAAAAAAAGCACCCCTGTTTTGCTTCTCCCTGATTCAACTGCCAGGCAATAAAACCAGGCTCATCCTTAAAAACCATCACATCCTATGGGACGGATGGTCATTATCCATCCTGATGCAGCAGTTTATGCAATCCTATCAGGCCCTGGTAGAGCAGCAATCACCACCAAACTTTAAAAAGGCTCCCTACAGAGACTATATCGAGCACATTAAAACTAAAAACAACAATGAATCGAAACACTTTTGGAAACAGTACCTCAATAATATCCAATCCCCTACTTTCCTGCCTTTTGTAGAACAGACAAAACTCAGAAATAAGGTCTTTGGAAATACACACGCTCTGCTCGAGGTGGAGCAAATCATCACTGAAAAACTCATCGCTTTTACTCAAAAACACCGCCTGACTATAAACACCCTTATTCAAGGAGCATGGGGATATCTGCTGGCGCACTATAACAACAGTAATAACAGCGTCTTCGGAGCTACAGTCTCAGGAAGAGATGGGGCAATGCAAAATAGCCAACATGGCGTAGGGCTATATATCAACACACTCCCCGTATGTATCGCTATAGCGCCTCAGCTAAAACTCAGCACATGGCTCAAAGAAATCCAAAAACAGCATACCAGAGCACGAGAAGAATTTGCCTATACCGCTTTGAGTGATATCCAAAAATATACCCCTATACACGGACCCTTATTTGACTCCCTGGTCGTCTTTGAAAATTACCCCATTCAACAGGCCATAGATGCCGCTCAAAAAGCACACCTGAAAGTCGATAAGCTCAAAGCTTCTCTCTATTCCAATTATGTGCTCACCCTGGGAGTATCGCAACACCAACAGCAGTTATCCATTAAGTTCGACTTTAACGATACCCTAATCCCCTTACATCTCGTAAAACGCATACAAAAACACCTGGCCGCCCTATTGCAGAGCATGGCTCAGGGCGATAAAACAATCGCAGAACTAAACTATATCCAAGAGCCAGAGAAAAAAACACTCCTTAATAAACTCGCCCGATCACCCTATACCCTAAAAGCAATAGCAAACAAAAACACCACGGAACGTTTTGAACAGCAGGTCGTGAAAACACCTAACCAAACCGCAGTGGTATACCAAAAAAAATCCTACTCCTATAAACAGCTCAACCAAAAAGCCAACGCCATGGCTCATATGCTGATCGAAAAATACAACAGCAAACCTGGAGATATCATCGCCATACTACTGCCCAGATCCACAGAGGCCATAATCGCCATGATCGCTGTACTCAAAACAGGAGCTGCTTACCTGCCCATCGATACCCTGTACCCTAAAAAAAGAATCCAATTCATCATCCAGGACAGCAAGCCTAAAACCATTATTAGCTCCTCTGAATTCATCAGAAGCATCCCAGATAACAAAACCGCCATAGACCTTTCAAAGGAAAATACACAACACTACCCTAAGGATAACCTCAATATAAAAATACAAGCCAGTGACATGGCATACATCATATATACCTCAGGTTCTACAGGGAAACCAAAAGGGGTCATGATAGCTCACAAAGCAATGGATAACTACTGCCGATGGGCCGCTGAAAAATACTTCCCAAATCAACAAAAAATTCTCAAAATTCCCCTGTTCACTTCCCTGGCCTTTGACCTGACGATAACGGCCATATTCCCGCCATTGATCTCTGGAAACCAAATCATCGTTTACCAGCAAAGCAAAGACCTCGATATCGATCACGTCCTTAGAGACAACAAAGCTGATGTCATTAAACTAACCCCTTCACACTTAAAGATCCTAAACCAGCACCAGACAAAATCTAAAATAAAACGATTTATCATCGGAGGGGAAACCCTACAAAACAATATCGTTAGTGAACTCTTTAACAAACTCGGAAACAATATTGAAGTATACAATGAGTACGGACCTACCGAGGCTACCGTAGGATGTATGATATACCAATGCGACCCCGTTAAAACCCCGGTGGAGATCCCCATTGGAAAACCAATCCCAAATACCAAAATATACCTCCTGGATAATAACCTTAAACCCGTACCCATAGGCGTAGAAGGAAACCTATACATCGCAGGAGATAACATCGCCATAGGATACCTCAACAATAAAAAACTATCGCAGGAAAAATTCATAAATAACCCCTGGAAGAAAAATGAAAAAATATACCTCAGCGGTGACCTCGCCCGATGGAATAACGATGGAAACCTCCTATTTATAGGTAGAAACGATCAGCAAATCAAAATTAAAGGATATCGAATTGAACTCCGAGAAATTAACCAGGCACTTGAAGATATACCTCAGGTAAAACAAGCCCTGACTCAACTATCACTCATTAATGGAAACAAAGAAATCATCGCTTACATTATTGCCAAAACTAAAGCCGATACCAAAACCATTACAAAAACACTGAAAAATACCCTGCCCAAATTCATGCTGCCAAATCACATCATACCCCTGGAGCATATTCCCCTGACAACACATGGAAAAGTAGATACTAAAAAACTACCAAAACCCATAAGACAGCAAAATACCAGCCAAAATGATATGCCAAAATCCAGCATAGAAACACAACTGGCCAGTATCTGGGCAGAACTCCTCGCTATTGATAAAAACAACATAAGCAGCAATGACAACTTCTTCGACCTCGGAGGTGATTCCCTAAAAGCAATTACTCTTCAAAATAAAATTAAAAAGGAGTTTAATACAACAATGCCCCTCGATGCCATCTTTGAAAAGGGAACTGTCAACGCTCTTGCCCAAATAATAGAAGTGTCTACCAAAGAACAATATATTGGTATAAAACCGGCAGCGGAAAAAAAATACTACGAACTATCATCAGCACAAAAAAGACTTTACTTTCTCTATGAATTTGATAAATCGTCAATAACCTATAACATACATCACTTTGCAAGGCTTAGCGGAGCACTGAATAAAACACGTTTTAACGCAGCCTTTACTCAACTAATTTCACGTCATGAAAGTCTACGAACATATTTCGAAGTTCTCAATGATACCCCTGTTCAAAAAATAGCATCTGAAGTACCCTTTACACTCGAGCATTTCGATTTAAAATCAGAATCTGTAGACGTCTTAATTAAAAATTTCATAAGGCCATTCAAATTAAATAAGGCGCCTTTATTCAGAGTTGGCCTTATAAGCATTTCACCATCAGAAAATCTTTTGCTTTTAGATATGCATCATATCGTGACAGATGGGGTATCGCAAAATATCATGGTGCAAGACTTCATTCGCTTGTACAACAAGGAAGAATTGCCTAAAATAAATCTTCGGTATAGAGATTATTCCGAATGGCAACTACTGGAAGACAATCAGAAAAAAAAGCAAGAACAACGTCATTTTTGGCTAAATAAGTTCAAAGAAAAGCCCGCCCCAATTAGGTTACCTCAAGTCTATCCGAGGCCAATTATTAAAAAGGATTCGGGAAATTCGATAAGCTTCGAAATCAACGAAGTACAAACCAAAAAACTGCGGCAAATTGCAACAGAGGAGGGAGCTACCCTTTTTATGGTTGTACTCTCTATTTTCAAAATTCTTTTAGCCAAGTTAAGCGGGGAAGAAGATATTGTAGTGGGTACTCCTGTAGCTGGCCGTCAGCACGCAGATTTAGAAAACATAGTAGGCATGTTTGTCAATACACTAGCCTTTAGAAGTTATCCTCAAGGTCAGCTGAGATATACAGAGTTTCTAAATCGTCTAAAATCTGACCTTGTTTCCTGTTTTGAAAATCAGGATTTCCAATATGAAGAATTGGTTGACGAGCTTCAAATTGCAAGAGACCCCAGTAGAAATGCCCTATTTGATGTATTCTTCACTTTTCAAAATCAGGAGGACATCAAGCTTAGCATACCCGGTTTGACCATCACACCATATAAAAGGAAATCTTCGATATCAAAGTTTGATCTGACACTCACAGCGCTGGAAAAAGACGATACGCTAGCACTTCATTTTGAGTATGCTACCTCCTTGTTTAAGTCAGACACTATTAGCCGTTTCATAGGATACTTTAAAGGTATCATATCAAAAGTAGTGGTCGATAAAGAAATTGAACTCTCTCGTATTGGCTTAGCCACCTCTGAGGAAATTGTTGTACTCAATACTTTTAACGATACACAAACCACTTATCCCAAGAATGAAACAGTACTTGAATTATTTGCCAAAATTGTAAAAAAATATCCCAAAGAAACCGCCGTAGTATTTGAGGGCAAGCATCTCACTTACGGGGAGTTAGACCAAAAATCAGACGCTCTCGCCTACTACCTTGTCGAAAATGGGATACGCAAAGAAACCCTTGTCCCCATCTGCACGGAACGTTCTTTAGAAATGATAATAGGCATCGTAGGCATTTTAAAAGCCGGAGGAGCCTATGTCCCTATAGATCCTGATTATCCCGATTCGAGAATAGAATTCATCCTGCAAAACACTAGGGCAGAATTCTTGCTAACCCAATCTAAATTTATAGAAAGATTCAATGAAAATTCTGAACTGTTTTGTATAGCGCTTGATATACAAACACTTTCAGAAAAACCTTCAATTGCCAAGCTTCCTGTGGTAGTAAGGGAGGATCTCATCTATGTTATTTACACTTCGGGAACAACTGGAGTGCCCAAAGGAGTAATGAATGAGCACAAAGGAGTATATAACCGATTACTATGGATGCGTGATTACCTGGGCATTTCAGAAAATGAAATCGTTCTACAGAAAACCACTTTCTGCTTTGATGTTTCGGTATGGGAGATTTTGCTACCCTTGGTCACAGGCTCGAAAATGATTTTAGCAAGACCAGGAGGTCAGATGGACAGCACATATCTGCAAGAATTAATCGCAAGTGAGAAGGTATCTATTATGCATTTTGTGCCTTCAATGTTATCAGCATTTTTGCCTATTGTAAACCCCAAAAGTTGCGCTAGTCTGTTGCATGTAATTTGTAGTGGGGAAGAACTAAAACATACGACTGTAAAAAGATTTAAATCGGTACTGAATGATACAAAACTTCACAATCTGTACGGGCCTACCGAAGCAGCAATAGACGTTACCGCTATCGAACTCAGCTCTTATGAGAGTCTAGAGATTCCGATTGGTAAGCCAATATCCAATACCAAGATGTATATCGTAGACAGCTATAACAATATTCAGCCCATAGGAGTTCCTGGGGAACTTCTAATTGGAGGTGTGCAGGTGGCCAGAGGTTATAAGAACCTTAAGGCAATTACCGTAGAAAAATTTGTCCCTAATCCTTTTAGCCCCAAAGAAGTTGTTTATCGCACCGGAGATATAGGCAAGTGGCTTCCAGATGGCAATATTGCGTTCCTGGGCAGGCAGGATAAGCAGGTGAAAATAAGAGGATTTCGTATTGAGCTCGGAGAGATAGAAAATCAATTAATAAGCCATGATGAAATCTTTGAAAGCGCTGTTTTGATCAAAGAGCATGAAGAAGACAAATACTTGATTGCTTACTACGTTTCTCAAAATGCGCTAGAAACAGAAGGTCTAATAGCTCACTTGGTTAAAAGGCTCCCAAAATACATGATCCCTGTACATTATCATCATCTGAAATCATTACCAATTAATTCAAACGGAAAGATAGACAAAGCGCAATTGCCTACAATAGAATTTGCTGCTGTAGATGAATATGTACCCCCGTCAAACGAAACCGAAAAGGTGTTGGTGGCCTTATGGGGAGAGATCTTAAAAATTGATAAAGGAAAAATAAGTGTAAACAGTAATTTTTTCATTCTAGGAGGACACTCGCTAATGGCTATGAGTTTTGTTGTAAGACTGCACAAAGAGTTTGACGTGAAGTTTTCACTTCAAGAGTTCTTCACCAAACCAACGATCAGGCAAATAGCTACCCAAATTGAGCTTACAAAGTGGTTAAAAAACAAGAATACCGAAGGAAAAGAAAAAAGAACAATAATCGAAATATAAGATGGAGAATTTAATTTATAAACTAAAGCAGCACAATATTAATATAGATATTGTTGGAGATCAGTTGAAGTTAGAGGTTCCTGATAATTTTGATCAGGAGGAGATTCTCAGCGAAGTTAAGAGTCATAAAGAAGAGCTGATCAAGTATATTAAACAAATAAGGGATGAAGCTGAATTTGCCACTATAAAGCCTTGTAAAATAAAAGATTCTTATGTTCTGTCATCGGCACAAAAGCGGATGTACTTTGCATATGAACTCAATAAAGGTTCAACTGCATATAATATTCCACAAGTCTTGAGGCTAAGTGGTGTTCTGGATAAGGAACTTTTGGCAGGCGTATTTAGCCAGTTAGTCAACCGTCATGAAAGCTTGAGTACTTACTTCAAAGTTTCCGGAGAAACTCCCACCCAAAAAATAGCTCCCAATTTGGCTTTTCAATTAGAGTACTTTTCTTTAGGATCGAATGAAAGTCCTGAGGCCATCATTCAACAGTTTATAAGGCCATTTGATCTCAGTAAACCTCCACTTTTAAGAGCTGGTCTTGTCAGCCAAACTGCAGAAGAGCACCTATTGTTGCTAGACATGCATCATATAATTGCTGATGGTGTTTCGCAGGGTGTGCTGGTAAGAGACTTTATGAGTCTATATAAGGGTGAGGTGCTACCCGAATTGCATCTTCATTATAAGGATTACGCTGAATGGCAACAGGGTGAAAGGAATCTTCAGATCATTAAACAGCAGCGTTCGTTCTGGCTAGATCAGTTCAAAGAAGAACCTCTCGTATTGAATTTACCAAACGACTATCCCAGGCCTCAAATAAAAAGCGATCTCGGAGCTGATATTGGGTTTAAGCTAAATCAGGAAGAGACTCTTTCCCTAAAGCGAATAGCAGAAGAAGAAGGCACTACCCTTTTTATGGTGGTCTTAGCCATCTATAACATTTTTCTCAGCAAACTAAGCGGCGAAGAAGACATAACGATAGGAACCTCCGTAGCAGGCCG